>NZ_AUMT01000011.1 GCF_000430825.1 Chryseobacterium daeguense DSM 19388 | reverse complement strand
CAGAAATATGCTGGAAAATGCCATCAGCAGAGCTTCGGATGAGTTGGGAGAAGCTTTTCAATATTTGTTAATTAAAAACCTGGAAACTGAGAAGGTTTTGAAATAGATTTACTATAAAGTTAGAATAAGGTTTTTAATCTAATAACATGATAAAAATTCCCATGGATTACACAGATTTTCACAGATGATATCGCACTTTTTATCAAAATAAACATAAACATCTTTGGAAATCTGTGTAATCCGTGGGAATAGTAAATAAAAGTTTCGGCGGGCAAAGCCCGCCGAAACCACTTTAAAAAACAAGTTAAAAATATCGGGCTCGGGCGGCCTCCGGCCGCCGGGCCTTATAATATCGAAATCGGTTTCTTGAGTTCATCTATTGCCACAAAAGTAAAATCACCTACAATCGCTCTTTCCCTTTCATAAGAATACATCTGTTCGGTATAGATTTCTACATTTACCTTCATACTCGTTGTTCCTACATGGGAAACTCTGCCGATAAGCTCTACAATGGTTCCTGCGGGAATTGGCTTTTTAAAATCAATTTTATCGCTGTTCACGGTTACTACACGTTTTCTTGCAAACCTTGTAGCTGCAATAAAGGCTACTTCATCCATTAATTGCATCGCCGTACCTCCGAAAAGAGTGTCATAATGATTGGTTGTGTTCGGGAAAACCGCTTTAAAGATTCTGGTTTCGGATGCTTCAATTCTTTCCTCTGTTGTCATATTTCATTATTAATTAAAGCGAAATGAACATATTAAAACAACAGAAAATGACAGAGACAGAAATCTCCGGGCATCTATTGGATCAATAAACTTCAAATCGCGAAAGTTTTTTTGTTAATAAGAAAAGGCAGGTCTCCTGACTTGTAACATCTTTATTCCTTCCCATCTCAAAAAAGAAACAGTGGATTTATATAAAGACTTCATTTACTTACAGTTGCGCGACAGTTCGTGATTTTCACACGATTCCCTTTTAATCTGCAGCTAAGCAAAACCAGTTTCTTGAAGGCAGCAAACGTAAGGCTTGTTGCTTTCAGGTACAAAAATAATGATTATTGGTGAATTATTCAGGGTTTTTGAAAATGATCTGACTTTCCACTTTACCTTGCTTAATGGTCCAGATAGTGGTATATCGGTTTTCACCCGTTCCGTTGATCATGTATAGAAAAATGTGGTCATTATCAATCGCGGTAACCCCTACATTATTGAAGTCCATCGTAGGCTGGAACATATTTTTAATGGCATCCCTTACAAAAACGGAACCTCTTCCGGGCTGCTGTACGCGCACAGATTTAATTTCAGTTAAACCTTCAGGAACTTCTTTCCCGATTCCCCAAGGCTTTACTTTATCAAGTTTAGTGATATTTCCATCAGCATCTTTTTCCTGTTTTTTGATGTGGGCGTAAGAAGGATAGATGTCGATAATCACTTTAGTTCTCTGGTTTCCCGGAATTTTTGGGTTAGAATCATCCGTAAAAATTAATGATTTCCCGTTTTTAGATTTTGAGGGCGTAAAATGAGGAAGCTGGTCTACGAATACCACGCGGTTCTTATTCACCATCCCTTCTTTTGTAATGCTGTCGTATCGTACGAAAGGTTTTTCTGTGTCGCTTTTTTCAGGATATTTGATCCAGATCCATTCGGTTTCTCCGGGAGCGGGTTTTACATAAACAAAAACATCACCGGTTTTCATCCGGATTTTATCTACTATTTTTCTGTAGTCTTCTTTATGGACACGCACCATGGCATAGCCTTCCTCAGCTTTTACAACACCGAAAGGAACTTTATTCTGACCTTTTGCAAAAGCCATGGAAAAAAGACTGAAAACTGATAAATAAAACGCTTTGTTTACGGAAATCATCATGAAAATTTTTTGACTGTTCAAATATATAAATTAAATACTTTTCGGAAGATAATTATATTGTTTCAATTCTTCTAAATCTTTCACAGGTCTTAAAACCGTATCAGAAAGCAGATACATGCTATCCGAAATAGCCGCAACCTCCTGAAAGCGATGGTCTGAAATGATAATTCCTTTCTGTTCAGCCTGTTCTTTTATGATCTTCTGTATTTCACTGGTCATTTTAGGCGAAAGCCCGTTGAAAGGCTCATCCAGCAATATAAATTTTGAATTTGAATAAAGGATTAACAGAGCTTCAGTAATTTTCTTTTCTCCGCCGGAAAGTTTTCCTGGGGCTTTATGAAGAAAAGTTTTCATAAGATCTAAATTAAAAAGCTTCTCGGTATTTTGCTTTGTACAGAATAGCGGGATCAGATTCTTAATTTTTACATTTCGGGGAAGAAAAAAATGTTGCGGCAGATAAGCTATATTGTTTTTCCTATCAGCCTGAGTTTGCAGGATCTTTTGATCTATTTTTACGAATTGGGTATCACCTTTTACGGTTCCGAAAATAATTTCCAGCAGAGTAGATTTGCCTTCGCCATTCCTTCCTAGTAATCCTGCAATTTCTCCGGTTTTAATGCTCAGATAAACATCCTGCAATATCTTTTTTGAACCGAAAGATTTTGTAATGCTGTCGATGTGCAGTTTGCTCATAAGAGTTTGGTGATAAGATTAATAATTAGGCTCAGTAAAAGAGTAAATATCCAAAGAAACAATCTGGAAAATCCAAAATTGGCGTAAAAATAATATTCACCTTTAAATCTTATTTCATAAATAAAATAATGTAAAAACGGAAATACGAGTAAAAAGCATAGTCCGAAATTATAAACATTAAATCCTGTGAGACACGCCAGTAATAAAGAAAATAAAACAGCAGGAATCAATAATTTGATATAAAAAATCCACAGAATCTTGAGTTGTTTAATCATAAATCAAATTTCAATAAAAAAGAGTGTTTATGCAACACTCCTTATTTATTAGTTATTAAAATTTTTTAAGACTCCTGATTTTGCCTTTGGGAGCCATAAATAGATTCCGGGCTGTTTTTTAAATAATATGAAAACACCCCAAAAAACGAAAGAATTAAAAGAAAAATTACTCCGCAGACATACAAGGCTGTTCCAAAGCCATAACTTATAGAAACTCCTCCTCCCAGACCCATTCCGAGCTCATTATTTCCCAGGCCTTCCATCTTTGCCTGAAAGCTCCAGTAGAAAATCAGTAGGGAAGCGAGCCCTGCAGCAGAAAAAATAATATGATAGATATATTTCTTTTTCACGCTTTTGATAAGCTGAACCGCAATTCCGGCAATAGCCATTAAAAATGTAACAATAATAAGCGGATTCGGCGGAATATTTTCGTTGTCTTTTTTATTTTCTTTCGGCTTGGAATCGTTTAACGGAGAGTATTCATTATCAGAATTTGTATAACTTTCTTCATATTCATCTTTTCCAAATGCAGATCCGAAAGGTGAGCTTTTCTTCATGGTTTCTTTCATCCTGTCATTCATGGTCTTCTTGGAAACTCCCGTTACCAGGTCTGTTCCTTTAATTGACATTAATGTTGTATCTCCACATTTTATAAGAAAAAAAGGAAAGAAAAAGCAAAGGATAATCACCGTATAACTCGGAATAGGTAATAAGTCCGACAAGACTTTTAGTGGCTTCATAAATTATTGTTTTCAGTAAAAATAGAAAAAAATATCATATGACAAAGTTTTGAGGGATCCTAAAAAGAAAGAGAGCCTTTTGTGACTCTCTTTTTGTTGTGCTGATTTAATTATTAATCATTTCTAAGCTTTGACTTTACATTATTAACTTTAATAATATTTCTGAGTTCTAAAATTTGATTCTTAGTGAAATACTTTTTAGGAATCATATTCATAATTTGTGCACTTTGATAAATTAAGAACCATTCATTATTTTCTTTAACTCTGTAAACAGCATCCCATGTAAATTCGCTATCAAATGTATCCCCTTCAAGACGAATGTTTTCATTAGTAAAAGTGTATGAAATATTTTCCTGAATATTCTTGTTGGAAGAAAATACTTTTTTTAAACGAAAGAAAGACCTAATAACTATAAGTATTAAAAATATTATAAACCACATTAATGTTGATTTTAAAATATTTTTTTCAAAGTGATCTTCCGCATAATAATTTAAAATCAAGAATATTGATATCAATAATGGAAATACAATAAGTCTGATTAAAGAGTTTTTTAGATAAAACATTAAAAAATCTTTAAAAGTAATTTGAGTTTTTACAGTCATATTTTATTATTAAATCCTTTCCAGTTCATCCGCATTAATCGTGGTTTTAAAAGTACCATAATTCACAATTACCTTATTCCTGGAAATCTTTTCAATGGTACCTACACTGGTACTCCCGGTGATACGAACACGCTGCCCGACTTTCATCCAAAGGGCGCGGTCGGTTTTACGTTTTTCTTCCAGCTTTTCATTGGTCTCGGAGATTTTTTCAATTACCTCTTCTTTTTTTAATTGTTGGGTTATTTTTCTTTTAACCACCTGCAGACGTTTAGATTCATCTTTATCTGCACCAATTTTCCTGAATTTTTCCTGTTCCAGAATTTTCACAAAATCTTTCACCACATCTTTCCTGGATTTCCCTTTTACATAGCTGTCTATAAAAGCTTCGATCTTATTTCCAAACTGCAGTTTGCGGTGTTCCTCTTCATATAATTTCTGGAAATTGAACAGTTTTTGCTGAAGCTGTTCATTCAGTTTTTGAAGGTTGTCACGCTTGTCCTCAACAGATTCTTTTCTCTCGGCAAGATCGGTTTTCAGCTTTTCGACTTCATATTTTTCCTGTTGAAGCTTTACAATCGTTTTATCCAGATTTACAATATCGTGTTCCACTTTTTTCTTCGCAGAATGAATGATAAATCTCGGTATTTTATTCTTTTCAGCCACTTCAAAAGTAAATGAGCTCCCCGCTTGTCCCACCTCCAGCTTGTACATGGGTTCCAGCGTTTCTTCATTAAACAGCATTGCTGCATTTTCTGCATTCGGAAGTTGTTCTACTACCAGTTTAATGTTGGTGTAATGGGTTGTAATGATGGCGAAACTTTTTTTATCGTAGAAGAATTCAAGGAAGCTTTCTGCCAAAGCACCACCCAATTCAGGGTCTGAGCCAGTTCCAAATTCATCAATTAACAAAAGCGTATTTGCATCTGCTTCACGGATGATTCCGGACATTTTCTTCAATCTTGATGAATAGGTAGAAAGGTGATTTTCAATGGATTGATTGTCACCAATATCCGTCATAATCTTATCAAAGAAAAACATTTCGGATTTGGGATGGGTCGGAACCAAAATTCCGCTTTGAATCATCAATTGAAGTAAACCTACCGTTTTCAAAGTGATTGATTTTCCTCCTGCATTCGGTCCGGAAATACAGATAATCCTGTTGTGGTCCGTTAATGTAAGGGTTTGAGGGTAAATGGTTTTATTTTCCGCTTTATTTCTCAAAAACAGCAGAGGATGGAAAGCATCTTTCAGTCTCAGGGTTCTGTGGCGGTTGATTTTCGGTAAAACACCATTGATGAGTTCTGCAAATTTCGCTTTAGCTCTCGTTAAATCAAGGTCAAAAATATATTTCTGATATCTCCAGAGCTGGGGTTGGAATTCCGCCAGTTCCGCAGTAAGCTGTCTCAAAATCTTGTCAATCTCCTTTTTTTCTTCCTCTTCATTTTCGCGAAGCTTGAAATAGTGCTTCACAACGCTGTCCGGCTGAATATAGGTAATAGAACCCGTTTTTGAAAGTCCCAGGACTCTTCCCGGAACTCTTTTTTTGAATCCGGATTTTACGGCTAAAACCCTTTGGTCATCAATGATTGTTTCACGGATATCGTCCAAAAATTCACTTTGTCCGTAATTAAACAATGCCCTGTTAAAGTTTTCCTGAATGGCTTTTTTTGCCACCTGAATTTCGGCTCTTATTGTTTTTAAAATGGGAGATGCCTCACTTTTTACCTCACCGAAACGGTTAAAAACTTTATCTACCTTATCAATAATTTCCTTTCTGAACTCCAAAACAGATACATCTTCCAGCAAAGTAGGGAAGGTTTCCTGCATCGTCGGGAAGAACTTCTGCAGTTTTCCGATTTGCTCCGTGATGGTTTTGATTTTGATGAAAGCGCTGTTTTCAAGTCGGTAATTTTCAATCAGCATTAGCTTCAGCTCACTTTCAATATCTTCATATTCATCAAAAGGAATCGCATTTGAACTTTCAAAACTCGATAAATATTCGGAGGTTTTTTTCAATGAAAGTTCTGCCTCGTCAATTTCCATCGGACGAAGTTGAAGAATTTTTTCTCTAGTTTTCGGAGAATACGCAAAAGGAGAAATTTCCGCGAGCAATTGCGGAAACTCTAATTCGTTTAAATCTTCTTTATTTATATACACACTGCAAATTTAGTGAGAAAATGTGAATTAATTTGAAAATGAGTTAATTTGAGAGTAATAAGCTTAACTTTTATTTAACCACAAAAGGTGCAAAAGATTTTAACACTTATGTTTCTGAAGTTTACATTTTTATTACAAAGAAGAACACATTAGTTTTTTGAAAATCTTCGATTTTCTTCTTAAGTGAAGATTATTTTCTTTAGTGGTCTAATTTGTTAAAATTTTTTGTGGTTAAGTTTTTTATTACATTTGAGATATGAAACTGGAAACCGAAAGACTATTATTAAAAGAGATCAACGAAAGCCATGTTGAGGATATTTTCAAAATCCGCAGCAATGAAGTGATCAATCAATTTGTGCAGAGGAACTCGCCGAAGAATAATTATGATGCGCTGCAATTTATTTTAAGCATTAAAGAAAGAACCAAGGATAATCAATCTTTTTACTGGGGGATTTCATTGAAAAATAAAACTGGTTTGATTGGAACAATCTGCCTGTATAATTTTTCCGAAGATCGAAAAGTTGCGGAAATCGGTTATGAGTTATTGCCTGATTTTCACCATCAGGGAATCATGTCGGAAGCCTTGAAAGCGGTTTTAGATTTTGCTTTTAATGATTTACATTTGCAGGAAATTGTAGCGATGACCAATAAGTTTAATGAAAACTCAAAAAGTCTTCTTTTAAAGCATGATTTTGTGCTGGAAGAGGAGAAAGAAGATGAGGGCTTTCCGGATAATCTGGTTTTTAGCTTGAAGAAATAAATGTAATTTATATTGACTAATCATTTATAATTATTTGAGTTCTATTTTATAAATTTGCTATAAACTAATAAAAAATGGGGGAGAATCAATTCTCAATTACTATCTTAACTATTGTTTTACCACTTATTGGTGCAGGAATAGGTTATTTAGTTAAATCGAATATTGAGAAAAAAAAGGAATTAACAAACGAACTTACAAAGCAAAGGAGGGAGATGTATCAGCAATACGTAAATTTAGTTATAGATATTTTTGCTAATACGAAACTTTCCAAAAATACTTCGAACAATAATAACTTGAAATCTTTATTTGAATTTTATAAAAAGTATGTTTTATTTGCCTCCCCCAATGTAATTCAAGCTTTTTCTGATTATTTTCAATCTTTGTACAACCCAGATGAGACTAAAGATAGTAAGAAAAGTTTAAGCTTAATTACAAAAATAATGCTTGAAATGAGAAAGGATTTAGGTTTAAATAATTCTGGATTAGGGATTAACGGTGAGATTTTAATGAGGGCTTTAATTACAGACTTTGATAAAATTTATAAAAATAACCCATGACCTGGACAGAAATACTAGCCCCCATAAAAAACACCGAATACTTTACCAATCTTTGGGAAAAAGTAAAGCAGGAATATGCAACTACAAAAGTTTTCCCTCCAAAAAGCCAGATTTTCAGAGCGCTGGAGCTGACGCCTTTTGATGATATCGAAGTGGTAATCATTGGTCAGGATCCTTATCATAATGACGACCAGGCCAATGGATTGTGTTTTTCCGTTTCTGAGCAGGTAACCGCGCCGCCATCGCTTAAAAATATTTTTATTGAATTAAAGGATGATCTTGGAGTGGTAAGAACTTCTAAAGAACTGGACGATTGGGGAAAACAGGGTGTTTTATTATTGAATGCAACATTAACTGTTCGTGCCCATTCTCCCAATTCCCACAAAGATTTAGGGTGGGAAAAGTTTACGGACTTTATCATTAAAGAAATTTCGGATAAAAAAGAAAATGTGGTTTTCGTTCTTTGGGGAGCATTTGCACAAAAAAAAGCCGAACTCATCGATCCGGCAAAGCATTTTATATTAAAGTCTGCACATCCGTCTCCGTTTTCGGTTCACAGAGGATTTTTTGGAAGCAAACCTTTTTCAAAAATTAATGAATATCTGGTTTCAAAAGGGAAGAAGCCTATTTCGTGGTAGAAGTTTCTGCTGTGCCTTTTTTGATGATGATTCCGATTTTATATTTGCCGTTCAAAGCTTTTGTGCCTTCTGCTGCCCCGGGATAAGGATTTACTTCTGCAAGTGAAATGGTATACCCGTTAAACACCGCAGATTTATTGTAATTTCTTCCTTTATTATCCATTGTCGCAATGCTGAGCGTCATTGGGCGGGTAGTGGTTCCCATCACTTCGATCTGTGCAACGGCCACTCCGGACCAGATACAAGTGACGTCTTTCGGGCAGCGGCTGTCCTCGGAAATGCCTTTAAAGGTTACATTCATCTGGTATTCTTTCAGGAATTTATTTTCTCCTTCATTGAAATAGATGATTTCTCCTTCTTTTGTAGAAATTCTGGTTTCTCCGTTATCTTCCACATATACTTTTAATTTTTGAACGGGTTCTTTCTGGGCACTACAATTAAATAATGATAAAAATCCCAGGCTTACTATGATGGCTTTATAAAACATGATGTCTATTTTAAATTACACTAAGCATATCCAGTACTACTACCAAAAACATTGCCACACCTACCACAAAACTGAAACCTGTTCCGTAAATAAAACCAATAAAAGCACCTTTTGTAGATTTTAAAGCTTTATTCATGTCTTTGCTATCATGGAGAAGTTCACCAACGAATACACCGGCAAACATCCCTATTAAAAAGCCTAATGGAATCGGTAAAAACATCCCGATGATCATTCCCACTACGGATCCTATGCTTCCCCAGCGCGTTCCGCCATATTTTTGATTGGTTTTGGCGGGAATGACGTAACTTAAAACGACGGATAATAAAGTCAGAATCCCGAAAGCCCAGACATATATCATCGGCAAATCTGCATCTGTCCCGAATTTATATATCAACAAGCCGCAAATGCTCAGCAGCAATCCCGGTAAAATAGGTAAAAATGTTCCTAAAATTCCCAGAAACAAAAGAACAAGGCAAAGAATGTTCACTAATGCTGTATCCATATTCATCTTCTTAAAATTTATAATTGCAAGATAATAAAAAAAGCGGCCCTGTTAGAGACCGCCTCACATGTTTAAGATAAAGTTTTTATTATAGGTTTAAGATTACATATTGTAGAATTACGCCGGCGTTTCCAATATTTCCTGAAGCATGATTATGGAAAGTGGTGTAATAAATATATCCGCTGTTGGATGATCCTGAGCACGGTCCTACTGTGGCTCCTAATGCAACCAGGTATGGGACTAGTGCCTGAGGAACGGAAAGGCTGATCTGGATATTTCCCGGAAGCGTAATGCAGACTGTTACATATGTTGTAGTTGGTGCATTTCCAATAGGTGTGGTCGGCACTCCTGTTGCTGTAAAGTGATTGGTTCTGATCATTAAAGCATCATTTGATGAAGTTGCTTTCACTAGAACTTCCCAATATGCCGGGTCATAGTTAACGATTTTTTGCCATTGGCCTAAATCATAGTCAATATTCAGCGTATTGAATCCCAAAGCAGTGGTAAGAGCTGCATTATTTACAGTAGCACCTACAATTCCTGAGCTTCCGGAGTTTACTGAGCATAATTTTGAATCAGGAACAAAGCCTCCTGCCATAGAACAGCTGCTGGTATTGGTAGTTCCGCCCACCAGATAGGCTACATCCCAGTCTGATGCATAAATACTTCCTCCATTAGCTACGAAAGTTGCTAAGTTAGCATCAATCGCAGAATAAAGAGCAGGGTTTGAAGTATAGCTGGTTCTTGATCCGCAGTTCAGGAAAATAATGTCGTATTGCGCTATAGTTGTAAGGTTGGCAAGATCACTATTGAAAATTTCTGTGGCTGTATACCCAAGACTCTGTATTATATCCTCAATTTTGTCATAGCTGCCCTTTACATAAGCAATTTTTGCCACCTGGTTCAGCTTGGTCTGGCTTGCCTCAAGATTTACCGTTTCATTATCTTTTACAGTTGCAGAAATTTCTGTGCGGAAATTGGTACCATTACCGGTCTGGATGTAAATGGTGTGATTTCCCGCAGGAGCTTCAAGTGTAAAATTACCTTCAGAATCTGAAGTGGTGTAATAAATCTTGTACTTATCATCGAAGGTAAAAACTGAAGCACCACCAATAGGCTTGGTTCCGTTTTGTGCCATTACTTTTCCGGTAAGTTTTCCGGTTTTTGCCGCCGTATTCACGTTTTCGGAAACTATTGAAGGGTCATCACCTGCGCAATTCATTAAAAGTGTGAAAACACACAATAAAATAAGAAAGTAGTGTTTTTTCATATTTAACTGATTTTGATTTATTTAGTTTTTATCAAATTTAAAAAATAATTAAATATAAAATCATAAAACAGTGAAATTTTTTAATATAATTTATTGATTTTTGTGTATTGTAATGGATTATTTATTTGTTAATCGAGGTTTCGAAGGATTTAGTATGAAAGAATAATTGAAAATTAATACCATTGATTAGTTTGATTTAAATTTTGGGATGAAAATTGATACGTAGATTCCAAAGATCAACCTTAAATTTTTCTAAATTTGCTATAATGAATGATCAGCTAGAAGAAACTAAAGATTTTATTACGGAGCTTACAGATCCGCTTTATATCTACATTACCAAGATTTCACCATCCGGGATGGATTGGATATTTCACATTATTGTAAAACTTTTTCTGCTTTGTGCTGTATTTCTGGTTATTGATTTCTTATTTAAAATTGTCATCAACAGTATTTTCCGTTTTTTTCATAATCAGGAAAAATATCCGGTTATCAAATCCATTTATCTGTCTAAGGTGACCAATTCTCTGGCACATTTAATTGCACTTTTAATTGTAGGAAGTATTCATGAGTCTATTTTTATGGGTGCTCTCGATAAAACAACCAAATTTATTGTACGTTCTGTAAACTTAGGAGTAGTAATGATCTTTGCGGGGATGCTGTACCGGGGACTTACGGCATTTAGAAATTATTTTACAATAAAGCAGGATTTCTACAAAATCATGGCGTTGAATGCTATTTCAGAAACTGTAAAAATTTTAGGGATTTTTATCTTTTCTGTAGTTGGAATTTGTGTGATTTTCGGGATTAAGGGAACTACAATTGCCGGAAGTCTGGGAGCAATCACTGCTGTTTTGGTTTTGGTTTTCAGGGACACTATTTTAGGCTTTGTGACCGGAATTCATGTAGCTACTTCAAAAAACCTGAAGGTTGGCGACTGGGTAAGCATTCCTAAATATAATTTGGAAGGGAATATTGCGGAAATCAATCTTTTGACAACAAGAATTAATAATTTTGATAAAACATTTTCCACGATTCCCACGTATGATTTGCTGACAACGGAAATCAAAAACCTGCAGGTTATTTCAGAAACGAATGCCAGGAGAATTAAAAAATCTATTTATTTTAATATCAATTCTTTTAAATTCCTTACGGATGAAGATATCGAAGATCTGAAAAATATTAATCTTATTGCTGATTATCTGGAAGAAAGATCCATTGAACTCAGAAAGGAAAAAGAGAATATGGCGCACAAAGAAGAAATCATTAATGGGAGACAGCTTACCAATATTGGTGTTTTCAGGCATTATGCCCAGAAATATATCGAAAAAATTCCTGAGCTAGATAAAGAAGGGCCAATTATTGTCCGTCAGCTGAATATCACTCCACAAGGGCTTCCTTTAGAGATTTATTCTTTTACCAATGATACGGAATGGGTTCGTTTTGAGGAAATTCAGTCGGATATTTTTGATCATTTGCTGGTAGCTTCAAAGGAATTTGGTCTTGAAGTGATGCAGGTGAAAGTGTAAGATATTATAACTTTGAAAAATAGACTGCTTATTCTGAAGTCTTTAGATAAAATAAAAAGATTCTGGTGAAAACTCGCCGGAATCTTTTATTTAAGTTCTTAAAAATATTTATTCATCTGTATAAATCTGTTGTTTTAATTTTTGGATCACAGATTTTCTCAGATTTACACAGATGTTTATGTTTAAAATTTATTTTTTATCCCACCATATACGGCCCTGAATATCATTTTCGCTTGTACCGAAATCAGGATCTTGCTTCATCAGGTTAAGTGCGGCCTGTTGATTACTATAGTTTAGATTATCCATAGATGGAGTAGGGAGAACGATTCTTCTAGGCATTGTCAAAGGAATTCCTCCATTTCGTGTAGGTGTTTCTAATTTCAGTGCTGTAGAGGTGTTCGGCATATCAGTTCTTTTGATAAGAGCCCAGACTTCGTTAGGTTGTTTAAAATAATTTAAATATTCCTGAATGATGATCTGTTCCAGTGCTTTTGACGGATTGAATTTTACATCGGGAGCAAGCAGGTAGCCGTTTGGACCTGTTATCTCACTATCCATGGTAGGGGTGTAGTCAAATGCAACAGCTTCTTTTGCAATGAAATTATATGTTGCAATTGACGCTATGATACCCTGCTCATAAAGTGACTGAACGGAACTTCCTGTAGAAATAAGTCCTCTTGTCTGTAATTCTGCTTTTAATAAAGAATAATCCGCATAAGTTAAAATAGGAAATACGGCATTTCCTGTACCGGCATTGTATTCCGGCTGCCAAATACGATATTGAAGTCTTGAAACAGTATCATATGTAATCCCGTTCAATGATCTTCTTGCTTTGGTATAATAGCGGCTTGTACTCATATCCGGACTTACAGGTCCTCCTACGTATCTTTTAGTTGAATCAATTATCTGTACATCATTCATCAATCCTGCAGTTGAAAGTCTTTTGATAGCAGTTTTAGTATACGAGTTTTTTTGAAAGAATAGAGGAAGTCTCGGGTCATTGTTGGCGCCCATAAAGTCCACCATCGGTTTTGTAGCAGAGAAACCGGCAGGATTAAAGTTGCCGTGCTCAGTAAACCTTCTGGAACGCAGAGAAAAATCTTCTGCGGTGCTGGTTATCTGATCTCTTGATAATACCTGGGTGGCAATTGCAGTCAGTTTAGCAGGATTTCTTTTCATTAATCTTGAGGCAATTTTTAATCTTAAAGAATTGGAAACTTTTTTCCATTTCAAGATATCTCCGTTAAAAAAGAGGTCTCCGGCACCTGGTTTTACCTGTATAGATTGGTTCGCGCCTTCTATCGCAGTGTAAACGCTGTTTAGTTGGCTGTCAAAAATATCATACAATTGTTCCTGTGTTTCAAATTTTGGAGTTACAGTTCCGCCATATCTCGCCTGGAAAGCTTCTGTATAGGCCATACTTCCATTGACATCAGTAACATACCATGCATAATAAACCTTAAGGATTGTAGCGATGCTTTTAATGTTAACGTATTTTGCCTGCTCCTCTGCCGGCATCTGATCTATCTTGTGAATAATATCTGTTAATAAAGAACCATGATCGCCATAGAAAACATCTTTTCTTGCGTTCATATTAGAGCCGTCATCCATGAATTCTGAAGGGTTACCTAAACTTGGAACTAAAGTTTGTGTCCATGGCATAATCCTGCGATAGTAGTCATAATAATATTCAAAGCTGGCATCGTAGCCTTTTTTGATGGCCATTGGCAGAAGCGCTTCCGGAGTCGTATTTACGATGTCCAGCGGGTTTGTATTGGTTTCAGCAAAATCACTTGTACAAGAATTCAGTAAACAAAGTGTAGATGCTATTAGAAATATTTTTTTCATTTTTTTAATTTATTAAGTAAACAGTTAGAAAGAAAAGTCTAAATTAAAGCCTATATATCTTGACATTGGCGAGCCTCCATACTCCGCAAAGCTTCCGGAATTGTTGTTATACATACCTTCAGGGTTGATGCCGTCAGGAAGTTTATTATAGATATAGAAGAGGTTTCTTCCTATGAGGGAAGCATTTAATGTGTTTATTCCAAGAGGTTTTATTAATTCAGGTTTGAATGAATACGTTAATCTCAGCTCACGAAGAGCCACCCAGGTATTCTCGAAAATAGCATTTTCCCGGATACCATTGCCCCAAGACCCAAGGTTCCTGTAATACAGATCGGTACGTACAGGATCCATCCATCCTCTCTGATAAACTTCCTGATAGGTCATGCCACCTACATCTCTGGTGATACCTTGCTTGTCTTTGATCTGAGTGTTTTGGGCAAATACTCCTTCAGGAATCACCCCAAACTGGCTCTGTCCGGTAGTGTCTATATATCTGATACCGCCTCTTTCTTCATCTCTGTATTGTAAAGTTGAGGGCAGATTCCCGAATTGTACTCCGTAATTATAAGTAGCGGATAAAATGTCTCCACCCACTCTCGCATCAATTAAAACACTTAGTGCTAAGTTTTTATATTTAAAAGTATTTCTGAAACTGGTAAGGAAGTCAGGCGTCAGCTTTCCTACTGTTGTATAGCCCTGATTTTGATAAGCATTGGAGCGCATATAGAAACCGTTTGGTTTAAGGACTCTCATGCCATTTCTTGGATCGTCAATTTTATTTCCGTTAGCATCAAGAGCCTGATAAGTGGCGAAAGCATAGTTGGTTTGTATCAATCCGTATTCCTGGCCGGGAATTGCAATACTTTTTACATCTCTTCCCATTGCCCATTGGAGTACATATTCTTCAACACCGGGAGCAAGCTCAATTATTTTGTCCTGGTTTTTGGCGAAGGTAAGGGTGGTATCCCATTTAAAATCATTTGATTTTATTGGAACAGCATTTACAATGACCTCAATTCCTTTATTCTGTAGATTTCCAGCGTTAATCTGCTGTGATTCCACACCCGACTCTTGAGGCATCTTAAGTGTTAATAATTGATTGATTGTATTTGTTTTATAAACTGAAACATCAAAATCCAGCCTGTTATTAAAGAATGCCATATTTAAGCCGAGTTCAATAGATCTGCTTAATTCATTTTTTAAATTACCATTGGCAAGAGCACGGCTGTTAAATCCAATCAAAGGAACACGTGTGCCGTCTGGAGAGTTGTATGCCGTGGGGTCTCCCGCATAATAAAATCCGGCACTCGTATTATATGGGAATGTGTCGCGGCCTACCCATGCAAGGCTTCCTCTTAAGCTCCCGAAGCTGATCCATTTCGGAAGATTGAAAGAATTGGAGAAAGTCCAATTTGCGACAAACGAAGGATAAAAATAACTTACATCTCCATGTCCGTCAGGATAAGCCAATGTAGAAGACCAGTCATTACGTCCGGTAATATCTACAAACAGTTGATCTTTCCATGCAAAATTAGCAAAAGCGTATAAAGACTGAATTTTTTTAGGGGAAACATTTCCATCAGTGTAAACTGTTTCAAGGCCAGGTGCATCCACCGAGTTTTGAATTTGAAAAACTCCCGGTATTCTCAGTCCGTTGTTTGTAAATGATCTTGTAAATTTATATTTTGAGCTGAAACTTTCTCCTCCAAGTGAAGCATTCAGGGTTAAATTATCAGTGAGCTTGAAGTTGGCATTGGCTAAAAACCTAAGGGTATTTTGCTCCTTTCTACCTTCCAAAATACTGTATCCTCCTCCTTTAAAACCGACATCCATGCCTAAAAGTTTGGATTCGTTGATAAAGTTGTAATTGTTGAAATTTCCTCCTACAGTAAGATTCAGCCAGTCCGTAAGCTGAGATTTTATTTCTAAACGGCCGATATAATTGTTTTCTTTCTGGGTTCTTGTATTTTGGAATAGGTCAAAATATTGTCCGGTCATACCGTAAGGGTCATCGTTACCCTGTTTTATACCGCCATTTACGGGATCTAAATAATTTTGGCTCCAATAATTGGCATCAAAACTTCTCGGTAGTGCATATACATAGCTGAACAATGGGCTGCTATTTCCTCCCTGAGGTACTGGATTTTGTCCAAAAGACCTCGTATAATTAAAGCTTGCGTCTAACTGCAGGTATTTATTAAACTCATGCGTAGCACGTAAGAAGTAAGCATTTTTGGTAAATTTGTTTCGTGGTAATATTCCTTCTGCTTCCTGATTGGTATAGTTAAATAAGAAAGTTGACTTATCAGTACCCCCAGAAAGCTCAACAGAATTTTTCCGGTCCATTCCCACCTGATATAGATCAAGATAGTTATGAGGTTGAGGATTATATAAAACAGTTCTTCCATCAACATCTTTTACCGGCATACCGTCAAACTTAGGGCCGTAGCTGTAGAAAAAAGTATTTGGATCTATGAACCGTTCTCCGTTGCTGTCAGTTGGAAAAGTTGATCCTACACCGGCACCAAATTCATTTTGCAGTTTAGGCCCTGCATAAACACTTTGGGTCGTAAGTGAAGAATTTACCTTCACGCCGACTCCGTTTCTGCCACGACCTTTTTTTGTTGTAATAACAATTACCCCATTGGAAGCGCGGGACCCATATAAAGCGGAAGCAGCGGCACCTCTAAGTACAGAAACAGATTCAAAAGCATCAGAATTAAGGTTCTTCATTTCGTTTCCGAAATCATACCCTGATCCCCATTCATCTGCACCGGTAACGGAATTATCTATAATTACACCGTCTACCACTACCAGAGGCTGATTGTTTTTTCCCAGAGATGTATTTCCACGAATCTGAATTTTCGCACTTGATTGCGGCCCTCCTGAACCGGCAATGACCTGAACACCGGGTAATTTTCCCTGAAGAGCTTCCATGGGATTCACAACACCGGCCTGGCTTATATCCTTACTGTCGACTTTGGAGATAGAATAGCCCAGCTTTCTCTGGTCTCTTTTAATTCCGAGAGCTGTTACCACAACTTCTTTGATTTCCGTGGTTTTAGCAGTGTCGTTTTTTGTTTTTTGTGCATTGATCTGTCCGGTAGTTCCCAGAAGAAAACAGAATACACCTACAGAAATAGAGGTTTTAGCATTTAATTTCATCTTGTGTTATAATAATTAGATGTTGTAATATTAATAAAAATATTGCATTTAATTATGTTTTTATTAACATATTCCCAATATAAATGTATTTATTTTGCATTTAATTGATTTTATTGATTTGTTTTATGAATTTGTAGTAATTTTTTTATGTTTTTTTTCTATTTGTATAATGATGTTAATTTGTGAAAAATGATAAATTTTTTAATATTAAAATTACATGTAGAAATATTAAAAATTAACCGTAAAGCTTTATTAATTTTTTATCTTCTGCGCAATGGGTAGCTGGTTTTTAATCACTAAATTTGTAAAAGTTTTTGCAGATTGCTGAGATTTGAAATCAATAGTTTTATTTAAGCTCTGATTAAAAAGAAAATTGATGCATTATGCAAACTAACTTCCAATATTTAGGACTAAAAATGACAAAACTAAGTGTAAACATTAATAAAATTGCGACCCTGAGAAATGCAAGAGGAGGTGAAGCACCAAGTGTTACGGAAGCCGCAATTAAAATACAGGAATTTGGTGGACAGGGAATTACCATCCACCCCAGACCAGATGAAAGACATATTACAAGAAAAGATGTTTATGATCTGAAACCATTGGTAACAACGGAATTTAATATTGAAGGAAACCCGCACCGCCCGTTTATTGATATGGTATTGGAGGTAAAACCGGAGCAGGTGACCTTAGTTCCAGATGCAGATGATGCGATTACTTCAAATGCTGGCTGGGACACAAAAAAACACCTGGATTTCCTTACTGAAATCATTGCAGAATTTAAAAATGCAGGTATCAGAACTTCTATTTTCTTAGATCCTGCACCGGAGCTGGTGGAATATGCAGCCAAAACAGGAACTGACAGAATTGAGCTGTATACAGAAGCTTACGCAAAAAATTATACATCGAACAAGGAATTGGCATTAAAACCTTACTATGAAACGGCAATTGTAGCTGCAGATTTTGGTTTGGGACTTAATGCCGGACACGATTTAAGTTTAGAAAATTTAAAATATTTTGCTGATAATATCCCGAATCTTCTTGAAGTTTCCATCGGTCATGCTTTGGTTTCCGAGGCATTGTATATGGGACTCGAAAATACAGTTCAGGCTTATTTAAAAAGATTGGCAAAATGGTAAGCTGGAAGCTGGGGGCCTGAGGCTGGAAGATACTGTCTCAAACTTCCATCTTCCATAATCTATCTTCCATCAAATAAATATACAATTATGGAAATTCTACATTCAAAAATATTTGGCGAAAATCTTTCGTCCACACCACTTTTGGTATTTCACGGATTATTCGGGATGCTTGATAACTGGGGAAGCTTTGGAAAAGACCTTGGAGAGCAGCTTCCGGTACATTTGATTGATCTTAGGAACCATGGAAGAAGCTTTCATTCCGAGAATATGTCTCATGATGATCTGGCCAATGATATTGTGAATTATATGAATCATTACGGAATCGAAAAAGCCCATGTTCTTGGGCATTCCCTTGGTGGAAAGGCCGTAATGCAGTTTGCAATCAGCTTTCCTGAAAAGGTTGAAAAACTAATTGTGGTCGATATTTCACCGAAAGCTTATCCTCCTCATCATCAGGGAATTATTAAGGCTCTGGAAACGGTAGATTTCAATACGGTTACTTCACGAAATGAAGTGGAAGCGGTTTTGAATCAGTATATTCCGGAAAAGTCTACCATTCAGTTTCTTACAAAAAATTTATATTGGGATGATGATAAAAAATTAAATTGGAGATTCAATCTTAAAACTTTATCTGAAAAATATAATGAATTTGTTTCCAATGCAATTAAATTCGGAGTTTTCCAGGGTGAAACCTTATTTATTGCCGGAGAAAAATCAAATTACATACTTCCGCAGGATGAATTTGCCATTAAACAGCAGTTTCCGAAGGCTAAAATTGTAAAGGTTAAGAATGCAGGGCATTGGGTTCAGGCAGAAAACCCTGTCGATTTTGCTATTGTAGTTAAACAATTTTTGAATTTAAATTAATAAAATTCTATTGTAATTGAATATTTGTTAAAATTTTCATAAATAATATTTTATTCTTCTCTGGGTGAGTTTTTTTTAATACTTTAGACTTCCTAATCATTAAATACTAATACAATGGAAAACAAAAAGTCTAAAAAGCCATTTTTTGCTTCATTCCTGGAAAAACAGGTTGAAGACCCTGAGAAGATTAAAGGCGGTTCAGGAACTATTACTTCCGCACTTCAGGACAACACTACCGGTGCACTTAAAGACAGCATAACTTCAGCGCTTCAGGATAATATTACAAAACCGGGAAGTGATAACGTTACAATGAAATATCCGTCTGACAGTGACGAAGGCGGTGACACAGTATAAAACGAAACCCAATATTATTTTAACTCAATTACAAACATTATGAAAAACAAAAACTCAAAGAAAAAGCCATTTTTCGCTGCATTTTTAGAAAAACAAATCAATGAGCCTCAAAAAGTAAAAGGAGGCGGAATCATCACAAAACCTGAAGTAGATACGGTTACCAAGCCTATTTACGATATGGCGCAGACTCAGAAATATCCATCTGACGGTGATGATGATGTGCAGTCTGTTTAGTATATAGTTTCGGACACTAATAAAACTATACGAAAGGAAACTTAATATCTAAGTTTCCTTTTTTAATAAAAATCGGCAAAATGATTCTTTGTATTACGCATTCTCAGGATTTTTACACTATAGATCTGTTTTTTGAATATTTAAAAACGAAAAATATTCCTTATTTCAGGTTGAATTCGGACCGGTTGAATCATCTTCAGAAAATCACAATTCGTGAAGATTATTTTGAGTTAACAGATGAATTTGGGAATATAATTAGCTCTTCCGAAATAAAAGCAGTCTGGCACAGAAAAGCATGGAGAATAAGTATTCCTGAGGAATTGGACGAAGATTATGAAAAGATTTTTGTGAAAGAATATTCAAGCATGCGTTATAATCTTTTTACCATTTTGGACAATATTCCTTGGATCAATCCTTTTGAAAATGAAAGGAAAATTGACGAAAATAAAATGCTGCAGCTGAAAATTGCAAAAAAAAATAATCTCATAATTCCTGAAACAATATTTTCAAACAATTCTCAAGAAATAACGAAATTTTTTCATGAAAACTGCAACGGCAAAATGGCAGCAAAGCTTCACGGTGTAATTACAAAATCCATGGGAGGGGAAAATTTTATATCAACAAGTATAATTGACGAAAATTCTTTGGAAGATATTTCAGATGTTGAATATTGTCCGATGATCTTTCAACCATACATTGAAAAAGAATATGAGTTGAGAATAGTATATGTGGATGGTGAATTTTTTACAGGAAAAATCAATAACAGCGAAAATACCGACTGGAGAATTGCTCAGGGAAATTATTTTTGGTCAGAATATAATCTTCCGGAAAATACTAAGCTTGACCTTACTTCAATGATGAAAGAAATGGGACTTTATTTCGGAGCCATTGATATGATCAAAGGAAAAGACGGAAATTATTACTTCCTCGAAGTAAATCCGCAGGGAGAGTGGGGAATGCTGCAGAAAGAACTGAATTTCCCGATTGCTGAAAGAATAGCCGATAATCTTATAAAAAGAATGAAAACCAATGAATAAAATTTTAATAATTACACATACAAATGATAATTTTTCCATTGAAAAAGTAACAGAATATATCGCTAAAAATAATTGTGAAGTAATTCGCTTTGATGTGGATTTATATCCTTTAAAAAATAAATTATCAACCAGTTTTCAGGACGGAAAATGGATCACGGTTCTGGAAACTCCGGAAAAAAAATACCGTCTGGATGATATTGCAGCGGTCTGGTACAGAAGAGCTTACAATATCGGAGATGGATTAAAAGAAGAAATGGATACCAGATTTTATGGCGCCGCAATGGGAGAAATCCGCAATACGCTTTTTGGTTTTTTGGAATCTGTAGATGCCTATTCATTAGGAAAACCGAGTATTTACAGAAGGCTGGACAGTAAAGAAGAACAGCTGAAAATTGCAGACAAAATAGGCTTGAAAATACCGGAAACCTGTATCACGAATAACCCGGAAGAAGCAAAGCAGTTCATTATAAAGCACCAAAATGTGATCGCAAAAATGCAGACCGGATTTGCAATCTATGAAGAAGGTGTTGAAAGTGTGGTTTTTACCAATGTTGTCAATGAAGATAAACTGGAAGAGCTTGATTCTCTTTTGTATTGCCCGATGCAGTTTCAAAAGAAAATTGAGAAGAAAAAAGAACTTCGCGTAACGGTTGTAGGACGTGATGTTTATGCATTCGAAATTGATTCCCAACAATCTGAAGCAGCAAAAATAGACTGGCGAAAGGATGGCGTGAATCTTATTGATAAATGGATCCCTACGGAGCTTCCCGCGAATATTGAAGCAAAATTGCTTGAGCTTCTCGACGTTTATCATGTAGATTACGGGGCTATTGATATCATTGTCTCTCCAGAAGATGAATATTATTTTATTGAAATCAACGCCGCCGGAGAATTTTTCTGGCTTGATAACCTCACCGAAGGAAATCTCATTTCAAAAAGCATCGCAGATATTTTATGTGATAAAGCTTCCAGAAGAAATAATATGGTGCTGGTGTAAGTTTTACGGTAAAAGGTTAGGAACATAAATTTTTTTACAAAATGTAATTCAGTAGGAACGGGCTTTAGCCCGTTTTTCATTTTTAAAAGCAATACAAAAGGCTTTAGCCGAAGCTTAAAATAATAAACTTTACCTTTTATCAGTCAAAAAAAAATTGAATTCTGCTTTAAAAATCGCAAATTTGCATAACGTAGAATATTATCATAATTTAGTAAACAATCAAGTAAAAAAAATTGATGGTTTTTGTAACGGGTGCAACCGGAATTTTGGGCAGAGTAATTGTTTTGGAGCTCCTTAAAAAGGGCAAAAACGTACGTGCTTCTAAAAGAACGGGAAGCAATATAAACGAGGTAAAACATTCCTATACATTTTACACGGATGATCCTGAAGGTTTTTTTAATAAAATTGAATGGATAGATGTGGATTTTAATGATATTAATTCCTTGCAGGATGCATTAAAGGGAGTTGATGAGGTATACCACTGTGCCGCAAAAGTAGGCTTTCATCCCAATGATGAAAAAGAAATGCACCGCACCAATGTAAAAGGAACGGAAAATCTTTTTTATGCCTGCGAAAATTCTGAGGTGAAAAAATTTCTGCATGTAAGTTCTGTAGCTGTTTTGGATGGTTTTAATGAAAAAGGGGAATTAGATGAAAACTCTGACTTTAATCCTAAGCTGTACCATTCTGCCTACGGAATATCCAAGCACCTTTCTGAAATGGAAGCTTGGAGAGCTTCTGCAGAAGGTCTAAACGTAGCTGTTATAAATCCCGGAATGATCATCGGTACAGGAAGCTGGAGCCAGAGCAGCGGCCAGATATTTCCTGTTTTCGAAGAGAATCCGTTTACTTTTTCCGGCGGTTCTGCTTATGTGGATGTAAGAGATGTAGCGGCCATTGCGATAGAGCTTATGGAAAGAAATATTTTCGGGGAACGTTTTATTCTGGTTTCAGAAAATAAAAAGTATGAAGACATTGGTAATCAGATCAGGCAAAAGCTGGGCTTGAAAAAAGCAAAAGTATTGTCCAGATCTTTATTAAACCTGGGAAGAGTTGCCAATTTTCTTTTAGGATGGCTGATCCCGAAATTACAGATGGTAACGAGATCCAATATTGAATCCGTATCATCATTCAACATTATTTCTAATGAGAAAATAAAAGAGAGGCTTGATTATCAGTTTATTCCTGTTTCGGAAAGTATTGATTTTCATTTAAATAATTATATTAACGATAAAAAAGGGAAGAAATGAATCTTGCAGAGGCAATTATCCATAAGAATGTAGAAAAACATCCTGTAAAATCTGCAATCGGCTTTAAAAAGAAAGATGCAGGATGGAAAGAACTGAGCTGGAAAAAATTCAGTGAAATTATTTTTAAAACAGCGAATTCACTGAAAAATGCAGGAATTCAGGAAAATGATAAAGTAGCTATTTATTCTGATAATTCTTCGGAATGGATGATTTTTGATTTGGCGGCAATAGCCATTGGTGCGGTTACCGTCCCCATTTACTCTACAAATAATGCTGAGCAGGCAGAATATATCATCAAAGATTCCGGGGCAAAAATAGTTCTGATAGGAGATCAGCAGCAATATGACGGGTGTCTGGAAGCCTTACATAAGGAAGATAATGATCTGCAAACAATTATTGTTTCTAAAAAAGCCGTTTGGATCAAAAAAGAATTCAGCAGCTTTTATCTTGAAGATTTTATCGCAAAATCATCCACAAAACTTGAATTCTGTAAAAAAGAATATGACGATGTAGCTACTCTCATCTATACTTCAGGAACTACCGGAACCCCAAAAGGAGTGATGCTTACCCATGGTAATTTTATCAAAGCTTTTGATGCTCATTTTGAATTTTTTAAGTTTAAAAATTTTGAAGAAGAGCTTTCACTGGCATTCTTACCTTTAAGCCATGTATTTGAAAGAAGCTGGAGCCTGCTTTGCCTGTACGGTGGGGCAAGGGTTTATTTCCTTGAAGACCCAAAAAATATAGCCTCGGCTCTTGAAGAAGTAAAACCGACTATGATGTGCGCAGTTCCGAGGTTTTTCCAAAAGGTCTATGCCGGTGTTCTGGAAAAGGCGCAGGAAGGTTCATCATTAAAGAAAAAAATATTCGATTGGGCCATTGAGACCGGTTCCCAGACTGCGGAATTGAGAAGAAATGAAAAACCGATACCTTTTGGTTTAAAAATAAAAGAATCCATAGCAGAGTCATTGGTTTTCAGTAAAATAAAAGAAAAAATGGGAGGCAGGCTTTGGTTCCTGCCATGTGGCGGTGCATCTTTGTCGCCGGAAGTTACGAAGTTCTTTGAATCTGTGGGAATTCACATTACGGTTGGCTACGGTCTTACTGAAACGACTGCTACTCTCACTCTTTTCCCGTTGACACATTTTGAGCACGGAACGAGCGGAAAACCTTTGCCGGGCGTAGAAATCCGAATTGGTGAAGGAGACGAAATCCAGGCAAAAGGAAACGGAATCATGAAAGGTTACTACAAAAAACCGGAAGAAACGCAAAAGGTTTTTACCAATGACGGCTGGTTCAAAACCGGAGATGCAGGGAAAATTGATGATCATGGAAATCTGATTATTACCGACAGATTGAAGGATCTCATGAAGACTTCCAACGGAAAATACATTGCACCGCAGCAGATTGAAAATCTTCTGACCAATAATAATTTCATTCAGCAGATTGTCCTGATTGCAGAAGGAAGACAATTTGTGTCTGCTTTAATTGTCCCAAATTTTGAATTTTTAAGTGATTTTATTAAAAAGAATAATATTCAGTTCAGCAATTGGGAAGAAACCGTAAAAAACGAGAAGATTATTAGTTTTTATAAAGAAAAAATTAAAGAGCTTCAAGAACATCTTTCCGACTATGAAAAGGTGAAAAAATTTACTTTAATGCCTGCAGAATTTGAAATCAGTACTGGAGAAATTACCCCTACATTGAAGGTGAAAAGAAATGTAGTGCTTAAAAAATATGCGGATTTAATTGAAAAAATGTATTAAGACTTAATTTTAATTGAGACCTGAAATACAATAAATAATATACAGGAGCTTTGAAAATAGCACCATCAAAATTATGACAACACAAGAATTTCTAGGAAAAAAAGATTTTACGATAAATAATCTGACAGTTTCTGAAAGCTGTCCGTCAAACATTGCCCTGATCAAATATTGGGGAAAGTATGACAACCAGATTCCTGCTAACCCAAGTATCAGCTATACCCTAAATCATTGTAAAACCAATACTACAATGGAATTTTTAGCAGATGAGCCGTTTTCTGTCCAAACGTTTCTGGCCGGAAATGAAGAAGTAAAATTTGCTGAAAAAATTGAAAAATACTTTAAAAATATAGAGCAGTACCTTCCTTGGATTTTAAAAGGAAAGTATATTATAAGAACTGAAAATACCTTTCCGCACAGCTCCGGGATTGCCAGCTCGGCATCTGGTTTTGGAGCTATTGCAAAATGTTTAATGAAGCTGGACGAAACTTTTTCAGGTCAAAATGCTGAAGAAGAATCACTGAGGAAAGCTTCTTTCTTAGCAAGATTAGGCAGCGGAAGTGCCTGCCGAAGCCTGTACAACGGATTGGTAGTCTGGGGTGAATCTCAGGTAAAAGGAAGCTCAGACTTATTTGCTGTACAATATCCGAATGATGAGATTCATGAGATTTTTAAAAATTTTAATGATTGGGTATTGTTAATTCATGAAGGGCAGAAAAGCGTTTCATCTACGGTAGGACACGGTTTGATGAAATCAAATCCTTATGCAGAGAGAAGATTCCAGGAGGCCAGAGAGAATTTTGAGCCTATGAAAGAGATTCTTAAAAGTGGAGATATGCAGCGTTTTATTAAATTAGTAGAACATGAAGCATTGACCTTGCATGCAATGATGATGATGAGCGACCCAGCATTTATTTTAATGAAAACGGGAACATTAGAGGTCATTAATAAAATCTGGGATTTCAGAAAGGAAACGGATTTGCCTTTATTTTTTACGTTGGATGCAGGTGCAAATGTTCATCTTTTGTTCCCGAATAATGGTTCTGAGGAAAAAATTAAAGCATTTATCGAAGCTGAATTATTACAGCACACCCAGAAAAACGGAGTGGTGAAAGATGTAATGAGATTTTAGAATTGGGAAAAAAATATATATGCAAAAACGGACTTTTAGTTCGTTTTTTTAATTTGCGGGCTTAGATTCCTGTGACAAATTGTTTGTAATTTATCATAAATTCTATTCAGTAACCACTGCATCCCTGTTACCGTCTTCCTTTTTACCTTCCTGAATCATTTCCTCAGCTTCGGCTTTTTCCTTTTGCGTGGCACCGTCAATTCTTTCTTCTTGTTCACCATTTTCATGGTCTATGAAAAATTCACAATAAACCGGAAGATGGTCTGAGCCAAAATTTTCCAGTGTTTTTAGCTCTTCAATAAAAATATTTTCGCTGTGAAACATTAAATCGATCGGAAATCTTAAAAGCTGGTATTTTGCATGAAAAGTCGACACAAAAGAGCGCCCGATTCTGGGATCAATCAAATGGCTGGTTTTCCTGAAAAGAACGGATGATTTCGACCAGGCAACATTATTAAAATCACCTACAACAATCACCTGCTTATTAATTTTTGTAACTCTTTTCGCTGTGCTCAGAAGGTCGCCGTCTCTTTCTTTGGATGTTTCTTCTTCGGTTGGGCTCGGTGGTGGCGGATGAATCCCAAAAAATACAAATTTAAAGCCGTCATCAGTTTCCAGATGTGCCTCAATGGTAGGAATATCATCGGCAACAAAATAATGCGTTTTCGATTCGTCAATTTTAATTTTAGAATAAAAATGCATTCCATACGTATTTTCCAGCGTCACCTTGTGATGATAAGTGTATTTTTTTTCCAGAGTCTGAAGGGCTTTCTCCCAGTCGCTGTTGCTTTCCATGGTTAAGAAAAAATCGGGCTGAAATTTTTCTATAAGGTTGATAAAACGATTGTATTCTTTATTGAACTGATAGACATTCGCTGAAATAAATTTAATCTTTTGTGATGAATCGCCGTGTCGTGAATATTTTTTAACGGGGTAAAGCGGTGTGTATTTTACAAGCGTTACGCTGTGATGGATCAGCATGATTAGTAAAAGAAGCTGATAATACCACAGATTTACATAATCTCCTGCGAAAAAACCAAAAATAAATGTAAAAAGTATAATAAAGGTGATCTGTATTTTTCCAAATTCAGGAACCCGGAATATCCAGTGAGAATTTTGAATTTTTGGGAGTAGGGTTAAAATTAACGACAATACAGTCAGAATCAGGTAAGCTGTCCACATGTTTATTAAATAATGATAAATTTAATTTATTTTTTACAATTTTTCATACATCTTGATTTTAAACTTTTCAAATTATTGTAAAAAGGAATATTTATTTTTCCTATTTTTATTCATCTGACTTAATTAAGATGAATATGAACAAAATATGTATGACTGCTGTGCTATTCGGGGCATTCTGTTTTGGGCAGCAAACTCAAAATCAGGAAGTGGAAAAACCAATCAGGAACCTTTTTCTGGCAATGAAAAATGCAGATCCGGAATTATTAAAATCAACTTTCTCCGAAACGGCAATTCTCCAGACCATTACGAAAGACGGCGTAAAAAATGAGGAGATTAAAGATTTTATTGCTTCCATTTCCAAATATTCTAAAAATGACCTGGACGAAAGGATTACTATTGAAGCTGTTCATACAGATGGTAACCTGGCGAGTGTTTTTACACCTTATTCTTTTTATTTTAAAGGAAAATTTTCTCATTGCGGAGCCAATAGCTTTCAACTGATCAAACAAAATGGAGAATGGAAAATCCAGTATTTAATTGACACGAGAAGAAAAGAAAACTGCAAAGAAATTAAATAAAGCCTGAAATGAAAATTCATCATATAGCCATCATCTGTTCAAACTACGAAATTTCGAAAAAATTTTATACAGAAATTCTTGGCCTCAAGATCGTCCGAGAAGTGTATCGTGAAGAAAGAAAATCTTATAAGCTTGATTTAGCCATTGGAGATCATTATGTAATTGAACTATTCTCATTTCCAGATCCTCCGCAAAGGCCGTCGCGTCCTGAAGCCTGTGGATTAAGGCATCTTGCTTTTTCGGTGGAAAGTGTAAAACAAAAACGGGAAGAATTAATTCAGAAAGGATTAACCTGTGAAGAAATAAGAACAGATGAGTTTACCGGGAAAGAATTTTTCTTCACAACAGACCCGGACCAGTTACCACTGGAATTCTACGAAGAATAAAAAAATTGATTAATATAGTATAAGGTTAATTTTAAACCCTAAACCCTAAACCCTAAACCCTAATGCGCGTATCCTGTAAAAAAGCTGATCGCCATAATAGCCAGCACAATAGAAGAAATCAGAACGTAGATATAATCTTTTTCTTTCAGATACCCGATTAATGCGAAAACAATTCTCATTAAAGGCGTAAAGATGAGAAGCAAAATACCCAGCTGAATGATGGCCATTCCTTCCCCTTTACAAAGCGAATGCCAGAAATCTCCCCACACTTTCTCTGATGAGGAGCCCATATCAAGGCTTGTGTATTTTTTAGGCATTTTAAAGCCTTCCGTAAAAAGCTTGATAAAACCAGCCAGGGAAGTTATTACAGACAGTATAACGCCAAGTCTCAGAAGATTTCCTACGGAACGGTTCAGATCTACATCGGTGAAGTTCTTTTTCATTATCTGAAGCTTTTATTAATACCGTTATACATCATGTAGATCGACAGAATTGTGATGACAATCGCAAAGAAAGTCTTCAGTTTTTTCGTCTTTGAAACCATCAAAGTTTTTGAGCCGATGAAGCTTCCTACAACCACGCCTATCAGTACGGGAGCTACAATTACAGGAACTATTTCACCTCTCTGAAAGTAAATCAGGGCACTGGCAACCGCCGTTACACCGATCATGAAGTTACTCGTAGTAGTAGAAACCTTGAAAGGCAGTCTCATCATATTGTCCATCGCAAGTACCTTCAAAGCTCCGGAACCGATACCAAGCAGGCCGGACATTGCCCCTGCAAACATCATCATCATAAATCCGGGAACTGTATTTCTTGCAGAATAGCTTTTCAGAACACCTTTGTCCGGAAATGTTCCGTATAATTTTAACTTTTCCTCCAGGCTACCCTTGATTACGGATTCCTGGTGATCCGGTTTTCCTTTTAAATTTAAAATAACTGTCAGAAGAAGAATACTTGCGAAAATAATTCCGATAGTATTTGGATTCAGCATTCCGGAAATCAGGGCCCCGATGATAGCGCCCGCCGTTGTGGCGATCTCTAAAAACATCCCGATTCTCATATTAGTAAAACCTTCCTTCACGAAGGCTACAGCAGCACCGGAAGAAGTCCCGATTACGGAAATAAGTGAAGCACCAATGGCATAATGCATAGGAACGCCGAAACCCAGCGTTAATAAAGGAATGATGATAACTCCTCCTCCTAAACCGGTCAGTGAGCCCAAAAGCCCTGCCGAAATTGCTCCAAGGAAGAGAATAATAATTTCTGACATGCTACAAATATAAAACTATTGGCTTACTCTGCCAAACGTTTAAAAAAGATAAATTTGATGTATTTTTGCATAAACAAAACTTAAGATGAAATTATTTTATATAATATTGGGCGCAACGCCGAAGGGAAGGAATATTGAGCAGCACGATGTTTTTTTCGGAATCGCGGAAAGTATGAAAGATCTTGTTCCGGATATTAAGGATTTCTGGAAGGAAGCGGACGGAAAAATCCACGTAGATTGTTACCAGGAAGTGAAATTTGCGGATGGTTATGAAGTGAAAATAGTTGATAAAGGAAACAAAACTTCAGAAGAGCAGCTGTATTTTATCAATTTAGGAGGCTACAAAAAAGGCTTTTTTGAGGAATTCCATGAGCAGCATTTGATGGTAGGTAATTCTATGGCGGATATTGTGAAGAAGGCAAAATCTACGGAATTTTATAAAACCATGGGATTTGAAGGTGCTGTGAGCCATATTGACGATAAGCACGGGGTTGATATTGATGATATTTTTAATGTAAATGATATTCTGCCAGAAAGAATGAAAGAAAAATATTCAATCTCATTAGTAAAATCGGATGCTCAAAATCAGGAAAACCCGATGGGACTGGGTTATTTGAAAATTGATAAAATATAATAAAACTGTGTGGTCTTTGTTAAGTGAAACGCCTTTGTGAGCTTAAAAGCATAAAGTACTTTAAATAAAACCTTTGCGAACGTTGTGTTTAAAAAAGTTTTAAAATGAAATAATTTAAAATCTAACTAGAAAAATAAAAAGTTAAAAATGAAAATAGGAATTTTAGGAGGAGGACAGCTGGGAAGAATGCTGATCCAAAGTGCTTTAAAATATGATGACGAATTTTATACGCTGGATCCTGCTTCTGATGCGCCCTGCCACAATATTTCTTACTTTACACAGGGAAATTTCAATGATTATGAAACGGTTTTGAATTTCGGTAAAGATAAAGAAGTGGTAACTATCGAGATCGAACATGTAAATGCCGATGCTTTGGCAGAATTAGAAAGCCAAGGCATAAAAGTAGTCCCGAATTCTAAAATTATTAAAACAATCCAGCAAAAAATCCTTCAGAAGGAATTTTATAAAGCCCACAACATTCCGAGCCCGGAGTTTGAAGTGATGGACGGAAGTTCAGACGAGATCAAGATGCCGCTGCCTTTTGTACAGAAAATGAATACGGGTGGATATGACGGAAAAGGGGTACAGGTAATTAAAGACGAAAATGATCTTAAAAACCTTTGGTTACAGGATTCCGTTCTTGAAAAACTGGTAGATATTGATAAGGAGCTTTCCGTAATCGTGGCCAGAAATGAAAACGGGGAAACCAATACTTTCCCGATCACGGAAATGGTTGCAGACCCGAAGCTGAATCTTCTGGACTTTAATGTTTGTCCGGTTTTGTTAACGGAGGATGTTCAGAATCAAATTAATTCAATTACGGAAAAATTTTTGAGTGCCATTAATTCACCGGGGCTTTTTGCCATCGAATTATTTTTGGATAAAGAAGGAAAAGTCTGGGTAAATGAAACCGCACCGAGACTGCATAATTCCGGCCATCAAAGCCAGGAAGGCAATGCAAACTCACAGTTTGAGCAGATGTACAGGGTAGTGAAAAATCTACCGCTGGCCGATACAGATGCTATCACGTACAGCGGTATGCTGAATCTTGTAGGTGCAGAAGGCTTTGCCGGAAAAGTAATCTACGAGGGAATGGAGGACGTGCTGAAATTGCCGGAAACCTACATCCATCTCTATGGGAAAACGGAAACCAAGCCCGGCAGAAAAATGGGACACATCAATGTTCTGGCAGATTCCAGAGAAGAGCTCATGGAAAAGCTGGTGAAAGTGAAAGGTATGGTAAGAGTGATTGCGAAATAGTTTTACTTTAAATATTAAAGACTGCGGGAGAGCAGTCTTTTTTTATTTTATAAATTTTTGAGTTTTAGGTTTTATTATTAAATCTTTACTCAAATTAGGAAAATATTTGATCATCATTTCTTTTGATTTTCCGGATGTATCAATAAACTTCCAGTTTTTACCATTATCCACAGAAATCCCAATCATTGTATATTCAGCCAACATTTTACCTTTAGGGGTTTTCATTATAATTTCCTGAGTGATAGTAAACTGTGTTTCATTATTTCTTTTAATGAAATTTGAAGGATCTTTAAACTTTAAATCAGAAAAGTAAAAGCCATCATTTTCCATCTTAGCTATGGAGCTTTTGGTCATTTGTATCATTTTTGCTTTCCCTCCAGAGATTTTAATGACCTCGGGATAAATAAAATTTGCAAATTCTTCATAGTTTTTTTGAAGGAAAAATTTTCTAAGTAATTGTAATTGAATATTAAGATTTTGATTTTTAGTTTGTGAAGTTAGAAGATTAAATGTACCTAAAGAAATTAAAATGGCTAAAAGGATTTTTGTTTTCATATATAAATTTGATTGGAAAGATAAGAAATAATCACTTTACTATAAGATAAACTCCTATTGAATTCTCTGTTTTTTAAACATTTCACGATTATAATTAATCACAAAAACTCCTAAGATAATCAGTACAGCAGCAATCACAAATTTAGTGGAAATCTCTTCATCTAAAATCAGCCAGCTTAAGAAAATCGAAATAATGGTGTTAACATAAGCTAAAATGGAAACCTGTACCGGGGAAACTTTCGTGAGTGCATAATGAAAGGCAAAAAACGCCGCCACAGAGCCAAAGCAGGCCAGATAAATCATAGCGGAAATGCTTCTGAAATTCCAGTTTTCAAAGTTATAATTTTCAGAAAAAAGAAATGCAAAAACAATCTGTACAATACCCGCAAAAGCAAACTGGTAAAATAAATTCAATGAGATATTGGAACTCTGGATGTTTAGCTTTTTAGTATAAATTGTTCCTGACGCCCAGCCTAAAATGGCAATGAACAAAAAGAAAATTCCCAATGCATATTCAGGGTTTTCAAGATCATCAAGGCCGTCCCAAAAGATCAGCACAATCCCGCTGAAACACATCAAAACTCCTACAAGTGCCTTAAAGCTGAACTTTTGAAGACCAATCGCCACACTTCCCAAAAAAACAATAATCGGAGAGCAGGCACTGATCAGCGATGTCAGGCTGCTGGTGACGGTTTCTTCGGCAACGGTGGTCATACCGTTTGCTATGATAAGCATTAATGTTGAAAAAATAATCTGATATCCCAGGTTTTTCCATCCGATCCACTGAAACTGCTTACGGTAAAGTAAAATCAAAAGCATGATAATGGCAGCCAAAAACTGACGGATTCCCGCCACAAACCAGGCCGGAATAGTTTCCACCGCGATACGGATGGAAAGAAAAGTAGTTCCCCAGACGATGGCTACGGTGAGGATGGCAAGAGTAAGCTTGTAATTTTTCAGCATAGTATTAGCAATTAACAAAGATATTAACTTTACCAAAGGTCTGATGGTAACAGTTTCTGAAAATTTTTAGGTAACAGAACAACTTTTGCGCCTTTTTGCATTTAAGCTTATTAATTTTTTATCTTTGAGCATCAAATAAATTGAAGAATGGTAGGAATTATTATGGGAAGTCAGAGCGACTTACCGATCATGGAACAGGCAGCAAATTTTTTACAATCTTTAAACATTCCTTATGAGCTCACCGTAGTTTCCGCGCACAGAACTCCGGAAAGAATGTTTGATTATGCAAAAACGGCCCAGGAAAGAGGTTTGAAAGTCATCGTTGCAGGAGCAGGAGGAGCAGCGCATCTTCCGGGAATGGTGGCAAGCTGTACTACTTTGCCGGTGATTGGTGTTCCTATTTTATCAAGCAATTCTATTGACGGCTGGGATTCTGTACTTTCAATTCTTCAGATGCCGGGCGGTATTCCTGTTGCCACTGTCGCATTGAACGGTGCCCTGAATGCAGGAATTTTAGCAGCGAAAATTATCGGAAGCGCAGATGAAAAAGTAGCAGCCCAACTTCAAAAATACCAGGAAACCCTGAAAGATAAGGTTTTGGGTACTGTGGATGATATCAAGGCTCAGCATCCGAATGGATATGATAAATAAGTGAATGGTGAATTGTGAATTTATACTGCGATTAAAAATTGACGGTGAAACGAATTGACAATCCACAATTCACTAAAAAGCCTCACGTTTTGTGAGGCTTTTAGCTATTTTCATTTTTTAATAAACTTAAAATTTTCTATCTTCTCTTTGGAAACAATCTGCAAGATATAATTTCCTTTAGGCAGTGCGCTTACATTAATCATTTCAGAATCTGTTTTCCCGCTATCAACAATTCTTCCGCTTGCATCCAGAATTTTAAAGCTTTGCGCATCATGAATGTCTTCAATATGAATATTATCCTGAGCCGGGTTAGGGTAGATAGAACCTTTTCTTCTCAAGCCTGCTTCAGCAATGGAAAGAAAACAGCTTCCGGGTACATCACCATTGAAAATCCAGCCTTTACCAATTAAAATATTTCTTTTGTTAACGGCATTTGCTGCATATTGTAAGGGAAGTGTAAAACCCAAATTAACATTGTTGGCGGTATTGGGATTGTCTGCCCATCCGGCCAAAGATTTACTGTAGTTTTCGCAACTAAAGCCGGCATAGCTTAAAAATCCTGAAGCGTCATTCAGCATAGCCAAATTCCAGCTGGCAAGGGACTGGTTGAAAATACTTGCTCCTGCAAACATAGAATTCGTACGCATTGTTTTAGACACATTCCACGTATCAAGATTCTGGTTGAAAGAGGTGCACCCATGAAACATATGTGAAAGATTGACAACATTAGAGGTATTCCAGTTTTTTAAAGGCTGATTAAAAACCGGGATGAAGTGAAACATAAAAGCCATATCAGTTACCTTAGAAGTATCCCAATTATCCAGTCTTTGATTAAATTCTAAACAGCTGGCAAACATCCATCCCATATTGGTGGCATTCGACGTATTCCAAGTATTCAGCGGCTGATTGAATTTTTTTCTGTTCATAAACATGCTGTTGAAATTGACTGCAGCTGAAGTATTCCAGCTTACAAGAGAAGGCGGATTAAAGTTATCAATCGCTGCAGGATAATCACCCTGATGAGCAAACATAAAGCTGAAATCCTGAATATGAGAGGTGTCCCAATTCCCCATAGAAGATGCTCCCAAAAAGTTATGAGCATTGTGGAACATAAAAGAAGCATCGGTAACATTGCTCAGGTCTGGAGCATCTGTTGCGGTAAGCTGTATAAGGCGGCAGTTGCTGAAGGCACTGTTCATCGATTCCCAGCTGATATTTCCCCATTGTTCAATTTCAAGGATTTTGTCTGCACTTCCGTAGATCGTCCAGATGGGAAAAATACTATCAGGAAGAGGAATGAGGGTGGCTGCTCCAAATTTTATTTGCCTGAAAATTCCGTTTCCGTTGCTCACTTTTACTCTGTAAGTTGCAGAGGTAACATCATTTAAAGAATTTCCGAAATCGATAAGAACCTGTGATGTTGAGGTTACATCAGTCATTGTTCCGTTATGCGCCGGAAATCCGACTTCTTCCCAGGTTATGGTATAATTTTCCCCGATTCCAGGAAACCAGATTTGATTAGGAGCAGCCTGAGACGGGGCATCAATATTTATAAGAGGTGTTGTATGGGGAAGCCCGGGCTGCCATATGGTGATGAATTCGTTTTGTGCTTTCATAATTTGGAATAGAAGAGAGCACAAGGCTAATATTAAAAACTTTTTAAACAGATTTGCTGAGGGTAATTTTTTATGCATATCAATATTTTGTGAAATAAGTGTCGCAAAAATAAGAAAATGTATAAAATTTTGAATAGTTTATTGAAATAAAAAGAAAAATTTAACAAAAATAAATTTTCTGAAAAGATTTATTAAATAAAAACTCTCCAAAATTGGAGAGTCGCTTATTATTCCTGAATCATATTGTCCCGTGTGTTCTTCTGCACTGCAATGGCCCCGAAAAGAGCGAGTAGAAAAGCGAATCCGTAAAAACCTTTTTCACTTGGAAGAATAGTGGCATTCCACAATCCTATAGCCAGCAAAACAATAGAAGATAATGTTGCAAACCAACAGATACCGTAATAGATATCCGTAACCTTAATGTTTTCCAGCCTGTCGCGAACTGCTTTCTGTAAAGAAACTACCGCAAACAAACCATATAATAGGATTGTGAAATAATATCCTTTCTCATTAAGCTGCATTTCCGCTCTAGCAAGACCTACAATAAAACCTATCATCCCTGCTCCCAAAGCGACCCAGGATGCTGCAACGAATGCATTTGAAACATTTTGTTTTTTCATGTACTGTTTTTTATTAAAGGATTCAAAGATATAATTTTTCTTTGATTGCCGGCAATAACTCCAATTCTGGAATTTTATTGTGTATAATTTACTTTAATTGAATGGTAAAAATCCCCTCCTCTGCAGGGGTGGCAAAAATAAGAATTTTTGACGGGTGGTTAAAATGTGAATAATCAATTATTGAATTATATATTCGTAATTATATTTTACATAGCTATTGCCATTCGCATCTCTTCCTATCACCTGAGTAGGTAATTGAAAGCTGTTGTATTGCATCTCATAAGTGTTATTTTGATTCGGAACCCAATTCCCCGCATTATCCTTATAGCTTATTTTCTCAGAAGTATAATTATTAGGACTTAAAACGTAAGCACCTCCCATGGAAATTCTCAAATACTTATTGACGTGAGAGAAAGGGTTTAACTTATCATCATACGAGAACTCTCGTTTTGTTGAGACTGAAAATGTACCACTTAACAAGGAAGTTTCTACCGAAATATTATCGCCGATGTAAGCATATGAAGAAGTGCTTGGACTATTGCAGTTAGTGCCCTGACAAAGGCTGGAGCCGGTAACCTTGCCATTGATGTAGGTATAAGTTATTGTCCTGTTATAATCAGGATTAGTGTAAATGGACTTAGTGGTTGTAAGCTGTTCACCATTATAAGTATAGGTAGAATAGTAGTCTAAAGTGCCATCTGCTTTATAATAATTTGTTTTTATGGGCTTGCCGGAAGCTTCATATTCAAAAGATGAAGCCCTTCCTTCAGATAGAATTTTAATCAATTGCCCCTGATTATTGTATTCTAATGTCGCCACATTGGTTTGGGGATTAGCCGGATTGTCGTAATAAACGGTCGTAATTTTACTTAATAGTATTTTCGGTCCGTTTGGATTGTTTGTTCCGTCTGTTTCATCATTGCTGCTGCATCCGGTAAGTAATGTAACTGAGCCAATAATACTCAGGAAGAGTTTTTTGTTCATCTTATTTTTTTAATCCGCCAAAAATAAGAAATACTTATATTTTTTTAAGATAAATAAATCAAAAAAGCTCCCCAAAAAAATTGGAGAGCCTTATTTTTATGAATGCTAATTTCTTAGTATCTGTAATATTCCGGTTTGAAAGGACCTTTTACATCTACACCGATATATTTAGCTTGTTCTTCTGTAAGCGTTTCTAATTCTACACCTAACTTTTTAAGGTGAAGAGCAGCCACTTTTTCATCCAAATGCTTAGGAAGTGTATACACTTCGTTTCCGTATTTGTCTGAATGGTTCCAAAGTTCGATCTGAGCCAAAGTCTGGTTTGAGAAAGAGTTTGACATTACGAAACTTGGGTGGCCTGTTGCACATCCTAAGTTTACCAATCTTCCTTCTGCAAGGATGATGATCTCGTTTCCGTCTACGTTATAAACATCTACCTGTGGCTTTACTTCATATTTAGTAGAACCGTAGTTTTCATTTAACCAAGCCATATCAATTTCGTTATCGAAGTGACCGATGTTACAAACGATAGTCTTGTCCTTCATCTTCTTGAAGTGAGAACCCTGAACAATGTTGAAGTTTCCGGTTGTAGTGATAATGATATCTGCAGTTTCGATTACAGTATCCAGCTTTTTCACTTCATAACCTTCCATTGCAGCCTGTAGAGCACAGATAGGGTCGATTTCAGTAACAGTAACGATAGAACCAGCCCCTCTGAATGAAGCAGCAGTACCTTTACCTACATCTCCGAATCCGCAAACGATTACTCTTTTACCGGCCAACATCACGTCAGTAGCTCTTCTTACCGCATCCACAGCAGATTCTCTACATCCGTACTTGTTGTCAAATTTAGACTTCGTTACAGAATCATTTACGTTGATTGCAGGCATTACCAAAGTACCATTCTTCATTCTTTCGTACAACCTGTGTACACCCGTTGTTGTTTCTTCGGAAAGTCCTTTGATATCTTTTGTAAATTGTGGATATTTATCAAAAACCATGTTCGTTAAATCTCCACCATCATCCAAGATCATGTTCAATGGTTTTCTGTCTTCACCAAAGAATAAAGTCTGCTCAATACACCAGTCGAATTCTTCTTCATTTAAACCTTTCCATGCATAAACAGGGATTCCTGCAGCAGCAATAGCAGCAGCAGCGTGATCTTGTGTAGAGAATATATTACATGAAGACCAGGTAACTTCAGCACCTAAAGCTACCAATGTCTCGATAAGCACAGCCGTTTGGATTGTCATGTGAAGACATCCCGCGATTCTTGCACCTTTTAATGGCTGGGATGGTCCGTATTCTTCACGGATTGCCATCAAACCTGGCATTTCAGCCTCTGCAAGATTAATTTCCTTTCTTCCCCATTCTGCAAGGGAAATGTCCTTTACTTTATAAGGAACGTATTGGGTTGTTGTTTCCATCTATCTGAAAAATTTTTCGCAAATTTACAAACTAATATTCTGACCACCAAAAATATGCCCCTCTATCGCGATTTTTCTGATGACAATGCCACGATTCTCGTATGGAAGTACGATGAAACCGAAGATCTTGATATTCATAAACTTTTAGAGCCGGAAAATGCCGAAAAAGTGAAAGATTACCATCCAAAAAAGTTATTGGAGGTGCTTATGGTCCGTAAACTTTTGAAGGGGTTAAAGCCTAATTCAAAAATTTTATATAAAGAAAGGGAGCCGTTTTTATTTCCTAAAGATGCGGAAATCTCCATTACCCATTCTTTTCCTTTCGCTGCGATTGCTATTTCCAAAAATAAAATTGCGATTGATATTGAAAAATTTAATCCGAAAATTCTAAGGGTGATCGACAAATTCACCTATGAAAACGAAAGAGGATTCATCCCTGAAAATAAAGCGGATACTTTTTATACCATTATCTGGAGCGTGAAAGAAAGCATGTACAAGATCCATCATTCAAAATATTGGTCACTGAAAAAAAATTATGAAGTAAAACCTTTTGAGCTGAAACATCTTCATCATATCAGCTGCAGGGTCTATGATGAGCAGTTTTCTGATGAGTTCAGGGCTAGGGTAGAATTTTTTGACGATTATTGCTTTACGATTGTTGAGGAGTAAGGTAAGGTTAAGATTTATGTTGAAATGCTTCGACTTCGCTCAGCATGACACTTCTAATACTAACTGTTTTGATGTACTCTATCAAAGCATATTTGTAGTAATGTCATGCTGAGCGGAGTCGAAGCATCTCAAACTTAACCTCAATCTCAATCTAAAACCTTTTAAAGCTTAGACTCGTTTTTATATTTTTCAATTACTTTTCGCTGCTCTTTTGCTACATCATATATGAGCTCCAAAACATCATGGATATTTTTAAGCTCCGTTAAATGAGATATTTTATTGGGATCTCTCACATCGTATGCTTCATTTTCCGTAAGCTCAATTTTTCTTTTCAAAATTAAATCTTCAAGCGAAGAATCTTCAGGCTCAATGCGGCTTTCCATATTGAGGGTCTCATTGATCTCTTCCCCGTTCAGCAGATTGGAAACTTTCTGCATTTCGGCTTCTATTTTTCTGCTCCAGCTTTCGGCATCTATTTCCGGGTACTTTTCGTCATCTTTTACATATTGAGAAAGTGAGGCTGTATAAGCTGTAATCAGGTGTGAAGTTGCCACGAACTGATGAACAACCTCCAGTTTTTTCTGCTGGTTTTTAGGCTCGGAAATCATTCTCTGAAAGTTGTCAGAAAGGTTTGCCAGCGATATAATGGCGTTTTTTCTTTTTACCTTATATTCTTCTATATCATAGTTTTCGTCTAAAAATTTAGAAATGACACTTTGGAAATAGCTTAAATTACATTCCGCGGATTTTTTCATCAGATCCAGATTCTGGGTATGTTCCCAGACCGGAAGCACAACGTAGGCAACCAGTGAAGTGATGAGTGCAGCTACTATGGTATCAACAATTCTGTCTTTAAAAATCACATTTACATTTCCCGGGCTTAAAAAATTAAAGCTTAAAAAAACATAAATGGTCATAAATAATACCGCCCAGAAGTATTTTCCTTTTAAAAAGCTGAAACACATGATCATGCTTATGAGCAGAATGGCAAATAAAACCTCATTAATGTCTACAAAATAAAGGATTCCATAGGCGATCAGCGCTCCGGCAATGGTTCCGTAAAGACGCAGAAGGTTCCTCTTTTTTGTGATGGAGTAGGCGGGCTTTAAAATTGCAACAATGGTAATTAAAATCCAATAAGTATGGCCAATTCCTAAAAACTGAAACATGGAAAACGAATATCCCAAAAGCAAAGCAATAGTAATTCTTAATGCATGCCGAAAGTGCGAGGAAGAAAGGGAAATATTATTCCTTAACACCTTGAAATTCAGTTTTTCTTCATTCGGCATAAATTTTTTTAAATCTAAACCGGTGGAAAGACTTTTTGCAAGTTTTACGTTCTGGGAAAATACTTTATAAATTTCTTCGATTTCTTTTGTAATTTCATTTATACGCATCAAAATTTGGCGCAAAACCATGAAGTTCTCGAAATTTTCCGGTGAGATACGCTTATTTCTGAGGTCAAAATAAACATGATTAAGGTTTTTTAATTCTAAATCAAGGTTAAACATCGGCTTCGCTCTCGTTCCGATCTGAAGCGAGATTCCGATATTGGTGATCTCTTCAGCAAGAAGATTCAGATAATCGTGGATGTTCACCAGGATCATGCTGTCATCAAAGCTCTGCTGCAGCTTCTGATAATCACTTTCCGAGGTCATTAATTTCTCATGAAGGTCCATTGAATTCAGGAACATCAGCATTAATAAACGGCTTGTAGTGGTAGATTCATTAACGATGGTCCTTGTTTTGAAAACAGTTTCCCTGGTTTCTTCCTGCAGGTTTTTTATCTCAATCTGCTTTGCGATAACCTGTGTTGTCAGCTTGTCGAAATCAGGGTTTTTCTGATAATAATTGGCTTTGATCTTTAAAAATTCGGCAAGCTGGAGATAATTTTCACCGATCATCTGGCTTGCAAGCTTATACGGCTGAATGGTAGTTACAATTAAAAATATAAGCAAAAACCAGATGCACCCTGATCCAAAGATCAGTAAGCTTTTAAGGATATTGGCTCCCGTAAGATGGCCGTCAATAAAGATAGCCAGCACTACCAGTGATAATGAGCCGACAGCCGCTAGTCGCTGCCCGTAAACCCCAATTAGTGAGAAAAACATCCCGAAAATAATGATCTCCGCCAGCACAAGAATTTTAAAATTCATGACTAGGCTGGCAATCATCGCAACGAAAACGAAGCAGAAAATGGCAAATGTAAGCGCATTTCTTCTTCGGATGAAAGGCCCGGGCTGATCGGTAAGTGCTACAAAGCTGGTTCCGAGAGGAAAGAGAAAATATTCTTTTAAAATCCCGAAGTGGGCGAGAACTAAACATGGTAAAACAGTGGCTAATGTAATTCTGATGGCAGAATATACATACTGGCTGGTTACGAATTTTTTTAGTTCCGCGGAATAGTTCATACTGCAAAAATAGGTGATGGAAACAGAAATTGCCTTATAAAAATAAGACTTTTGTGAACATATTTTGTTAATTAATTTTGAAATTTAAAAAGTAAAGGGTAATTTTGTGTCAATTGTGAGTTTTGCTTAGCAAAAGAATAGCGAATTTAAAACAACCTAAAATTGACAATTTCTTTAATCACATTCTTTTACCACAGTTTGCAGAGGAGGGAATTTGCTATTCATATTTCCATATTTATATTCAATAAAAAAAGCTCCATAAAAATGGAGCTTTATATTGATAAGATATATGTTTCTTAATAATCTACGTTAGAAGTTTCATCACCAATGTTCCATGTAAGACCGAAACGTAGTGTGTTATCCAAAGCAGTATTGATTTTTGACATATTGATCAAATAAGAAATATCCAACCCGAAAGAACGGTATTTTAACCCGATACCTGCAGTGGCAAACTGTCTTGCTCCCTGCTCTTCACTTTCGTGGAAGTAACCTCCTCTTACAGCAAAGGCATTGTCATAAGAATATTCTAATGCACCGCTATACATGATAGAGTTTTTGTTTTTGAATGATTTTCCGATACCTGCCATTACACCAACGTTTGGTACCTCATAGATAGGCTGTCTTGTATTTGGGTCTGTTCCTACGAATTCTGATCCGGGAACTAAGATTTTAGATCCTTCAACACTTAAACCGATTCTGTTTACATCATCAAGATACATATCATACCCAACCCCTAATCTTGCCATTGTAGGGAGGTAAGATCTTGATTCTTCGTTTCCTGTATAGTCTAATTTCGGACCAAGGTTCTGTACTGCGAAACCTGCGTTCAGTTTACCGTCATATCCGCCAAAGCTTGAAAACCTTGGAGACGTATAGTAACCTGAAACGTCTACAGCAAAAGAGTTTGCCGGCTTCAGTGTAGTATCCGTGTTGAACCCTCCGGCTAAGTCTGAACGGATAAATCTACCCGTAACAGCCATAGAGTAAGAATCTGAAAGTTTAAGACCGTATGCAACGTCAATAGAGAATTCGTTTGGTTTTGAAGTACCCATAGAAGTTACTTCGTTTCCTACTAATTGAGTCAAATCTACTTCACCCATATTGAAGTAATAGATACTAGCAGAGATGGTAGATCTTTCTTCCTGCCCTAAGAATTTATGGAACGCTCCATATAATAAAAACACATCATTGGTAAGTTTCCCCATGTAAGGCGTATAGTTTACCCCAACTGAAGAACTTGTTCTGCTAAAAGGATATTTGGCAGCATTCCAGAATTGTGAAAAAGCGTCCGGAGAGGTTACCACACCCTGGTCTCCCATACCTCCAGCTCTTGCATCTGGTGCGATTCTTAAAAAAGGAGCTCCGGTTAATACAGGTCTTACTAGGCTTAAATCTTGAGAATAGCCTAAAAAGCCAGCACCTAATCCAATTCCTAAAAGCAGTTTAGTAGTTAAATTCATATGTTGTCTTTTATATATTATCAGTTTTTTATAATTATTGTTACTGTTATCGTTTTAAAATTATTTCAAAAGTACCATTTTTTCTACAGCTGTAGCACTTCCTTTGCATTTTTCTTGATTTTGGCTTTTTGCAAATATCTTAAAAATATACGTACCTTTTGCAACTGTGGCCCCAAAATCATCTCTTCCGTCCCATTCTATTGCCTGGCGAGGTGTTCTAAAGCCCTGTAGGAACGGTTCTGCAACCACCGGCTGCGATAATGTTCTTACCAGTTTTCCTGTTATCGTATAAATCTGAACATTTACATCCAAAATATCATCACAATTATGCTCAAAGTGAATGTACGTTTTATTTGTAAAAGGATTCGGCCAGTTTAGCGGTCTGTTGATCACCAAATGCTGATCGGCTTCATCCTTAACTTCAAAGTTTAACGTAGCAGTCGTAGAATTATTGTTTATATCCCAAACTTTAAATGTTAATTGATGCTGTCCCACTGCAAGATTTCTGAAAGGATACGTCACATTTCCTTTCTGATAGTCTGCCAGACTCGGGCTAAGACATCCGTTTCCTTCACCTGATGCGTAGAAATCATTCAATACAACGGTGTTGATAATTTGTCCGTCCAAATATACTGTAATATCGTGACCAATACCAGAACCTGTGGAATTTATTCCTGTATCATCCGTAACGCACGCCAGCAACATAGGATTTTGATCTGTAATACCCCCATCCGCAAAGTTGGTGTTGTTCATGTATAATTTTACTTTTGGCGGCTCATTATCATTAATTCCGTTCGGGTTGATATCTCCCACCTGTACAGCCTGATTATTGAATACATCAGAAGATTTATTATCTGCATATCCTAAAATCCTTCCTTGTCCTACGGCGTAGTTAATATCTTTCGGAACATAGAATTCTACGGTGAAAACTCCGTTTACAGCCGTTCCTGAAGCTTTTACAATAGCGCTTCCTTCTTCTGTATATTGAAGAACGGGAGTAAGTCCGCCGTCGTTATTTAAAGTCTGTTTGTTTAATCTTTTATCAAAAATGTTGATGACAACTCTTCCGTTGAATGTTGTATTAAGTGTTCCGTCCGGTTTATTGATATGACCTTTTACTTTTACAAAATCCAAACCTCTGATCAATCCCGGAACCGGAGTTTCAATGGCATCTATCATCAGCAATCTTTGAGGTCTGCTCAGTTTCATGGCAGGATCTCCAAGGAAATTTACCTTTAAGTGGTCTGTAGCTGCTCCTTTTTGCTTTTTAGCATTAAGGTGTGCATATCCTAGCGTATCAAAATCATCACTTGTAAGCTTAAAAATATTCTGTGTATAAAGGTTGGTAAAATCAATACCGTATCCTACGTCAATCGCACGGCTTGAAGTAATCATTGCTGCAGGGCCTCCCTGTTTTAGCTTGATGAACTGTTCTCCAGCAGAAGAAGTATCCGGCTCATCCCAAAGCGTAAATTCGCAGGTAATAGTAGATACAAACGGGAATCTGCTGTATACATTAGAGAAATTATTGGCATTCTGAACTTCATTTAAGGTTAAAACCCTCTCCTGAGCCCATCCGTTGATACCTCCATGCCCGAAATAGAACAGGTATAAGCTGTTTCCGATATCATTCGAAATTGCCTGGTTTACCTGCGGGTATCTTTGGCCTCCTGCTGTACTTTGCGCCTGGAAAGCATCAAGATATAATTTTCTTACGTTGTATTCTTTAAGGTTTGTAGAAGCCGGCTGTTCAAAAACAGTAGCCAGTGTATTGTTCATTACAGTATGGAAAGGCGTACCGCCATCATTGTCATCATCCACCACAAAATCCAGCTTCATTTTCCATTCTCCAAACGGTGTCGACTGGCCGGATAAGCTGTTATAATAAGCCAGCGTTTTATCGATCATATTACCAGCTTCCGTCGCATTTGCAGCAGGGATTCTTCCTACGGGAAGATCAGGAATATTATTGGTGATAAACTGGTTATTCTGAGGTTTTGTCATTACAATATAATCATCTGTAACAAAAGACCTGATTACATCCATGGATTCTTCACTCTGGTAGCTGGATACTACATTGGAGTTGTTTGGAACCCTGTTTTTGTAGTCATAAGAAGTATCTCCTAAAATGAATACATATTTTAAGCTTCCAAGCGGAGTGTTCAGTTTGGTTACAAAATCTCTTATTGCTGTAAGATCTCTGCTTCCGCTGCCGAATTCGTTATAGATTTTATCCGTGTCAATGATCTGTACATTGTAGCTGTTTTTTGTTTGGTGATAATTCGCCAGTCTCTGTGCCTGTCCCATCATTTCCGGAACTGTAATGATCAGATAATCTACATTTTGTAATGCCGAAAGATTCTGATTATTAATTCTTCCCACAAACTGAGGGCTGTATGCTGCATCTGCTTTGAAGGCTACAAATTCATTATTGAAATTCGGGTCTGAAGCGGTATAGGCAAAATTAAATGTAGTATTTCCTGCTGCTTTATTTACCCTTCTGTTGGCATTTGTAATATCTGTAACATCCCAGATCTGCTCTGCTGAAGAAGCATTAGCCAGGCTGAAACCATACGTGGTATTGCTTCCACTTACCAGAGAAAAATCTCTGAAATTCATTTGGGTGCCGTTAAAGCTTAAATTATCCTTATACTGTACTTCCAGATAATCCACATAGAAATTTCCGTTTGGATTCACCGAAATATTGGGCTTAAGGTTAAATGTAAGCTGAGTTCCGCTTAAACCTGTAAGGATTCCTGAATAATTAGCAGGATAAAAATCATTGGTCCCGCCGCTGTTGGCTGCAGGAATATTTACCGGAAAAGGATTTTGGTTATTTAAATCAAAAGTGATGCTGTTTTGCTGAGATTTATAAGCAATAACCTGTGCTCTGTACCGGATTTGGTCTCCACCCTGAATCGGAGAAGCTGTAGTAAAAGTAACGGCTTTATCTGTAGTGAAAGGAGTATCTTCTACCCAGACTCTTCCTACTTTCATCAGGTTTTTTTGATCATTATTGATTACCTGGTAATTGTCAAATCTCGTAATCAGAGGAGTTGCAGGCAGGTTTACATCCACCGGCTGAACTCTCTTTCCCGGACCTTTATCGAAATTAATATAATAATATGAGTAATCTTCGTAGATATTTTTTACGTTTTCGCTTCTGTCATTTCTGGTATCCACTCTCTTGTATCCGTTCCCGTTAGACGTATTGTAAAGATTGTAACCATTCGGTCCCTGAGCGTAGAAAAGGGCATAGTCATTATCATTCCATACACCGTCATCTTCGCCAACTACCTGGATAGCGTTTTCCTGAAGCGCGCTGTATTTTACATCCTGATTATATTCTGGAAGCATAATTCCTCCGTTACCATAGATCCTGAAATTTTTAGGATTTACTGAAGAAGGATTGATCCCGTTATCCTGTAAAAATTGTCTGGTAATTTTAAAAATCCCAGATTTATCAACTTTTATTTTATAAAAATTTCCGGCAGACAATGGATTGTTCGAGGTCCCGACTTTCAAAGTGCTGCCAGCGGAGTTAGAAGCATTCGTCTCAGAAATTTCAAATGAAGACAGCCTCTGAATCTTTCCTTTTACATTTTTAAATAAAGCGACATTAATGCTGGCGTACCTTTCACCCTCAAGGTTATAGTACGTAACATCCTTAATCTCGTAATCGGGAAGAAGGTCTTTGCTCATCTCAAAAAGATCTTTTGCAGAAACGCTTTCCCACACCGGATTTGAAACTTTTAATTGCTTTTCGCCGATTTTTTGTTTAGTTGTTATAAAAATGTTATTTTGGCTGAAGGAAAAACCCTGATTTTTAAAATTTGGTAGAGTGAGTTTTGTATCGCCAAAGTCCTGAATTTTTGATCCATCCCATTCGATGGTAATTCTTTGGGCCCAAAGCAGTGATACAAAGCACGTTAGAAATAAAAGCGAGATTATTTGTTTCATGTTTATTATTGAAATTTCTAAATTACAAAATAAATGAAAATTTTATAATTAAATTGCGATACAATAAAATTAATTTGTTAACGTTTTTTAAAAAAATCAACTCTTTACTTGATTTATTGAATAATTTATTTTTTCTTTGTACTTTGAAAATATTTATATCGACTATGAAAAAACTAAAGTTGTTTTCATTAATAGCATTAAGTTCTACACTTGCATTAACCAGCTGTGGTGGAGGTACTAGCAAAGGCGGCGGTACTAAAAAATTTGTCAGCAAAACGGGTTGGAAACCAAACGAAAAACAAGGTTGGTTTTTTGCAGGAAAGCAACAAAAGCAGAAAGGTTGGCCGGGGATGGTATATGTAGAAGGTGGAACTTTTACAATGGGATTAGTGAAAGATGATGTTATGCACGACTGGAATAACTCACCGCGTAGAATGCAGGTAAGTTCATTCTTTATCGGGGAAACTGAAATTACTAACTACGAATACCGCGAATACCTTACATGGTTGAAGTATGTATTCCCTCCAAGTGATCCTAGCTTTAAGGAAATCTACAACGGTGCGTTGCCGGATACCTTACTGTGGGACAACAAACTATCTAGAAATGATTACAACGAGACCTACTTCCGTTCTCCTGAATTCGATTACTATCCGGTAGTAGGTGTTTCTTGGACTCAGGCAAACAGATACTGCGAATGGTTGACAGACAGAGCAAATGAAAAAGCTTTAATGCAAGCAGGTATTATTGCTAAAGATTTGTATATCAACGAATCAAACAATCAGGGTGGAACTGCATTCAACATGGATAAATTCAAATCGAATGATCCGGAAATGCAAGGGTACATCAATGAAAAAAGAATGCAGCAAAAGAATGGTATAAAAACTACCAACCAAAGATTACTTGCTGCAAACAGATCTCCTGCTTCTGCAATGGTTCAGAAATTCAGACTTCCTACAGAAGTAGAATGGGAATATGCTGCATTGGGTATGTCTAAAAACAGAGAGTATAATCAATACTTAGGTAAAAAACCAGAAATTGAAACATTGAGAGGAACTAAAGGTAGAGACAGAGGAATGTACCTTGAAAACTTCAAAATGGGAGCTGGTGACTACTCTGGTATCGCAGGTTGGAAAAATGACGGTTCTGCAAGAACTTCTGATGTAAGACAATATCCATCAAATGACATAGGTATCTATGGTATGTTTGGAAACGTTTCAGAATGGACGGCGGATATCTACAGACCAATCATTGACGAAGATTTCAGTGACTTCAACTACTATAGAGGAAATATGCCGCAAGCTGTTGTAAAGAACGGTGACGGAACTTACAAAATGGTAGATGAAAGCAACATTAAATATGATACTCTGGCGGACGGAAGATTAGTTTACAGAAACTTACCAGGCCAGTTCGAAAGAGAAACTATCGCTGATTACAGAAACTACAGAGATGGTGACAGAATGTCTTCATTAGACTATAGAAGCACTTCTGATTCTGCAGATGCCAGCAATATGTACAATGCTCCTCAAAAGAGATTTATTGTAGATGCTAACGGAAAAGTAATTCTTCAGAAAGACAGAAAAGAAAGAACTTCTGCTATGACTAATGACATCAGAGTTGTAAAAGGTGGTTCTTGGCAGGATACGGCTTACTGGCTGGATCCGGGACAAAGAAGATATAAAGACGAAAATAAAGCTTACGGATGGATCGGATTCCGTGTGGCTCAAGATGCAAGAGCAAGCGATAAAGGTAGAACAAGAAGATAATATTTATCAAAATAATTTCAAAAACCTTCCAAAATTTTGGAAGGTTTTTTTATTTTTGAACTATGAATATAGAACAGTTTTACCCGCTATTTTTAAAGTCCGGAAAAGTTACAATTGACAGCAGAAAAATAGGAAAGAACGATATCTTTTTTGCATTTTCAGGAGAGAATTTCAATGCGGCAACTTTAGCTGAAAAAGTCATAGAAGAAGGCGCTTTCGCAGTAATTGTAGAGCAGAAAGATTTTGAAAATACCGATAAAAACATTTTCTATGTCCGTTCTACATTAGAATTCCTGCAGGAGCTTGCGGTTTATCACAGAAAACAGCTTCAGATTCCCATCATTGGGCTTACGGGAAGTAACGGGAAAACTACTACGAAAGAGATTATTCACGCTGTTCTTTCACAGAAATTCAATGTACAGTATACCTTCGGAAATTTAAATAATCATATCGGAGTACCATTAACAATCCTTTCTATAAAGCCGGAGCATGAAATGGCCGTTATCGAAATGGGGGCCAATCATCAGAAAGAAATAGAGCTGCTTTGTTCCATTGCACAGCCTGATTTTGGCTATATTACCAATTTTGGAAAGGCACATCTTGAAGGTTTCGGCGGTTTTGAAGGGGTAATTAAAGGTAAATCCGAACTATACGATTATCTTAAAAATCATCAGCGAACCATTATTGTCAATGAAAACGATCCCATTCAGGCAGAAAAAACTGAAAATTATACACCAAAAATTACTTTCGGAAAAGATACTTCAGATTATCAGTTTGAATTATTTTCAGAAGAGCATTTCGTAGGCTTACAGTATCAGGATAAAAAAGCACTTTCAAAGCTTACCGGGGAATATAATTTTACAAATCTTTGTGCTGCAGCAAGCCTGGGATTACATTTTGGAATTGATTTTGAAAAAATTAAACAGGCAATCGAAAATTATACGCCTACCAATATGCGTTCTCAGATTGTAAAAAAAGAAAACCGGACACTGGTTTTGGATACATATAATGCAAATCCGAGCTCTATGAACGCTTCACTGCATAATTTTATCACTTTTGAAGGTTCAAAAACTATCATCATCGGTGATATGCTGGAGCTGGGAGAGGAGGGCACAACGGAACACCAAAATATCCTTAAACTGGCCCAGGAATTAGGTTTTAACGAAATCATAACCGTAGGAAAGAACTTCAAAAATGTAAATACTTCACAGCTAAGCTTTGAAAATACAGCAGAATTAATAGAATATTTAAAGCTGAATAAAATCCAGTCAGACAATATTTTATTAAAAGGTTCAAGGGGAATTGCGTTAGAAAAATCAATCGATTTTATTTAGTCTGCCAGAATTCCTTTACAATCAGCTTAATATTTTTAAATGTGCTCGGAAAAACTTCATCTTTAATCTGGGAAGTGTTTTTCCATGCCACTTCTGTGATTCCTTCTTCTATCTGCGGCTTTGAAGTGTCTTCACCATTGAAGTTCATTTCAAACCAGTGGGTGCATTTCAGAACTTTATCACCATTTCTTTCTACATAAATATGATAAGTTGTATTGATAAATCTTACCAGCTCCACATCTTTTAAGCCGGTTTCTTCTTCAATTTCGCGGACAGCAGATTCTTCGCGGGATTCGCCTTTTTCCATTTTACCTTTGGGAAGGTCCCATTTTCCAAGCCTTTTTATAAAAAGTAAGTCTCCGTCAGAATTATTGACCAAACCTCCTGCTGCTTCAATGATTCTGAATAATTTTTGAAATTCTGCCCAGATTTCATCAATATTTTCACCAAAAACATTTAATTCCCTTACAGATGTATTTTCAAGAAGATCCAAAGCGATCTCAAGGGTTGTGACGTTTTCGTAGCCAAGCATCTTTTCCAGGTTTTCGGATTGCTTAGACAGCAATAATTTTTTTTCGTTCACAAAAACTTTATACATATATTTGTAAGAGTTAAGAATTAAATACAAAAATAAAAAATGAATTTAGAAGGACGAAAGATTATTGTCAATAAATCATCTAAAGAACTCACTGAAATCCTAAAATCTCCTGAAAACTACAAACAATTCATGCCGGATGGTCTTCAAAAGTTTGAAACAAGAGAAGACGGTTTCAAATTCGGTCTGCAGGGAATGCCGGAAATCGCTCTGAAAATAGATGAAGTGAATGATCAGAAGGCTGTTTTGAAGTCGGCAAGCTCAAGTTTAGACTTTGCATTGACGGCAACTTTGAATCCTGTAAACGAAAATCAGACTGAAGTTCAGATGCTTTTTGAGGGAAAATTCAACCCGTTTATCAAAATGATGGTAGAAAAGCCTTTGCAGAATTTCATAAATACGCTTACTGATAAGATAGAAGCCTATAAATAATATAAAAGCTTCATGAGAATGTTCATGAAGCTTTTTTTTGGCTTAAAATTTATTGATCAGCAGAAATTTGAACTCCGTTTGCCGCAAATGGACGGATGCAGAGATCAAAATATCGGTTGTTTTCGTCAGGTTTTAGACAGCTAACATTTATTCCTTCTGCTTCAGGGTCAATTTCAAATTCTGTTTTTTCCGTTTCTATAATAATCTTGTGTGCGGGGATTTCTTTCCTGTTACCTTCTTCATCAATTATGATTACTTTTTTGAAAGGTGTTTTGCTTAGTGGTGATTCATATTATTTGTGTATTTAAGTGTCGTATCAGCAGATAATTCCAGAACTATGATCTTGTGAGCTTCCCGTAGCGGAAGAAAGAACATTAATTTCATTATTGAGCCTTAAAACTCCCATGAAAGCAAAAATCAAAGCTTCTTTATATTCAATAATTTCTTTTTCCGGAATAATAATTTCAGTAGTTGTTTTAGCTTTAATTTTTTCAATTAAAAACTGATTGTACGCTCCGCCACCGGTAAAAAGGACTTTTTTAATTTTATTTTCAGTAAAAACCTTCGAAATCTGATGTGCTGCATGTTCCGTGAAAGTAGCCAGAATATCAAGAGTTTCTATATTTTTAAATAAAGGGCAGATGTTTTCATTACACCATTCTATTCCAAGGGATTTTGGATGCTGCTGATGATAAAATGGTAATGAATTTAATTCAGATAAAAGGGTTTCATTTATTTTTCCTGTTCTTGCAAGATCTCCGTTATCGTCAAATTTTTTATTGTATTTCTGCGCCAGTTGGTTCAAAATAATATTCACCGGAGCAATGTCAAAGGCAATTCTCTGATTGTTGGCTTTTAAAGAAATATTGGAAAATCCACCCAGATTAAGGCATGCATCATATTGTGAAAACAGCAATTCATCCCCGATGGGTACGAGTGGAGCGCCATTTCCGCCCAACAAAACATCCTGAGTTCTGAAATCGTAGATTACGGGCAGCCCGGTTTCTATTTTAATGGCTCTCCCGTCGCCAATCTGTAATGTAAATTTCTTTTGAGGCTGGTGAAAAACAGTATGCCCGTGAGAGGAAATCAGGTCAATATTTTTTAGCTGGTATTTTTGGATAAAATTTTTAACGGATTTGCCTAAATAAAAACCAAATTCAGAATGTAATTCCAATAATGTTTCTGCTGAAAGATGGATAGAATTTTTGAGCTGATGTTCCCAATTTTCAGGATAGGGAAGTGTTTCTGCTTTTATGATCTCAAAATTCCATGAAGACTTCTGCTTCTCGAATCTTGCAAAGCAAATATCCAGACCGTCCAGGCTTGTTCCGGACATCAACCCGATTGCGTGCAGAACCATAGAACTATTTTTGTTTTTCAGATAATTTTGTAGTGGTGAAGTCTCCCGAATTTTCGTAAAAAACATATTCGGAGAAGTCATCTTTTGCGGTCATTCCGTGAGCTCCTACTAATGTAGAACCGTCTTCCATAGTTACATACACTGTATCATGGGTATAAATTCGGTTTTTTTTCTGGTCCCAAAAAATACTCTGCATGGCAAATTTCTGGCCTTCGTTAGTTGTAATTCTCACATCACCTTTAGCTTCGTAGAACTTTTTATAATCGAAGATTCTGGCATATTTTGCTTTAATTGTTCCAGGAACTTTAGGCTTTTTCTTATCAAAAAATTGAATATCAATTCCTTTTCTTGCCACGGTGTATGGGCTGTCGATCAATTCATATTTTTCAATAATCGGAGCCTTTGCCCTCATCGTCACAAATCCGGAATCCCGCTGGATGATATTGGCATTATTAATAACCTGTGAGGGAAAATTTTTACTTTGCTTACCTGCATTTTTCGTAAGGTCTTCTTCACAGGATGTCACTATAAAAAATATAGCACAACTAAAAAGGTATGCTATAATTTTTTTATATGATATGTTGCTGATCAACTTCATTTTAGTTATATAAAGTCTTTCTGAACCACTTGTCTGCAAAGTTGAACCCTATTTTCAGATTGATAAAATTCTGATTGATCAGGTTATTCTTAGTTGTTCCTCTTTTTCCTACTTCAAGGCCAAGCTCAAGACCACTCATTCTTGTTATGCTGCTGTTTTTGAATGGTAGAAGAACCCCTGCAGAAACCCCGAACTTATTGATGTTCTGGCCTGCAATTTTAAGGCTTCCCTTTTCATAAAAAGCACCGTATCTGTAAACAACCCTTGAGAAGTAGCTTCTGAAGTTGTTATAGTTTGGAAGGTACCATCCCCCGGCAGAAATTCTGTAAGAATCTTCCAGATCAAGGGTATTCCCGAAGTAGCTGATGGATTCTCCTTTTTTATAATCTCCCTGTAAAGATAAAAACCATTTATTTTCCTCACCGTAACCTACACCTAATGATGCCTGTAAAGGTAAAAGGTTTTTAGAGCTGGTAGACTTTTGCTCAATTATACTTTCGTTGCTTTTTGTTCCGGCTGCGTCAGCATAATAATAGGTACTGTTCAGATAATCCGTGGTCATATTACTTGTGTTTCCAAAAGTAGTAATGGCACCGATGGTTAATTTTCTGTCAGTACTTGTATTTAAATTCTGGTAGCTGGCTCCCAATGTAAAATTAAAGTTACGGACATTGTTTTTAGTTTCGTATCCGTTAACAAGTTCTGCATTAGACTGAGACAATTCATTAAGATCATATAAATTCCCGAAATAGTAATTGGCTCTTACCCCTACCGCAACTTTATCATTAATTTCATAGCCTAAAGCGATTTGAGCCGTATTCAATGTACCGCTTCCTTTAAAACTATTACGTCTGATATTTCCGTCTTCTAAAGTTTCATCATGAACGATTTCATAGCTTTTGGAGCTGTAAGGCTGATAAGAAAGTCCCATTTTCAACTTTGGAGAAAGTGGGAAGGCTATTGATATATTAGATAAATACGTAGAATGTTTTGTAGACTTCGTATTATTATAATCAGTTTTGAAGTAATTGTTTTCGTTCGTAGCTTCCAGCTTTATACTTGTAAGCTCGAAATTGGTATTATTTGCAGGGTTTGCAAAATTAAAATTACTGGAAAAGTCGCTTATAAAAGCAGTTGATATACCTCCCATAGAGGAAGTTTCGATAGTATTATCATATTTTACATCTCCAATTCCATAAGTGGCATAAGGTGAGTTACTCAGATTCTGCGCATTCAGGAAATATCCTACTGATATGAATGATAGTACAAAGATTTTTTTCATTCTTTATTTTTAAAACAATGCGCAAATATCTTAAATATTAATGAATTGTAAAAATTATAAGAGGTTAAAGTTTGTTAAGGGGGATGAATAGCGATATCTAGGGTGAAATGTGAATTGTCAATTCGCTTTGCTTATGAATCTTCTACAGACTATTTAAATATAAACATGCTCAAATTCCTCTCCTCTGGAGGGGTGGCGAAAATTTGAAAAATTTTTGACGGGGTGGTTAAAGTGAATGGTGAATGGTTAATAAAGCCAATTTTTCAAATTTAGCTTAAAAAACAGACTTCTATATATTAAAGAAAAATCGCCATTCCTTGCGAAGCAAAATTCACATCTTACAATCCAAAATTTCTTTATCTTTGAACCATGAATTGGGAGAACATTGCCGGACAGGAAAATCTGAAAAAACTTCTGAGAGATAGTATCACCGAAAACCGTGTGAGCCACGCCCAGCTTTTCGTAGGAAAGGAAGGGTATGGGACTTTGCCGATGGTTTTAGCCTACGCAAAAGAAGTCCTGAGCCGGGAAAATGAGCACGCCGCCTCAAAGGTGGAGCACTTGAATCATCTTGACCTGCACTTCAGCTTTCCGGTTTTCACGGATAATAAAAATTCTTTAAGTAAAAATAAATTTGAAGAATTCCGCGAAATGATCATGGCTTCCCCGTATGCAAGCTATGACGACTGGACAGCTTTTCTGGAGTCGGAAAATAAACAACTTTTTATATCTGCGGATGAAATTGATGATCAGAATCAGAAATTTTCTTTAAAAAGTTTTGAAGGTGGAACAAAAATTCTCATTGTCTGGAGAGCAGATAAAATGAATATTGCCGCATCCAATAAATTCCTGAAATTTTTGGAAGAACCGCCGGCTAAAACCATTATTCTGCTTACGGCAGAATCTTCAAATGACATTCTTCCTACCATTCTTTCCAGAACGCAGATTGTGGAAGTCCCGAGGATTAATGATGAAGACATCGAAGCTTATTTAAAAAAGAATTTCAATGTTTCCGACGAAAAGATAAAGGAAATCGTTCACGAATCTCAGGGAGACCTTAATGATGCCATCAGGCTTCTACAGTCCGGAAGTAAGAATGAAGAATTCGAAAAACTTTTCGTACAATGGGTTAGGGATGCTTTTATGGTAAAAAAGAAACCGGAATTTTTAAAAAGCATTATTCTTTGGGCAAGGGAGATCGCGGGCTGGAACCGTGAGAAACAAAAGAATTTTTTAAACTACTGTTCAGAAATTTTCAGGCTGGCTTTGCTTCAGAATTATCAGTCGGAAAGTCTTGTTTATAAAAAAATTGACGCTAATGGCTTCAACTGGTCAGGTTTTTCAAAATTCATCAGCGGAGCCAATATTGAAAATATTTTAGACGAGATCAGCACGGCAGATTTGCACCTTACCAGAAACGGAAACCCGAAAATTGTCTGGACAGATTTGGGAATAAAGCTGTCAAGATACATTCATAAAAATACATAAAAAACTCCGGCGATTGCCGGAGTTTCATTTTAATTATTGAGCTGATTTTTAAATTCCTGTAATTCTTTTTCCATAAAATTTGAAGAGTTAAGCTGCTTTCTCATAGATTCGATATTTTTTACCGTTGTTTCTACTGCTGTCCTAAACCAAGGAAATTCCTGGCTCAAAGAAGTGAGTTTTGCCAATGCTCTCAATCCTTCATCAGACTGTGATAGTTTTACGGCATGCTCATATCTGAAAACGGGGCAGTAATAATATTCTTCAGATAATATCTCCCACTGATTAAGGTCTGCTTCCGCGGACAGTAAAAAAGACATTGCAAAAACAGATGAATCTACATAACCTTCAGAAAATAAAAAGCATTCCAGAAGGCTTTCCGTATCTTTTTTTTCAATTTTTTTGTCTAAAACTTCAAGAAAAATTTTATGAGAATCTTCTTTTTCCTCATGATTTTTTGATAGATGCAGTACCGTCGCATATTCCACTTTTACTATATCTTCTTCAGGGAACTTCTGGTAGGCAGTGTCAATGTAATGACGAGCCTCTTTGTTGTTAAGTAATGACCTGTACATTTTTGAAATAGCTACAAGTTCCTGCGCATTAAGTTTTTCTTTTGCGGGGAAATTTTGTTCAAAATATTTCAAAGAATGGGTAGGGTATCTGTCCTTTACATATCGTTCAATGATTTGCCAGTCTTCCAGTTTTTTCACCTGAGAATCATCCCAAAACCTGTAAAGAAGGGACATTCTATCCCATTTTGACTGTATTCCGAGCCATTCCCCGAACAGCTCTCCGTAGGCAATGTGCGCAGGGTATACATTTCCTTTATCATCTTTAATTTCGATGTTAACAGTGAGTGTGGGATCAGAATAATACCTCTGAAAAGCTTCGATAATTTCATGATCAAACTTTTTTCCTGCTTCCATTATTGAAGCAAGTTGCGCATCATCAGTGTTTTTTTGTGATTGCTTTGTTGCATTTGATTGGTTCTTTTTTCTTCCTGAAAAGAAGTTTAATATTCCCATAGTAGTTTTTTTGTAAATATAAGATTAAAAAAAAATTAAAATTATATAAAAAATCAATCAATCGTTTGATTTATCAAAAAATCTGTTGTAAATTTGCCCCTTCAAAAATGAGAGTATAATGGTATCAAAAGAAGAAAATATATTATTCGCGGCCGAAAGACTTTTTGCTGAGAAAGGTTTCGAAGGTACTTCCACAAGGGAGATCGCCAAAGCAGCGAATGTGAATATTTCTATGATTTCCTATTATTTCGGTTCCAAAGAAAAGCTTTACGAAAAATTAGTAGAATACAGGATGAATGAAGGTCAGTTTTTTTCAAAAGATATGCTGGAAAGGACTGATATCAATGAATGGGAAAAAATAGAAAAGATTGTAGACCAGTTTGCAGGGCGCGTAAGACATCAGAAATGTTTTTACAGGATAATGCAAAGAGAGCAGCTTTACACACAAAATCCTCAGATTGTGGAGTTTTTGAAGCAGACAAAAATGGGTTTCATCGCCATGTATTCCAAAATACTGGAAAGTGGTTTAAAAAAAGGAATTTTTACTAAAAACCCGCCTATTTACCTTCTTCATTCTACCATAAGCGGAACTTTATTTTATGCATCCAATGCTAAAGAAATGTATAAGGAATTCCTTAATAATACGGATGAAGAAGAAGTTTTTGATGAAAAATATTACACAGAACTCAATACACATATTAAATACTTACTAAAAGACCTTCTAGGTTATGAAGAAACTAAATAACTCAGTCATTGCACTGGCCCTGTTTGTAGGGATGGCAAACGCAAATGCTCAGGAGAAAAAAATGCTTACTCTTGACGAAGCTGTGCAGTTGGGTATCCAAAACAGTAAAAATCTCAAGATTGATGCTGCTAAAATAGAAGAAGCCACCGCAGATCTTTTGGAAGCTAAAAACAGACAGCTTCCGGAACTTAAGGTATCAGGAAGCTACATGTATCTTCCGATGAAACCAACGATAGATCTTAAACTTCCGGGACTTTCTTCTGAAGGCGGGCCGGAGGTGCACCAGGTTCTTTACGGATCTGCCAATCTCAGTGTTCCGATCTACAGCGGCGGAAGAATCAAGTACGGGATCCAGTCTGCAAAATATCTGGTGGAAGCATCAAAATTAAGCACGGAAAATGATAAAATATCCATTGCTTATAATGTTGCACAAGCTTATAATAATTTATTCAAAGCCAATCAGGCAATAAAAGTTTTAGAAGAAAATCTTACCGCTTCTCAAAAAAGAGACGAAACTTTCCTTAAAATGGAAAACAACGGATTAATTGCAAGAAACGACAGGCTAAAAGCCAATCTTCAGACCTCAAATATTGAGCTTCAACTATTGGAGGCGAAAAATAACTACAATATCGCCAATATCAACATGGACCTTTTACTAGGTCTTCCGGAAACTACGGAATTAGAAGTTGACCAAAATTATATTGAAGAAGCGGATGAAGTGAAACCTGTTGATTTCTACGTAAATACAGCAAAAGAAAATCGCAAGGATCTTCAGGCTCTGGATATGCAGAGAAAAGCAGCGGCTTTGGGAACAAAATCGGCTAAAGCGGAAAATCTTCCTTCCATAGCATTTACAGGAGGTTATGTAGCAGCAGATATTCCGAAGTTTTTAACGATATATAATGCAGTGAACGTAGGAGTTGGGATTTCTTACAATCTGTCAAACCTTTGGAAAGAAAATTCTTCATTGAAACAGTCGAAAGCAAGAGAAATGCAGCTGCAGGCAACCAATGAATTATTAAATGACAATATAAAATTAGATGTTAACAGGGAATATCAAAACACGGATTATTCTAAAAAAAGAATCGCTGTTTTCGAAAAATCTGCTGAGCAGGCTAATGAAAACTACAGAATCACAAAAAATAAATATGACAACGGACTTGCAACCACGACGGAATTACTGGATGCAGACGCAGCACAGATTGCCGCAAACGTTGGCGTAATTAATGCCAAAGCAGACGCAGCACTGGCTTACAGAAAACTATTACAGACTACCGGAACTTTAACAATTAAATAAAAAATAAGACTATACCCAAAATGGAAAATAATACTACACAAACGGCTGAACCGAAAAAGAAAAAAAGTTTAGTCTTTCCTATAATTTTAGCGGTTGTGGTAATCGGCGGAGGTATCTACGGTTACAATGCTTATACTTACGGACAGGCACATGAAGAAACGGATGATGCACAGATCGCATCAAACCTGGCTCCTGTAATTTCAAAAATTTCAGGATATGTAACTGAGGTTAAGGTAAAAGATAACCAGTTCGTAAAAAAAGGAGATACATTAGTAATCCTTGACAGCAGAGATCAGAAAATGGCACTTGCTCAGGCTGAAGCAGCCCTTTCTACGGCAAAAAGCAATATTTCAAATGCAGAAGCTACCACTACAGCCACTTCTAAGAACATCGGGTCTTCCCAGGCTGCAGTTACTACTGCCAATGCACAGATAGAAGCAGCAAAAGTAAACGTATGGAAAACTTCCCAGGATTTAAAAAGATATGCCAATCTTGTAAAAGACCATTCTATTACAGAACAGCAGTATGAGCAGGCTTTGGCTGCAAAACAAACGGCGGATAAGCAATTGCAGGTTTTAATAGATCAGAGAAATCAGATTGCACAGCAGACTAATATCGCTTCTTCTCAGACAGCGGCAAGCTCCCAGCAGATCAGCGTTGCAGGTTCTGTAGCAAAACAGAGAGAGGTGGACGTAGAAAATGCAAAACTTAACCTTTCTTACACAGTAATTGTTGCTCCTGAAGACGGATTCGTAGGAAAAGTTCCTATCCAGGCGGGGCAATATCTTCAGGCTGGTTCACAGCTGTTTTCTTTGGTTAAAAACGACCAGAAATGGGTAGTGGCCAATTTCAAAGAAACGCAGGTTGATAAAATGGTAGAAGGTCAGAAAGTAAAGATTGAAATTGATGCTTTCCCTGATAAAGAATTTGATGGGGTGGTAAGCTCATTCTCTCCGGCTACAGGAGCTACATTCTCTATTCTGCCTCCGGATAACGCGAGCGGTAACTTCGTAAAAGTAGTTCAGAGACTTCCGGTAAAAATCGATTTTGTGAATCTTGATAAAACCATCGCAAAAAGATTAAGAACAGGAATGAACGTAAAAGCTGAGGTTTCTTTGAAATAAAAATATACGTGAATTGTCAATTTTGCTGAAGCAGGTCAATTGTGAAATGTAAAAAATGAAGAAGTAAAATTGATAATGAAAAAGATGCCGGTTTTGCAGATGAAAGTCAGTGAAGATGTGGAAATGAAGTATCTGACCATGAAGTTGAGACCGGCTTGCAGATGAGATCAATGATTGTTGTAGAAAATGAAGTAGTAAAATTGGCAACAGGGTTGATTGATGTTTGACAATTCACTTTTTTAGTTAAGATTTTAGAGATTCGGAAAAGTATTTGTGTTGATAATCGATTTAGTGATAACTCATTAAATTGACGGGTGAATAAGTTTTAACCTTAATCTTAGCCTAAATACAGATTAAATTCAAAATAAGTTAGTTCGTAAAAAACATATTTCGATTTTTAATTTCTGAATCTCAATCTCTTAATTCTAATACACTAAACAAACATGCAAGATTCATTAGTAGAATATGGAGCCCGAAGAGTAATCATCACGATTACCGCAATTCTTTGTGCTCTTCTTGAAATTGTGGATTCCACGATTGTAAACGTTGCCCTCAATGAGATGAAGGGTAACCTTGGTGCCACACTTTCTGAAGTAGGATGGGTAATTACAGCGTATGCCATCGGGAACGTAATTATTGTGCCCATGACGAGCTGGCTTTCCCAGCAGTTTGGACGTAGGAATTACTTTGCAGCCTCCATTATTATATTCACAGTGTTTTCATTCTTATGCGGAAATGCCACGAATATCTGGGAGCTTGTATTTTTCCGTCTGATGCAGGGAATCGGCGGGGGAGCCTTACTGGTAACTTCACAGACGATTATTACGGAATCTTACCCGATTGAAAAAAGAAGTATGGCGCAGGCTATTTATGGGCTTGGAGTGATTATCGGCCCTACTTTAGGCCCGCCATTGGGAGGATATATCGTAGATAATTTCAGCTGGCCGTATATTTTCTATATTAATATTCCGATTGGTATTGCGGCCACTTTAATGACCTTACAGTTCGTAAAAAGCCCGAAATATGCAGAAAAACGAAAAGCTTCGGATGTCGATTGGGTTGGTATCGGATTATTGGCTGTTACCGTGGGATCATTACAATATATTCTTGAAAGAGGCCACGAGGAAGACTGGTTTGCAAGTGGATGGATTGTATTATTTACAGTGACGGCAGTCTTAGGATTCATATTATTCCTTTGGAGAGAACTTACTTTCAAATATCCTATTGTTGAATTAAGGGTTCTGAAAAACAGCAACCTGAGGATCGGTACTGTCATGTCCTTTGTATTAGGATTCGGTTTGTATGGTTCTACATTTATTGTGCCTTTATATACGCAGAGTATTTTGGGCTGGACGGCATTACAATCAGGAGCTTTGATGATTCCGGCGGCGTTAACGACCGCTTTCATGATGCCAATCATTGGAAGGTTATTATCAAAAGGGGCAAAACAGCAGATCCTTGTTGCCTTAGGGTTATTTATTTTCTTTGTCTACAGCTTCTGGGGCTACAAAATCCTTACGCCAGACACCAGTAAAGATGCTTTCTTCTGGATGCTGATCGTAAGGGGAGCAGGACTTGGATTACTTTTTATCCCGATCACATCTTTGTCCTTAAGCACATTGAAAGGACAGGAAATCGGGCAGGGGGCAGCCTTTACCGGGATGATGAGACAGCTTGGAGGTTCTTTCGGGATTGCGGCGATCACTACTTTTATTGCCAATGAGAGCCAGAAATACAGGACTAATCTTATAACCCATCTGGATGCTAACAGCTTTGATGTTCAGCAAAGACTGAATGGATTAAAAGCAAGTTTTATCGCAAAAGGAATGACACCCGATGCAGCCATGAACGCAGCCTACAAAATGCTGGATTTATCAGTCACAAAACAGGCGACGGTGCTTTCATACATGGATGTTTTCCTTTATCTGGGAGTAATATTCCTGATCTGTATTCCGTTTATCCTCTTTATTAAAGAAAGAAAAAGCAAAGAAAAAATAGATTTAAGTGAAGCAATGCACTAATTTTATTTTAATTAAATATAAAATCTCCGGCAAATGTTGGAGATTTTTTTTTTGCTTAAATAATACAGAAAGATATTTAAGTTAAAAAAAGCCTGTTCAATAAAGAACAGACTTACACTAACCTAACTAAAATTAAGGAAATATTACACTATAAATGTGAATCCCAAATAACTTTTATATTGACATTTGTATTTTTAAGTAATGATAAATGAGGGAGTTTTCATTACTATTTACCGGATATGCCTGGACTATAGTTAGCATATTGTATTTGTGTTATTAGAATCAGTTGCCTATTCTTTTGATTAAAAATTGAGTTCCGTCACTTGATAAGGTCATTCCGTTTCCGCTGCAATTCCCGGAAACGCCTCTTCCCAGATTCAAGAGTATCATTTTTCCGGCATTTACTTTTGATGTGTATGTTATTTTTCCACTGTGTCTGGATCCGGCGCCAGTACCCGTAAGATGATCTGCAGTGCTGTGTACCCTTGCAAATGATGTTTCAAAAGGGAAGTCATAAAAGTATGAGCTGAGAGTACATCCGCTGTGGCTTGCAGCATATATTAGCGTAAACTGATAGGTTCCTGCAGGAAGCGTCACAAAATGAGTAGCAGGATTATAGGTTAGGCCGTCTATCGCATTTTTTACAAGGGTTAAAGGCATTTCCTGCGCACCTCCGGCAGATACTCCGTCCAGAAAATTATTAATATCAGCATTCAGAACAAAAAGAGTTGATTTTGGAATACTCATTTCATTAATAGACATTTCTCTCTTTATATAGCTAATTCCCTGATTGGGTCTGATGACACCGAGGAGGTCGATTGATTCCGGATTTGGGGCCGGAAGCAGCCCGTCTATTCTTACATTGTCTCCACCGGTGGTGGAAAAGAAAAGATGCAGTCTGCTCCTTGTAGGAAGGTTGGTGTAAAAATAGGGTCCTATATTCATATTTCCGTTTTCATCTATCAGAAAGTCATCATATACTGTTGCCAGTGGCGGTAATCCTCCTGTAGCGGGATTATTGGCTCTGGTATCCAGATGAAAGGGGCCTTGCGGATTTGAAGTTCTCATTCCTATTTTTTGCGCTGATAAGGCATTAATGCAGATAATGGTAAAAAGAACAAATATTTTTTTCATGGTAATTGATTTGTTGGTTAAAATTTATTTCAAGAAAAAAATCTGTTTAAGCGCCCATTCTGTAGATCAGAAGGTGTGTAGAATTTTGAAAAAGTGTCATTCCTGTTCCGGTGCAGTTTCCTCCCTGTCCTCTTCCCAATCTGATATTGAAGGTGTTGGTAGGATTTACAAGTTTCGCCGAATAATTGATAGATCCTCCATGATTGGAAGCACCCCCTTCAAGATGTGAGGCATTGCTCTGAACTCTTACCGCTGTTCCGTCGTTCGGGAAATCTACAAAATATGAGCTTATGGTACAGCCGGTATTGTTGTGGGTGGCTTCATACACAAACGAAAACTCATAAGTTCCTGCCGGAAGTGTTATCTGTCTTATCGTATTATCAAATGTAAGTCCCGGTATCTGGTTTTTAATAACTGACATCGGTACAATCTGATTGGTTCCCGGAGCAACCCCATTCAGAAAGTTATTTACATCGCTGCCTAAGGCAAAAAGAGCAGGCCTGGGAATAGAAAGCGCTTCTATTGAGCTTAATGTCCTGATAATGCCAGTGGAGGTTACACCCAATAAAATATCCTGTTGTGCATCGCCGGCTACAAGTCCGCCAATCTGTACAGGGTCATTTACTCCATCACCTACTATGTGAAGTTTTCTGGCCGGTGTAGTGGTTCCTACTCCCACATAGCCGTTGGGTGAAGTAACAATAAAGTCGTTGGCCTGTTGCGCAGCGGTAGGAGCTCCTGTAGCCGGATTGTCTTTTGCGGCATCTACATGGAACATGCCTTGAGGATTACCCGTATGAATTCCGATTTGAGAATGAGCCGATATTGCATATAAAAAGCAAATCGGGAATAATAGTTTTTTTTTCATGTTTTCAATTTTTATTATGCTTGACATTACTTTACAAATTTATCCGCAGCGTGGGTGCGGAAAAAGGATTTGTCTTTTCATTTTCGGAAAAAGAAAAAATTATTGAATTTAATTATTTGATTATCAAAATATTGTAAAATGTGGTATTGAACATAATAAATCTTAATTCAGTGATAATTTCTTATGAAATTTTTCGGATAAGGCAGCTTGATTTAATTAATTTAGATAATCTATAAAAAATGCGAGAGTACATCTCCCGTATCCCGCTCAACCGTGACCGAAAAATTTTATTGAATTGAATCCAACTGATATTGTTTAAAACATGTTTTCTGTAAATTCTGTCAAGGCTTTACATCAGTTGAAAGAGTCATGGTTTATTGCTTTACAAATGTATTGCCAGCTTTCCTTCGGTAAAAGAATCGTCTTTTCATTTTCGGAAAACAGAGAAAAATTCGGTGATCTATAAAAATAAAATGCCTGCATCAAAAGATACAGGCTCGTGTAAAAAATTAATAATTGTCTCGAAATTACTTTTTAATCTTCTTTGCTTCTTCTTGTTCAATAAAAGAAATAAAAGTAGAAGGTGAAATCCCGGTAATGGATTTAAAAATAGTCGTGAATTTACTGTGCGAAGAAAATCCGCATTCTTCAGCCAGTGCTCCTACTTTATATTTCCTGTATTTTGCTGAGGTATTAAGCTTATGGATGATATAGTTGATCCTTAATTTATTAATATAACCCTTAAAATCTGCACTTTTATGTTTTTTAACAACATAAGAAATATACCGGATATTGGTATTGAATTCCGTGGCAAGATAGGAAAGGGAGACAAAGCTGTTGTTATACATTTCGTCTTTTTCAAACTGATCCAGCTGGGCGAGGATTTTTGTTTCTGTTTCTTTGTTGATAGCAATATCATTTTGTTTAATTTCTGTATCTGCCTCCTGCAGGGTATTTTCTTCAGCTTCAGAGGTAATGATTTTTGTTTCGAGAACATATTCCTCTTTTTCTTTATAATGATCAATAATGCTTTTGAACTTTTTATATTTTTCTTTCTGCTTTTTCCTGTAAATAATGAAAACTATGAAAAGGATTACAATTAAAAAAAAAGCAATACTTATGACAATGTTTTTAGTGCTGTTCCAGTTTGCGTATTTGTTTTTCTCGGTTTCAATTGTATTATAGTTTTTATCTACTAATTCCGCTGTATTAAAATAATCAGCTCGTAAGTTCTCAACGTATTTTTTTCTGTAAAAGTTGGCTTTTTCAAATTGTTTTGTTTTTTCATATAAATCCGCCAAACTTTTTGATGCCAGTTTTTTAATATCTGTATGTTGTGCGGTTTCAGCAAAATTTAAAGTTTTTAAAAAAAGCTTTTCGGCTTCATTATAATTTTTATAGGTTACCAAAACCTTTCCAAGTCCATCATAAGCAATGGCTTTATCATTAGCCGATTCAGGTAGCATTTTTATAGCTTTTAAAAAATTTATTTCTGCACGTTTGTAATTCTTTTTGTAATAATATAAAGTTCCTAAAGTCTGATAAGCATGTCCAATATTAATAGTATCTTCCGGGATGTTGGATAGAAGCTCAAGACCCTTAAGTTGATACTTCAAGGCATCGTCAATATTATCATTGATAATTTCCTGCTCTGTTAATTCTGCGCAAAAACGAGCTTTAACTTTTATTTGTATTCTAGGATTAGTTATTTTATCAGCTATTTTAAGTCCTTCCTTGAGATATTTTTTTGATTTTCGATCTAATTTTACATAGCGATATTCTTCTGCAAGAAGCCCTCGGATTCTGGCTTGAAGATCGTAGCTATCGGTTTTGTCGAGAAAATCTTTTGCTTTTTCGGCATATTTTATACTTTCTTCATATTTATTCTGCATAAAAGTTATATTGGCTGTCAGCATATAAGCTCTTCCTTTAACTTTCTCAGTCTTTGCAATTTTAGTAAGAGAATCAGCCATTTTTAATGCTCGAATGGGATCTTTTGGCGCAATTTCATCAATGATTTTTTTATAGAAATTTTCTGGCGGAGTTTCATTTTTTTGAGCGGATATTGTTGAACAAAGAAATAATATAAAAAATAAATTTTTCGTCATAAAATTAATTAAATGTTAAATTTTTAAATTTAAATGTTATTTTTTAAGGATTTTAACAAAGATAAATCAAAAATTAATTATTATGATTTAATTTTTGATTAAATTTGATGTGCTCTGAAAATGAGATTTTTAATAGTGGAAGAACATCAGAATTCATTAAATTTTTTATTGCTGTTGACAAGCAGTTGTCACAAAATACCCGTATTTTTGAAGCAAAATTCCTAGAAATGAGTTATTGTTCAGCCATCGAAACCATGCAGCCTGAAAGCAGGAAAGAACTTCATAAAAACTATCATGATAACCATTACGGTTTTCCTATTCATGATGATAATGAGCTGTTCGGAAGATTAGTTATGGAGATTAACCAGGCAGGATTAAGCTGGGAAACGATCCTCAAAAAAGAAGAGGGTTTCAGAAAGGCGTATGATAATTTTAATGTTAAAAAAGTAGCAGCATACACTGAAGCAGACCGCGAAAGATTGCTGAATGATCCCGGAATTATCAGAAATAAGCTGAAGGTAAATGCAGCCATCGAAAATGCAAAAACAATTATCGAGCTTCAAAAAGAATTCGGTTCCTTCGAAAAATGGTTGGAGCATCATCACCCCAAAACCTTACCGGAATGGGTGAAGCTATTCAAAAAAACATTCAAGTTTACCGGCGGGGAAATTGTAAATGAATTCCTGATGAGTATCGGATATTTGAAAGGTTCTCACTCGGAAAGCTGTGCTGTATATAAAAAAGTTTTGAAAGCGAATCCGAAATGGAAGGAAGTTTAAGTTAGTTTTTTTGTTCAGAATGCCAGCTGTAGCCACAATATCTACATTGTTTAGCATACGGTGTCCTGGCAAGCTTTTCACATTTCGGGCAATTATTGAAAAACACTTTTTCGGGTGTTTCAGACATAATACGTTTTACTATACCCAATTCAAATGCTTCATATCCGTTTTTTAAAAGATGAGATGTTTCGGGATCATTGTTTATCCATCCTTTTTCTAACATAATTCTTCTCAAATATTTGTTGTCAGAAGATTTTGTCACGTACATATGACTCTTTAATGCCAGCTTTTCATTTTTGGTCATTAAATTACTGAAGTAATTTATAATATAGCTTATTGTTTCCCTTTCCATAATTAGAAAACTATTTGTTTAAAACGGAATTAATTCGCGCTTCAGCCTCTTCTTTTGAAATTCCACTGTAAAAATCTTTTACAAAAGAATGTTCAAAACTATCGTGGGGATAAACGAAAGGTCGTCCAATACTATTGTCAACAATTACATTCGTAGGAATGCATTCATCAAATTCATAATGAGGAAAATAATTCGCAAGCCACCCGAAATATCCTTCTTCAAAATCTTTATTATTGTAATTTTCAACATATTCATTAAAGCTTTTCTCACTTAATGAAACCCAAATTCCATATTCAAGATTCTGACAGCTGTCATTTACTTCCTGCACAAGAACAGCTCTTATAAAATAACAAGTTTCATCTGAATATCTGATGATACAGAGATCAGATGTTAATTCTGAGTTTTCAACTTCTTCATCAGATAAATGAGAATAAGGATAAGGCGCAGAATAAGCTATGGCAGGCCAGTCTTCTTTTTCTTCTCCGCAGCATTGGCAGATATATTTTGTCATTTAATATATTTAAACCAAAAATAATCAATTTTATTTACCCCACCGTTTTCGTATCCTCTTCCTTCAGAATCTTTTTCTCTTTCATGGAAAGCATCATTCTTTCGCATTTGTATTTTTCCCAGTCAAAATTATTGAGAAAATCCAGGGCGGCCTGAAATCCACGGTTGAAAAGCTCCTCCTTTTCTTCTTTTTTCATGAAGAAATTCAGCCAGTTACTTGTCCCGCAGTTCACGGTCTGGATGCTGAAAAGATGATAAAAAGTATGTTTGGTAAGAAACGTTTTATCGTTAAAACCTTTTAATGTGCTTAAAATATTGCCGGCAAAAGTAACTGGAGACTTTAAAATTTCTTCGCTTGTTTTTCCTTTTTCAGAAAGAATATCCGAATCGCTGGTGAGCTGTACCCCAAACAAAGGCAGGCGTGGATAGAAAATATCAGGCGAATGAAAAAGATCAATAGGGAAGTTCGAAATGCTTCCCCCATCAATAAAAACACCTACCGGATTGATATCTTCCGGCCTTGTATTCATCCAGAATTTCCAGGCATATTTCACGGAATCATCATTTTTATCGATCCTTTTCTGCATGGGCTCAAAAAAGAAAGGAACAGACATGGAAGCACGCACAAATTCTGCCGGGCTGATGTGCTTCAGCTCTTCTTCAGACCAGTAAAGATTGGCCATTGTGGGAAGCTCAACCTTTATTTTGGCGTTGATATCAGTAGTTATGACGGTGTATTCTGATTTTAATAAATAGAAAGGATCTTTTTTATAATATTCATTATTAACTGTGCTTTCGTAGAAAATTTTATAGCGGATTTCATCGATATGTTCTTTGTTGTTCACTTTAATTTCTTCTATGCTGTTTAAGGCGATGGCGTAATATTCCATACCGTTTCCGTAGCGGTAATTGAGGTTAAGTTTTTCGCCTTTTTGAACGAATTTTTCATTCAGAGCGGCAACTGTTTTTATTCCGAAGCCGTCCAGTACCTCTTTCATTTGTTTTAAGAACGTATTCCCAGGATTGAGTCCGGAATTTCTCTTTTTTAAATCAGAATAAAGCTTCATCAGGCATAAAACCCCGATAATAACAAGTAGCAGCGGAATGGAAAAAAGAATTTTCGTTTCCCAGGTTTCTTTTGTCGGGAAAACAAAGGCCAAAACCCCGAAAAAAGCAAGAACTCCAATGGCTATATAAAGATTGGTTTTAAGAAAATTTTTATTATTAAGGATAGAATGGATAGTAGTTTTTACGTATGTTTTTCCATCCATGAAATCTGAGAAATTCCAGTTGAAAAGGATGTCTTTGATGACTTCGCTCTTTGCTTCTTCTTTGGTCTTGCAGGCGGCAATGAGCATGGTATTGATAGCTCCGGCGCTGGTTCCTGCCACTTTTAAAAACCTGATCCCGAAGATTTCCAGGCCGTACAAATACCCTACGAGCGCACTTCCCCAGACACCGCCTCCTTCCTGTACAAATTCTACATACTGGTTGCCTTCCGCATCCAGTAAATCGGAAAATTCTTTTGTGGAAATATTATTATATAAAGATGCTAATTTATCTTTAGACTGTTGAGACAATACGTCTTCCTTAAGGATTTTATTCAGTGTTTCGGGTTTCATGGTTTGGTGTTTTAATTTAAAGAACTTCAAATTCAGAGAGATGGTTTCAGGAGCCTCGGCTGCCAATCATTTTATCTTTGTACGGTTGGTGGCTGAGGTTCTCAAAGCCACCATCATTTAACATAATAAAAATACAACGATTCATTAATTAATTTCAATATTTAAAATTAACTATATTTAAAATATTAACCCACCGTATTTTTCCGATATCTGTAAAGGATAATTACCATTGTTTTCTTCTTGCATAGATAAATGTGCCAATTACAACCAAAGCCATTGCTCCCAATGCTCCATAATAGCCGTATTTATGGTGCAGTTCCGGCATATTATCGAAGTTCATACCATAAACTCCGGCGATAAATGTGATCGGTAAAAAATAAACCGAATAAATTGCAAGAACTTTCATCACTTGGTTTGCTTTTTGGTCAGAAAGAGCCAAAAACATGGATATGAGGTTGGTAATCTGGGCGTTCAGGTGATCAAAATCTGCTACAACGTCCTTGTGTTTATCTTTTAAATCAAAAACCTTGGAATCGTCGAGATTCAGAAGCTTAAATTTATCAACCGCATCGGTAGAAATCGTTAATACCCTGGAATTCAGCCCGGATTTTCTTTTCAGCTTATATAATCTTTTAATCTGGTTGGTATGGTTGGTGTTTTTCAGGAAAATCTCATTTTCTATATTATCCATTGTTTCCAGCAGGCTTACGGATTCATCATCGAAGCTTTTCATTACTAATAGAGCAATACGCAGTGCAATATCGTCCACAGTAGTTGCTGTTTGAAGAGAGGTAACCTGCTTCTTTGTCTCGGCTATACTTTTTGTTTTCATCCTGTGTATGGTAATGATCGTTTTACCGAGCAGGAAAATCCCGATTTTGGTACTTATATCGCTTATTGTGTTCAGATTTTTTCTTTCCAGTTCGGTACTTTCGCGCAGAAGGAAGAATTTTACCTCACCGTCTTCCTCGTATTTCGGAAGATGATTGGGATCCAGGGTGTCATCCAGAAGAAGAGTATTGATTTCATATCTTTCATGAAGAAACTGCAAGTCTTCCGCATCGGGAGCTTCCACGTCTACCCATTCGCATTGGGAATCTCTGTATAAGGTATTAATTGGCATAAAGTAAAAATAGCAATATTTTGAAATACTATGTGTTAAATAAGTCTATCTTTGCCAAAATTATAAAAACTATATGATTAAAAGTACAATAAAAGGTATCGGATTTTATGTTCCGGAAAATGTTGTTACCAATGATGATTTAGCAAAATTAATGACCACTAATGATGAATGGATCACGGAAAGGACGGGTATAAAAGAAAGAAGGCACAGAAAAAACAGAAATGATTCTCAGGAAACCACAGCTTTTTTAGGATTCAAGGCATCTGAAAAAGCCCTTGCCAGTGCAGGCCTTACCGCTAAAGATATTGATTATATTGTTTTTGCCACACTTTCTCCGGATTATTATTTTCCGGGTTGCGGTGTTCTGCTTCAGGATATGCTGGGTTGTGATACCATCGGCGCTCTGGATGTGAGAAACCAATGTTCAGGTTTTGTGTATTCAATGAGTGTTGCGAATGCTTTCATAAAATCAGGAATATATAAAAATATTTTGGTGGTGGGTGCAGAAGTTCATTCTTTCGGCTTGGATTTTACGGATGAAGGAAGAGGCGTTTCCGTTATTTTCGGGGATGGGGCAGGAGCCATTGTGCTTTCAGCAACGGAAGATGAAAATGCTGGTGATGTTTTAGCAGTAAATATGCATTCTGAAGGAAAATATGCGGATGAACTTTGTACACAGTTCCCGGGATCTAAGTACGGATGGAGCGACAGAATGAGAAAAGAGCCGGAAAATGTGACCAATAAAGAAGTTTATCCTATTATGAACGGGAATTTCGTGTTTAAAAATGCGGTTACAAGATTCCCTGAAACGATGTTGGAAGCATTGAATAAAGCTGGAAAAAAAATCGAAGACATCGATATGTTTATCCCTCATCAGGCAAATCTTAGGATAGCGCAGTTTGTACAGCAGAAATTTGGTTTAGCAGATGATAAAGTTTATAATAATATCCAGAAATACGGAAATACTACTGCCGCATCTATTCCTATTGCGTTAAGCGAAGCGATTGAGCTGGGTAAAATTAAGAGGGGAGATTTGGTTCTTCTTTCGGCTTTTGGAAGCGGTTTTACGTGGGGAAGCGTGCTATTTGAATATTAACCTGTTTTTATATATTTTAGAACCTCATCTTTTGATGAGGTTTTTTATTTTATTCATAAGTTGGATGCAGGCTGCTATGTATTTTTTATTACATCTGCTTATATGCTTTCGGGCAGTATAATCCAATTGATTAAAGGTTTAATTCAGATAAAAATTTTTGTTTGAGCATTAGATATTAAGATAATTTTTACTAAAGATATTTTTTTTAAGAAAAATAATAACTCACCAGATAGTTAAGTATTCCTCCCTGTAAAGTCCTATGAACAAAGCGTTATCAGCTATTTAAGCAGGAAAAATACCTTAATTTTATAAGAATTTTTGCTTTTGAATTTTATTTAAATATTTGTGGATATTGTTAAATTTTTGATAATATCCATAATGAAGTATAAAACTAAATATGATGTCTAAATGAATTTTATATTTATAAATAATTATCTATCATATTATTTAGCTAAAATTGTTGTTTAAACGTTTAATATATCAATATAATTATTATTTCTCTAAGAAATAATAAAAAAAGATTACTTGAAAATATCTCCGCAATTTGAATTATATATCATGAAACCCTTGTTAAATCGAGTGTTTCTGTGAGATTATTTTTTTTGAATTTTATAATTATATGTTAAAAATAATATAAAAAATGAAAAAAAAATTGTTTGTGTGGATTTTTTTTTAATACTTTTGCATCAGAAAACAACAAAAAACAATTAAGTGATGAAAAAAACTTTATCAGCAGCCATTATTTTGGCAGCTACTACTTTGGGTTATTCTCAAGTTGGTATCAATACTACAACGCCTGGTTCTACATTAGATATTACAGCAAAAAATTCTACGGGTACTACAAAAAATGTAGACGGTTTATTAGTTCCAAGAGTAGACAGAGAAAGAGCTCAGTCTATGGCTTCTATCCCAGTTTCTACTTTAATCTATGTAAACAGTATAGCAAAAGGAACACAAACAGGAAATGCTGTGAATATTGATGCGGTAGGATATTATTATTTCGACGGATCTGTATGGGTAAAGCTTAATGCAGGTTCTGGCTCAGCAACATCAGTAAACATTTATAACTCTGATGGTACGCTTACCGGAAACAGAACAGTGTCACAAGGTGATAAAACTTTAACATTCAACGGGACATCGGTGAATGCATTTTCAGTAGATGGGAAAACACTTTCTGTAGATGCAGCCAACGACAGAGTTGGGATCGGAACAAATGCTCCGGAAAACAAGGCTCATATTGTAACTACCACTCCTACATCTAACAGATATACTCTAATTGATGCTCCTGCAGGGGCAAGCGAGGCAGTGAATCTTGCTTTAAGAAATACTTCTCCGCTTGCTAAGGGTAATCTCTCACTTTTAGGTTTTAATAACAGCGGACCTACTGGAGGTGGTGCAGCATGGGGTATAGGATCTATCAGAACAGGTAATACTCTAACTACCGGAGGCGAGGAAGAATTTTACATAGGGAATTCTACAGGAGCGAGTTATACGGAAAGATTCAGAATTACTACTGGAGGTAATGTGGGGGTAAATACTTCAACGCCTACTAATACTTTTGATGTGAATGGTACTGCAAGAGTAAGAACTATTAATCAGATAAGCCAAGGCACATTAATCACTCCGGTATATGTGGATAGTAATGGTGTTCTTGTGAAAGCAAATCCGAGTAATATCAATCAGATAGTAACAAACTCAGTTAAGGTTTCACCAGGAGCTACGGGAACACTTGTAAGTGGTTTGCCAATAGGTGCAATGTACAGAGTTGCTGTTACAATTTATGACGGATGTACAAATGCCGGTATGGCAGAATATTATGTAGCGATGTCTGCTACCGGATTGAAGTCTGTAAACTCTATTGGCGGAATGCTGGTAAATAGTGGTTCATCTCCGAACTTCAGCAGAGTGAGCGAAAATACTATTCAGACAACATGGCCAAACTATGCTCTTTGTCAAGGTGGTTCAACTACGAATTTTAATTATACAATTATTGTAGGAGGGGGCGATATTTCGATTAAAAATGACGGAACCATTACCAATCAGTATAACGTAGTGGTAACAAGAATGGACCCTATCTAATCTAATATTTTCAAAAATTTCTAAAAGCTGCTCTTCATTTAAGGGCAGCTTTTTTTAATATTCATTTCAATAAAACTTAGTATTTAAAAAACAACAAAAATCTCAGTATATTAATAAATGAAGATATAGTGTAATTATATTATATAAAAATCACTATTCATGGAAAAACGGAACTCCTATTGCAGCATCGGATGCTACAAAGGCACAAGGGGCATCTACCATAGTAGTAGCAGTGGATACATTTAATGCTGGAGATACTATTTCGGTAGATTTCGGAACTAAACCAAATATTGCGGATAAAGATCTGACAAAGTTATCTATATTCAGATTTGATTAAATTTCAAAGCAAATATTCTTTTAGTGAATGAATTTTAAATTCGAAAGAAATGAAAAACGGGCTGTCTCTGAATCAGCCCGTTTCTTTTTAAAATATTGATTTAAGAAGCTTTTCTGTATCCGTAGAATCCTCTCCAGATTTTTTTGCCAGCTCTATTGACTTTTCAGCCCATATTTTCGCACTTTTCTTATCTCCTACTTTATTGTAAAGATTGGCAAGAGTATCCGTATTGGCGTAATTTTCACTTTTCTTTACAGATTCCTGAGCCCATGCGATTGCCTTTTCCAGGGAAGATTTTGTATTTACATTTTCAAAGAAATTCCAGGCTATTGAATTCAGCTCTTCAGAGCTTAAAGCTGTGGTGTCTTTGTAAAGCTCAAGGGTAAGTTTTTCGTAAGTAGGGATATCCTTTTCTTTTAATGCTCTTCCGGCTTTTGCTCTTTTTAGGATTTTTTCAGCTTCATCTTTCGTTAAGAATTTTTGAGCTTCGGTCATGAAATAGCTGTCATTCCATATTTTTGTATCAGCATTATAAGATTTTTTAAAGATACTGTTGATCTTGATATTTTTATCAAAAGCGTCATATCTTTGAGCAGGAACAATCTTTGTGATTTCCGCTTTCTTTGATTGGAAAATCTTGTACAAAGGACTGTCTGTAGTTTGGGTGCCGGAAAGAAGCATCTGAATATCATCTCTGTCAAATTCTTTCTTTTCACTAAAATAACGCTCCATTACCCTTCCCGAAAACTCAGCATCATTATACATGGTAAGTTCCGCAAGATTTTTTAAGAATGCTGGATCTTTTTCACCGTTTTCGAACTTTTGCTTTAATGCTGTTAATCTTTTGTTTGGATCACCTGCATCTTTTGCAAACTGGATAAAATCATTCTCTTCCACATACCCCAGTGTTCTGTGTACTACTTCACCGTTTCCGTCTACAAAAAGATAGGTTGGGAATGCCTTTACATTATATTTCTTTGCAAGATCCACACCTTCACCTTTTTCCATATCAATCTTTGCATTCACAAAATTGGCGTTGTAATAATCACCTACAGATTTTAAAGGAAAAATATTTTTAACCATCAATTTACAAGGCCCGCACCATGAAGCGTAGGCATCTATAAATACAAGTTTATTTTCTTTTTTTGCTTTTGCAAGAATGGTTGCAAAATTGGAATCTTCAAATTTAATACCCTGTGCGAAAGCCAGTGCTCCCAGGAAAAGGGTAGAGAATATTAATATTTTTTTCATAGAACTTTTATTGATTGCAAATGTAATAATTAAGTTAATATATCAGTCTTAGTTGAATAAAAATAGTTACAATATCGTTTTGACTATTTTTTTACGGGCAAGTTAAGTGACAAGCAGTAAGGTTTTAAAATAAAAAAAACCGCAGAATTTCTACGGTGCTATATTTTTGGCTGAATTAAAACAATATAAGCCTTATTTTGTTTTTGCTGAATCAGCTTTCATTTTCAGGCTGTCGGCTGTAGCAGATTCGGAATGTGCGGCAGCGGTATCACCCATACTGTTTCTCATAAATTCTTTATTTCTTTCGTCCTTAAATTCTTCTCTTTCTTCTTTTTTCTGAGCGCAGCTTCCTAAAAAAAGTAAACCTAAAACAGCTCCTATCCATAATTTTTTCATAGTAATTTCTTTTTAATGTTTAGTATTAATCAAATATAATGATAAAAAGATAAAAGATAAAAGATAAAAGATAAAAGATAAAAGATAAAAGATATCTTCCCTAAACCCTAAACCCTAAACCCTAAACCCTAAACCCTAAACCCCGAACCTTAAAATAAAAAAATCCACAGAGCTTTCATCTGTGGATTTTCCATTTTAAGTTAAACTTTTATATTTACTTAACAGGCGTTGCGGTGGCAGAATCTGTTCTCATTTTCAGAGAATCAGGAGTTGTCGTTGTGGTAGTCATTGTATCAGTCGTGGCAGGTGCTACATTTGTTGTTGTATTATCTACCGCTGTCGAATCATTACTACTTGTAGACATTGAAGATTCTTTGGTTCCGCAACTTACTGTAATTATTCCTAAACCTAAACCTACAGCTACTAAAATTAACTTTCTCATAATACTTTGTTTTTTGTGTGTAATAGGATTATTTCAATTATTATTCCAAAAATGATTTAATTATTATTAAAATATTGATAAAGTGATTAAATTATGTTAATGGTATAATTAATGGCAGTAATTAAAATAGAAAACCCCGGAACCGAAATTCCGAGGCTGTATATAGTGAGCAATGAATTACTTATTGCCCATTACTCATTACTTATCAATTAATTATCCAAGATATGGATATTTATAATCTTTAGGCGAAACAAAAGTTTCTTTAATAGATCTTACGGACGTCCATCTCAATAAGTTCATTTTAGAACCTGCTTTATCATTAGTTCCGGAAGCTCTGCCCCCACCGAAAGGCTGCTGACCAACAACTGCACCAGTCGGCTTATCATTGATATAGAAGTTTCCTGAAGCATTTTCCAACGCTTTGAATGCTTCATTGATAGCATATCTGTCTTGTGCAAAAACAGAACCTGTTAAAGAATAAGGAGAAGAAGAATCTACCAGTTCCAGAGTTTCCGCCCATTTTGCATCTTCATAAACATATACTGACAAGATTGGGCCGAAGATTTCTTCCACCATACTTTCATATTGAGGATTTGTAGTTTCAATTACCGTTGGGTGTACAAACCATCCTTTGGAATCATCACATTTTCCACCGATTACTACTTCAGCTTCGTTGGAAGCATTGGCTCTGTCAATATATCCTTTACACTTTTCGAAAGAATTTTTATCAATTACCGCGTTTACAAAGTTGGATGGATCTTCAGGAGATCCTATTTTAATAGAATTGATCTGAGATTCCATTACTTTTTTCACATCAGCCCAAAGGGATTTCGGAATATAAGCTCTGGAAGCCGCAGAACATTTCTGTCCCTGATATTCGAAAGCACCTCTTACCAAAGCCGTTGCCACAGCTTCTACATTAGCTGAAGGGTGAGCGATAACGAAGTCTTTTCCTCCGGTTTCACCTACGATTCTAGGGTAAGTTCTGTAATTGTGAATATTGTCACCGATCATTTTCCACATTCCCTGGAAAACTTTCGTAGAGCCTGTAAAATGAAGTCCTGCAAAATCTCTGTGAGCCAAGACTTTCTCGGCAGTTTCCTTTCCGTCTGTGAAAATCATGTTGATAACTCCCGCAGGAAGACCAGCTTCCGTAAGAACATCCATGATCACTTTTGCAGAATAAATCTGCTTATCAGACGGTTTCCAAACCACTACGTTTCCAAGCATTGCCATACAGGTAGGTAAATTTCCTGAAATTGCTGTAAAGTTGAAAGGTGTTACTGCAAAGCAAAAACCTTCCAGTGGTCTGTATTCTACACGGTTCCAGATTCCGGCATCAGATACTGGCTGCTCAGAATACATTTCCGTCATAAATTCAACGTTGAATCTTAAGAAGTCGATAAATTCGCAGGCAGAATCAATTTCAGCCTGGTGAACATTTTTAGACTGTCCAATCATGGTAGCAGCATTGATGACATCTCTGTAAGGTCCTGCTAAAAGGTCAGCCGCTTTTAAAAAAATAGCAGCACGATGTTCCCAGCCAAGCTCATTCCATGCTTTTTTTGCTGCCAAAGCAGCATTAATCGCTTCATCCACATGCTGCATTGTTCCTCTGTGGTAAAAACCGAAATCATGGCCGTGATCCTGAGGAGACTGAAGCTGAACTTTATCACCGGTTTTTACTTCCTTTCCGTTGATAACCATCGGGATTTCTATTTTTTCAGCCCACATTTTTTTGTATTGAGCGATAAGGCTTTTTACTTCCGGAGTCCCCGGTGCATAAGAATTTACCGGTTCGTTTACTGCAAATGGTACTTGCGAAATTGCTTTTGACATATTATGTTGTATTGTTTTAATTCAAAATATTGGTACACAAATTTACAATAATTAAAGCAAAGAAAAAATACACACCATTTATATCAAACATTATCTTTTCCTATGAAGAAGATCTTCCTTACAATTAAAATAAGAATGTTTTAATTTGAAAATTATTCTAATATTTGAGCAATCAAATTAAAATAAATCACAATTTGAAATGTTAAAAATGATATTGGTTGATTAATTACAATTATTAATTAAAATTATATTAATTTAATAATGAGATAATTATAAACGTTATAAATAAAATAAAAACTGTTTTTGTTTCGATTTTGAACATTTTTAATTACCTTTTTGATAGCCGGAATCTTTACAATGTTATAAATTTACACTATACAATGATGGTATGAAAAAGAAATTTTTTTCGTTTTCTTTTGCGTTAATTTTACTGACTTTATGTGCGGGTTTATTTGCACATGAGGCTAAAATTAATTCATACCAGAACACTTCTTCAGAAAACGGTTTTCAGCAGAAATCCCACCACAGTCCTGAAGTGTTTGCTGTTTCAGATCTGCAGGATGTCCAGGATTGCAATGATCTTGAAAAGATAAAATTTGACTATTCTGTTTTAGAACAGCAATGGCTGGATTTTTTCTTTGCAGAATCTGGTTTCAGTATGCCGACAGCTTCCGTACAGAACCTCGTTTTTATTTCAGCTCCACGGTACATTTTGTATCATTCTCTGCAGATTGCAGGCTGCTAATCCTTATTTACAATTCTGATTTTCGATTTGCTCTTTTCCTGAACAAATCTATGATCTCCTTTATTATTATTTCGATTTAAAATGAAACTTGAATTTGCTTTTTCATAAAGCAGACAAGATATCTCATGTTCAATTTATAATTAAAACAATATGCATTTAACACCAAGGGAAACAGAAAAGCTTATGCTTTTTATGGCAGGTGAACTGGCGCTGAAAAGAAAAGCCAGAGGCCTGAAACTCAATTATCCGGAATCTATAGCTCTTATCAGCCATTTCTTGCTGGAAGGAGCACGGGATGGGAAAAAAGTAGCCACACTAATGCAGGAAGGTGCTAATCTTTTGACAAAAGAGGACGTCATGCCCGGAGTGGCAGAGATGATTCACGATGTTCAGATAGAAGCCACTTTTCCGGACGGAACCAAACTTGTAACTGTACACAACCCAATTCGCTAAACCTTAATTGTTATGAAACCAGAAGAAATTTCAAAAGAACAAAATGCTGCCACAGGTACAAATAATGACCAGCTGCAGGTAAAAGTAGTTGACACATCTGTTACCACTGTAATTCCAGGCGAAATCTTCGTAAAAGAAGGAACAATTGTCTGCAATGAAGGCAGACAAACTGTAAAAATAAAAGTAACAAATACAGGAGACAGACCGATACAGGTGGGTTCTCATTTTCATTTTTTTGAAGTAAATAAAGCAATGAGCTTCAACCGGGAAGCAGCATTCGGCAAAAGACTGAATATTGTTGCAAGCACCGCGATCCGTTTCGAACCGGGAGAAGAAAAGGAAGTAGAACTGGTAGAAATAGGAGGCAGCAAAATAGCAAGAGGATTCAATAATCTTGTTGATGCTTCCGTAAATTCTGAAGAGCAGAAAAAAGTCAGTCTTGCAAAAGCGGAAAATTTAAATTTTAAAAATCAGTAATTATGAGCTTAAACGTAGACAGAAAGCAATACGCCAATATATTAGGACCTACAGCAGGAGATAAAATAAGGCTGGGAGACACCGAAATCATTATAGAAATTGAAAAAGATTTTACCCATTATGGTGACGAAGCTGTTTTCGGGGGTGGAAAAACCGTGCGTGACGGAATGGGACAGAACGTAACTGCTAGAAGGGATGAAGGTGTGCTTGATCTTTGTATTACAGGTGCTGTGATTATCGATCATTGGGGAATTGTAAAAGCAGATATCGGTATTAAAGATGGTAAAATTATAGGCATCGGAAAAGCCGGAAATCCCGATACAATGGATGGTGTAACACCGAATATGATCATCGGAGCTTCCACGGAAGTACACGGTGGTAAAGGATATATTGTAACAGCAGGCGGAATTGACACTCACATCCACTACATCTGTCCCCAGCAAATAGAAACGTCTTTGTACAGCGGAATTACAACGATGATTGGAGGCGGAACAGGCCCAAATGACGGAACCAATGCAACCACCGTAACTCCCGGTAAATTTAATATGCAGAAAATGTTGGAAGCGGCTGAAGAATATCCTATGAATTTAGGTTTTTTCGGAAAAGGAAACTGTTCTGCGGAAGGGCCAATTGAAGAGCAGGTGGAAGCCGGAGCTTTAGGGGTAAAAATTCATGAAGACTGGGGCGCAACTCCGGCAACTATTGATACTGCTTTAAAAGTTGCCGATAAATATGATGTGCAGGTTGCGATTCATACCGATACATTGAATGAAGGAGGTTTTCTTGAAGATACAATGAGAGCCATTAACGGAAGGGTGATCCATACTTTCCACACGGAAGGCGCAGGCGGAGGCCATGCTCCGGACATTATCAAAGCTGCTATGTATCCAAATGTGCTTCCCGCTTCTACAAACCCTACACGTCCTTATACCATTAATACCATTGATGAGCATTTAGACATGCTGATGGTTTGTCATCATTTAAGCAAAAATATTCCTGAAGATGTGGCTTTTGCAGATTCCAGAATCCGCCCGGAAACCATTGCAGCAGAAGATATTCTTCATGATATGGGTGTTTTCAGTATCATGAGCTCAGATTCTCAGGCGATGGGAAGACCGGGAGAAGTTATTACCAGAACGTGGCAGACAGCCAGTAAAATGAAAGATCAGAGAGGTTCTTTACAGGAAGATGAGGGAGCCGGAAACGATAATTACCGTGCAAAAAGATATGTCGCAAAATATACTATCAATCCGGCGATTGCTCACGGTATTTCAGAATATGTAGGCTCTGTTGAAAAAGGAAAGCTGGCAGATTTGGTGATCTGGAAACCTGCCTTATTTGGAGTAAAGCCTGAAATGATTGTAAAAGGAGGCTTCGTAATTGCTGCAAAAATGGGTGACCCGAATGCTTCAATTCCTACGCCGCAGCCTGTCATTTACAGAAACATGTTCGGTGCGCATGGAAAAGCAAAATATGGAATTTGTGCCAACTTCGTTTCTCAAATTTCTATTGATAACGGAACAATCGCAGAATATAAGCTGGAAAAAATGATTCTTCCGGTAAAAAACTGCCGTAATATTTCCAAAAAAGATCTTATCCACAATGACAAAACTCCTTTAATTGAAGTAAATCCTGAAAATTATAAAGTAACGGTAGACGGGGAATATGTCACTTGCGAACCTGCTGAAAAGCTTCCTTTAACCCAATTGTATTATTTATTTTAAACCGTTATGCGTTTTGGAGTTTTGCATTTCAAATTAAGTGAACGGCTTTGTTTAGCTTAATAATAATATCAAGAAATCTTGTCTCACTTTGCGATCAATTAAACGCAAGGATAAGGTTTAATTAAATCAAATTTTTATTCTAAAATGATCATCAACGAAACAAAAGGCAATATAAAAGACCTCGTCTCAACCGATAAGCTCATTGACTATCTTGATCTTGAATGGTTCGAAACCACAAAAAGGATTCAGAGGAAAAAAACAAGACTAGGGATGGAGGTTGCGATAAAATTCCTCAGGGAAGGGCAGCGTCTGCGCGAAGGGGACATTCTTTATGAAAATGAAGAAAAGGTAGTCGTAGTCAATATCCTAGAAACCGAAGCAATTGTAATGACTCCGGTTTCCATGCTGGAAATGGGGACGGTCTGCTATGAGATCGGGAACAAGCATATTCCACTTTTTATCCAGGAAGATAAAGTGTTGCTGCCTTTCGAAATGCCTATGTACAGATGGCTGGAAGCAAGTGGCTTTAAACCGGAAAAACAATCCGTAAAGCTGCTGAATCTTTTGAAATCAAACGTAGAACCGCACGGGCACGGCAGCTTGGGTTCCTCTATTTTTACTAAAATTTTAAAAATGGCAGCTCCAAAAGATGAATAATTTAAATATAAACTTTTTGTCGGGGTTACTCCATCTTTCGGATCCTACGCTTCCTATTGGCGGTTACACGCATTCCAACGGGCTTGAAACATTTGTCCAGCAGAGAATTGTAAATGACCGGCATTCAGCAAAGGAATTTGTAGAAAATATGCTTCAATATAACCTTAAATATAACGACGGCGCTTTTGTAAAACTGGCGTATGAAGCTACAAAGGATGAAAACCTGCAATTACTTCTGCATCTTGATAATGAATGCAATTCTTTAAAATGCCCGAAAGAAATCCGCCAGGCAAGTCAGAAATTAGGCCTTCGTTTGATCAAGATTTTTAAAAGAAAAGAAAGCTTCCCGCTAATGGAAGCGTATGAAAAGGCAGTTCAAAACCGTGAAGCAAATTCACATTACTGCATTGCTTTCGGAATGTATGCAGCTTTGATGAAAATTCCTTTATACGAAGCATTGCTGGGGTTTTACTACACTTCAGTGGCCGGGATGATTACAAATGCAGTGAAGCTTGTACCTCTTGGTCAGCTGGATGGACAGGATATTTTATTTGAGCTATATGCTGTAATGGAAAAAACCGCCTTGGAAACAATGGAAATCGACAGGGATTTAGTCGGGCTTTGCAACACGTCGTTTGATATCAGGTGTATGCAGCACGAAAGATTGTATTCAAGGCTTTATATGTCGTAAATGCAAAATCGCAGAATAGCAAACGGCCTATAATTTTTAAAAGCTAAAGGAAATATGTACAAACGGCAAATTGCTGATTGACCTATTTTCCAATTAAACAAAATCAATTAAAAAAATGGAAAACAGAAAATATATAAAAGTAGGAGTAGCAGGACCTGTAGGTTCAGGTAAAACTGCATTATTGGAGAGATTGAGCAGAAAAATGTTCGGAACGTATGATCTTGGTGTTATTACCAATGATATTTATACCAAAGAAGATGCAGAATTTATGGCTAAAAACAGCCTTCTTCCACAGGAAAGAATTATCGGTGTTGAGACCGGAGGATGCCCTCATACTGCGATCCGTGAGGATGCAAGTATGAATCTGGAAGCGGTGGATGAATTGGCTGCCCGCTTCCCGGATATTGAATTGGTTTTAATTGAAAGTGGTGGAGATAATCTATCAGCAACATTCAGTCCGGACCTTGCGGATGTTACTATTTTCATTATTGACGTGGCGGAGGGTGAAAAAATCCCAAGAAAAGGTGGGCCGGGTATTACAAGGTCAGATTTATTGATTATCAATAAAATAGATCTTGCCCCACACGTTGGAGCCAGCCTTGAGGTGATGGAAAGAGATGCAAGAAGGATGAGAAACGGAAGCCCTTTCGTATTTACCAACCTTAAAACTGATGAAGGTTTGGAAAAAGTGATAGGATGGATAAAAAAATACGCTCTTCTTGAAGAAATTGAAGAACCGGAACTGGTAAGATAAATGGATAGTCATTTAAATATCATCGCAGGATTCAAAAACGGAAAATCTTATGTAAAAGACCTTTATGTTTCACTGCCTTTCCGTGTAGTTTCTGTGGGCCAGCGAAAGGATGATGATAAGCTCTACCAGATGGTGATGAGCTCTTCGCCCGGAATTCTGGACGGTGATCATTATCATCTGGATATCGTGCTGGAAAAAGGATCATCACTGCAGTTGCAGTCGCAGTCGTATCAGAGGCTTTTCAATATGCAGGATAAAGCGGTTCAGGAGCTGAATATTTCTATGGAAGATGAAACGTCTTTCGCCTATGTTCCGCATCCTGTGGTTCCTCACGAAAATTCAAATTTTAAAAGTACAGCTAAAATTAATATCGGAAAAAACAGTCAGATTATTATCAGCGAAATTATTACATGTGGGAGAAAACATTATGGTGAGGTTTTCAAGCTTAAACGGTTTCAGAATCTGATGGAAATTTATCATAGTAATAAGCTCATTATTAAGGATAATGTTCTCATACAGCCGGATCTTATCCCCATCAGCATCATCGGAAATCTGGAAAAATATACGCATCAGGGAACCTTAATTTTCTATAGCACAAAAGATGAGGAAGATAAAGACCAGCTGATAGAAACTATTATTGAGCTGGCAGAAGCTGACAAGGATGAAATGGAAGTGGGTGTTTCTGCGATGGAAAACAATGGTTTTGTGGTAAGAGCGTTGGGACACGGTGGTGAATTGATGTATAACTTTTTTCTGAAGATTCAGGATATCCTTTGGGATTTAGATAAAAAATTAAAAAATGAATAGCACAGTCTGGGCGCTTTTACTAAGTGCCGTTTCAATAAGCTTTATACATACGGCTTCCGGGCCGGATCATTATCTGCCGTTCATTGTGATTTCAAAATCAAAAAAATGGAACGAGATGAAAACCGCTGTTTTAACGGTGGTTTGCGGTTTTGGCCATGTGTTAAGCTCGTTAATTTTAGGGTTTGTCGGAGTTTTTCTGGGATGGCAGCTGAACAAAATTTCGTGGTTTCAGGATTTAAGGGGAAATTTTTCGGGTTGGGCGTTGTTGGTTTTTGGGGGGATTTACCTGATTTATGGATTGGTGCAGGCTGTCAGGAATAAGCCGCATAAGCATTTCGATGTGATGGGAAATGATGTGTATGTCTATGAGCATAATCACTCTGAAATGGTAATGCCTCAAAAAAGAATAAAGGTTACCCCACTTGTACTTTTCATGATTTTTGTGATGGGGCCAAGTGAACCGCTTATTCCGCTTTTATTTTATTCCGGTGTAAAACATTCTATGTCAGAAATTTTAATTCTGGTGACTTCATTTACTCTTACTACCGTGCTTACAATGCTTGGGATGGTGCTTTTGGGACGTTACGGTTATTCAACATTATTTAATACTGAAAAGCTGGAACGGTACATGGGTGTGGTAAGTGGAGCAGTAGTGACCCTCTGCGGTATCGGAATGGTGTTTCTGGGATGGTAATATGGAGTCAATACTGAATTTGCTCTGCAATTAATAGTGAATTTTTAAATAAAAGTTAAACAATCTTGAAATTCGCAAGCGAAACGAATTAACCATTCACGATTCACTTTTTTAACTTTAAACTAATTATTTATGGATACATTTTTTCAAAAGATCCCTTTTGTCGATAAGGTTCTGAAGGGAATCGGGCAGATTATGCTTCAGGAAAACCGATGGACAGGGGTTTTATTTCTTATTGGTATTTTTATGGGAAGCTGGCAGGGCGGTGTGGCAGTTATACTTTCAACTGCAGTCGGAACTTTTACTGCAATGAAACTGAACTATGATAAATCTGAAATTGATGCAGGCTTATATTGCAGGTAAAAGATGCAGATGACAGATTTCCTGTTTCCGATGCGCTTATCACGTACAATCGGGGAACCAGCCATACCCATTCCGGGACGGATGGGTTTTTCACATTTTCTTTAAAATCACTTCCTGACACCTTGGTTATCAGTCATAAAGGCTATGAAGATACAAAGCTCACTATTTCTGATGCGGAAGATAAAAATAAAGTGGTTTTTTTACAGCACAGGCCTTTCCAGATTTCTGAGGTTTCCATTAATCATCATTCGTTTTTAACAGCCATTACGAAGGTAGATTTAAATAAATTCCCGGTCAATTCTGCTCAGGATTTATTGAGGAAAGTTCCCGGATTGTTCATTGCTCAGCATGCGGGGGGAGGAAAGGCAGAGCAGCTGTTTTTAAGGGGTTTTGATGCCGATCATGGTACCGATGTAAGCGTAAATATGGACGGAATGCCTGTAAATATTGTCTCTCACGCACATGGACAGGGATATTCTGATCTTCATTTTGTAATTCCGGAAACGGTAAATAATATTGATTTCGGAAAAGGGGCTTATTATATGGACAGAGGAGATTTCAACACGGCCGGTTATGTGGATTTTAAAACTTTCGACAGGCTGAATAGCAGTATGATAAAGCTGGAAGGCGGTTCTTTCAATTCCAAAAGAATCCTGGGAATGTTCAATATTCTGAACGATGAAAGCGGTAGAAAAAATGCCTATCTCGCCACGGAATACAATTATACGGACGGGCCTTTTGATATAAAACAAAATTTTAACCGGATCAATATTTTTGGAAAATATAATCAGTGGATTACGGATAATGATTATTTTAATATCCAGTTTTCCACTTTTACCTCTTCATGGAATGCATCCGGGCAAATCCCGGAACGCGCTGTGGATAAAGGAATTATTGACCGTTGGGGAAGCATAGATCCTACAGAAGGCGGGAAAACTTCCAGAACGAATATTCAGGCGAATTTTAAACATATTATTTCACCTTCTGAACAGGTAGATGCTATGGCATTTTATTCTAAATACAATTTTAATCTGTATTCTAATTTTACTTTTTATTTAAATGATAAAGAAAACGGTGATGAAATTCAGCAGACGGACGGAAGAAATATTTACGGAGCCGAGGTAAAATACACGAAAAATTTTTCGATGTCCAACAGTTCAATGAGCTGGATTTCCGGTGTCGGATTTAGGAATGATGATATTAATACTTTACAGCTGAACCACGTTTACCACAGGGATAAGCTGATCAATAAGCTGGGGGATGCCAATGGAACGGGAACCAATCTTCATGTATTTTCAGGACTGATTTGGAAAACCGGGAAATGGACCATAAATCCAGCTCTGAGAGTTGATCATTTTATTTTTAATATGCACAATCTGCTGGATCCTGAAACACTGCCTTCCGGACAATCCAAAGAAGCGACAAGAATCAGCCCTAAATTAAACTTTTCCTATGCCCAAAGTGATAATATCATGTGGTTTTTAAAAATGGGAATGGGTTTTCATTCCAATGACCTGAGGGTAGTGGTTCCGAACAAGGATCAAAACACACTCCCATACTCAGCTGGAGGTGATTTTGGAGTGAGACTGCATCCTTTCAAATCGTTGATTATTACCCCGACGGTTTGGTATATGTATCTTCAGCAGGAGTTTGTATATGTGGGAGATGAGGCGGTAGTTGAGCCTTCCGGAAAATCGCAGCGGTTCGGGGCAGATCTGGGAATCCGTTTTCAGCCGTTGGAAAATTTTTACCTGAATGCGGATATTAATTATTCCCATGCAAGATTTACCGAAGAGAAAAAAGGAGAAGATTATGTTCCGCTCGCGCCGGTAGTAACAAGCACCGGGTCTGTAAACTGGGATTTTCTTCATGGTTTTTCGCTTGGTTTACAGTACCGTTATCTGGGAGCCAGACCTGCAGCAGAAGACAACAGCTTAAGAACAAAAGCCTATTTTGTAAATGATCTTATGCTTTCCTATAACCGTAAAAAATGGGGAGCCAGTATTCAGGTTAATAATGTTTTTAATGTAAAATGGAATGAAGCTCAATTTGCTACGGAAACTCAGTTGATGGGAGAGGCTGAATCTGTGACGGATATTGCTTACACACCAGGGAATCCTTTGGGTGTAAAGCTTGGACTGTATTTTAAATTTTAAATTGATTTTAACTAAAAGTAGTATTATTTTCCTGAAACTTTTTAGAATTGAATTAAAATTAATTTAAGCAAGATGATATTGTTAATTTTTTCATAAGTTATTGATAGATTAGATATTAAAATAAAATTAAAATTTCAAAAAATAGGATTTATTGCATTGAAATTGTTGTCCTGATACAATAATTTGAGATTAAAACATGGAGGTACTTTCCAATTTTCAATATAAAAAACTTTTTCTTCCGAACATTACAGATAAAATCTTGGCCAACAATGCGGATGTGCAGCTGTACAGGCTGGAAAATTACCTGAAAGGAATCCTGATTCCGGTAATCCCATATCGTACGACGTTTAATTTTATCATTTTCGTAACGGGTGGGCATATCAAGCAGTATGTGGAAAATAAAGAATATGAAGCCGGAAAAGGCGAAATTATTTTCATTAAGCAAGGAACCATTACGGCAACTTTGGAACTTTCGGATGATATTGAAGGTTTTTTTCTGGCTTATGAAAATAATATTTTATCTGAGCAGGAACTCCCGAAATATAAAAACAGCATCTTTTTCATGAATCCTTTTCTGCAGCTGGATAGCCTTACGGGAGAAATGGTCATGCAGCTTCTTCCGATCATGGAACAGGAGCTTTGGCTGAGTGGCCTTAATGTAAATGATGTAGTAATCACCATGCTGCACCTGATTTTGGTTAAAATGCTGAATGCGGATTCCAGTTCACATCACAGATCTGCAACCCGGCCTATGGAATTATCCCTTCAGTTCAGGGATCTTTTATTCAAATGTCATGTAGTTGAAAAAAGGGTGGCTTTTTATGCAGAAAAGCTTTCTGTTACGGAAACGTATCTCAACAGATGTGTAAAAAGCATTACGCAAAAATCTCCCAACCAATGGATCAATGAAATTGATATTAATTACAGCAAAGCCTTATTGCAGTCTAGTAAAGATATCGCAGAAATTGCATATGAGCTCAATTTTCAAACTGCATCTCATTTTACCCAGCTGTTTAAAAAAATTGCAGGAATTACCCCGAAAGAATACAGAAACCGGTTTCTAAACAACAGAATTATGGCAGTAACAGGAGAGATTGCCATCGAAACGAATTAACAATTCACTAGGTCACATTTTCTCATTTTCCAAAATTTTTAACACAAGTTTTTCTTCATGTGTCAAACCTGCCTTACCGTCATTCTCTTCTATTTTTTCCAGCTCATCGAGGTATTTTTTGATCGTATTATTTTCGTAAAGATTGATTACTAAAGGGTGAACGTAATATTTCCTGCAGACCGTACTTGTATTTCCAAGATGAGAAGCTACCATTTCAAGGGCTTCTTTTACTTTTTTCTTGTATTCCGTATGGGTTTCTGCGTAGCCTATTTCTTTAAAAGCAATTAAAGCGCTTACCGTTCCGGACCACGTTCTGAAATCTTTAGCCGTAAAATCTTCACCGCTTATTTCTTTTATATAATCATTCACCATCCCGGAATCCACGGTATGTCGGTTCCCTTCATCATCAATGTACTGAAAAAGTTCTTTTCCGGGAATGTCTTTGCATTTTTGTATCAGCCTGGAAAGCCTTCTGCTTTTAAGGTCAATATCATGCATGATACCTTTCTTACCTTTAAAATGGAAGGTAATTTTCTGCCCTTTTATTTTGACGTGTTTGTCCTTTAAAGTGGTTAATCCGAAAGAGCCGTACAGTTTTTCATACGCATTATTTCCAATCCGTATGTTGGTTCGCTGCATCAGACTCACAATTAAAGCTAAAATTTTTCTTTTTTCGAAGTTTCGTAATGCCAAATCTTGTTCAATCTGAAGCCTCATCTGTGGCAAAGCATACCCGAACTGCAGCATTCTGTAAAATTTGGTGTGATTTCTCAAGGCGCTCCACAAAGGATGATAACGGTATTGCTTTCTTTTTTTTGCATCAAAGCCTGTAGCCTGCAGATGGCCGTTATCCAGAGCGCAGATCCACACATTTTCCCATGCCGGAGGTATAACCAGCTTGTTGATTCTTGAGATTTCGTCTTTGTTTTTGATTCTTTCGCCGTCTTTGTAGTAAGAATATTTCTTCCCGGTTTTTTTACGGGTGATGCCGGCCGTTTCTGCATCGGAGGTATATATAAGATGTACCGCCTTTGCAGAAGCCTCCGGATCTTTCATAATCTTGACAATCTTTGAAGGTTTCAGATGGGAAATGATTTCTAAGTCTGAATTTTCCATAAGATTTGGTTAAGAGTTCTTACCCCTTGAAAATAGCCATAAAATAATAGCTACTACGCCTACTACTAATATAATTCCCCACCACATTCCTGCTTCAAAAATTGTCTCTACCGCTTCACAACTCGTCAATGTGAGTAAACTCAATATCGTAATACTGTATAAGCTCCATTTTTTCATGATAATTTATTTTTTGGTGTTATTATTTAAATTCTATGATGGTCGGCTCGCCAGTTTTTAATGGATTTTTTTATTTCGTTCCCCGAAATATTTTCATTGAGCGCCTTGTATAGCAGCTCTTTAAATTCATCATCATAAGCAAACCTCAGGGCTGCAATCTGATCGAATCCCAATTTGCTTTCAGCTTCATCAGACCGCTGGCCGAAAATTTCAAAATACCTCTGCTTAAATTCAAGCCGTACCAGTCTGTTCTGAATGCCCAATGCATAATGTTGCCTCACCATGATTGCAAGATATAAAAGCAGAAAAATAACCGTTGAAAATAAAATCCAGATCAGTTGATTTTGTTCGTCATTAAAAATTTTATAAACTCCAATACCTTCCAGCACAAGTAATAATGGCAAATAAACAAAATGATGTGGAGGATAAAATTTCCTGTGATTATTGTAATTCTGTCTTTCCATATTGTGTTATCTAGCAATAACCTTTCCAAAATGTTAAATTTTTAATCATTATAGGTATTTGTGGTACCTAAATATTATTTATTTTTTATCAAATGGTTTAATTTTTAACGATATATAATGAAAAACAATAATATTCAGCATTAAACTAATAAGTATAAAAGACATAAATATATGTAGGAAGCAAAATTCCCCTCCTCTGGAGGTGTGGCGAAAACTCAAAAAGAATTTTTGACGGGGTGGTTAAACAAAATTTATTAATGATATAAACAAAAAATCCCAAAAAAAGCTCCTAAAAATATGGTTCCAAACAAAATAAAACATCAAAAAATTCGTAACTTCCCCTCTTTAAAAATTATAAAAAAATGACTTCAAAGGAAAAAGTAGCTGCGCTTCGTGAAGAAATGCAGAAAAATAATGTTGATGCATTTATAGTATATTCAGCAGATCCGCATATGAGCGAATATCTCCCGGAAGAATGGCAGGAAAGAGCCTGGCTGTCCGGTTTTTTAGGATCTGCAGGTTTTGTCGTGATTACAAAAGATAAGGGCGGATTGTGGACAGACGGAAGATATTACACCCAGGCGGCAACCGAACTGGAAAATTCAGGAATCGACCTTTTCAAAGACGGATTGGAAGAAACTCCCAACTATATCGACTGGATCATCTCTGAAATTCCAGCAAACGGAAAAGTGGCAGTAAATGCATTGGCAACTTCTCACGCCAACTGGGAACTCCTTACTCAAAAATTAAACTCAAAAAATATTACGCTTGTAGATTCTCCTCTTTTAAAGGAAATCTGGAAAGACAGGGGAACACCATCAAAAAATCCAATCTTTGTGCAGCCGGTTGAAAGAGCCGGAAAATCTGTTGCAGAAAAAATAGCGGCTATTCGTCAGAAAATGGAAGACCAGGATGCAACGGTTCATATCATTTCAAGCCTTGATGATGTTGCCTGGACGTTGAATTTGAGGGGGAGCGATGTGGAAAGCAATCCGGTATTTTTAGGATATATTGTCATTACAAAAAACGACGCTATTCTATTCACAGACCTTGAAAAAATGCAGGTGGAATCCAGAAAGCAAATGGATGATGCCTGGGTGAAAATGCAGCCTTACGAAGAATTTTACAACTGCCTGAAAGGATTTAAAAATGAAAAAGTCCTTGTTTCTCCAAACAGCAACCAATCCATATTTGAAGCATTAAAATCTGAAAATCAGTTTATCAAAGGAGCTGTTCCCGGAAATCTGATGAAAGCCCAGAAAAACGAAACGGAGCTGGAGGGTTTCAGAAAAGTAATGGTAAGGGATGGCGTAGCGATGGTAAAATTCCTTTACTGGCTCACTCATAATGCTGGTAAAGAATCTATGAACGAATATTCCATCGGTGAAAAACTAAAAGGTTTCCGTGCGGAAGGCGAAAATTTTGTAGGTGAAAGCTTCGGAAGTATCATCGGGTATAAAGGAAATGGAGCAGTAATTCACTATTCTGCAAAAAGTGAAGGAAGCAAAGAAGTTACGAATGATGGAAGCATTTTGGTGGATTCCGGAGGCCAGTATCTTGAAGGAACTACGGATATTACAAGAACTCTGGCTTTAGGTGCGGTTTCAGATGAATTTAAATTGAACTCTACGCTGGTTTTACAGGGAATGATCAGATTATCGATGGTAAAATTCCCGAAAGGGACACGTGGTGTTCAACTGGACGTTATCGCAAGACTGCCTTTGTGGATGAACGGGAAAGATTATAACCACGGAACAGGCCACGGTGTTGGAAGTTTCATGAATGTGCATGAAGGGCCACAAAATATCAGAAAAGACATGAATCCGCAGGAACTTCTTCCCGGGATGGTTTGCTCCAATGAGCCCGGATATTATGTAGAAGGAGAATACGGAATCCGTCATGAAAATCTGATTGCCGTAAAAGAAGCTGAAACTACAGGTTCCGGAACTTTTTATGAATTCGAAACATTGACGTTTTGCCCGTTCTTTAAGGATACAATTGTAAAAGAAATTCTTTCCGAAGAGGAAATCGAATGGCTGAACAGCTATCACAAAACCTGCGAGGAAAAAATAGGACCGTTTTTAGAGGGAGAAGTAAAAGACTGGTTCATGGAATTAGTAAGCCCAATCTAAATTGTGAATAGTAAGAGTTAATTGTGAATTTAAATTTTAAATAAACATTTTTAACCGTTAAGATTATTAAGGTTTAATCTTAAATATCAAAATAAATAAATGTCTTGCAGAATTTTACTGCAAGGCATTTTTATTCTATACAACCGTGTTTTTACGGTAAAAGATCCAGTGTTTATCCTGATAATGCGGAAAATGTTTGTTGTTATCTTTGTATCAACAAAAAACATCATTTCATATCTTCATAAACATTTTAGTAAATTCAAAAGCGGAAAATCATCTCAGTTCTTGAGATGATTTTTTTGTTCCGATCGTAATCCTTAGTCAAGCTCAGCATAAATTACAAGCGGTAATAGATCCAATAAAAATCATCACAATAGATAAACCATATAGTCCGGTGCCATTAAAAACCTTAAATTTGCATCATGAATAACGATACCATTTGTGCGCTGGCTACGGCCAACGGAGTGGGAGCTTTGGGAATTATCAGAGTTTCCGGGAATGAAGCTTTACCGATAGTTCAGAAAAGTTTTCCTGCTAAAAATCTTGAAAAACAAAAATCCCATACCATTCACTACGGTTATTTTATGGATGGGGAAGAATCTATTGATGAGGTAATGCTGTCCATTTTTCTTGCACCGAAAAGCTTCACCACGGAAAATTCTGTGGAAATTGCCTTTCACGGTTCACCGCACATCGGAAAACGTATTCTGGAAACACTGATTAAAAACGGCGCCAGAATGGCGAAAGCGGGAGAATTTACCCTTCGTGCATTCATAAACGGAAGAATAGACCTTTCTCAGGCTGAAGCTATCGCGGATGTCATTGCCTCTGAAAATGAAGCGTCACGGAAAGTGGCTATTAATCAGTTAAAGGGCGGAATTACTAATGAAATATCACTATTAAGAACCGATCTGCTAAATTTTGTTTCTCTGATAGAGCTGGAGCTTGATTTTGCAGAAGAGGATGTGGAATTTGCAGACAGGACAGCTTTAAACCAGCTTCTTAATAAAATTGAATTAAAATTAAATTCATTGATTGAAAGTTTCCAGTACGGAAACGCCATCAAAAATGGAACAGCCGTTGCTATTATCGGAAAACCAAATGCCGGGAAATCCACTCTTTTAAATGCTTTGTTAAAGGAAGAGCGAGCGATTGTGAGCAATATTGCTGGAACAACGAGAGATACCATTGAGGAAGTTCTTCATATTAAAGGTCATGCTTTTCGCCTGATTGATACAGCGGGATTACGTGAAACTGTCGATGAAATTGAGGCTATCGGGGTGAAAAAAGCCAAAGAGAAAGTAGCAAATGCTAATATTCTGGTTTACCTTGCAGATGCGGGAACTGAAGACTTTTCTGAGGATATTGAAATGATAAAATCTTTGTTGAGAGATGACTTAAAGTTAATTATTTGCGCCACAAAAATTGATGAAGTTTCTCCGGCCATTTATGAAAAGGTAGAAGATGTCTTCCGAAGCGAGATTCCCCATGAATTTGATTTCATTAAAATTTCGGCCGTTGAAAATCAGAATATCCAGGATCTAAAGAATGAACTGTCTTCTTATGTGGAACAGTTAAAAGCTTCTGAAAACAATGTGGTTATTACTAATCAGCGTCATTTTGAAGCATTGCAAAAGTCTCTCGATGCTGTGCAAAAAGTAAAAGAAGCGATAACCTTCCAGATTTCTACCGAGCTTCTGGCTTATGAGCTAAGAAATGCATTGGAACATCTTGGAGAAATTTCCGGAGAAGTAACCAATGATGAAGTGTTGGGGAATATTTTTTCTAAGTTCTGTATCGGAAAGTAAACTCATCCCACCTACAACCAAAAAATCATAAAAATCAAAACATCAGATAGTGCTATCTGATGTTTTTTTACCATAACTAATTAGCGAATTAACTAAGTTTAGAATATATCTAGCTGTTAACTTAAAAGTAATCTGCTGGATTGATTAAATCCAACAGATTTGGGGATGAAAAAACAGTTTTTTAGAAGACTGTTAATTGTATCCATGTAATATTAATCCCTTATTACCATACAAAGATATTTTGAAATTCTTAAAATGTCCTTATAAAGCTTGTACTAGAAATACTACACGCTGTACTAAAATCTTTACAGTTATTCCGGGGATATTATTATCATTAAACGAGTTTTACAAAATAAGAAGTTGTCTGTCAGTTGTTTATTATTTCTTGTAAAATAAATTTTAATGTAAAAAATTAATTAAATATATCATTTTAACTAAAATGATAATAGTAATTATGTTATAAATAGAATTTTAACAATATGTTTGCCACGATTTAAAACTCTTATAAAAACTAACCTAACATAACCACCTAAAATGAAATGCAAAAAGTTATCTGCCGGCTTCATACTTTTTATGCAGCTCAGCTATGCACAAATAGGAATAAGCACCCCAAATCCGCAGGCTGCGCTTGATATTGTATCAAAAGACAGCGGAATCCTGATTCCCAGAATGACCGCTGCTCAAATAGAACAAATAAGTGCTCCCACAGAAGGAGAGTTGGCTTTCAGTACTACAAATACAGGTGCTGTTGTTAATTTAATTGGCTTTTGGTACTACGATGGAACCACCTGGAAACCTATTATTGCCAATAGTTCAGGAGGAATAAACATCTACAATTCTAATGGTACCCTTACAGGAAACAGAGTGGCAGCGATGAACGGGCACAGCCTTAATGTAGGACCCTCCAAATTATTCGTGAACGGAACTACAGACGGAAATGTAGGAGTCATGACAAGTACCCCGACCCAAAAACTTGATGTAAACGGCGGCATGAGAATCCGGAATTTAAGCTCAGGAAATGTTTTTACAACACTGGATGGTACCCTTAATACGGATGCATCGGTAGTGTATCATTTGGGAGATATAAGATTTTCATCACGTACGGCTGATCACAATGGCTGGTATCTGCTGGACGGAAGAGCTTTAACTTCTCTTCCGGCTAATGTTCAGGCAAGAGCAGCGGCATTGGGTATCTCAGGAACACTTCCTAATGCAGCAAATAAATATATAAAACAGGGAACACCAGGAACTACCACAGGAGCAAGCAGTATTACATTAACAAAACAAAACATGCCGGACTTCACGCTCAGCGGAAATACTTCTTTTTTAAATCACGCGCATACCTTAATAAGTCCGGGAAATGCTTCAATAAGGGGAACTGATATTCCTCAAACATCAGCGGGTGCCGCCAACGTATGGCAGCTTGCAGGTGGGGCGCAGGCGGGATCAACAAATACCAGTCAGGCCTATACCTCTTCAGCTGAAGGATCGCACTCTCATACGATCTCGGTTCCTACAGGCGGAACAGATACTCCGATTGCCCTGAATCCGGGTTACATACAGCTTAATTATTTTATCTTTTTAGGAAACTAACAAAATTATGAAAACTAAAACTACAATACAGATAATGTCTTTTTTGGGTGTTTTGTTATGTACTGACACAAAGGTAAAGGCTCAAATAGGCTTTGGAACAAATAATCCAAAAGCAGCTCTTGAAGTAGCATCCGCAACACAGGGTGTTCTTATCCCGAGAATGACGGCTGCTGAAGCGGAAAACATTGCCAGCCCGAAGCTTGGAGAAATGATATATGCAACTACGAATAATGGAACCGTTATCAATAAAGAGGGATTCTGGTATTTCAATGATACTGCATGGGTTCCTTTTGGTACCGCTTCGCAGCTGAATTTAAATATATACAACAGTGACGGTACTTTAACAGCAAACCGTACAATGAATATGAACGGATACAATCTTTCATTTGATGCTGATAAATTGACCATTAATTCAAGTACGCAAAGGGTAGGCTTAGGAAACAGCTCGCCTCAGCATACTTTGGATGTGAATGGTAATGCAAGAGTCAGAAATCTTTCGAATGGAAGTGTGGTTGCATCAGCAGACGGAACCTTGGCAATAGGGCCTAAAGTACCTTACGGGACAGTAAAAGAATCTCTGAGATCAGCAGATCACAATGGCTGGTACAAAATGGACGGAAGAGCTGTTACAAGTTTGCCGGCTATAGCACAGACCAATGCTACGGCTCTGGGAATCAGCGGGAATCTTATTAACACAAACAATCTTATGATGAAGCAGGGTGCTGCTTTAGCTTCCGGAGGGACTTCCTCATTAAGTCTGTTGCGTGCTAATTTACCCAATTATACCATGACAGGGACAACTTCTGCATCAGCAGACCATACTCATTCTGCTACAGCTTCAGGATTTAATGTAATACCATCTGCTTCTGGGAACGCCTATTTCGTAAGATCAGGGAGAGGAACGGCAACGGGCACTGCAGCTGTAAACTTACCTTCAGGAGGAGCACATGCCCATACAGGGAACATTACTTCCGGAGGTACAGGTGCTGCTATCAGCATTATCCCGGAAAGTATTACTTATACTTACTTCATTTATTTAGGACAATAAATCAGAAACCATGAAAAAAATTATCATCATATCATTATTTTTAGTTTCTTTTCTTTCCATACATGCTCAAAAGAGCAGGATTGGAATAGGAACTTCTTCTCCACAGGCAGTTTTAGATGTGGTCTCAAATAAAAACGGAGTTTTGATTCCAAGGCAGACAGCTGCCCAGATCCAGGGAATACAGGCTCCACAGGAAGGAGAATTGGTATATGCTCTTACGGATGACGGAATAGCTATCAATAGAAAAGGTTTTTGGTTTTATCATCTTGGTGTATGGAATCCTCTTACAGAAAATACTTCGGGAAGTACTAATATTTATACTGTAGACGGAGCTTTTACCTCAGAAAGGCAGTTAACTCAAAACGGGATGTCTCTGAACTTTGGTCCCGGACTTTTATTTATAAATGGTAATGCTTCTACAATGGGAATTGCTACAGCTTCCCCTACACAGGCTCTGGATGTTGCAGGAGATGTAAGATTGCAGGATCTTGCAGGAACGGGTGCTGTTTTAGCAGACGCAGATGGGGTTTTGATCCATGATACGGCTTATTTTGATGTTGGAGATGTTAAGCCTTCGTATGCAGCAGCAGATCATGATGGCTGGTATTTACTGGATGGGCGGGATATTAGCTCTTTACCAACAGTAGCTCAGAATAATGCTACAGCAATATTAGGGATTACAACAGCTTTGCCGAATGCAGCGGACCGTAACTCTATCGGAAGTACATCAGCTGCGCCAGGAACAGTTACAGGAAGCAATACCATAACGCTTACAAGAGCAAATCTTCCGCTTTTTAATTTTGTTTACACTACAAACAATACAGGAGCACATACACATACAATGACTTATCAAAGAATTTTAGCTACTTCTGTGAATGGTGGTGGAAATAATATCCATGCATATTGGTTGTCAGGAACCCTGGTAGGAGGCAGCACCTATTCTTTAAGCAGCGCATCAAGTGGTCATAACCATACCTATTCACTGGCTTCAGGCGGAATTGCAGAGCCTGTGGACATTAGACCATCATCATTAAATTTTAACTATTTTATTTATTTAGGTAATTAGATTCTAAAGACACAAAACATAAGGACAGAAGTTCCCTCTGTCCTTTTTATTATTATTTTTAATTTAATATGTAAAACATAGTTTTTTACAAAAAGTTAAATTATTTTTGCGTAAATAAAGTATAATATAAATACATTGTATATTCTTTGTATGAAAGTTTATATTTTTAAAGCTAATGCGCGAAAAAATTTACTGTTTTATATTTTTTGTCTGCTGTTTATTTATTAAGGCCCAAAATTCCAGGGCTTATGATTCCATTTACACCAAAACATATCTGGAAACTTCACAAAAAGACATGAATGCTGCATTAAAAATTGCAGATTCTTTATTTAATGTCTCGGAAACTCCTCATTTTCAGACTAAAAGCCTTATGCTGTCGGCATCTCTGTACCAGCAGGCCGGAGATCTTAAAAAGTCGGTAAGCTACGCTGAAAAGTCTGCTGCTATTATTTCTGAAACCGATAATACTGTATGGAAAGCCCGGGTGTACGGATTTTTAGCTACCCAATACAGACTGCTGAAATTTTATATACTTTCAAAAAAATACATCCATAAAACGCTTGAAGAAAGCAAAAAAATTGAAAATCCGGAAGCCGCAAATTCTATAAACGGCTTGATGTATCAGGAATTGGCTTATTATCATAACGAACTGAAAAATTATAAAAAATCAATCAGCAGTATCCATAAGGCCCAGTTTTACTTTAACCTTACCAAAAAAGATAAAATATTTTTTACGACAAATAATGAGCAGCTTCTGGGGCTTAATTATCTGGGGCTTAAAAATACGGATCAGTCTCTTATCCACTACAACAAGGCTTTAGAACTTAATAAAACGCTTCCGGAAAGTTTTCTTACGGGGTTAATTTATAGTGGTTTGTCTAATGTTTTTATGGATAAATCTGATCTCGGAAAAGCGAAGGAATATCTTGATCTCGCAGAAAAAGTAGCGAAAAACTCCGGTTATCTGGAACTTAAAAGAGAAGTGTATGCAACCTCTGAAAAGTACTATTCAAAAACAAAAGAGTTTGCTAAAGTTGCTGAGGTTTCAGAGAAAAAAGATTCGGTGGAGGTACAGCTTTATAATAAATCTGCTCAGTTTTTAGATACATCGTATTCAAAAATAGACGGTGAAATAACGAAGTCAAAAGAAAGCAATAATCAAAAGATGATCATTATTTTTGTGGGGATTATTTTACTGATTGCGGGAAGCATCTATTTTTATTTTTATAAAAAAAGGCAAAAAACCAATATCGAGAGATACAAAAAAATAGTAAACAATTATAAAAGCCTGAAAAGTAAAAGTGCTGTTATTACCCCAACAGAAACCGTAACAAAAACGGAATCTGATCTTAAACCTGAAAAGGAAAAAAATGTAGTAATGACAGATCTTACCGAAAAATTATTGCTATCCAAGCTTCAGGAATTTGAAGAATCTACTCTTTTTACAGATAAAAATATTTCACTTTCTTATCTGGCGGCACATTTTAATACCAATACAAGATATCTTTCACATGTTATCAATAAATACAAGGAGAAAGATTTTAATAATTATATCAATTCCTTACGAATAAAATTCATTGTAAATAAGCTGGCTGACGACCCAATGTACGTGAAATATAAAATTGCAACACTGGCTGAAGAATCAGGTTTTTCATCGCCCAACAAATTTACAATGATATTTAAAAAAATAACTGATGTTTCCCCTTCAGAATACATCAGAGATTTACGAGAAAAGGTTCAGTGATTTTTGTATTAATGATGTCTTACACCTTTCTGTGATACTGGATGTCTTTGTATATAGCTTGGTAATTTTTCAACGCATTTTCATTGGTTTCATTGAAATGATTACCCGTTGAAGATATTTTTTGTTCAGATTCCGGAGTGTTGAAATGAAATTCCTTACCATTTTTATAAACTTTTCCTTCAAAGGTGCGGTAAAGCTGGTTTTCTTTGTAGGAATTTCCATCCGGCGCGGTAAAAGTCTTGGGTTTTTTACCGTTTTTTTTCTTTAGGCTTAAGAATGCTAAAGCTCCGCCTGCAAGTAGTGCTAATCCTATTTTTACTTTATTATTCATAATATTATATTTGATTTAAATTAAACAAATTACCTGCCATTAAAGGATTTCATTAATTTTAAATTTAGTTAGTAAAAAAGCCTCTCAAAAATGAAAGGCTTACAATTTTTTTATATCAAATAATTTATGGCTGACCGCTTCCTCCTGCAGCTCCATAGATCTGGCCTGTCGCGAAACTGGCATTATTATCCGCCAGCTGAACAAATATGGAAGCCAGTTCTGCAGGTTGCCCGGGTCTTCCCAAAGGAGTATCTTCACCGAATCTTTCAATATTTTCCTGTGTCTGTCCTCCACTGATTTCAAGAGCAGTCCATACCGGGCCGGGTGCAACCCCGTTTACACGTATTCCTTTTGGTCCCAATTGTTTGGCCAGTGATTTTACATAGCTGGTGGTTGCGGCTTTTGTCTGTGCATAATCATAAAGGTCTGCGGAAGGATCATATGCCTGGACTGATGATAATCCAATGATGGATGAGCCCGGCTTCAGATGGGGTAGAGCGGCTTTTATAATCCAGAACGGTGCATAGATATTGGTTTTCATAGTTCTTTCAAATTCTTCTGTGCTGATATCCAATATAGATTCATGCGTTTTTTGATGACCTGCATTGTTAACTAATATATCAAGCCCTCCAAGCTGCTCTACAGCCTGGCTTACGAGGTTTTTACAAAAAGATTCTTCGCGGATATCTCCGGGAATGGCAACTGCTTTTCGTCCGGCTTTCCGGATGAGCTCTATTACTTGTTTTGCGTCTGGCTCTTCTTCAGGGAGGTAGTTAATGGCGACATCGGCCCCTTCGCGGGCATAAGCAATGGCTGCCGCTCGGCCGATTCCGGAATCTCCACCCGTTATTAGGGCTTTTCTGCCCGTTAATCTCCCTGAGCCTACATAGCTTTCTTCACCGTGATCAGGGACAGGATCCATCTTGCCTGCCAGTCCCGGAAACGGTTGAAACTGTCTTTTGAAAGGTGGTTTGGGATACTTGGTTGTAGGATCGGTAAGGTTCGAACCTGTCATATCTGTTTTCTGATTCTGAGATTGTGCCAAAGCCCCTAGTGCAATTTTTCCAATAGCATTTCTTCTTGTAATTTGCTTTTCCATTATATAATATTTTGGTGTGGTTGATGTTGTTGTTTAATTTTCTGTCATATAACAGAAATTAATTATTATTTGCAAGTATAATACCATTATAGATGATTTTTATTCTTAAAATGTACCATTTTTATTGATTTTTTAAAGGGTTAGTAATTTTTTGGTTTGTTATTTGTAGTAGCTTTTTCATTATTTCTACTTCGATAATCATTGTAACCTTAAAAAACATATAAGATGATAATCAATGAAGATTTATTATTGGAATTTGGAGCGGTTTATGAGGATTTTGATGTAAACCAGACCATTTTTACAGAAGGTAAAAATGCCAGGTACTATTTTCAGATTGTGGAAGGCATTGTAGAGCTCAACAATTATCATGAAGATGGAAAAGAATTTACACAAAACATTTTTTCAAACGGGGAGAGTATAGGAGAGTGCTTTCTATTAAATGACAAGCCTTATTCTATCACAGCAGTTGCAAAAACAAAATGCAGAATCTTGAAAATCTCAAAACCGGATTTTATCAAATTATTAAATGCAAAACCGGATGTTTCCTTAGATTTATTCAAATGCCTTGCAGACCGGTTATCTGATAAATATTTCATGTTGTTCAATCTTGTTTCTCAGGATCCCACAACCAAAATAGAAAGTGTTATCAATTATTTTAAAAGAAACAGCAAAGGGATCAATCCTTTCTCTTTCCAGGTGCCGCTTACGAGACAGCAGCTTGCCAACCTCACCGGCCTACGCGTAGAAACAGTAATTCGAACTATAAAAAAGATGGAAGATGCTAATAAAGTAAGAATTCAGAACAGACGTATTTTTTGCTAGAACAGCATCAGGAAATAGATTTAATTTTAAGAAGCTAAACTTAATGTAGCAGAAATTGAAACAGCAATATAAAGCTCATTTCAATTTCTGCTTTTTATTTTATTTCTTTTTTAAACGAAAATTTTTCTGTTTTTAAGAATGAGAAATTTTTCCTTTTCCATTCTTTTGATTGCCCTGATCACAGTTTCTACACGAAGCCCGGTAATGGCCGCAAGCTGTTTTCTGGTAAGCTGAACTTCATAAGAGTATTGAGTCTGATCATCGCTGAAGCTTTTAAAATAATCAAAAACACCTTTTAGCCTGATTTTAGGATTGATAGATGAATTGTGCTGCATGATGATGAACTTCTGGTACAATCGTCCGGAAATAAATCGGTTGACATCAATAGATATTCTCGGGTGATCATCCAGAAGATTGAAAAAATTAACCTTCGGAAGTCTTATCACACTGCAGTCTTCCAGAGTAACCGCATTTACGGGATATGATTTATCCAGAAAAAGAAGAAGCTCACAAACGCTTTGCCCAGGATTCAAAATACTTTGAATAAATTCTCTGCCTTCCTCATCCTCATGATTGAGTTTTACCTTGCCGTGCATGATCTGATAATAATATTTCGGGATATCACCCTCACTGAAAATAACTTCTGAACTTAAGAAGTCGTGTCTTGTGGCTCCGTAAGAGAAGAGAAGATTTTCATCAATAACCTCTACTTTATTCATGTTTAATTGTTTGAATATGATCTTGCAAATATTATTCCATCAAAATTTTAACATGATAATAATTAATTCATTGTTAAGATTGAATTATATAATAAATTTCTTTCAAAAATTTGTTTTAAAAATGTATAATTTTATAAAATCTGTACACTTTCCTTGATGCTGTTCATTACGAAGATGCTTTTGGTCTGCCCTATTCCTTCTATTTCAGAAAGCTTATTGACGAAAAACTCATGGAATTCATCCATATTCGGAGCGAGGATTTTCAGCATAAAATCAAAATCCCCGCTGATGTTATAAAATTCTACCACTTCCTTCAGTTTTCCAACCTCTTCAATAAATTTTCCGGCGGTTTTTTTACTGTGAACATTCAGGGCGATCATGCAGATCACCATCATTCCTTTATTTACTTTTTTGCGGTCAACTACTGTTGTATATTCTTTGATAATCCCCAGCTTTTCCATACGTTTTATCCGTTCATGAGTGGGGGTTGGGCTGAGGTTGATACGTGATGCAATATCGCGGACACTCAGTTTAGCATCTTTTTGCAAAATACGCAGAATAGAAAGATCTTTTTCATCCGGAGTGTAGTTTTCGGCAGCCATTTGTTCTGTTTTTTAGGGTTAAATTTTATATTAAAGAGTATTTGTTCTTTTATTTTATTAATTTAAATTAATTTTGTTCCAAATTTACAATTAAATTTTTTCATACGTTCTGTTAATTATAATTTTGCAGCATATTTGAACTATATGGAAAGAAAGAATTTAATTTTAATGATAGCATCGGTGGGAACATTTGTGGAGGCTTTGGATATCGCCATTATTAACCTTACAATTCCTTCCGTTCAGCAGCAGTTCGGTATTGGGACAGAGACTGTTCAGTGGTTACAGACTTTATATGTATTATTTTTTGGTGGTTTCCTTATTATTGGGGGAAAACTCTCTGACCAGATCGGGCGAAAGAAAATTTTTCTTTTGGGATCGTTACTTTTCATGCTTACCTCTCTGGGTGCAGGTTTGTCTACCAATTTTGAAGCGCTGGCTGTTTTCCGTGCTCTGCAGGGGTTGGGAGCTGCATTCATCATGCCTTCAGCGATGTCTATTGTTACCCATACATTTAAAGAAGATCAGGAGAGGAGCCGTGCTATCGGGATTTTCAGTTCATTTGCGGCCATAGGGTCGGGCAGCGGGCTTTCACTGGGAGGGATTATCAGTACTTATCTGAGCTGGCATTGGGTGTTCCTTATTAATGTTCCCATACTTGTATTGACTTTAATTTTTGCATATCAATATCTTCCAAAAGATGAAAAAAATAAGGCTCAAAAAACAGACTTCACATCAGGGATTTTACTTGTAATAGGCCTTTTAAGCCTTACTTATGGTACCCATGAGCTTATTCATATTAAAGAAGAACCTTTTATGGTCATTGGTTCGTTGATTATGTCCGTTTTGCTGTTGGTTTTTGTTTTTTATCGTTTAAAATCTGCTTCGCAGCCATTAATTGATTTGAAATTGTTCAGACATACCTCGTTGGTTATTTCCAATCTTACATTTGTAGCGTTAGGGGCATTTTTCATAGGGTTTTTATTCCTGATTTCATTAATGCTTCAGAAAGATATGAATCACAATGCAGCTTCGGCGGGCTTGATGCTTGTTCCGTTCAGTGTAATGTCTGCATTGGTGGCAAAATTTATCCTGCCTCATGTTTCTAAAAGATTAAATTCTGTCCAAATGGGAATTTTCGGCTGGGTTTTTATGCTGTCGGGTGCTTTTTCTTTATTAATTTCAGTTTATTTTGATCATGTTTTACCTTTGGTTTTATTAGGTGCAGCTTGTATTTCAGGAATTGGGATGACGTTTTGTTTCACTGCTTTGTCGGTGCTGGCTATTCAAGATGTGAGGGCTTCCAGCTATGGTGTGGCATCAAGTTTAAGTTCTACCAGCTATTTCCTGGGTGCGGGAATCGGACTTTCATTCATGACTTTAATGAGCCAGGTTTTTCCCTCGGCGCTGGCTGTTGGAAATTTAAGTTTAATAATACTGGCGGGATATGCTGTTTTTGCTTTAGGAATGCTGTCTTATTTTATTGTTAAAAGTTTAAAATTAAAACAGTCGGAAATGGTTGTCTCTTAATTTTTAAGTGATATAAAATATATTAACTTTAGAATTGGCTGTATTTGTCGGTTCTTTTTTATTTTAGCAGAATGAAAATACAAATCATCAGTGATCTTCATCAGGAGTTTGGTTCTACCAATTTATCATTTGATAATGCGGAAGTTGTGGTGCTAGCTGGAGATGTGAACTTAGGAATAAAGGGAATAGAATGGATTAAAGCAAAAATCACACATATCCCGGTCATTTATGTTTTAGGAAATCATGAATATTACAAAGGTTCTTATCCAAAAACTTTAAACAAAATAAAAGAAGCAGCACAAGACTCTAATGTTTATGTACTGGAAAATGATTTTGTAGATATTGGAGATGTCCGTTTTCACGGCACCACTTTATGGACGGATTTCTCCATTTTCGGAGATCCCAGATATTACGGTTTTACTTGCCAGATGGGGATGAATGATTATAAACAGATAAAACGCGATCCTTCATATTCAAAAATGAGATCTATCGACATTTATAAAATACATCAATTCTCAAAAATATGGCTTCAGGAAAGTCTTGAAAGCTCAAAAGGTTTAAAAAATATTGTTGTGACGCATCATGCTCCAAGTATACAGTCTGTCCCGGAGAATTTTAAAAAAGACCCGCTCACTTCTGCCTATGCTTCTAATCTTGAAGATTTTATTATTGAGCATAAGCCTTTATATTGGATTCATGGTCATATCCATACACCTTCCAGATACAGGATAGGTGATACCGAGGTCATTTGTAACCCTCACGGATACATTGATGAGCAGTATAACGGATATCAAAAAGAGCTGATTATTAAAGTTTAAATTTCTAAAATCTGTTTAATTTTTTTAACCAAAAATTAATTTTTCGTTTTTTTTATTATTTGATGTAACAATTATTCAATGTGTGGTGTCTTATTAGGAGAAACCTAATAACTAATGAGGAAATTATTTTCATCGGTTGCTGTATTGGCAAGTCTTTTTACACTGGCTCAGGAAAAAAAAGATACGATAAAAAAAGAAAAGGAAATTGAGGCTGTTGTTTTAACGGGCAGAAAACCAACGGTAGAATCAAAAATTGACCGAACTGTTTTCAACGTGTCAAACAGCTCCATATTAGCGGGAAATACAACATGGGATGTTTTGAGAATGACGCCTTTGGTGAGTATTGATAATAATGATGCTATAAAAGCGGAAGGAGAATCGGTGACGGTTTATATTAATGACAGAAAATCCGTCTTCACAGGAAAGGAATTAAAGGAATACCTGAAAACAATCCCTGCCGACAACCTCATGAAAATAGAAGTGATCACAAGCCCGTCTTCAAGGTACGAAACTGCCGGGTCCGTAATCAATATCGTATTGAAAAAAAGAGATGACGAAGGAATTAAAGGAAGCGTAACCCTGAATAACAGACAGCAGCAAAAAAACTCACAATACACGAATCTTAATCTTAATTATCATAAAAAGAATTTTACACAGACCTTCATCGGGAGCTACAGTGATAATGCCTATCTTCAGAAAAGTGAAATTCTTACTACGTCTTATGCGGATAATTCTGTTACAAAGATCAATACACAAAGCGGCGGAAGGTCGAAAAGCCCTTCCTTTTCCTCTACTTCGGAATTTGAACTGAATGATAAAAATACAGCCGGACTTATACTGGAGTATTATCAGGGGAAATATGAAAATTCTGCCGACGCGGACGGAATTACCCATATCAATTCTGTTTTTAATAGCTCTTATACCCAGAACCAATGGGCAACAGGGCGCAACCGTACTTTGGGAACCAATCTTTTCTATAAATTTTATGATAAGGAAAAAAACAGGATTTTGGATATCAACCTGGGAACAAATTATTTCGGGCGGTCTGAAGATAATAATTTTGAAAAAAATCAGCTGGTATCCAATAATTTCATCCTATATCAGACAAGAGTGCTATCTGATAGCGAAAACAGGAATTATTATGTGAAAGTAGATTATACCCAGCCGTTGGCAAAAGATTGGGGAACGCTGGAATTGGGAGGTAAGATGGACTTTAATAATAATGTAGTACCTAATGATTTATTTGCTACCCAGATGGACGGTCTCAGCCCTCATGATGTTTTCCATTATGAGGATAATATTAACTCATTATACATTAATTATAGTAAAACATTCTTCAAGAAATTAGAGACCAGATTCGGACTTCGGTATGAGCATATTGATTATAAAATGAGACAGGATGTAGCCGGTGCAAGCAGGAAAGATTCTTACGGAGCCTTTCTTCCCAACCTGTTGCTAAAATATTCTTTCTCAGAAAAATATGATTTGAGCCTGACCTATAACAGGAACCTTTGGCGTCCGTGGTATGCAGAGTTCAATCCTTTTATGGTTCCGAACGATAATGGATTTTACAGCCGTGGAAATATGGCGTTGGAACCCAATCCAAGTCATAGGGTAAACATGAAACTCGGACTTTTTAAGAAGTATTTTATCTCGGCAAGATATATGTACACGGATCAGGATTACTGGACGAGCTATATTTTTGAAACAGACCCTGACAATCCGGAAAGAAACAGAACGATTACTCAGGAGGATAATTTCTTCGGAAAAGTGGAGAAATACTATATTTTTGCCAATACCAACCAGACTTTTTTAAAAAATAAGCTGAGCGTAAATGTCGGTTTTGGCTGGTACTATATTGACAATAGTGATTTCAATACAAGAAATAATCTTAAAGGACAAAATTATATCAATTATTGGGGCGGTTCTACGAATATTTCGTACACCAACCTTTTTAATAAAAATATCAACCTGAGCGCATGGGTGGAAATTTCTAATCAGAATAACGGAAATTCTTATGCCAACAGAACCAATGTTTTTCATAATATTTCTGTTACCAAAATTTTCCCGAAAACCCAGATGGAGGCCAGTTTGCAACTGATGAACATTTTCCAGAAACCGAATTTTGATGCGACTACCTACAACCAGACCGGTACCATCAGAAATTCTGTACAATGGGACTGGTACGGTATTTCGCTTTCATTTGTAAAACGTTTCGGGAACCAGAAAGTGAAAGAAAATACAAAAACAGATGTTGAGAAAAATGCAGGAGGAGGAAAATAAAATAGATTGTTAATTTTAAAATACAGGCGCGGAAAATTATCCGTGCTTTTTTAATTGATTTTAAATAATTGATAGTATCAAATGATATTATCATGTGTAGAGATTTTGAATACATTTTGTATTTCAAAATTAAGTGGAACGGCTTTATCTAGCTTAATAACTAATAGTATCAATAAATCTTTGTCTCACTTTGCGGTTAAATTAATGAATAAGCGAACAAATTTATAGTATAAGATGATACTACCATAAACTAAAAATAGAGTTGTGAAAAACAAAAATGCCCGAATAAATTCAGGCATTCTCGTTTTAGAAATATAAATAAGTAAAATTACTTCAATGTAAACTTCACCTTGGTTTTGATGGCATCAGAAGAGTTCCCGATCTGTGCTTCAAAATCTCCTGGTTCTGCTACCCAGTCGTGTTTTTGGGCATCGAAGAAGCTTAAAGCTGTCTTGTCTATTGTAAACGTTACTTCTTTTTGTTCGCCCGGATTTAAATAGACTTTTTCAAAACCTTTCAGCTCTTTTGAAGGTCTTTCAACAGAAGATTTTAAATCAGAAATATACAATTGCGCAACTTCTGCTCCGGCTCTTTTTCCGGTATTTTTTACCGTTACGGTGAATGTTATTTTGTCGTCCTGAGACATCGTAGTTTTATCAGCTTTTGCCTTTCCAAACTCGAAAGTAGTATAGCTCAGGCCATGCCCGAAACTGAATAAAGGCTTGATTTTTTTAGTGTCATGCCATCTGTAGCCCACAAAAATACCTTCATTATAAGTAATATTGATAGGGTTCTTCTGATCTTTTCCTTTATCTGCTGCCAATTCTGCTTTATTTCCGGGATATTCTCCCAATTGATGCGCAGAATTATCCTCTAATTTCATAGGGAAAGTAAACGGCAGTTTTCCTGAAGGATTCGCGTCACCGGCCAAGACAGAAGCAATGGAATTTCCGGCTTCAGAACCCAGATACCAGGCCTGAACAATGGTTGGAACCTCCTTGATCCAAGGCATTGCCACCGCATTTCCTGAAACAAGAACTACCGCAAGATTTTTATTGGCTTTAGCAAGAGCAGTGATTACTTTATCCTGATTGTAAGGGAGCCCGTAGCTTTTTCTGTCGTTTCCTTCGCTGTCCTGGAAGTCGGATTTATTTAGACCTCCTACAAAAATAACGTAGTCTGATTTTTTTGCAAGCTCTACCGCTTCATTAATTAATTCTGCTTCTGAACGGTCGTCTTTTAAGTTTTGCCCGGATTTTACACCGTTATACTCACCACCGATATCGCCCACATAACCTCTCGCAAACTGTACATCAGACTGTTTCCCGAATCTGGCTTTAATTCCGTCCAGAGGAAGGGTTTCATATTTCACCTTTAATGATGAAGAACCACCGCCTACCGTCATGATTTTAATGGCATTTTCACCAATTACGGCAATTTTTTTAGCTTTATTGATATCAATCGGAAGTATATTTCCCTGGTTTTTCAACAGGACAATTCCTTCTTCACCGATTTCTTTTGCAACAGCTTTATGCTCCTCGGAAGCGATATTTCCGAAAGGCTTGTTCCTGTTCATCGTGGTTTTATAAGCGAGATTCAAAAGTCTTGTCACTTTATCATCCAGCTCTTTTGTTCCTACTTTCCCGGATTTTATTAAATCTAAATAAGGTTTTGCTAAATAATAATTGTCATACGCATTTTTTGTACCCGCCGAAAGACCGTTTGTCCAGCTCCCGAATTCAAGATCCAAACCGTTGTGGATGGCCTGTTCGGTATTGTTTACAGCACCCCAGTCGGAAACTACAACGCCTTTGTATTTCCATTCGCCTTTTAAAATATCATTTAAAAGATATTGATTCTGGCTTGCATACTGGTTTTTGTACATGTCATAAGCACCCATAATGGTCCAGGAATCTCCTTCTGTAACAGCCGCTTTGAAAGGCGGAAGATAGATCTCATACAAAGCCCTGTCATCTACATTTACATTGCTGGTATGGCGGAACATTTCCTGATTATTCAATGCAAAATGCTTCACGGAAGTTGCCACGCCGTTCGATTGTACTCCTTTAATGTAAGGAACTACCATTTTAGATGTAAGATAAGGATCTTCACCCATATATTCGAAGTTTCTTCCGTTCAGTGGAGTTCTGTAAATATTTACTCCGGGTCCCAGAAGAATGTCTTTTTTTCTGTAACGTGCTTCTTCACCCAAAGCTTTACCGTAATTCCAGGACATTTTTTTGTTCCATGTCGCGGAAAGTGCTGTCAGTGCAGGATAAGCAATGATGGAGTCGTTGGTCCAGCCGGCCTGGTTCCATTCGTCCCACATTACTTCGGGGCGAACTCCGTGAGGGCCGTCCGTTGTCCAGAATTCAGGAATTCCCAATCTCGGAACACCCGGTGAGCTGAATTTTGACTGTGCATGAAGCATGGCCACTTTTTCCTCGAGTGTCATTCTGGAAAGTGCATCCTGAACGCGCTGCTCAACAGGTTTTGATTCATCTAAATAAACGGGAAGGGTAGTATTTTGAGCCATATACGAAGCAGAAATAAGGGTAAATAAACTTACGATGGCGGTTTTCTTTAACATAAAAAAGCCTTTTTGGATTGGTAACAAAAATAGCAAAAATATTTATTATCTCAAATTGAGAAAATGAAAATTTTAATGAAATAGTGATTAATAACTAATGGATTTTAAAAATTTTGATGTTTAGTAATGACTTCTCTGCTTGACTTTTTTGTTTAAACTTTTATTTAACCACAAAAAGCACAAAAGATTTTTGATATTCTATTTAAAGTTGATTATTAATCGGAAAAAAAGAAAACCTAAGTATTTAAAAATTTTTGATTTTATTTGATAGTTAATAATGCGTTTTACAAATTTCTTTTGTGCTTAATTTAAAGTTATTTTAAACAACTTTTTATATAAAAAAAACATCGTTCCAATAGCTATTGAAACGATGTCAAAAAATAAATAATATAGAATCTTTATGTCAATGGTGAATTTTACAGCATAATGGAAAAATTCACCATTGACAGTTCACTATTCACCAAAATCAGTTCCAGCCTTTAACAGCCCCGCCTTTGAAAATCTCATCTGCTTTTTTTACAACTTCATCAGACTCATAGGCTTTTACAAAATTTTTCACCTTTTCTGAGGTTTTATTGTCATGTCTTGCGACGATCACATTCACGTATGGGGAATCTTTATCTTCTTTAAAAATTCCGTTTTTCTCGGCATCCAGTCCGGCCTGAGCAGCAAAATTATTGTTAATAATAGCGATCACAACTTCTTTATCATCCAACACTCTTGGCAGCTGCGGAGCTTCAATTTCCAGGATTTTCAATTGTTTCGGGTTATCTGCAATGTCAGTTACTTTGGGTAGCAGGCCGATGCCGTCTTTCAGCTTTAATAAGCCGTTTTTCTGTAAAAGCAGTAAGAAACGCCCGCCGTTTGTAGGATCATTGGGAATCACGATTGTGCTTCCGTTCTGAAGTTCATTGATACTTTTAATTTTTTTTGAATAAGCAACGATAGGATAGACAAATGTATTTCCGACAACTGCCAGTTTATAGCCTCTCTGTTTGGATTGCTCGTTCAGATACGGTACGTGCTGAAAAGCATTGGCATCAATATCTCCATTATTTAAAGCTTCATTGGGAACCACATAATCATTGAAGGAAACCAGCTCTACATTAAGATTATATTTTTCTTTAGCTACTTTTTTGGCCACTTCGGCAATTTCCTGTTCCGGACCGGAAGTGATACCTACTTTAATGTAATTCGGATCATCTTTTTTCGATGTATTACAAGCTGTAAACAGCAATAAAACAATGGCTGCTACACCTAAAATTTTTATTTTTTTCATATAAATTATTTAAATCAATTTTAAAAAAGAGATAAAAGGCTCTAAGCAAAACTGCAAACAGCCCTTTATCAAAACTACTTCACATTCACACAAAATATTTCAAAGCTCACACTAAAACTCTCTTACTCTCAAAAATCACCGATGATCAAACCTTTTCGCGAGCCTGTCACCGGAAAACTGAATAATAAAAACGAGGGCCACCAACAATCCCAACACAAGATTCATAATCACCGCGTCATACCCAATGTATCCATATTGATATCCGATCTGTCCCAGTCCACCGGCACCCACGGCACCTCCCATCGCTGAATATCCTACGAGGGTAATCAGCGTAATGGTCGCATTATTAATCAAAGAGGGAAGCGCTTCCGGCAGCAAAACTTTCCTGATGATCTGAAAAGGGGTTGCACCTAAAGCTCTTGCCGTTTCTATCAATCCATAAGGAACTTCCAGCAGGCTGTTTTCCACCAGTCTTGCGATGAAAGGTGCGGCTCCAATGCTCAGAGGAACCAGTGCGGCATTCATTCCGATGGAGGTTCCTACCAGGCTTCTTGTGAAAGGGATCATCCAGACAATTAAAATAATGAATGGAATGGACCGGAAAATATTAACCAAAACAGATAAAATCCTATTATAAATTACATTTTCCAGCAACTGATCTTTTCTTGTTAAGAATAATAATATTCCCACAGGCAGACCCAGAACAAATCCAAAAAAACCGGATACAAAAGTCATATAAACCGTCTCCCAAACTCCCTTTGACAAAAGGGAAATTACCGTATCACTAAGCATAACCTCTTACTCTGTTTTGGATTTTATTCTGATTGAAATAATAAATGGCCTGCTGATTTTTTTCTTCCTCTCCCTTGAGCTGTAGCAGCAGTTTTCCAAAATTGGAATCACCCAGATATTCTAGATCAGCCTTTAAAAGCTTGTAAGGGATTTTATATTTATCATATATTATTGACAGCAGATCTTCAACAGATATATTTTCATTAAGTTCAACTTCTACAAGCGGAAATAATCCGTCTTGTGGTTCTTTTTGTAGTTTTTTATTCAGTTCTTGTGGCAGAGTCATAATACCGGAGTTTAAAAATTGTTTAATGACGGGATTCTCTTTGTTGGATATGATTTCGTTTAAAGTTCCCTTTGCTAAAAGTTTTCCTTTGTCGATTACCGCAACATGGTTGCAGACAGATTTAATGACTTCCATTTCGTGGGTAATCAGCAAAATTGTAATTCCCAGCCTTTGGTTGATATCCCTCAATAATTGTAAAATGGATTGTGTGGTCGCAGGATCCAGCGCGCTGGTAGCCTCATCGCAGAGAAGAAGATAAGGATCGTTGGCGAGAGCCCTTGCAATGGCTACCCTCTGTTTTTGACCGCCGGAAAGGCTTTTGGGGTAGTCATTTGCTTTTTCTTCAAGACCCACTATTTTCAGTAATTCATTAACCTTTTCATTGATTTCAGATTTGTTTATATGATCTAATTCCAATGGTAACGCAATATTTTCATACACCGTTCTTGAAGAAAGCAGGTTAAAATGTTGAAAAATCATCCCTATTTTCTTTCTTTCTTTCTTTCTTTCTTTCTTTCTTTCTTTCTTTCTTTGGCCAGCTGGCTGGAATTTAATTTTGTGAAATCTTTTCCGTTAATGATAATTTCGCCATTATCCGGTTTCTCAAGAAGGTTCACCGTTCGGATGAGTGTGCTTTTACCAGCTCCGGAAAACCCGATAATCCCTACAATATCGCCCTGGTCAATACTCAGGCTTATATTATCAAGCGCCTTAAAGGACTGCTTTTTCTGATGAAAGGTTTTTGAAATATTCTTTATCTCTATCATTTTTAAGATATGGGTTCTTGTTAAAAATAAAAAGGCTCTACAACGTGGTAGAGCCTTTAAAAATATGTCATATAAAAGTAAGGTCAACCACAGCAATATTGATGTACAGGCATACAGCAATGCATCATCATTGTATTGATGAATTGCTTTCCGGTTGAATTATTTTTAAATTCTGTTTTCATTGTAAAACTGTGTCGTGATTACGGTTGCAAATATAAGAGATAAATTTCTATTAGTCCACTAAAAAAGTAGACTTTTTTAAAATAAATTTTAACTAAATAAAATAACATGCTGATTTTTAATGATATAATTTTTGGAATAGGTGTTTTAGCGAACTCGGAAGACATTTTATTTAAAGAAAGCCGGGAGTTGGAAGAGGGAAGATAGAAGAGGAAGTTTATTGGGATTAAAAAACTGCTTCACTGTTTTGTATGACAACATCAGAAATTTAGATCTGATAGCTACTTCAAGTCTCTCACTTCCGGCTTCCTGCTAGCAATACAATGTTTCTTATCCAGAACTCAGATTATTTAATAAAATAATTATTTCCTGTCGAACTTATCATAGATCATTTAAAATTTTCTAAAGACAGTATAAATTTGCTAAAAATAAATAACAACATTATGGAAAGAACAGAAGTAGTTTTAGGACACGCAAGAGGTGAAGTTCAGCTTTTCTCAGACGAAAATAAAGCAGGGAAAATGGATATATCAGTGATCGGGAAAAAATTAACCGTTTATCACACTGAAGTTAATGATGAATATGCAGGAAAAGGTTTTGCAAAATTATTACTGGATAAACTTGTTTCTTATGCAAGGGAGAATGACCTGAAAATTCTGCCGTTGTGTTCGTATGTTCACGCTCAGTTCAAAAAACATCCTGAAGAGTATAACGATGTATGGCTGAAAGAATCATAAAGATAATTTTATAAAAATTTAAATATCAGACTGATATGGAAGCATTACAATTTTTAGTCATAGGAAAAAATCAGGAGATTCTTGACGTTTTGAAAAGAATTATTGAAAAAGAAAAGGAATGGAAAGCCGAAATTCTGAATGATGAAACGAAAGCATACGATTATCTCAAAGAAAACCATGCGGATATTGTATTGCTGAGCTCTGGCCTGGATGGTCAGTTTGAGAAAGATATTAAAGTTTTTTGCGAAAATTTGAATCAAAAAATCAAAGTAGTAGACCATTACGGAGGTGGAAGCGGACTGCTTAAAACTGAGGTTGAAAGGCGTTTTTCACCTGCTCATAAACCTGAAAATGTTTTCCATGCGGCTGAATCCAGAGGAAAAACAGATCATCAGTGGCTGTTGAGCGAAAAAACATTCAGTTTTGGTGATTATTATAATGCGGAAAACATTCAGTTTGGAGCTTTGCGCGTTCTGAATGATGATACCATGCAGCCCGGAAAAGGTTTTGGTGCACATCCTCACGATAATATGGAGATCATCAGTATCCCGCTTGAGGGAAGCCTTGAGCATAAAGATAATCTGGGTAATAAGTCCGTTATCCAAAGCGGCCAGATCCAGGTGATGAGTGCCGGAACCGGCGTGATGCACAGCGAGTTCAGTAAAAACGAAAACGGAATCGCAAAGTTCCTGCAAATCTGGGTATATCCCAATAAAAGAAACGTAGCTCCGAGGTATGATCAGATTACTTTGGATAAGACCAAAAGCAAAAACAGATTTCAGCAGATTCTGTCTCCCAATCCGGATGATGACGGTGTCTGGATTCATCAGGATGCCTGGTTCCACTTAGGGAATTTTGAAAATGATACGGAGACCCTTTATCAGATCAATAAAAAAGGAAACGGTGTCTACGCTTTTATCATAAAAGGAAGCGCCGAAATTGATGGTCAAAAATTAAATGAAAGAGATGGTTTTGGAGTCTGGAATATTTCAGATTTAAAAATTAAAGCAACATCAGATAAAACGGAAATTCTTTTAATGGAAGTTCCAATAACGATATAGTAAGAGCTCCCTTTTTTAAGGGGGCTTTTTTGCTGAAAATTTCCGCGAGCGCGAGCGTCTCACTCGTGCTTATTATCAAATAAAAATTTTATGAGGATAATAGATTTAATTTTTATGAATAAGATTTCTCAAAAATAAAATTTCTTCTTCCAGATGTTTGATCTGCTGTTGATAAAATTGTCGTTCGTTTTCAAAATTATCATCTAAAATTTTATCAGCAAATAATCCTTTTGAAGTATTATTAAAAACTTTCTTTTCATCAAAAGTCAGTAATTCCAAAGCATCCATTTCAAAAATATTTGATAACCTTTCTAATCGATCAAGATCTAACTTAGTTTTATTATTTTCAATATCAGAATAAGCACGTTGTGAAATAAAAAGTTTTCTGCGACTTCTGTTTGTGAAAATCCTTTGAGTTTTCTTATGCGTTTTATTTTTTTTGTCCTACTTGCATAATTTTCTTTATCACAAATATAAAAATGTTGAGGTATATATTCTAAAAATGCAATTTTTTTGCTGAAAATTGAAGATAAACCCCTCAAACCCTACTTGTGCAATATGAATTTTTATTTTATCTTTGCGAGAAACAATTAAAAAACAACTTATGAAAAAAGTATTATTGCTAGCAGCTTTCGGAGTTGCAGGATTATTGAGTGCTAAAAATACAGAAATAAAAACTGTTGAAGCAGAAAATGAGATTAATGTTCCAAAAAAAGAGAATAAACTTCTTCGTAGAGATATTATACGTGTTCCTACAGTTTGTGGATCAACCTATGTTACTGTTTATGATAGCTCAATAGATTCAGATGAAACCATGTATGATGAATGGGAAGAAATGAATTATAGTCTTTGTGGACATTATAGCTTCGAAAACCCCGTAACATAAATGTAAAATAATATATTGTTGTTGTTTTTATAACAACTAATGTCACTTTATAAAATATTGATTTTTAATTATTCTGATTTTATAAAGTGACAAATTTTATTTGAAAAAGCGCAATATGAAAAATATCTTAAAATTAATTTTTCTTTTTTCTGTAATTTTCATCAAAAGTCAGTCAGATGAAAATTCAGAACTTGAAATAAAATATGATTTTGTTTTTGTAAATGACACTCTTGATAAAAGTCATCCGCTTTCAGAGCAGATGACATTATTAACGAACGGAAAAAAATCAAATTATTTTAGTGAAAATTATAAAGCTAGAGCTGCTGCTTTTGGAAAACAATTAAGAGGAGCTACAAATAATGAAGTTGTTACAATAAATATGAGCGGAGTACCTGAAGCGAGGGTAAAACATTCTGTTTATAAAGACGAAAATGGTATTTTTATTTCTAATAGCTTAGGAAGAACTCTTTATACATTCAAAAGTGCAGATTTAAAAACATGGAAGATATTTAATCAGGATACTAAAAATATTCTGGGTTACAAATGCACAAAAGCAACCATAGAAATAGATAATAAAAAATATATAGCTTGGTTTACTTATGATATTCCTATTAATGACGGTCCATATAAGTTTAAAGGTCTACCTGGGCTAATATTGGAAGTTTCAGAAATTCATGAATATTTTAAATTCAGCGCGGTTTCTATTACTAAAGTAAAGCTTCCAATAGAATTTAGAAAAGGAGTATTGATAAATAAAGAGCAATATATCAATAAAAGAAATGAATACATTGCAGATCCATCACAAGGAAAAATTAATAATCCTGAATATAGAAGAAGAATAGATGAAAACAAGAAAAAATACAATAATTCTTTGGAATAAAAGTTTTGAGCTTAACTCAAATTGATTATTTATATTAGCAATTTTTTCCAAAAAAAAATGGGATATACTAAATAAAGAACACTTCAATTAATTGAAGTGTTCTTTATTTAGTTATAATAATTTTAAAATCAAAACTCAACCAGCAACCTTCAACAAATTAGCAAAATCCAAAAAAAATCCCGATTTTTGCCCTCTTCAATAATCCCCGAAATTCATGAAACTTTGTATTGCAGAAAAGCCAAGTGTTGCCAGAGATATCGCCAAAGTATTGGGTGCCACCATTCCCAAGCAGGGCTATATGGAAGGAAACGGCTATTGTGTGACATGGACTTTCGGGCATTTGTGTACCCTGAAAGAACCTCATGACTACGGTCCGCAGTACAAATCATGGAACCTTTTTCTGCTGCCAATCATTCCGCAAAGCTTTGGGATCAAATTAATTCCCAATAAAGGCGTTGAAAATCAGTTTAAAGTTATTGAAAGACTGGTAGAAGAATGTGATGAGGTCATCAACTGCGGGGATGCCGGGCAGGAGGGAGAACTCATCCAGAGATGGGTGCTGCAGAAGGCAAAATGCAACAAACCGATCCAGCGGTTGTGGATTTCATCACTTACCGAGGAAGCTATTAAAGAAGGTTTTGCAAATTTAAAGCCTGCCGAAGATTACAAAAACCTTTATTTGGCAGGAAACGCAAGGGCTATCGGAGACTGGCTGCTGGGGATTAATGCCACAAGACTTTTCACTAAAAAATTTGGTGGAAATAAAGCTGTTTTATCGATCGGAAGGGTTCAGACACCCACTTTGGCGATGCTCGTTCAGCGCCAGAAAGAAATTGATGCTTTTACCATCGAAGAATATTGGGAGCTGAAAACAAAATACCGTGATGTTATTTTCAATGCGGCGATCGACCGTTTGAAAACACTGGACAGGGCAGAGAAAGGGCTGGAATATTTAAAATTAAATCCCTTTGAAATCGTTTCTTTCGAAATTAAAGAAGGAAAAGAAAAAAATCCAAGATTATTTGACCTTACCGGACTTCAGGTGGAAGCCAACAAAAAGTATGGTTATTCAGCAGAAAATACATTAAATTATATTCAAAGCCTGTACGAAAAAAAACACGTCACCTATCCGCGTGTGGATACCACGTATCTATCGGAAAGCTTATACCCGAAAATTGAAGGAATTCTACGGAAAATGACGTTCTACCAGGAATTGGTTGCGCCTCTGCTACAGGAACCAATCCCAAAGTCAAAAGCAGTTTTTGATGATACAAAAGTTACAGATCACCATGCTATTATTCCTACCGAAGTTCCGCCGTCACAGAATTTGAGCAGGGAAGAAAAGCTGATCTACGACCTTATTGCAAAACGTTTTATTTCGGTTTTTTATCCGGAATGTAAAATCTCCAATACTCTGGTGGAAGGAAAAGTAGGAACCATCCCTTTCAAAACCAGTGGAAAACAGATTCTGGAACCGGGCTGGAGAGCGGTGTATGCAAAAGAACCCAAAGAAGAATCGACAGATAAGGAAAAAGATAAGGAAGAGGAACAGACCATCCCGGAGTTTACAGTGGGAGAAACCGGGCCACACGACCCAATGATCCATCAGGGGAAAACCTCTCCTCCGAAACCTTATACGGAAGCAACCTTACTCCGGGCTATGGAAACCGCAGGAAAGCAGGTGGATGATGAAGAACTTCGTGAAATGCTCAAAAATAATGGAATCGGAAGACCTTCCACAAGAGCAAATATCATTGAAACCCTTTTCAAACGAAAGTATATTGAAAAGAAAAGAAAAAACCTGATCGCAACCCAAACGGGAATTCAATTAATTGATACCATTGAAGACGAGTTGCTGAAAAGCCCCGAGCTTACCGGAGAATGGGAATTGAAGCTTCGTAAAATTGAAAAAGGCGAATATGAAGCCAATCATTTTAAGGAAGAGCTCATCCAGATGGTAACGGAGCTTACCAAGAAGGTGGTTTACGGAAAAGGAAAAGTCATTAATCTGGAAGAAGAAAAGCCTGAAGTCAAAGAAAAGAAAAAGCGCGAGCCCGCCACAAAAAAAGAGCTGCAGTCATGGGAAGAAACAAAATGCCCGAAATGCAGAGAACATCATCTCATGAAAGGGAAAACGGCCGTAGGATGTTCGGATTTTAAAAACTGCGGTTTTAAAGTTTCATTTGAAATCTTTGGGAAAAAATTTTCGGATAAACAGTTGATGGACTTGGTTTTAAAAGGAAAAACTTCAAAATTAAAAGGTTTCAGCTCACATCCTGAAGGTGTTACAGAAGGTGTTGTTTCGTTAGATGAAAATTTCCAGATTGTTTTAAATTAAATTTTAACGCGAATTTTAACTAATTTTTCACGAATTACAATAAGAAATATCAATAGGGGTGGGCTTTAGCCCACTTTATTTTTTAAATCTGCTAAAAAGGCTTTAGCCAAAACTTAAATTAGTGTTCATAGTTAAAAAAATTGTGAAAATTAGTATTTAACTTAGCATTATAAAATCAAAAAATGACCCCACAGAAAAAACAGCTTATCACGGACAGCTTCAACCGTTCAGAAACATTAAAATTCTACAAAGCCGAACTGCTAGAAGTAGAAACCGGTTTCATCTCCATGAAAATCCCAAAAATGGATTTAATGACCAGAAAAGCAGGAATGTTTAACGGAGCTATGATCGCTTCCCTGGTGGATGTTTCATCTGGATATGCCGCGGTAAGTCATTATGAGGAAGACTGTTATGTAGTGACTGTAGAATTAAAGGTGAATTATTTAAGACCGGCCATTGGTGATGCTCTGGTTTCTAAATCGTATGTTATAAAAGGCGGGGCAAAAATCAGTGTCGTAAGAACAGAAATTTACACGGTTGATGAAAAGGGTGAATCCGAAAGTCATGTCGCCACCTCACTGGTTACTATGATGAAAATCAAATAAAGTTATGATACATCAGTATAGTAGAATTAAAAAGTTCAAACTCCAGACTCACCCTCAAAATTCTCTCTCCAAAACTCTTAAAACGAAAATGCCTGTACTGAAAACTGCAGATAGGCATTGTTTCCTACAGGATTCCACATTCCCCAAATTCCCACGGGAAGTTTGTAGCCGGCAATGGTGAAACTTTTGGTGACCATTAAGCTCACTTCTGTGATGCCGTCTTTTTTAGCGAAAAAATTACTTTCCTCTCCGGCATGGTTTAGGGCAAATCCGTACCCGATTCTTCCGCGTACTTCCAGGTTTTGATCTTCTTTTTTATACAAAGGATATTCTGCTGAAACAAATGACGAATACTTATTTTCCGTATTGTCCTTATTTCTGTCGCGCCCAAAAACAATGGTATAAGCGCTTAACGTTAGAGGAAGTTTATCACTGATGGTATAGTACGACCTTAAATCCCAGAAACGGCCTGTTTCACGGGCATTATAATTGAAAAATTCTTTGTTGTTGTAGGTGGCGTCAGGAGAAAAATTATAGATATCCCAAAGCTCGACCGTGAGGTGTTTGTTTTTGTAACCCACGTAGTTATTAAACTCCTTGTAGGAACCGTCAACATTTCCGCCGGTCCAGAAACCTCCGTAAAAATTTTTTCCGTCCAGGTGAATATCCCCGGTATAAATTAACCCCGAAGAAACTTCAAGTCCTCTCCAAAGATGGCTGTTTCTAAACTGTAATGCAGAATGAATCTGCTGTCCGAAAAGCAAAGTTTTGCTCGTGATAATGAGTGCAATGATGAGTAATTTATTTTTTATCATAAGTGTTTATTTTTAAAAATTGGCGAAGAATATCCTGCATCCGGATTTTGACCGGATGCGGAATGTATTGAAATAAAAGAGTGTATTATTAGCTGTTAATCAAATCTTTTTCCCTGATTTTAGAACCGAATAATGCATAAGAAAGCATGAGTAATTCACAAACTACGGTAAGAATCCACGTCCATCTCCATGATCCGAACGCATCCGCCAGACCACCCTGAACCAAAGTAAATACAGCTCCTCCAAAAACTGCTGAAATGAAAACCCCGGAAGCTTTTGAGGTGTATTTATTTAATCCTCTGATGGAAAGCGTGTAGATGCAGCTCCACATGGAAGAGTGCAGAAGCCCGATTGCTACAAGGAACCAAAGGTTTTGTGTAATCATGGCAACAATGGCTAAAATGGTTGCTAAAATTGTAGTCACCGCCAGTTGGGTTTTTGCCGAAATATTGCTGAAAAAGCTTGAAACAGATCTTCCCACCAAAAATCCACCCCAATATAATGTTGAAAGAAGGGCGTGAATTCCAAGATCCATTCCACCGATAATGATGTCGGTTTTTCCGAAGAAAGTGATAGGATGCCCCGATTCCATAAGTTCAAAAGCATGAAGATTGATATTCGCCCCGATTGCCACTTCTGTCCCTACATAAAAGAAAATAGCAACAACACCAAATGCAAAATGCCTGAAAGACCAGATGCTTCTCTCCAGCTTTTCCCCGCCGGCGGCTCTTGTATTTTCAATGTCGGGAAGATGGAGCTTTTTTGTAATTAAAATTACCGTTAAAATACAGGCAATTAAAACTGATAGCGGAAGAAGCAACTGCTTGATCTCAATTTTCTCAATGGAAATTCCGCTGAACATGATCACCGTCACGAAAAATGGAGCAGAAGTAGTTCCTATGGAATTAATGGCTGTTAAAATATTCAGTCTCTGAACCGGCTGTGTGCCTTTTAATTGATAAGAAGCCGCATAAGGATTCACCACCACCTGTATCACAGCCGCAGAGGTTCCCATTAAATAAGATCCTGCCACAAAAATCAGAAATCCAAAAGGGATGACGGCATCACCCACATTGAATTTCAAATCAGGATATTCTGCCCCGAACCAAGATGAGCACAGATACATGAAAAGCCCTGAGATCATGAAGAAAAGCCCTCGCAGAATAGTATTTTTATATCCAAAAGCATTCACCCATTTGCTTCCCAATGTTCCGTTCAGCAGATAGCCTAAAAAGAAGAAGAAAGAAATAAGCGTTGTAAAAGTATTTTTTAAGCTTCCGGCATGAGACAGAAATGTAAATTTCAAGGGAGCCTGAAGCTGTTCGTTTACTGTTGTTAAAAAACCAACAATAAAATAAATAAAGGTAATAATAGCAAAAGGAAATACGCTGTTATTAGACCTTGAATCCAAGGTTTTAATTTCTGAATTTACGATCATGAGTGTTTATTTTTAAAGTGATTCTAAAACGGAGGCAACTCCCTGATTTTTAATTTGATTTGTAAAATTTAAATATAATTCAACAAAACTTTCCGAAGATTTTAGATCATAGCTTTTAAATGCAGACAGGTTTAAAAAATCCACGGCATTTTCACTGGAAATAAGAGTTTCATCATCTTTTGTAAGCCATGGTTCAGCGATTTCGTATGAATTCCCCTTGTCATCGGATTTATATTTCAGATAATGTCTGTATGAAGCCACTAAGAAAGCTGCTCTTGTAAGATCTTTATTATCGCGGATCATTTTAATGAGATTCGGCATGATGTAAACCGGGAATTTTGAAATTCCGTCAAAGCACAATCTGCTCACCTGATCACTCACACTGTGATTTGCAAATCTTTCAATCAGTGTTTGCTTATAATCTTCCAGATTTATGTTTTCAGGAGCCGGAACGTATGGAGTAATGTCTGTATCCATGAAGTTTCTGATGAATTTTACAATACTTTTATCCATCATTGCTTCATCCACTTTCCGGTAACCTTTTAAGAAAGAGGGATAAGAAAGCAGGGTATGTGAAGCATTCAAAAGGCTTAGCTTCATGTTTTCAAAAGCAGTAACATCAGCGGTAAACTGAACGACGGCTTTTTCCCAATTCGGTCTTCCGGCAATGAAGTTGTCTTCAATCACCCATTGTGTGAAGTCTTCACAGTAAACTGGCGCTTTGTCGTTGGTTCCATTTTTCTTATTTAGTCTTTCCACATCTTCCGCGGTTGTTGCAGGAGTAATTCTGTCAACCATGGAATTCGGAAATGTAACATTGCTCTTTACCCATTCGGCTAACTCGCGGTCTTGCGCTTCAATAAAAGTTGTAAAAGCTTTTTTTGCCGTATCACCGTTATGCTGAAGATTATCGCAGGAAAGAATGGTGATTCCTCCGTTTTGCTTTGATTTTCTCAGACGAAGTCCTTCCGCTATAAACCCGAAGACCGTTGACGGATTTCCCGGGTTTTCCAGATCATACTTAATTTTTTCGTCATTTAAATTAAATTCATTGGTTTCTTTATCCAGATTATAACCGCCTTCTGTAATAGTTAACGTAATAATTTTTATCGCCTTATCCGAAATTTTTTCAACGACAGCTTTCGGATCTTGAATTCCCCAGATCAGGTCAGTTAGAGAGCCGATCTTGTACACTTCGTCATTTCCGTCTCTTCCGCAAATGGTTAAGGTATAATCCAGATTCTGGGATCTCAAATTGCTTACTATTTTTTCGTCTGAAGGCAAAAGGCAGATTCCACAGATTCCCCATTGCTGCTGATTTGGATTTTCCAGCAGAAGATTAGTGTAAAATTGCTGATGGGCCCTGTGGAAATTTCCTACACCAATATGAATAATTCCCGATTGTATTGCTGAACGTTCAAAATGATAAGGTTTCATTGACATATTTGTATAATTTTAAATTAAATTTTAACGATGTCTTAAACTTATATTAATAATTTATGATAAATGATTTTTTGTTGTGAAATTGTAAATGGGAACGTTCCCAAAACTCCGGGAACGTTCCCAATTGACTATTTTTTTAGTATTTTTGATTTAAATCAGCCTTAAAAAACGCAAAAATGAAAAGAGTTACGATCAAAGATTTATCCAAATACCTGTCTCTGTCCACTTCCACCATCTCACGGGCTCTTTTAAATGATAAAAATATCAGCTCAGAAACTCAGAAAAAAGTTTTGGAAGCGGCAGAAAAACTCGGATATAAACCCAATCCCACCGCATTAAACCTGAAATACGGTAAAACAAAGAATATCGGGCTTGTAGTTCCGGAAATGATCACTCCGTTTTCATCAAAAGTCCTTCAGGGAATTCAGAATGTTCTTGCGCCTTTGGGATACAGGGTAATCATCACACAGTCGGATGAAAATCCTTTAACGGAAAGGAAAAATTTACAGCTTCTGGAAGAATTCAATGTAGACGGAATCATTATTAATCTTTGTCATGAAACCTACAATGAAGATTTGTATGAATCTATGATGAAGAAAGGGATGCCTTTTGTTTTTTTTGACAGGATTCCAGGTAAAAACATTGAAGCCACGAAAGTAATGGTGGATGACCGTATCAAGGCGTCTTTGGTGGTGGAACATCTCATCAAAACGGGTAAGAAAAAAATAGCCCACATTATGGGGCCTTCTTCGATCAGGAATGCTGCAGAAAGAGCAAACGGATACAAAAGAATTTTAGAAAAGCATAGTATTTTTAGCCCGGAACTTACGGTTCAAACTAATGGAATGTCTTTTGAGGACGGTAAAAATGCAGTTAAAAAGCTGATGGAAAACAACGTGGAATTCGACAGTATTTTGTGTTTTCAGATACGCTGGCAATCGGTGCAATGAATCATCTTCTGGAAATGGGAGTTAAAATTCCTGACCAGGTTTCTATAGCCAGCTTTTCGGGTACTGAACTGTCAACGATTGTACACCCTCAACTCACAAGCGTGGAGCAGCCCCTTGTGAAAATGGGAGAAGCAGCCGCCCGGGCAGTTTTAGAAAAAATTAATGATTATTCTTCACCATGCAGTACAATCACATTAGATGCACAGCTTGTTTACAGGGCTTCAACTTCTAAGGAAATATGAAGTAAATTTATTAGATTTATTAAATCAATCTGAGTTTGGAAAAGAAAATTAAGGATCATGGTGGGAAGCTGGAAGTAAGAGCCTGGAAGCTGCTATTAGGCCTCAATTTCTGATATTGTCGTGAAATTTAATGAAGCAGTTTTTAAAGTAAATAATCAATTACAGATTGTAAGCTTTTAACCAACAAACTTCCTTCTTTCAGGTTAAATTAAAAACCTCCACAATCTCCGAATGGAACAGCTTTTGTACGGTAAAGACCATAAACATTAAAAAATAAAACTATGAACTTAATTATCCGACTTCTCGTAACGGCAGTGGTTGCCTATCTTCTCACAACAATTTTACCCGGTGTACATTTTACAGGGTTCGCGGGAGCAATTATCTTTGCCATTGTTTTAGGGCTTTTAAACCTTATTGTAAAGCCCATTCTCAGTCTTTTCGGGTTACCTTTAACGATCATTACATTGGGATTATTTGCGTTGGTAATCAATGCATTAATTATTCTTATTGCAGATTATTTTATTGACAGCATGGTGGTTGACGGTTTCTGGTGGGCGTTGATATTCAGTATTTTGCTTTCTATTGTAACGTCTCTGGTCAACTCAATGTTTGGAGATAATGATTAAATGTAAAAATTAAATTGCATATTATTCATTCGCCAGTCGTTTTGACTGGCGAATTTTTTTGGGTTATTTGAACCAAATCAAAAAATTGTATTTATTTCTCTTTGGAGCTTTTTCTCGCTTTCCGCACTCGCTATTTTACAGTTTTCGGGTTGGGGCGGCGAAGCCGCCCCAACCCGAAAACTGTAAAATGAGCTCAGACAAATGCTGCAATCGAGGCTAGGGTTTTTGTCGGATGTTCAATTTCGGGAAAAGTATACAGGCTTGTTTCCGGGAATATTTGTATCAATTCATGTTTCAAAAATAATTAACTTTGGCAATCTTTGAATAAGGATAATGAAATTATATTGAATTTCATCAATCCATTAAAAATGAACCAGAATATGAAACTTAAGTACAGTCTGCTCGCTTTGGCAGCTCCGCTTTTAATGAATGCACAACAAGTAATGACGCCTGAAATTCTTTGGACTTTAAAAAAAGTTGGAGTACAGGCCGTTTCACCGGATCAGTCGGCTCTTATTTATAAAATCGGCCAGGTAGATCTGAAAACAGAAAAAACAAAAAACGAGAATTATTTACTGAATGTTCTTAATAATCAGTCCGTAAAAATAGATTTTGGTAAAAAAGCCCTTATTCAATGGGATAAGAACGGGATTTACGCTCAGGAAGGCGACAAAATCTTCCTTTCAAAAGACAGTGGAAAAACATGGTCGGAGTTCTACACCATCGGGGAAGCTGATAACATCGTGATCTCTCCGGACGGTAAAAAAATAGCTTTCAGCAAACAGGTTTTGGTAGAGAAAGTAATGGGGACAGACAAGTATTCTGATACCCCGAAAACTACCGCACAGGTTTATACAGACCTTAACCACAGACACTGGGATTATTTTAATGAAGGCAAATACAATCACGTTTTTGTAGTAAATATTTCAGATAAAATAGAATCTGCAAAAGACCTTTTGGAAGGGAAAAACTGGGATTCACCACAAAGACCTTTTGGCGGAGCCGAAGATTTCATCTGGAGCCCGGATTCCTCGCAGCTTTTATATGTTACAAAGCCAAAAAGCGGTAAGGAATATGCTACAAGCACCAATACAGATATTTTCGCTTATGATTTAGCTTCAGGGCAGACAAAAAACTTAACGGAATCCAACAAAGGATATGATGTAAATCCAAAGTTCAGCCCGGACGGAAAATCACTGATCTGGCAGAGTATGGCGAGAGACGGCTATGAAGCGGATAAAAATGATGTAAAAATCATGGACTGGAAGTCACAAAAAACTTCAAACCTTACTGGTAATTGGGACGAAAGTGTTTCAGGAGACGTTTTCTGGAGCGGAGATTCTAAAATGATCTATTTTACGGCCGCATTCAGAGGTACAAAGCAATTATTTTCTTTAGATCCGAAAAATGCTAAAGTACAGCAGATTACAAAAGGTGATTTTGATGTGAATGAAATTTTTGCCGACAATAAAAATTCACTTTTAGTAGGAAAAACGGATATCAATCATGCAACGGATATTTTCTCTGTTAATCTGAAAAACGGAGAATTGAAGCAGGTAACCGAAGCCAATAAAGATACCTACGCAAAACTAGCCCAGGGAAAATCTGAGCTTAAAATGGTAAAAACTTCGGACGGAAAAGAAATGGGAGTGTGGTTTCACTATCCTCCAAACTTTGACCCGAATAAAAAATATCCTACCCTTGTGTATTGTCAGGGAGGGCCGCAATCTGCTCTTACGCAGTTTTTCAGCACAAGATGGAATTTTGCTTTAATGGCAGCCAACGGATACATTGTAGTAGCTCCTAACCGCCGCGGAATGCCGGGCTGGGGAACAAAATGGAACGAAGAAATTTCAAAAGACTGGGGCGGACAGCCGATGAGGGATTATCTGGCTGCAACGGATTACGCGAAAACATTGCCGTATGTGGATGGTGAAAGAGTAGCAGCTGTTGGTGCAAGCTACGGTGGATACAGCGTTTTCATGCTTGCCGGGATTCATGAGAACAGATTCAAGACTTTCATTGCGCACGACGGTTTATTTGATATGAAATCATGGTATCTTACAACAGAAGAGCTTTGGTTTGCGAATTGGGATTTAGGTTCACCATGGGAAAAACCGCTTCCAAAGGCATATACAGAATACAATCCAAGTAATTTTGTTGAAAAATGGAATAAGCCAATTATGGTTATTCAGGGTGGAATCGACTACAGGGTTCCTTACGAACAGGGGCAGGAAGCTTTCCAAGCTGCAAAATTAAGAGGTTTAAAGACAAAGTTTGTTTATTTCCCGAACGAAAACCACTGGGTACTTCATCCGCAAAACGGATTGGTATGGCAGAGAGAGTTTTTCGACTGGTTGAAGGAAACTTTATAATGTACATCAAAAAATACCAATAGGAGCGGGCTTTAGCCCGCTTTTTGTTTTCAAAATCTCAGGCTTTAGCCAAAATTTATATATTTGAATTATGCACAATAGAATTTCCTCTTTTCCGCCAATTATTAACGAAAATTCCCAAATATTAATTTTAGGGTCAATTCCGGGTGTGAAGTCTTTGGAAAAACAAGAATATTACGCTCATCCACAGAATAAATTCTGGTCTATTATTTTTGAATTATTTAATGAAAATTCTACGGCAGATTATGCTGAAAAGAAGGCCATTCTACAGAAACATCATATAGCGCTTTGGGATGTCATCGATTCCTGCGAAAGAAAAGGCAGTTTGGATTCTGAAATCAAAAATGAAGAAGCCAACCGGATTGCTGAGCTTCTTGAGCAATATCCAAACATCCGGGCCATATTCTGCAATGGGGGAAAATCGTATAAAAACTTACAGAAGATTTTAGGCAAAAATTTTAGAATTCCTGTTTATCAGCTGCCGTCTACCAGCCCGCTTCATACCATTTCTTTCGAGAAAAAGTTAGAAGAATGGAAAGTGATCTTGAATTTTTTATAATTAAAAGTCATTCTTAATAAGCTTAAAAAATCAATGTATGATTTCTTAAATTGTTTAATAGTAAGCAATACTTAATTTCTTAATGTTTAAATAAGAAAAGCTTTATTTATCTAATTTTTAGTTAAATAATCCCTCAGTCCCTGCAAAAGCTGAAACTGATTCTTAGTCCGGTCCAGATTGTGCTCAGGATATTTAATAGAATAATAAGTGCTTCCGTTCAGATAGTCCGCCAGAAACCGGATAGCCTGAATATAAATGGCCACCTGTGCTGCATAATCCAGATTGTCAGATTCCTGAGGCAGTAATTTTTCTTTCAGATAAAATAAAAAACCTTTCTTCACAGCTTCATATACTTCTTCATTGAAATTATTTTTTGCGGTTCCATCGTCTTCATCATATTTATTGGTGTACGATTGTATCATGGTTCCGAAATCATATAAAATAGTGGAAATCATGACGGTATCAAGGTCGATCACAGCAGCCGGCCGATGATTTTTATCAAAAAGAATATTGCTGATCTTAGCGTCTGCATGAACAATTCTTGGAGGAAGCGTCTTGTTTTCTACCATTTTGATCCATTTTTCAGGTAAAGACAGCAACTGATTGGCATATTCTATTTCTGTTTTGGCGTTTTCCCGTAAATTGGAAGATGCATTTTCCAGTGATTTTTTATAATCTGTAATTCTTTTTTCAAAATTAAGAAAGTCGGGCAAAGTAATTTCCAGTTCGGGAGCATCGTGTTCATTGATAATGCTAAGAAAATAGCTGAAAGTTTTGGCAGCCTCAAAAGCGGTTTCAAGATCCGGAGCTTTCAGGAAAGTAATGCTGTTTTCCACAAAACCCAGCATTCTCCAGGATTCATTATGCTTATCTTTTACAATGTATTCATTTGAAATGGAAGGGATTGGCCTGATGATCTGAAGTTGATAATCACTGTCTGCAAGAATGGAATTGATTTTTAAGTGGTTATTGACGATCGCTTCAGGATTTTTAAACACATTTGTATTTATTCTTTGAAGAATATATTTTTCGTTTTTATCTTTATTTTCTAAAATATAGGTAGCATTGATCAGCCCGTTGGTGACAGGAGTAATCTCATAATTAAGAGTGTTGATAAACTTCCGTATAATATGGTCTAATTCCATAGATTTTCAGGATACTTTTTAGATTCAGTTTCTTTTTTCAAAAAACTTTTCAAAACAATTTTATCTTCAGGATAGGTCATCCCTTTCCATATTGAAGTTGAAGTTTTTACCAATACATCTGCTTCTTGATTATCAATCATCCTCTGTACTGCAGACGGGATGTAAAATTCTTCCGTAATTTTCGGGTTAGATTGTATAAAATCATAAAAATAAACCAGCAAGAAATCAAATATTTTGGGATGAAAAATGAAAAAATTCATAGAGACCAGCGTTTTAGGATTGATCTCAAAATCGTGCCCGGAATCGGTGTAAACAATGGTTTCATTTTCTTTCCTAATGGAAGTCTGCTCAGTGACATTCACCAAAAAATTCTTTGAATCCACGGTACATATTCCTCTTGCCACGGTGCCATTTTCGCTCAATGTACTTTCTACCGGATAAGCAATCAGCTCAAACTGTTTCGATGAAATATTCCCGGAATCCATTTCTTTTGCAGCTAAAGAATAATTTTCCCTTCCATAAAAATCATCAGCATTAATGATTACAAAGGGCTCATGAATAAAATCTTTTGCACAAAGTATGGCGTGCCCCGTTCCCCACGGTTTCTTCCGTTCGGAAAAGTCATAATTTTCAGGGACAAATTTTTCCATGTCCTGATAAACCCAATGTAATTCAAAATTTTTATGTTTTGAAATGGTTTCAAGCCGTTCGATATAGCTTTCAGGGATAAAACGGTTGATAATCATCACCACTTTATTGAATCCCGCTTCCAGAGCATCATAAACAGAATATTCCAGAAGCGGCGATCCGTTATCCAATATACCATCTACCTGCTTAAGGCCTTTGTAACGGCTTCCTAAGCCTCCGGCTAAAATGAGAAGTGTTTTTTTCTTAGAATTCATCGGTCATTCCAAATACGGGTTTACGGTTTTTCCATTGTCCTTTTGTGAAGTCAGGAATTTCTACAATTTGGCCTCCTTTAGCAATGGATTCTTCGCTCAGCGGCGTGATGGAATACCATGTGGCAAGGTCGTAAACATCCATCGGGAATTCAATATTTCGTTTAATACATTCTATAAAAGTATTCATCACGAAGAAATCCATTCCGCCGTGTCCCGCGCCGGTGGCGCTGGCTTCAAACCTTTTCCACATCGGGTGGTCATTTTCTTTAAGCCATACTTCAGAATTTTCCCATTTGTGGGTATGGTTCATTTTTTTCTCAAAATAGATATGTCCCTGGTTAAATTCTCCCCATCCGAAATCCTGCCACAAACCTTCCGTTCCCTGAACCCTGAACCCTAAATCATAAGGCCTCTGTAAGCTTGTATCATGGGTTAAAAGTATGGTTTCGCCATTTTCACAGGCAATCTGGGTGGTTACAATATCTCCCTGACTGAATTTCACCTTTGCATTCGGGTGGTTTTCTCCGCCTTTTGGATGTTCTACAATGTATTTGTGCAACCCCAGTGATTTTGAAGAGAATGATGAAAGCCGCGTCAATCGGTTTCCTCTGTTGATATTCATTGTCATGGCAATCGGGCCCAGTCCGTGGGTTGGGTAAAGCTCGCCATTTCTTTTTACATAATGCTCTGTTCGCCATTTCGCCTCGCTAAAGCCCTTATCTCCGAATTCCACACCGGAATTGTAGGGAGTAACGCCGTCATTAAATAAAACGCCGCGAAGATCATGCTCATAGCCGCCTCTTCCGTGGACAAGCTCTCCGAACATTCCTTTACGAACCATATTCAGGACTGCCATAATATCTCTGCGATAGCATACATTTTCCATCATAAAAATTGGGACTTTTGTTTCTTCGTATGTTTTTACGAATTCCCAGCAGTCCTGTAATTTAATAGCACCGGAAACTTCCATGCCTACTATTTTCTTCGCTTTCATGGCTTCCACACCTTGCGGGAGATGCCATTCCCAGGGGGTTGCAATCACCACGGCATCTATATTTTTTGATTTTAAAAGATTCCTGTAATCATATTCTCCGTTGGAAAACTCCTGTGCTGCGGGCTTGTTGTTTGTTTTTAAAATTTTTTGAGAAGCAGCCAGCATGGTTTTGCTGGGGTCTGCAAAGGCTATGATTTCCACATCATCACGTTTTGCCAGTAATTTTACATGTTCCTGTCCCCGAAGTCCGACTCCGATAAAGCCGACCCGTACTTTTTTATACGTTTTAAATGGTTCAGGATAAGCAAATAATGAATTGGGTAAAATAAGTGCCCCAAAACTCGCCAAAGCGGCGGTTTTAATAAAATTTCTGCGATTGGTGTTCATTGGTGTTTATTTTGATACTTAAATATATTAAAATATCACTGACAAATGATAAATCAGTAAAAAGTTGATTAAATTAATAAATTTAGTTTTATTCTTTAGTTTAAATAAAAAAAGCTGTTCCAATTTTTTTGAAACAGCTGATTTTATATAAAAAATTTTTATCAAATTATTTCTCAATTCTGTACACTTCCTCGTACGGCTGAATAAGTACCCATCCGTTTCCTGAGAATTTCATCTGGAATTCTTCGCCGCTTCCTCTTCCGATAAGGCTTTTGAAAGAGACATTGGTTTTAAGTTCGGGGCTTAGGTTTCCGGACCACGCAACGGTAGCATTCGGGTCTGTGAAAACAGGCGCATCCGGTGTTACCATTAATGTTAAAGGTTCACCGTGTGTTGTTATGGCGATATGTCCCGTCCCCGAAAGCTTCACCTGAAAAAGTCCGCCGGACATTACTCCTGCAATGCTTTTTAGCATGGTGATGTCGCTTTTAATGCTTTGTTCATGGGCTAAAACATCATTTCCGTTTACACAAACCGTTTCGTTATTAAGGTAAAGAATACGAACTTTTTTGCCTTCGTCCGCAACGTATAATTTGCCTGTTCCCTCAGCTTTCATCAGTCTGGAACCTTCGCCGCTGATGGCTTTTTTCAATAGATTTCCCAATCCTCCGGAAAGCATTCCCTGTCTTTCGAAATTGATGTTCCCGATGTATCCGACCATGCTTCCGGCTTTTGTCCACACAGACTGATTGTTCAGGTTAATTTCCAAAAGTGCGGGTTTTTCCAGCTCAAAATAATCTCTTTCCATTGGATTCTCTTTGGTTTCGTTTACGAAAGCCTCAATTGAATATTTGCTCATAGTATATTTTTTAAGACACCAAAATACAATTTTTTTACCTTTAAAAATTACCGTAATATCACGGTTTTTTGTTTTATTTTAAATTAATTTAAAAGGAATGTAAATAATACTTGACAAAGGGGTGTTTCATATCGTATATTTGCACTCCGAAAATTACATCTTGTAATTTGGTAATTTTTAAACCGTAATTTAAAAAATGAAAACATCAGATTTTAATTTTGATCTTCCTGCGGAATTACTTGCAGAACACCCATCAGAACACAGAGACGAAGCAAGATTAATGGTTTTGGACAGAAAAACCCAGACTATTGAGCACAAACTGTTCAAAGATGTTGTAGATTATTTCAATGAAGAAGATCTTTTTATCTTTAATAATACTAAGGTTTTCCCTGCACGCCTTTATGGAAATAAGGAAAAAACCGGTGCTAAAATTGAAGTATTCCTTTTAAGAGAGCTGGATAAGGAAACCCGTGTGTGGGACGTTCTTGTAGATCCTGCAAGAAAAATCAGAATTGGGAATAAATTATTCTTCACAGAGGATGAATCTCTGGTAGCTGAGGTTATCGATAATACTACTTCAAGAGGAAGAACTTTGAGATTCTTATTTGACGGTTCTTATGAAGAATTCAGAGCTAAATTAAAAGAATTAGGAGAAACTCCGCTTCCAAAATATATCAAAAGAGCCGTAGAGCCGGAAGATGCTGAAAGATATCAGACCATCTATGCAAAAATAGAAGGAGCTGTGGCAGCACCTACAGCCGGCCTTCACTTCTCAAAACATTTGATGAAAAGACTGGAGATCAAAGGAATTAACTTTGCAGAAATTACACTTCATGTAGGTTTGGGAACTTTCAACCCGATTGAAGTAGAAGATCTTTCCAAGCACAAAATGGAATCTGAAGAGGTATTCATCGACGAAAGAAATGCAGATATCATCAATAAAGCAGTTGACAATCACAGAAGAGTATGCGCAGTGGGAACAACTACGATGAGAGCATTGGAAACTTCTGTCTCTTCAAACAAAAAAATCTCCGCATTCCACGGTTGGACTAATAAATTCATCTATCCGCCGCACGATTTCGGAGTTGCTAATTCAATGATCACTAACTTCCACACGCCAAAATCTACATTAATCATGATGATTGCAGCATTTGCAGGAAGAGACTTCGTAATGCACGCATACGAAGAAGCCGTAAAAGAGAAGTATAAATTCTACTCTTACGGAGATGCGATGTTGATTCTTTAATAAGATAATAGGAATTAGGATTTAGGGCTTAGCTTGTCCTAAATCCTTTGTCCTAATCCCTAAAACCTACAATGAAAGATATCAGAACTTTATCACTGGACCAGCTCAAAGAGTACTTTGTGTCTTTGGGGGAAAAGCCGTTTCGTGCGAAGCAGGTGTATGACTGGTTGTGGAGTAAAAACCTCCATTCGATTGATGAAATGACGAATCTTTCGAAACCTCTTCGCGAAAGAATTGCTGAAGAATATACCATCAATCCCGTTTCAGTAGATCAGCTCCAGAAAAGCACGGACGGAACCATTAAAAACGGAGTGAAGCTTCATGATGGATTATTGGTAGAATCCGTATTAATTCCTACAGAAACAAGAACTACCGCTTGTGTTTCCTCACAGGTAGGATGTTCCCTAAACTGCGAATTCTGCGCAACGGCAAGGCTTAAGAGAATGAGAAACCTTGAAGTTGCCGAGATCGTGGATCAGGTGGCTTTAATTGACAGCCAGAGTAAAATGTATTTCAACAGGCCGCTTTCCAATATCGTTTTTATGGGAATGGGTGAGCCGATGATGAATTACAAAAATGTGGTGGAAGCCATCAGGAAAATTACCCAGCCGGAAGGTTTGGGAATGTCTGCAAGAAGAATTACCGTTTCTACGTCTGGAATTCCTAAGATGATCAAAATGCTGGCTGATGAAGAATTACGTGTAAAATTAGCATTGTCTTTACACTCTGCTATTGAATCCAAGCGTAATGAAATCATGCCTTTCTCTGATAAGTTTCCTCTAACGGAAATTATGGAATCTCTGCAGTACTGGTACAAAAAAACAGGCTCCGTAATCACTTTCGAATATTGTGTCTGGAAAGATATCAATGATAAGGATGAAGACATTAAAGCCCTGATTAAATATTGTAAGCAGGTTCCTTCTAAAGTAAATTTAATCCAGTACAACCCCATCGGTGACGGAAAATATGACCAATGCAATAAGCAGGCAGAGGAAAACTACATCCGTCAGTTAGAAAACGCAGGAATTGTGTGCGTTGTCAGAAAAAGCCGTGGTGGAGATATTGATGCAGCATGCGGGCAGCTAGCCAATAAAACTGCAGATTAAAATTATATTAAAAAATTCAAAAATTAACTTAACACTTTCTTAAAATCTTACCTTTGTATTAAACATATGCAAGATGATGGATTACTTCTTGGGTGAGGATGGATTAGAAAATGTCTATTCATGGGCGATTCCCGTTCATGCCACTATTATTTTTGCAGAAATGATTTACAGCCACGTTTCGGAGGCTAAATTGTACGATAAAAAAGATGTTGCAACAAGCATTTACCTGGCTTTGATGAACTTCGGGCTCGATCTTCTGATGAAGGCTTTTGCAATGGGTGTTATGTTTTTCTTTTATAATCACAGACTGTTTTCATGGGATTTTAGCATTTGGTATTGGCTGATCTGCTTTATCATAACAGATTTTGCTTATTATGTTCTTCACTATGTGGATCATCATTCAAGGGCGTTCTGGGCGGTTCATATTACGCATCATAATTCGGAATATTTTAATGTGACCACGGGTTTCAGAAGTCCGGTTCTACAGCCTTTGTACCGGTATCTTTACTTTTCTCCGCTTGCATTTTTAGGATTTAATCCGTGGCATATTATGGTGGTTTATGCCATTGGTCAGGTGTATGGAACGCTGGTTCATACGCAGACAGTAAAATCGATGGGGATTTTGGAATATATTTTTGTGACACCTTCTCATCACCGTGTCCATCATGCCTGTAACATTAAATATCTCGACAGAAATATGGGCATGTGCCTCATTATCTGGGACAAAATTTTCGGGACCTTTGAAAAGGAAGATCCCAAGGTTCCTGTAAAGTATGGGATTTATCCGAAAATGCCGGATAATAAACCAGATACAGTTCTTCTTTATGAATGGCGAAAAATATGGAAAGATATTAAACAGCCGGGTTTAAAATTTTCCGACCGGGTTAATTATATTTTCAATTCACCTGGATGGAGGCATGACGGGAGCGGAAAAACGGTAAGGCAGTATCAAAGAGATTACCGGGCGAAAAAAAATGGTAATAAAGAGCAGATTAGGAAGAGATCAGCTTGATTTTCAAACACGAATTACGCAAATTTATACACAAATAAAGACTAATTTTAAACTTTTTGTTCAACATCATTTTGTCATTCTGAACGCAACAAAGTGGAGTGAAGAATCTCAAAAAAGTACTGAGATTTTTCCTTCGTCAGAATAACAGAATGATATTAAATTTAGATAAATATATTTATGAATAAATTAGTATCATTTGCGCTCAAATAAATATTTTTACGTCATGAAAAAGCTTTTCCTGATAGCAGCTATTACCATTTCCACTGTATCATTTTCGCAACAATCAAGTCTTTTTAAGATAAGAAAATACAGAGTCTCTTATTTAGATGGAAAAATTAAGGAAACATCGGGATTAAGTATAATAAATGGGAAACTATATACATTCAACGACAGCGGAAATTCTCCCGAACTTTTTGAACTGGATAAAACGACAGGCAAAATTGTAAATACGATCAAAATAAACGGAAAAAATAAAGACTGGGAAGCTTTAACAAATGACGGGACCAACTTTTATATAGGCGATTTCGGAAATAATGACGGCACAAGGAAAGATTTGGAAATTTACAAAGTTCCTTTTAAAAATGATTCGTTAAAAAAAGATTCAGTTGAATTAATTTCTTTTGAATATCCCGAACAGGAAGAATTTATTCCAAAATATACCAAGACCAATTTTGATGCGGAAGCCATGATTTATTTAAATGGAAAAATCCATATTTTTACGAAAGAATGGGGCGCAAAATCAACAACACATTATATTATCGATCCTAAAGTTTTAAACAAACAAAAAGCGCAAAAAGTAGAAACTTTCAAAACAAACTATATCATAACCGATGCTTCTTATTACGATAAAAAGCTTTATTTAATAGGCTATACAAAGAAAACGGAAGTGTTCTTACATATTTTCAATGAAACCGAACCTGGAATATTTTTTAAAGGAAATCCTAAACGGTATTATCTGGGAAGTGCTTTGTCAATTGGGCAGATTGAAGGGATTACAGTGGATGAAAATGGGATTTATATTTCAGGGGAAGACTTCCATTCTCCATTGGGAACAGCAAAATCGAGTCTTTATTTTATTCCAAAAGATAAACTCAAAGATTAATTTCTCTTAAAATTGACTGAAAAAAATTATCTTTGTGGAAGTTAATAATTTATCCCATCATTCGAGATTGTGGCGAATACTGTAGAAGAAATCAAGCGACCGATCAATGAGGAAATGAAACTTTTCGAGCAGAAGTTTTATGAATCCATGCAGAGTAAAGTACCTTTATTAGATAAAGTCACTCGTTTTATTGTTACTACAAAAGGCAAGCAGATGCGCCCGATGTTCGTATTTCTTTGCGCAAAGCTTATTGGAGAAGTCAATGAAAAAACGTATCGCGGAGCTTCCATGATCGAATTGATTCATACGGCAACATTAGTGCACGATGATGTGGTGGATGAAAGTTTCAAACGTCGTAATTTTTTTTCAATCAATGCTTTATGGAAAAATAAAATTGCCGTTTTGGTGGGGGATTACCTATTGTCAAAATCAGTTTTATTATCTACGGATCACAAGGATTACGACCTGCTGGGGGTGATCTCCAGAACCATTCGTGAAATGTCTGAAGGTGAGCTTCTTCAATTGGAAAAAGCAAGAAAGCTGGACATTACGGAAGATGTTTATTATGAAATTATCCGCCAGAAAACGGCAACTTTAATCGCGGCCTGCTGCGAAATCGGGGTTTTATCTAATAATGCCGATGAAGTTTTGGCTAAAAAAATGATGGACTTCGGAACATTCACGGGAATGGCATTCCAGATTAAAGATGATCTTTTTGATTATTTAACATCAAATGTTATCGGGAAGCCGGTAGGTATTGATATTAAGGAACAAAAAATGACCCTTCCGCTGATTCATACCCTAAAAACGGCTAATGAAACCGACAGAAAGTATTATTTTAATACGATAAAACGTTATAATAACGACCAAAAACGTGTAAAGGAGCTTGTGAATTTTGTTAAAAACTCAGGGGGGCTTAATTATGCCATTACGGTAATGAAAGATTTTCAGCAAAAAGCCAAAGATATATTGAATGAGTTTCCAGACTCTGAAGCAAAAAAATCTTTACATATTATGCTGGATTACGTAATTGAGCGAAAATTTTAAATTAAATAATCTTCACCGTTACAATTATAACAGCTAATACAATGCAAAATAAAGCTGTTAAAAATAAATAATCCGCAATATTCTCAAATCTGTGCGAACGGTTTTCTTTTTTTGAGCGGATTGATAAAAAAGAAAAAAAGCAGCTGATCGCAAAACACAGGCATGCAATACCTGCAAACTCATCCAAATGGGTGCTCTCACTCATTTTTGAGATTTTTAAGGAAGTAATAATTACCAGTGAAAATCCCAAAAGATTGCTGGATGCATTAAGAATATGGGTCGACTTTTTCTCCATCTTTACAAATTTAATCTAAAATAAGGACATTTTTTTTATTATCAAATTTTTAAAAAAGATTATTAAAAATTAAAATTAATTTAAAAAGTGTATATTAGCAAAATACTTCAAGAACAAAAAACTTTTTTATTAGGCTATGCAAACAACCTACATTGAAACACAGCAAATTTCTTTTCAAGATTTTAAAAATCAGATACTTGGAGACTATAAGCTGGGAAGGATTTCTCGCGAAATGTCTTATTTAGGTAGAAGAGAAGTACTTACGGGAAAAGCTAAATTTGGAATTTTTGGGGATGGTAAAGAGCTTCCTCAGCTGGCAATGGCGAAGGTTTTCAAAAACGGAGACTTCCGCTCAGGATACTACAGGGATCAGACTTTTGCAATGGCCGCAGATGCATTAACGGTAGAGAGTTTCTTTGCTCAGTTGTATGCCGATACAAGCGTTGAAAGAGAGCCTGCATCCGCCGGAAGACAGATGAACGGGCATTTTGCAACAAGAAGTTTAAATGAAGACGGAAGCTGGAAAGATTTAACAGCTCAGAAAAACATTTCTTCTGACATTTCTCCTACAGCAGGACAGATGCCAAGATTGTTAGGTCTGGCTCAGGCTTCCAAGATATATAAATCAGTGAAGTTTGAAGGTTCTGAAAAGTTTTCAAAAGATGGTAACGAAATCGCTTTTGGAACTATAGGGGATGCTTCTACAGCGGAAGGTCATTTCTGGGAAACACTGAATGCTGCCTGTGCGCTTCAGGTTCCTATGATTGTTTCAATCTGGGATGACGGTTACGGGATTTCTGTCCCTACCATGAAGCAGAGAGCAAAAGCGGATATTGCCGAAATGTTAAGCGGTTTCCAGAGAAAAGAAGGTGAGTTTCAGGGATGTGAAATTATTCAGGTAAAAGCCTGGGATTATCCTGCATTATTGGATGCTTATGCAAGAGCAGAGCAGTTTGCAAGGGTGGAAAGCATTCCGGTTGTAGTCCATGTTATTGAAGTTACACAGCCTCAGGGGCACTCAACTTCCGGTTCCCACGAAAGATATAAGAATGAGGAACGTTTAGCTTGGGAAGCGCAGTTTGACGGATTGGTGAAATTCAGAGAATGGATTTTGAATTATTCAATCGAAATTGAAGGTAAAGAAGAAATTATCGCAACAGTTGAGGAATTAGATGCTATTGAAGAAGAAGCGAAAAAAATAGTAAAAGCCGGGCAAAAAACTGCTTGGGAAAACTATCAGAAAACAATCACTGAATTAGCGCATTCAGTATTGCCTCTGGTAGAAAACATTAAAGGTCAGAATGCTGAAATAGAAGGCTATATCAATCAATACAATAAAATAGTTTCCAAGGCTAAAAAAGATATTTTCCATTTAACGAGAAAAGCTTTACTGGCTACAAGAGGAACAAATTCTGCAGAAAGAAACCAGCTGATGCAGAAGTACAACGAAATATTTGAAGTTGAAAAAGATAATTATTCTTCTCATTTATATTCCCAGTCTCAATGGAAGGCTGAAAATGTAAAAGAAATTAAGCCTGTTTTCTCTGAAAACTCGGAGGAAGTGGACGGAAGAGTGGTAGTAAGAAACAATTTCGATAAAATCTTTGAAAAATATCCTGAAACTTTAGTATTTGGTGAAGATGCCGGAAATATCGGTGACGTAAACCAGGGACTGGAAGGAATGCAGGAAAAATATGGTGAAGTTCGTGTTGCAGATACAGGAATCCGTGAAGCTACAATTTTAGGACAAGGTATTGGTATGGCGATGAGAGGGTTAAGGCCTATCGCAGAAATCCAGTATTTAGACTATATTTTGTACTGTCTGCAGGGGATGAGTGATGATTTGGCGACAGTTCATTACAGAACAAAAGGCGGCCAGAAAGCTCCGGTAATCATCAGAACAAGAGGCCACAGACTGGAAGGAATCTGGCATTCCGGATCTCCGATGGCGGGAATTCTTAACCTTTCAAAAGGTATTTTGGTATTGGTTCCAAGAAACTTAACGATTGCTGCAGGATTCTACAACACCATGCTTCAGGCAGATGAGCCGGCAGTGATTGTTGAATGCCTGAACGGTTACAGATTAAAAGAAAAACAACCTGACAACTTGGGTGAATTCACTATTCCTGTTGGTAAAATTGAGGTAACCAAAGAAGGGAAGGATGTTACTTTGGTAACGTACGGATCAACGTGGAGAGTTGTCATGGAAGCGGCAAATGAATTGGAAAAATTAGGAATTTCTGCGGAAGTGATTGATGTTCAGTCGTTAATTCCGTTTGATTTAACTCACGAAATTGCTGAATCTGTGAAGAAAACCAACAGATTAGTCGTAATAGACGAAGATGTGGAAGGTGGAACTTCAGCATTTATTCTGCAACAGATTTTAGAGAAGCAAAAAGCTTTCAGATTCTTAGATTCAGATCCATTGACGATTGCTGCTAACGATCACAGACCTGCGTATGCAAGCGACGGAGATTATTTCAGCAAGCCGTCTGCAGATGATATGGTGGAAAGAATTTACGCAATGTTTAATGAAACAAATCCTCAGAAATATCCGGCGATATTTTAATTGGGATTTTAGATAAATTTTGAAACCGCTTTCTTTTTGGAGGGCGGTTTTTTGTTTTTATATAAATAATAAATTTAAGCTATGCGAGTAAATTTATAAATCATAAAATAACCCTTTCATTTGAATGAAAGGTTTTTTTATTATCATTAATATTTCTTCTGAAACTTTATATTCACTTTTTTGTTAGTATTTTTTTATCTACAAAGTCACAATTGTTTAGTTACATAATATTAATTGTTTCTTAGATTATTTAATTTCTCTAAGAATTCGTTGTAATTTATTATACCTTCTTTTTGATAAAGTATTTTGCCTTTTTTAATAATAAAAGTTTTAGGGATTTCTGTAGATGAAATACTAATAAATGAATTATTTATTTCATTTTTATTCGCTTTTAGAGTTGAAAGGATGGATTTTTTGTATTGTAAATTTTCAATTGTTATATCTTTGAAATTGCACTTCTTAGTCGCAAGAAATTTTTGAAGCTTTAAGGAATCTGTATCTATTGAGTAAGATAAAAATATAATGTTAGGATCACTCTCCATTTCTTTTTTTAATTCATTGAGAAAAGGAGTTTCTTTGATACAGGGCTCACACCAGGTAGCCCAAATATTGAGAACAATTATTTTTTTTTGAGAGAAATAGTCCTTATAAAAAGGACTATTTTTAAATGAATATTCTATATCATCCTCTCTTATCTGGCTGATACTTCTCACCCTCAAATTTCTAATTATATCTGTATTTTTATTTATTAAAAATAAACCAATAGAAATAAAGGCAAGAATTATTAATGATATATAGATTTTCTTTTTCATAAAATTAAGTAAGAGTGCTATTCAACACTCTTACTGCTTAAATTAATTTGTTTTTTCCAAATTTACTATTGCCCCATAACCGTCTTGGTCCTTTATAATCTTATATGTTCCTGTTTTTATAGTTAGAGCAGTTTCTTCATCTTTTTCAGTGCTTGAGCCTAAAACAATTATCTCTTCCGCATCTGAAAATCTTTCATCTTTTAATAAATCATTAAGATTCATTCCTCCAAAACTAAGATCTTGCCCATTTGCATTTTTACTTATAGATCCGCCACAATTTACAGCCATATAACTGGTACATCCTGCACAAACCGTAACATCCGTTTCTATTTCTACAAATTTGATTGATACTTTTATATGAAAAGTTTTACATCCATATTTAAAATTAGGAATGTTGTCTTGCATATAAGGTAAATCATTTGCCTTAGTAGTTGCAAAGTTAAAGGTTCCAAACATTAAAGCTAAAATAAATGTAAGTTTAAATAATTTTGACATAATTTTTGTTTTTTAGATTAATTAATATTTCTTAATTCAATCCCCGACATGGGATCAAAAATCAGCAACTTTATTTTTGTAGTGCGCACAAACAAAAACATCACTTGCGTTTTGGAGTTGCTAACTTTGTTAGGACACAATTCTTATACTCTTTATCTTTAAGAGTATGAAAAAGATCAGAAAAAATTACAGTCTAGAGTTTAAGATCCAAGCAGTATCTTTAAGTGAGCAGCGAGGCAATGTATCCTCGGTAGCTGAAGAATTTGGGATCTGTAAAGAAAGTCTCGTTAATTGGCGAAAACTTCACAAAGAAGGTAAACTTAGCAAGGAAAAACAAATATCCTCTGATCCAATAAGGGAAGAGTTATTGAGACTTCGCAAAGAACTGGAAGAAACAAAGCTTGAACGTGATATCTTAAAAAAGGCGGTAGGCATCTTCTCCAAGAGAGAGGGGTAAGATATAAATTTATCAAAGAACACGCTTGTGTGTTTCCTGTCGGGAAGATGTGCGAAGTATTAAAGGTAAGCAGGAGCAGTTTTTATCATTGGAAGAAAAGAAAACCGAGTAAGCAATCAGAAAGAAGAGCCATTTTATCAGCAGAAATCTTTAGTATTTATCATTGGAGCCGTGGGAGATATGGAAGCCCTCGTATTGCCCGAGAATTAGAAGCAAAAGGAATGAGAGCTTCACGTCCTTTGGTGGCCAGACTAATGAGAGAACGCAACCTGAGAAGTATTGTAAAGAAAAAATTTAAGAAAACTACCAACTCATCCCATCGATACCCTGTTGCTGAAAATTATTTGAATCAAAATTTTCAGGTTACAAGCAGTAAAGAGGTCTGGGTGTCTGATATTACCTATATCCGAACAGGTCAGGGCTGGTTGTATCTCACAACGGTCATTGATTTGTTTGACAGAAAAGTTATAGGATGGTCGCTAAGTGAGACGATGAAGGCTCAGGACACCAGTATTGCTGCCTTGAAAATGGCAAGACTCCATCGGCCTTTACAGGATCATGATAGCTTGATTTTCCATTCAGACAGAGGGATACAGTATGCGTGCACAGAATTTACGTCAATAGTCGGGAAAAATATTACCCGAAGTATGAGTGGAAAGGGAAATTGCTATGATAATGCTGTAGCGGAGAGTTTTTTCAAAACTCTGAAAACCGAACTTGTCTATCAAAATAAATATGAAACTAGAGACCACGCCAAAAACTCTGTGTTTGAATATATAGAAACATTTTACAACACCCAGAGAAGGCATTCAGCTTTAGGAAATTTAACCATAAGAGAGTATCAAAATTTAATGTCTAATCAATCTAAAAATGTAGCATAAAGAGTATATAAATTTTGTCTCAAAAATAGTTGCAAGTTCAACTGTTCAAGAGGGTGCTAAAACAAATGAAGAAACTGACGAAAAATAAGTTTTACGGAAAACCTTAAACTATCTATTATGAATGTTTGTATATTTGAGCAAAACTAATAACAAACAATTCATGACAGTAATCGGATTAAGAGTAAAATCCAATAGTAAAATTTACTATTGTATTTTGGAAAAGCTCCCAGATGAAACATTAAATTATGTAGACATTTCTCATATTAATATTCCCCAATCTTTAAATTGGCCAGAAGCATTGAATTATGTTCGAAATACCATTATTGACATTATTACGTTATATGATGTCAAAAAAGCAATAATTCGAATTTGTGAATTTGGAACAACATTTAATGATACAATTGTAGAAAGGATTTATATTGAAGGTGTTCTACAGGAAACTATTGCAAGTTCTAATATAGAAAACTATCTCGCGGGTAAAATTTCAAAATTTGCTCAACTTTTAGGAATTCAAAGATCAGAATTCAAAAAATATGCTGATGCAGAAATAGAATACGAAATTATTCCAGAAGATTTTAATTGGCAAAGACAATCTCTTGAAACTAGAGAAACAATATTAACGGCAAATGCTGCACTAAACCTATAATCCTATTATGTTTACAAATACATTATTAACATTTCATTTAGGTGATAGTATAGGAGAAGGTGGTGAAGCCACTGTTTATAAAGCGTTTGACACGCAGTTAAATGCTGATATAGTAATCAAAAAAATATCTAAAACTAGGTTCAAGGGTGATCTAAATAAATATTTTGAGGAATCACAAAAATTATATTTATCATCTCACCATAACGTCGTAAAAATTATGTATGGTTGTCAAGATGATGAATTTATATATTTAGCAATGCCTTTGTATGTAAAAGGTTCTTTAAAATCAATTTATGATGAAAGATTTTTAACATGTAGAGAAATTATAAGATATTCCTTACAGTTTCTATCTGGACTCAATTATATCCATTCAAAACAGTTATTACATTATGATATCAAACCTGAAAATATATTAATTGATGATACAGATAAAGCTTCAGTATCTGACTTTGGTCTTGCAAAATATTTAGGGTTGTATGGTTTTGCAACTGTTGAAGGAACAACAGAAGAATTAGCACCACCTGAATATTTTTCACAGGCAGCACATAATATAAATTTGATATCTATCAGTCTGGTTTAACTATGTTTAGAATGTGTAATGGTGATAATATATTTATGGAGCAATTACATAATGCCTACATTTCAAAAAGTGTTACCAACTTTAATAATTTAATAGCTAATATACAGCGTGAAAAATTTCCAAATAGAAACTATTTTCCACCTCATATTCCAAAAAGCTTAATAAGAATAATAAAAAAAGCTATTAAGGCTAACCCTGATGATAGATATGATTCCGTAATAGATATTTTAAATGATCTAAGCAAAATTGAAGATGGAAATGATTGGAAATATATAAAAGATGATAATATTGAATCTTGGACTCAACTTAATCGTTCTGTAACTTGTACATTCAATATCACAAATAATAAATATACTATTCTTACGTTAAAAAATAATAAAAGAAAAACGCTATATTGCGCAACTTTAAATGATTATAAAGAGGCACATGATTTGCTATATAACTGTCTAAATACCAATTGGTAATGTCATTAAGAAAGATTACATATAATTCTAAAACTAGAAAAGATTTTTCTAATCCTTATGCTAAATACTCTCATCAAGAGTTATTAAGATTGGGTAATGTCGATACTTTTAATGGTAATTTTGAAATTGAAAGATTGCAAAATGGCAGAATAAAAGTAAAAGCAGTCAGTAAATCACATTCTTCAAAAAAGAAGTAATAAAATAATTTATAATATTATAAAACCCTCTAAAATAGAGGGTTTTACGTTTTTCAGCCTAGATAATTTTTATTATATTTGTATTATTAAAAATAAAAACCATTCCTAAAAAGGGAATGTAAAATAAATCGTGCTAATTGCATTATTGCTAACCTAAACTACCACAACGAAGTTTTCGAACTTCATCTTTAAAAGCAAATAATGTATATAAGGTACGCCATTTTGGCGTGGCTTGTATCATTGCTTTTAAGGGTGTGGTAGCCCTTGGTTAACGTGGTACAATGTCCACGCTTTATTTTTTAAGCATTTATTAACCAAAACTACCACACAATGAAATTTGAATTCTCTACATTCAAAAAAGTAGCATCATGTTCTATTTTGATGCTAACAAATCTCTCTTTATCAGGACAAACAACATTTACTATTAATTCTGAAACAAGTAAAACTATTTCAGCGAATGAAAGTTTTATTTACCCTGTCGAATATCGGGAAATAGAATATTACCCTTATATTGAAGGAAAAGTCTCCACTGATTCTTATAAATTCTTTCTTAATAAGCAAAAAGAATTAAAAGATGATTATGATGAATATATTTTAAATAATGAAAATAATTCCGCAAAAAATGGCAAAAAATTAAAAATTATTGAATTATTAAATTCCTATTTATCAAATTCAAAAGATGAAAGACTACTTGATGATGCTTATAAACTTTCCAAAGATTTAAATTTAAAATATATTGTTGATGATAATTCCTCTTCTTATGACGGATGGGGTGTCAAACCTAAAAAAACTTTATATATTAAAGATGAAAAAGGGAGGTATGCTTCAAAATCTATCTTAAGAGAATATTTAATGTCAGTAAATAACGATCAAAATTTTTATAATAAAATCCCTATGTCTTATGAAGCAAAGGAATATTTACAAAAATTGGAAGAAGAAAAAGAAATGACTGATTCGGATAAATATGAGATAGGACGAATCAAATTAGAAAAGTTGTCTAAACGAAAAGCATACTTGGTTTTGAAAGATCGGGAAATAAAAGACTTTTCAAAGATATTTGGTAATTATAAAGAAATTTCCAGTACAATGCTTATAGCTAATACAACAATAGAAGATCGATTTATTGAAAATGAATTATCAGAAGATGTAAGTAAGTATTATAGATATGATGGGGGTAATCAATATACCCTAATAGAAAATACTGTAACAGGTAAATTTTATGTCATACCATATAATGCATATTCAAGTATAACTGCTGTTTATTCTGACGAAATAGCTATAAGAGAACTTGCTTCAACAGGCTATAAAATAGAGAATTCTAATGGCTATAAATTTATTAATACAAAACACTATAAAATTCAAGCTACAAATGCCTTGAAAAAAAGATTAGAAAAAGAAAAAGATTATTTGAAAAAGCTTGATATTTGGTTTGAAGAACGAGAAGCTATTAGAAAGCAAACCATAGCTATGATTCCCAAATTAGATCATTACATAAGATTATATAGAATGCAAAGAAATAGAATGTCTAAAGCTGATATTTCAGCATGGACAGCCCTAACAAAATCGGCTAATCTTTTGAATAAAAAACAAGTTGATTTAAATGATAAATTATTTGGTTGGACTGATCGTAATGATTCAGATAAAAATTACTATAAATATTCAGATGAGTTTATCAACTATTTAAGTGCTTCAAGTAATGTTTTAGGAATATAAATTAATTTGAAAGAGGATGTCTGAAAATACTCTCTTATGCTAAATTCTCATAATATTAGATTATTTTTTTGTCCTCTTCTTTCAAATTTTACCATTTTTATCAAAGATTTTATGAAATGGGTCATAAAACAATATATATAACATGTTTGTATGACCAATGAATCCAAAAATTCTAGGAGCTTTATTACTATTTTTATTAGTATACAATTTTATTTCAATAAATGAAGGTATCTGTTCTGGGCTAAGATTTTTTGAAAAAATAGATTTAGTAATCTCTTTTATTTTTTTATTAAAAGTGACGGTTTTAAAATGAAGAGTATCATTACTTAAATCTTCAAATCTACTAATACAAAGTTTTTGAAGTTTAAGAAAATATATATGGGCATCTGACATACCAGAATAAGCCTCACTTGTAATTTTATTAAACTCTGGGTTTAAAAATGAGTATTCACTATCATCTAATAATATATAATCATAACAAACAGAAAGCGTACAATTAAAATTAATAGGTATTAATTTATCTTCTAATTTGTATTTAAAATCTCTGTTTTGTTCTTCAAGCCGTTCATTTATTTCATCTAAAAGATCTTCAAACATTTGTAGGCTTATTAAAATAATCGTACATATCATTTACTGATAATAATCTACCAGATCTTTCGATTGGTGATAATCCTTCTCTAGCGTTACTCCATGGGCTCTCGCTATGGCTCATCAAAATTAATCTTTCATCACTCAATTTTGAGTATGCCTCAAGAACAGCATTTATTAAACGTAATTGATTTTCTTCTAAATTCAATGAATCTTGAAGACGTTTAAGTTCATTTGACAATTGTAGTTCTTCAAGATCTGTTACTATACTTGAATTTTTGAAAAAAGAATTTTTATATAAATTATAAACAGTTCTATATACTGGCCCATTAACCCAGGCTTCAGGAAGTTCATTAAATAATTGTTCTTTGTCAAATTTTGCAATATGCCATGATTGAATGTAATATAACAATTTTTGTATTTTCAATGGACTAATTTTAACTCCCATATATTGACAAAAAGCAATAATATAATCGGACATTAACTCTAAATCAACAGTTTTCATTTTACAAAAATAATATATTTCAATAATATATGTATCTAACTTCTACAATAGCAAACTTAAGCTATCAATTCTTCATAAGTGATTCGTTCCTCAAATGCACAATATAGAGCAAAATTGAATCGATTACCTTCATCAAAATCTTTAGTATTATACCTAAAGGAAAATTCATCACAGTAAAGTTGTAAATGTTTTGGACTGACTGAATGATAGATACCAAGAATTCCACGTTTTAGCAAACTCCAGAATCCTTCAATACTATTTGTATGATAGTTATCTTTGACATATTGACCTCTAGTATGAGGTATGCGTTTATGTTCGTAATCTTTATATACATCTGAATAACCTCTCCAACCATCACTAACCACAATAGAACCTCTTTTGACCATATTTTTAATAATCGTTGTAAGAGTTTTCCCTTTTGTGTTAGGAACGATTTCTGTGGATACTTTTCCATTACTAAGTAAACCAAATACAACAGCTTTTGTTTTAGTACTTCGACCCTGGGTGTTTTCTACTCTTTTTTGCCATGATTTTTTATGATTTTTACCTCCGATATATGTCTCATCCACTTGAGTGTCACCATCAAAACTTTTAACTTTTTCAGAACGTAATGAATGTCTAATTCTTGAAAGCATGAACCATGCAGTTTTTTGTGTTACACCAATATCTCTTGCAAGTTGATGACTACTAATACCCTTTTTGTGGGAAGTAAAAATATAGATTGCATAGAACCATTTTCTAAGTGGGATTGCTGAATTTTCGAACATCGTTCCAATTTTTACATTGAAATTTCTTCTACAATCTTTACATTTATAAATCCCATTGAATTCGCCATCTTTTTTTAATTGATAATGGTCTTCTCGTTCACTTGCACAATTAGTACATATTGGAGCATTAATCCAAATTAAGTCTTCTAGATATTCTCTGCATTTTTGTTCTGTATTAAATGATTCCATCATATTCATTATAGAATCTGTAGGATCATCAAATCCAAGACGGAAATACTTTGTTACGTGGTGAATTATCATATTTTATTAGTATATATAAATTTAATAAAAAAGATCGAGGCAGAACAATGCAGAAGAACAAATTTTTATGATTTTTATCTTGTTTTTAGTTTGATTATCAAACGATTATATTTTGTTATTTAGTGATTTAAGATAAAAAAATACAGCATCAAATATTGATGCTGTCTAGGTTTTGAAATGTTGTTTAATTAACTTGGTATTAACTAGTATATTATTATCTATTATTATATAAATCTCTTTCAGCTTTGAAAGGGATTTTTTTATTATTACTACTGATATTTCTACTCTGCTCAGCATCTTTAGACTTATAAAACTACCAGATTCTTCAAAACAGCTTCAGATTTAAGTTCAGTTTCTCTCCATTCTTTTTCAGGGCTGCTCTGCGCTGTGATTCCCCCTCCTACAAATAAGTGAACTGCATCTTTATATAATTTTGAACAACGAAGATTAACAAAATATTGAACGGTTTCTTCATTTTCCACTTTGATATATCCTGCATATAATTCACGTGGATATTTCTCTAAAGCCTGTATCTTTTCTTTACAAAAATCCTTTGGAATCCCACAGACAGCAGGTGTAGGATGAAGTTCGCGGATGATTTTATCTAAATCTGAAGGTTTTATCTTTGCTTTAAAATCTGTTCTAAGGTGTTTAATATTTCCCGAAATATGATCGTATGTTTTAGATTCCTCTACATTTTCAGAATAAACACTTAAAATATTTCTGATATAATCCGTGACCGGTTTTTGTTCTTCAATTTCTTTTTCCGACCATTCTTCGGACACAGGAAGTGTTCCCGCAAGGCTCATCGTTTCGAACTGATGGGTTTTCTTATTAAATTTTCCTAAGACTTCAGAAAAAGCTCCCATCCATGAATTTTCCTCGTTGATAAGAATATATCTGAATGCATTAGGGTAGGACTGGCAAAGATTTTTAAAACTATCTTTTAAAACAATTTTTTTAAAACCTGTGAAAATTTTTCTTCGCGAATATACCAGTTTTGGAAGATTATTTTCTTTAATGACTTCAATAACCTTTTCAATATTCTTTAAATATTCGTCTTGTGTTTCAGCTATAAATTTGGGGTCATTTTGTTGTAGAATCTCATCAGTAAGTATGTTTTGATCAAAGATTTCCGGATCTAATTCAATAAGTTTTCCATTACAGTCAGTGCGATGTGAGCCGTCAAAAGAATAAAAACTAATATGATTTTCGGTTTGACTTTCGTCTGTGGAATACAGTTTTTCGTCGAATGGAAATTTGAAATAAATCATGATAAATTGTTCAAAAAGAGAAATTGACCTGAATATTTTAATTAAATTTTACTTATTAATAATATTATTCGTCATGGTTGTATGATTGATCAGCTGGTCTTTTTCATCACGTATTTCAATTTCAGAAACATGCATGGATTTTCCTTTTCTTATAAATCTTGCCACTGCAGTTACCATTCCGTCTTTTTTGCTTCTTAAATGGTTGGAATTAATATTGGTTCCCACACCATAATATTTTTCACCGTCGATAAAGATATTAGACAGACTGGATCCCATTGTTTCCGCCAGAACGCAGCTTGCGCCGCCGTGTAAAATTCCAAAAGGCTGATGAACTTTTGGCTGTACAGGCATTGTTGCAGTCAGAGTTTCATTTTCCAGGTCTATATCTATGAATTTTATTTCTAATGTTTTAGCCAAAGTAACTTCGCCTCCCCAGCTATTTAAAAATGCTAATATCTCCTCTTTAGTTTTATCTTTCGTATACATGTTTTATTGGTAATAAGTAATGGGTAATGAGTAATTTTGTTAACTTCTAACTTCTAACTTCTAGCATCAGTATCATTTCCCATGATATTTGGGTTCCAGTTTTCCGGAACTTTCGGGACAATATCGTTTTTTATGTAATAATCCTGAATTTCTTTCATGATTTCGGCAAAAGGAACGGATGCAATTCTTTCATATGGGATTGTATATCCGAGGTAAATGATTTTTCTTTTAAAATCTCCTGCTGCCAGAACAATAGGAACTTTTGCGGCTAAAGCCATGTGGTAGAAGCCTTTTCTCCATTTCGGAACCCAGCTTCTGGTACCTTCCGGCGTGATGACAAGGCTGAAATCATCTTTTGAAAACTGATCTGCCACGAAATTAACAAGGTCATTTTTCTGGCTCCTGTCGATCCCGATACCACCAAGGCCTTTTACAACACTTCCGTACCATGCTTTGGTATGTGCATCCTTGATGATGATTTTTAAAGGTTTTTTTAATGACCAGTAGGCAAGATTTCCCAGCAGGTATTCCATATTGTGCGTGTGGGGTGCCACAACAAGAATACATCTGTTGAGACTGTTTGCATCGCCTTGCAGAACGACTTTCCAGCCCAGTAATTTTAACATCAGTTTGCCAATCAGCTTTCTCATATAATGTAGATTAAAAACAAAAAAGTATAACCAAAGTGGTTATACTTTACAAATATATTGAAATATTATCGCTCTTAAAATAAACCGCTGATTAAATCTACGATTTTCATTACAATTTCTAACGCTAGTTGTACCATGATATTAATTATTTTTTGAGAGTTTGGTTATTGTTTTTTTCTTACACAAATGTAAAGCTTTTTATTTACATAAGGAACTAAATTTTTTTATTTTTTGTAGTTTTTTGAGAGAAGAAGAGTGTGAATTTCAAACGGTTGTGTTGTCCATTCACACCTTCTGCCACTCTCTGCAGTTAATTATTTAGTTTGTATGGAAATTTCGTTTTTACCTTCGTTTACTTTGATATCTACGTTGCCTTTCATCTTTTTGATGCTGCTTTTCATAGAATCAATTACCTGGTCTGCCTGGTTGCTCGGAACTTTTTTACCGTTGATGATAATGCTGTCGCTATCACTGTCATCAGAGCTGTATTCTATGGTAGAGCCGTTTACGGTAATTTTATTTTTTTCTATTTTAATATTTCCATGCTCGTCTTTTTCCTGGTCGTTGTCATTGATTCCGTCTCCGTTCAGATCGCCATCGAAGTTGATTCCGTCTTTTTTTACAGGAATTACTACCGCTTTCTGAGGAACTACAAGCTCATAATCTATGCTGTAATCTCTGAATCTGTGATCATAAGGATATTTAATATAGTTTGGAAGAATCACTTTATTATTAACGATTTCTACTGGAACATTCACATTCAGTGGAAGGTTATATCCTTTAGCTTCTTTTTTAATGATCAGGTAAGGCGTTTTAATATCAGCTTTTCTTGTAACATCTACATGTACCCAGTCTTTTTCATAGACAGAAGATTTGTCAGAATAAAGGTCATCATCATAGCCTGTAAAGTTTTGAGGAATAGCAATCTGCTTTACATCTACATATAATGTGTCTGAAGCTGAATTGATAGAAACTTCTTCCGTATCTTCTTTGTGACCTTTCAGGAACATCTCTTTTTTCGCCATGCTTACTCCGAAATAAGTAGAAACCGCAATCAAAGCAAGAATTAAAGCTCCGATAACCCATCCTGTATTTCTAAGCTTTGTTTTTGGAGAAATTAATTTGATACTTAATAACCCGAAAAGCATTGCAGGAATTAAGCTTCCCAGTACAATCATTGCCATGATGATGTATTTCATTCCGTCATTATCGAAGTAGAAATCCATTTCGCTGATTGGCGGGAAGTTATTATTTCCCATAAATCCGAAGATTACAAATACACCGATAAGGCATCCAAAAGACATTATGGCAAAAATACCTCCTAAAATATATCTTATAACATTCCAGACTCCGCTTCCGGCGTTGTTAATGTATGGTTTGCTTTCGATATAGATTTCTCCGACCCTCTGAGTAGATTCATTGGCAAATTGTACCAATTTATTAGACTCATTCTTAAGATTGTCGAAGTTCATAGGCTTTCCCTTCATTTTCAGGAAATCTGCTGCAGTTTCTGCTTTTGGTAAAACAATCCAAAGGATGATATAAAGAAGCACAATAAGGGAAGAAGAAATCGCTGCGGTGAAAATTCCCAGTACGAAGATTCCCAGCCAGATTGCTCTCATTGCTGTAATATCCATTCCTACGTAGTGGGCAAGACCAGCGCATACACCTGCTATTTTCTGTCTTTCAGGATCACGGAACAATTGTTTTTTGTCTGTATATTCAGTTCCTGAAGAATATGTTTTTTTAGTATTTTTTTCAGAATAATAAGCTTCTTCCTGCTCTTCGATTTTTTCAGGGCTTCCGATCTGTGCGATTACTTTTTCTACATCCGTATCGTTAATCACTTCACGTTTTCCTAAAGAATCTCTGAAGATTTCTACCATTCTGATTTCTATGTCATGCATTACCTCATCAGCTTCCGAAGCTTCCAGAGAGCTTCTGAGAGCGTTCAGGTAATCGCTGAGCTTTATATATGCGTGTTCTTCTATTGTAAAAGAAAAACCTGCGAGTCCTATTGAGAGTGTCTTGTTCATAGCTTTGTTTTTTTAAATTTTTTGAGTGATTTGGTTTACTGAATCTGTTAATTCGTTCCAGGTATTTTGAAGTTCATCTAAAAACAGTTTACCTTTTTCTGTTATCTGGTAATATTTTCTTGGTGGTCCTCCTGTGGATTCTTCCCATCTATAGGAAAGGAATTCGCCGTTTTTCAGTCTTGTTAAAAGAGGGTAGAGTGTACCTTCCACTACATCCAGTTTTCCTTTTTTCAGCTCATCTATAAGGTCGGAAACATACATTTCACGATAATTGATGAGACTTAAAATACAGAATTCCAGAATTCCTTTTCGCATTTGCGCTTTGGTATTTTCAGTATTCATCTTTAATAAGTTTTGTTAATTAGTTATATTCTCATCAGTTTCGGATCCTAGCTAGATGATCCTATTCCGATTTTACATTACAAAGATATGTAATTAAAATGGTATTATGCAATACAAAGTAGTGAAATTTTTTAAATAAAATGATTAAATGATTGATTTTCAGAGTAATAATTTTTAATTGTGTTTGATGATAAATTTGGTTTAAAGTAAAAACAGCTTGGAAATTTTAATTTTTTGTACTTTTGAACCACCTTTTCAGAGAGAAAAGATGATTGATTTTTAAATAAAGCACAACTTTAAGATGAAATACAGATTATTAACGGGACTAAGCATTTTAAGTAACTTTTTCTTTGCCCAACATCAGTTTGAATTAAAAGATGCATCAAAAAATTACGATGTAAAAATAAATGTCGAAACCTGCGAGAACAACGAATGCAGCGGTAAATCCACCATTGAACTGGTTGATAAGAAAACTTCGAAAAAGTTCCAGGAACTTACTTCTGATAATTTAAATTTTTATTTAAATGAAGATCAAAAACCTACGGCTAACATAATTCAGCTGTATAATGAACAAAGTCCGCTGATTTTTGATGACTTTAATTTTGACGGAACGGAAGATATTGCCATCAGAAATGGAAATGAAAGCGGCTACGGCGGGCCTTCTTACGATGTTTATGTTTTTAATATTACTAAAAAGCAATTGGTTCTCAGCGAAGAGCTTACCCAATTGGCCCACGAAAACCTTGGAATGTTCAATACGGATTCAGAAAGGAAAAGGCTGATAACTTATTCTAAATCCGGCTGCTGCTGGCATCTTACGACAGAATATACCGTTCTTCCACAAAGAGGCTTGTTCAAAGTATATGAGCTTGAAGAAGATGCAACGGGCGGTGAAACGGTGAAAGTCACAAAAAAGGAATTTATTGATGATAAATGGACTACAAACATTAAAACATATCCAATAAACGTATATTATAAAGAAGATTAGGAATGAAAATACAGAAAGAAATTGATTTTATTCTGGCAGTAGATGCCTTAAAAAATGTACAGAGAAGAAATTATAATGCCGATGATTCCAGAAGGGAAAATACAGCCGAACATTCCTGGCAGATTATTATCCTGGCCCAAATCCTTTTTCCGTATGCAAAAAACAGAGCGGATATTGATTTGCTAAGAGTAATCAGAATGCTTTCCATTCATGATCTGGTAGAAATAGAAGCCGGGGATACATTCTTATTTGATGAAGCGGCAATGGTAGGGAAGTTTGAAAGAGAAAAGGTTTCTGCCCAAAAGATATTTGGGATTTTAGATGAGCCGCTGCGTTCGGAATTCTTTAATCTCTGGCTGGAATTTGAAGAAGAGAAAACTCCCGATGCTATTTTTGCCTGCGCTATCGACCGGATTATGCCCTTCATTCTGAATTCCCACACTTCTGGGAAAAGCTGGACGGAAGCCGGTGTTACAGAAAAACAAATCAGAAATATGCTGGAAAATGCCATCAGCAGAGCTTCGGATGAGTTGGGAGAAGCTTTTCAATATTTGTTAATTAAAAACCTGGAAACTGAGAAGGTTTTGAAATAGATTTACTATAAAGTTAGAATAAGGTTTTTAATCTAATAACATGATAAAAATTCCCATGGATTACACAGATTTTCACAGATGATATCGCACTTTTTATCAAAATAAACATAAACATCTTTGGAAATCTGTGTAATCCGTGGGAATAGTAAATAAAAGTTTCGGCGGGCAAAGCCCGCCGAAACCACTTTAAAAAACAAGTTAAAAATATCGGGCTCGGGCGGCCTCCGGCCGCCGGGCCTTATAATATCGAAATCGGTTTCTTGAGTTCATCTATTGCCACAAAAGTAAAATCACCTACAATCGCTCTTTCCCTTTCATAAGAATACATCTGTTCGGTATAGATTTCTACATTTACCTTCATACTCGTTGTTCCTACATGGGAAACTCTGCCGATAAGCTCTACAATGGTTCCTGCGGGAATTGGCTTTTTAAAATCAATTTTATCGCTGTTCACGGTTACTACACGTTTTCTTGCAA
>NZ_AUMT01000010.1 GCF_000430825.1 Chryseobacterium daeguense DSM 19388 | reverse complement strand
GATGCCTACCGCCTTTTTTAAGATATCACGTTCAAGCTTTGTTTCTTCCAGTTCTTTGCGAAGTCTCAATAACTCTTCCCTTATTGGATCAGAGGATATTTGTTTTTCCTTGCTAAGTTTACCTTCTTTGTGAAGTTTTCGCCAATTAACGAGACTTTCTTTACAGATCCCCAATTCTTCAGCTACCGAGGATACATTGCCTCGCTGCTCACTTAAAGATACTGCTTGGATCTTAAACTCTAGACTGTAATTTTTTCTGATCTTTTTCATACTCTTAAAGATAAAGAGTATAAGAATTGTGTCCTAACAAAGTTAGCAACTCCAACATGACCTGTATAATTAGCTTGATGAGAATCATTATTTACAATAACGTATATTCCTGTTTTTCCTTTTAAAAAATTTGCGACTTTTGTAGGGTTATTAGCATCTGTTCCTTCTAATTTATACGATGGATTTCCAAAAATTTTTTGCATTGCATCTCCCGCAGTTACAGCTCTCATGTAATAATATCGTGATTGTCCGTTTACGTCTGCACCTCTTAAACTTAAACTATTTTGTGGAATTAATATTCCTAACCTATTCATTGCTAATGACCATCTTACGGTACAGGCATTTCTGTAAATACCATTATCTCCTCCTTTTGAAAATATACAAACTTTTTAAGGGATCACCTACTATTGAATAGACTTGTGATGCGGGCATTTGTTTATAGTATCCAGATAACCATAATAATCTAATTTAGGAAAGGCATTTACAAATTGAGAATAGGTGGGCATCTGTTTCGTTTGATACTGTATTGTGTTAAGTATATCGTCTAAATTATCAATGTATTCTCCGTCGCTATCCTCGGATTTTGTAATAAACCAATTTTCAAACTGCTCCCAAGTTGTTTCTGAGTTGTCATTTTTAAACTGTACAGCCCAGCTGATAAAATTCTTTACTTCCTGAGAATATGTATTGCTATAAAAATAATTATTCAATCCCCAATAAAAATCCAGATTACTTTCACTGTTGATTACCTGCTGAAGGTTTGTTGGTAATTGATGAATCAGTCTTGTAAAAGCAAAATTATTAGGTACAGGAAGTGTAGGAGTTAGAGGATCTAATGTGCCCGGATCTGAAGGATTCGTAGGGCCTCCTATTGTTCCGGTGCCGCCTCCATTTCCGGTACAGGAAATTTCCTCTATTTTAACATAAGTTTGTGGCTTTTGAGGGTGAGTACACTGCCCCCAATCCTGTATATTGGTAGAATTATGCTGGCCGGATCCGCATTGTATATACACTGTTGTCTCCCTGTAGCATCTTCCGTTAGATTCAAATTTTCCGTTCAAGGCATTGGCGTCAGTAGTAACAGAACTTACTTTTCCTGCGTAATCTATTCCGTTACCTTTTAGCAATTGAGATTTTTCATGCCCGGTAAGGTTATAGCTTACTATTTTTGTTTTTATCTCTCCATTAGGATATTGGGTAACTACAATATTTTGAAAAGGAGCATCAGGATTGCTGTTTAGTATTTTAAAGGTGTAGGTTTCCCGGTCACCATACTGCAAATATTCTACATGATTATAGTCAATAAAACTTTCGGTACTGTCTTTTTGTAAAATCCCGGAGAATGATGCTTTCTGAGCAATAAGGCTGCTTTTTTCTAAATTAATGGTTCTAAAGGAAACCTTTTGATTGTCAGGTATTGTTTCATTTTCAAAAGTAAGGTTCTCTTCTCTGCAGCCGAAGAGCAGGAATGCTGATACTAAAAGCATCAGGAAATAAATTTTTTTCATCGTGTATTGAATTATTTTTTTTGCAATACTAAAATAAATTCCCTGATGTGCAATACACTTTCGCGGAAAAATTATTACTTTTACGAAAAGTATTTTTACTATTATGGAAAAAATTATCAAAAAGATAGCGGAAATCCGCAGTAAAAAAGGGTTCTCTTATGAGAATATGGCTCATGATCTCGATCTGAGTACTTCCGCATACCGCAAAATAGAAACCGGAGAAACAAAGCTGACGGTTGAGAGACTGGTTGATATTTCTAAAATTTTGGAAACTCCTCTTAATGAATTTTTAGATACTGATTCGCAAAAAAATTTTAACCAAGAAATACGAGAAAACGGAACAGGTTATCAGGCTGTTGATAATGAAAATATTTATTATGAATACTCAGAAGTTTCAAAAAAACTAATTGAAGTTTACGAGCAGCAAATCAAAGACCTGAAAGTAGAAATTGAGCAATTGAAAACCAAATAAATGAATTCAATCGTAATAAACATAGGGAACAGCAATATCAGATTTGGGCTTTTTGATGATGACAATTGTGATATTTCGTGGGTAATCAATACAAAACCCTACAGAACGGCGGATGAGTTGTATGTCCAGATGCTGATGCTGTACCAGACCTATAAAGTGGAACCGCAGGAAATCAATAAAGTAATTATAGGATCTGTCGTACCTCAGCTGACGAAAGTGATGAGCTCGGCGATCAAGAAAATTCATGGGATTCTTCCTGTGATTGTCGATAGAAGCACACCTTCCGGGGTTCTGGCAAAATCTAAGCAGATGGGAACGGATATTTATGCGAATCTTGTTGCAGCCCACAATATGTACCCGGACAGAAAGAAAATTGTGCTGGATTTCGGAACGGCTCTTACCGCCAGTTGTGTTGCTGAAAATGGTGAAACTTTAGGCGTTATTATCGCTCCGGGAATTGTTACGGCCCTGAATTCGCTGATCAGCCAGACCGCTCAGCTTCCTGAAATAGAATTGAAGAAACCAAAGACTGTTTTAGGCTTAGATACCGTTACTTGCATGCAAAGCGGGATGGTGTATGGTTTTTTAGGCATGGTAGAAGGTTTTATCGATAGAATCAACGAAGAAGTGAATGATAGCTGTTTTGTGGTTGCCACCGGCGGAGTTTCTCATGTATACAAGCCTTTAACGGATAAAATCCACGTGATGGACAGGCTTCATACCTTGAAAGGATTATACTTTTTGGGGAAAGATTTGTAAAATAAGGTTAAGATTAAGGTTGAGGTTGAGGCTGAGACTAATATATTAGGATGTTTGTCTCAACCTTAACCTCAATCTCATTTATCTTTTTGATTTAAAAAATTCTTTTACAATAGAAGAGCATTCGTTTTCCATAACTCCGGTTACGATTTCCGTTTTTGGATGAAGGTTGAGGTTTTTATTGATGAAGCCCCTCTGCTCGTCTCTTGCTCCAATCACAATCTTGGAAATCTGTGCCCACGAAAGCGCTCCCGAGCACATTACACAAGGCTCAAGGGTTACATAAAGTGTGCAGTCTTTCAGGTATTTTCCGCCTAAGAAATTAGCGGCTGAGGTGATGGCCTGCATTTCTGCATGGGCTGTTACATCGTTTAAAGTTTCTGTGAGGTTATGTGCTCTTGCGATTATCCTGTTGTTGGAAACCACAACGCAGCCAATGGGAACCTCATCTTTTTCTAATGCATTTTCGGCTTCATTGAGAGCCATTTTCATGAAATATTCGTCGGTAAACATTTATTCAAAATTCATGGTTAAAGGAAGCCTGAAACGATATCTTACCGTATTTCCTTTGAAAACAGCAGGTGAGAATTTTTCTGAAATAGAGTACAGTGCAATTTCTGCCTGTCTGTTGAAGGTAAAATTATTTCCCTGGGCCTGAACATTGCTGATCGTTCCGTCTTTTTCTACAATAAATGCTACATTGGCCTTTACCAGCTTTTCATCTGCATACACACCGTCGGTATAAAAAATATTCACCACTTCCTGCCGTAAAGCATTAAGTCCACCCGGATAGTCTGCCGCCTTATCGGTTACGGGAATAAAATCTGCATTGGGATCTATTTTAAGGTTTCTGCTTTGAATCTTTGAGAGATCTTCCAGATTTTTTACTTTTAATAAAGCTCCGATAAGTGCAACGTTTTCTATACTGTCCATCTTTTTCATAAAAAATACAAAATCACGCTTGATCCCATCCTTAGAAAGAATATTAGGCTCGTTTTCATATTTTTTCTTAAACTCATTATTGAGCAGTACACGATGATGGTTGTAATAGTTCTTTACATTCTTAAACTCTTCCAGCTGCTGTGAAAAGCAATAGGAAGAAATAAGACAAAAAAAGCAAAGAAATAGTGATTTCACTTTTGATATATTTATGTAAATGTAATCAAAAAATATCAAAAATCTGCGAAACTTTTCAGCTGTCCAGGTAGCTGTTAAGAGATTCCTGCAGGTGGTTTCGGATTTCATCAACTAAAACTTTCGGTTCCAAAACACGGACTTCTTTTCCGTAGGATAGAATCTCCTGCATAAAGTCGTATGTCGGGTGAAGGAAGAACTCAAAAAAGATCTCGTCGGGAGTTTCTTTGGTTTCTTTCTGCGACTGATGAAGCGGGAAGCTTTTGATATATTCTCCCTGATGACGGCTGCATTTCAGCACAATTTTTTGTGGATTCTGTTCGGTAAGATTCATCACTCCGAATGCATTTTTAAAATGTTCCCGGAAATTGTATTTATATTTTTCCCGAAACTGCTTATCACTTACATCAAGGTAATTGATCCTGTCTAATCCGAAAGATTTTAAAATTTTATCCTTTGTATCAATGGCAATGAGATACCACCTGTCTTTGGATTCTTTTAGGGCTAAGGGATGAACTTTCCGTGAGGTCATCAGCTTATTTTTGTAATTGTAATGCTCGAAAGAAACGATTCTTTTATTACGGATGGCGAAAAATAAGTCATAAAAATTCTCCACTCCGGTGGGTTTTCTGCTTTCAAAAAAGATAAAATCTGCAAAATCCGGATGGGTGTTCATAGCGTTGCTTACCTGGAAAGATTCGAGCAGCTTTTGATTGTATTCATCCACTTCCATGATGGGGCGGCTTTCGATATAATAGCGGTTGTCACCCTTCTTTTTATTGTGAATGGAAAGATTAAAAAGATCGGAAATCTCACGAATATCCCTTTGAAGGGTACGAATCGAGTAGCTCTTGATCCCTGCGTCCTGAAATTCGAAAGAGTTGAGTAGATAGTCCTCCAGCTGCGAATAGGTAGCCGGAGAACTTTCTAATCTTTTAATAATTAAGGCATATCTTGTCAGGTAAAAATCTTTTTTCATGGTAGAATTTTATAAGACAAATATATGGGCTTAATGCGACAAATGGTGTCGTGTTTTATTTTTGTGGATAAGTTTTTGAAAACGATTTTCTAAAACTTGTACATTTTCTTTGCTATGTTTTTGCCATTAATTCTGGTAAATCATGATCGTTTTGGTTTAAGATTTTTTTTCACTAAAAAGAGACTGTCTCAAAAAGTCAAATTATTTGGTTTTGTCATTCTGAAGAACGAAGAATCTCTTGGGTAATTAATTATTTGAGATTCTTCATTCCGTTGCATTTTATTCACAATGACACTTTTGAGACAGCCTCTTTTGTATTAATATCCAAACTTGGAAAAATGAATGGACTTGTCTATTACTGTACTTATAAACTCACTAAAAGTTTCATTTAATGCATAAATAATTCCTTTATCTTCGCCATCATAAGTTACTCCCCATACTTTTGGATCTTCTGTGTTTTCGTCTAAGTAAAAAAAGTAGAATTGGTCAAAACTGTCTTTTTCTGCTATTACCCAAAAAGGTCTGGCAATGTCTAGCTTTTTTCCTTTTAAAGCTTCTTTTAAATAGCCTAATACCTCATCATCTGCCAGCATATCTAAACTGGTATGGCCGTCTGCGAGTTGTAATCCGCCCGTGTATTCACCAGCTAAGAGTAAAAACTCTTTATAGGCGAGTGGGAATTTGATATTTAGTCTATTTTCTACTTTTGTAATCTCGGCTGCGGAAACACCTCTTGTTTTTTGATCTCTTATTTTAGGTGCATCTGCTAATTTTTGCATATATAGATATCCCATGAATAATTTATTTTAAATTTTTTATTGCTTCTAAAAATTCTATATTTCCCACTACATATCGGTTTTTATTGAATCTAACTGCCTCTACACTTAATTTTTCTATTTTATACATTTCTTGTCTTATGATGATTTGTTTCTTACAAGATAGGCAAGGCTCATATAGAGATTTAAAATTGTTTTCTATAACCTGCACATTTTCTTCGCCATGTTTTGCCATTAATGCTGCCAAATCATGATCATTTTGTGCAAATATTTTGTGTTCTGAATCTTTGAAACGTAACATTTTACCATTTTGTTCTAAAGTTTCGTAATGCAAATTTAATTCTTCCATTGACATTCCTAATTGCTTTGCTATGTAATCTTTATTAGGATTTCCACAAAATCCTGGGGCATTTTCGGTCGCAAAAGCTTTGTACTCTAATTCGATTACTTCACCTTTTACTCTTACTTTTTGCTTCATAACAGCTACGTTTGAAGCTTTTTTGTCTCCTAAAAACTTTCTTCTCCAGTCCAGCATCATTTCCATATCTTGCTTTGAAAGATCACGCATAGGCTTCAGTTTATCCCAACTTTTTATTACTTTGGCTACATCCGCATATTTAAGCAACAAATCTCTAAATCCTTTATAAAAAGCTTTTATCAATCTTTTTTGCAATGCAATTTCTGCCGGACCTAAAAGAGGGAGTTGCATATTCAAAGAACTTCTAGTTTCTTTGGAATAAAGCTTAAAAGCTTCAAAGACTTCATCAATCATTTTACGAATTTCTTCTTTGCCCTGACTCAAAAAATCAATAAAAGCGTCTAAAATGCGAATGAACTCATCTATAACTTTAGAAAATAGTCTTGCTCCTTTTTGCCAAGCTTTTTTTACTCCTCTAGCAAATGTAGTGAAAAAGCCAAAAAGTTCTTGTCCTAACCTACGTATAATTTCTTCTACTGAAAGAACACCTCCTGTAAGTAAAATACCAATAATAACTTCAATAATTAAGGATATTATAAACCCACAAAAACCACCGACAAAATAAGCTATATGAATTAAATCTATATTTAAAGCAGCATTAATAGCTTTTTCAAGAAAATATAAAGTAAGTTGATAAAGATCTAAATTGTCAAATTTTTGAAGTGCTTCTTCAACTCGATCTACTAGTCTGGGCAAATAAGTATTCAAGTTTTTCATTAATTCCTTTGTTGACGTGCTGATATTGATAATCATTTTCACCATATCCAGAAGGCTTATAACAGCATCTAATAAAGAATTCCAAACACCACAAACAAAAGCATTCCAGGTTCTGATACCAGTTTTAAGTAAATCAGAAACATCTATAGTTTCCAAGTTTTTGATGATTGACTGGCATTTTTGATAGATCTGTTTAAAAGAATTATAAACAATTTCATTAAGACTTAAATCTTTTGACCTTTTTTGTTTATTAGAAGATACATTTAATAGTTTATTAAAAAAGATATCATAACTTCTAAATTTATCACTAAGCTCTTGAACAATTCCTCGAATCTTTTCATTCAATTTTTTATCATCTAATTTGTCAAGCTCATTTTCAATTGCTAATGGATAAAATTTAGGATCAAAAGGTTCTGGAGATTTTGGATTCCAACGATGATCCTCAATCTTTCCTTTGTTGATAAATTCTATAGCTCCATCCAATAGTTTGCTTAATCCATAATTTGAAACTTCTGTAATTGTTCCAAATGAGACGAAATCTATAATTGTATAGGCTACAGATATTGTTTTCAATGCAGGATATTCTGCTTTTCCATTTTTTAATAATTCTTCTACAAAAGTTTTTTCCAAGAAATATCCTGTTTCTTCTACAAAAGAATTTAATATATATGAAATTAAATTTTCATTCTTTTCAATATCTTGTTCATAATTATTCAGGAGATTTTCTTTCAATTTATTTCCAATGCTTACAGCTCCGAAAATAAAATTAGTTTTATCGGTTGCATTGTCTTCAAGAAAAATTAGAAGTTCGAACTCACCGGGAGTAGTACTCATAAACGCTTCTTCTAGTTTTTTTGCACTAGGAGAGATATAAATTTTTACTTTGTAAGCAAATTTTTGATCTTTACTTTTAGGAGAATAGCTAAAATCACCTTCTTTAATTTTGATTTTGTCAGGATCTGATTCAGGATCTACAATAGTATCAATTCCATTATATGAAATGATTTTAGCATCTACAAAATAATTTAACGTTGTAAAATCAGAATTTCCAGATACGGCTCCATTTGCAAGTCTTGCACTGATATGATCCATGCCTCTGTATGAACCTCCATAGGAAGTATTTATTTTTGACTGCTTATTAATATTAAACTTATTCTCCATCGACAAAGCCTCCTCACCAATATCAAAAACATCTTTGTATTCTGTGTTTTTCATTTTTAATAATTTTAAAGATTAATAAAAAGGCAGAGCTTTACACTCTGCCTATTAAGTATGATTAAACAGAATTATTGAAGAGCCTCTTTAAGGTCAGCTAAAGGAAGCTGGGCTACGACTTCTTTTGGGTTGTCATCTGTAGTGAGCTGAAGGAATCCGTTATTTAATTCAATGTTGTCGACAAATCTGTCGTCTCCGGAATTCAATTGAGAATCTACAATTGAGAATTCAGTTTCTGTAACTACATCAGAAGGAACTTCAAACTCCTCAGTATTTTCCTGTGTGAATGGTAATGCTGTAGCAGTTATCAATCCGGCAGAATCTTTTTGAAGAATGTTTAGCGAGGTCGGTAAAGTGGTGATCCAGGCTTTTCCTTGTTTTACACCTACTGGCTCACGCATTTCATCAACAATACTCATATACATCGGGTCTCCTATTACAGGAACTTCTCCGCCATTCCAGATTCTTCCGGTTGTAAGGAAGAACTGAACCGCGTCTTCAAATCCAGGGTTTACCGTAACAACTACTCTTGCCATACCCGCCTGCAGGAAGCTTCTGAATAATGGATCTGCACTTTCCGACAAGTACATCGTCTGCCATTCTTCACGGTTGGCCCAATAATACGGATAGAAGGTATAATCCATAATGGTCCATTCAAATGCCTGTTCCATAAACTTGGCTAAAGCCGTGTACTGATCAAGGTTTTCATCCAAAATAATACTGAAATCCTGCATTGCTTTTGCATTATTGGTAAGGTTTTTACCTAGTGCGGAATAATCCTGAAGCAAGAAAGCAATACAATTGTGTTTTAGGATTACTCTTTCCATATCACGGTAGAAGTTGGATAATTTTTCTTTGTTGGCTTCTTCCTGCTCTTTTGCAGCCGCTTCCAATTCTTTTTTCTTCTCCTGGAATTCGGCATAAGCATCCTGATAAGCTTTGATGATGACGTCAAAATTTTCCTGCTTCCATGCATTCATGTAGGCATCAGAAAGTTTACAAGTCACTTCAAAATTAAAGTTGACAGAATCAATATTCGAACCTTGATAAACAAAATCATAACTACCGGTTACGTTTTGCGGAGAGAATTCTGCAGTGGCGTCAATAGAACGTCCTCCGTTATAGAAAGAAGACATACCTCCGGCAAAATTACTTGTATATAAGGTACTTCCTCCAGATCTGTTTCTTTCAAATCCGTACCACATTTTCACGTGGCTTGCCTGGTAATTCGCTGGAATGTCAATTGTTAAATGCTTATAACCGCCATCCCCGTTCAATTTAATCCATTGTACACCTGTAGTGAATTTTTTGGTAGATTCTATAAGCTCGGTCAATTTTACATTGTAAATGCTTGCCCAATGCTGCAGCTGATCTACTGTTGCCGATTTAGGATCTGCCATTGTCCATGGAGCCGGAGCTGTTCTAGGGTCAATTGGTGCTGTTAATGTCTCAGTTACAGAAGCGGCTGTTGCAAGACGGTGTAATTTTGCAGGTTCCGGAATCATGAATTCAAACATGGTACGTTTTCCATAATTATAGATCTGATTTTTCATTTTTTTATCTACCCATCTGTAAACGCCGATTACATGCTTGTCTCCATTTCTGTTATCAAAGCCATGAGCATTATTTTCCTCAAATTCTTCAATAATTTTTTCAATTCTTTCTTCTGCTACTTTTGTAAGAAGTCTCTCGGTTGCTTTTTCTGTAATCTCCTGAGATTTTGCAACAGCTTGTCTGGTGCTGATTTCTTTAGAATTATTTGTAGCGAAACCACCTCCAACTTCATAAGGCAGTTTTCCACCACCATATCTAAAATGAGCTTCAGCATTGATTTGGCTCTGAATAATATTCGCCACTTCAGACTGCATATCATTTCTTGTTGTAGTAGTTGTATCATTAAGAGTTTCTCTTTCTGTAGATTTTGAAGTTGTTGTCTGGATTTCGCTTCTTCTCAGTCTTCTGGTAGATTTTTGCTTAAACTCTTTTGCCATTACATTCTCAATATGGGTTACTTCTCCGGGAACATAAGCATGAGTAGACTGTACAACTTTTAAATAATCTGCGATACCCAATCTTTTTACCCCGAAATGTTTAGGGAAGAAAGTGCCAGGCTGTGGTGTCCCTATACCTTCTTCGGGAGTTTCAGGATCTTCGGTTAAGGTTTCTTCTGTATATAAAATCCCAGTATAAGGCTGATCTATAATAAGGTCGGTGTATTCTACAGTTGCCTGTTTTCCATTGTTAAAGAAAATCTGAATTCTTAATGACCTGATCAACTTGCCAAATTTATCAACTAAAAGAGGAGGGAATGTTACTTTATTATCTACAATAGCAATATTGGAATGTGTTTCTTCAAAACTTCCAAAATCCGTAGTAGCTAAAATTTTTGCGGACCCTAATCCCCAAGAGCTGCTTTCTGCCTGATAATAGAAAACAATAGATGCAGGTGTTCTTGAATAAACCGGATTATAGGTAGCTTTTAAATAATAGGTTCTTGAAATAATCTGCGAAAGATTGCTTCTGGAATTGCTGACAGGAACCAGAATATTTCCAAGATTAAGATACTTCTGCTCCTGAAGTGGTGCTTTTTGGAATAATTGTCGGGTATTGGCAGATAACTCTTCGTCTAATTTTTCAAAAAGTTCAACATAAGTGTCATAAAAGTCGATTATTTTTATAATGGCACTTCCCAGCTGTAGCTTTCTGTCTGCATATACGAAGGTATTTGAATAATCGTAACCATCCGCCGGGATTTCTCCACTTTCCAGTTCTGTAAAAATATTTACAAATAGCTTTAAAGAGTCTAAGGAAAGTTTCTCCGTAAAATCTGTGAAGTTAAGCTCTTCTTTATAAACAAATTCAAAACCCGGAATATTTAATGGTTGAAATCCTGCATATAATTCTTCGATTTGATCTTCCGTCATTCCCTCTCTAATTTGAGACTGAATATGCTCAAGCTGCAGGTTATAAGCATTAATTTGTTCCTTATATTGCTCCTTATAAGCCTTTAAAGCCTCTTCGTAAGCTTTATTCTTAGCTTTTACATATACAAGCTGAATTTTTTCCAGCTCGGCTTTTAATCTCGTAAGACCTTCTTTTTCAAAATTAAGTTTTGATAATTCTGTGATTTTATCACCTTCGGCCTTTAATTGTTGCTGGATGGACATTGGAATATCTGTTCCGTTGATCACCCCGTCTCCGATTTGAGAAACATTTACCTGGAACGCATTGTTTCCTGTAGTTCCGGAAGGATTCGTTGTAGCCACTCCTTCATAACCGTCCCCGAAAAATTTCATCGGCAGTACAACCCTTGCTTCAAGGGCCTTTGCCTTCAAGTCGTCTCCGTTGATTTTTATAAGTTCGGGCGTTACAGGCAGGTCGCATACATATCCGAAATGCAATGCTTTTAAAATATGAACTAAAGCTTCTTTTACATAAAAGTTTTTCTCAGTAACCGTTTGATACATTAAATTATCCCATACCGCTGCAACTTTGCTTTGAATGCTGCTGCTGTTGTACAGGCTTTTGGCTGTATTTTCATCGGCTACAGTAAGAGCTTCTCTTTTACTGATTTTTCTACCGATTTTTAAAGCTTCGGATAAGGCTCCCTGTTCGATAATCAGCTCAGATTCGTATCCTGCAGGATCGAAACTTTTTGCAGCTCGCTCCAGGGCTTGGAATTTAGCTAATGCAGATTCATTTGGGTTTACAGCATTATCAAAAGCACTCGGTAGTGCGGATGATCTTAGGATAAAGCCTAGATTTTCTTTTTTAGTTTCCGTTAATTGCGGATTTCTTAAGCTTACAAATCTGAAAAGAGTTTGTGCAGAATTGTTTTGTGTTTCGTTTGTTGCCATTTTATATTAATAATTTAGTGTTAGTTTGTTGTTTTTGTGTATTCAAGGGTTAGGGTGAAAGAATCAATAAGTGAATAATCGTAATCCGGCATTTTGATGGACTGAATTTTCACTGACTTCGGCTGTATTGTTATGAATGCTTCTGCGTTCCATTGGTTTCCGGCAAAAGCAATATCCATCGCATACCATTCTGTAAACATCTGATTGGAAACAATCATTTCAACATCTGTAAAATCTCGTGAAATATCTATTTCTCCATGATAAGGAAGGGTATTATATACTACAGTCTTTCTGTAAATCGGTTTTCCGTTGATCCATTTTCCGCCGGTTTTTTCTTCCTGAGATGTATAAGAATGTTGTTTGTCTGAATATTTTTTCTGAATAAATGAATTATCTGTATAATAAGCACCATAATAATAAGAGCCCAATATACCGTTTGCTAAGGCACTTGTTCCGTTTAAGTCTATTCCTGATATGTCTACATTGCTTGAGTTTGGACTATTATTAATTTCCACAACACCGTCATCTAAAAAAGAGATGTAAGAATTGTAAGCGTTTCCTTTTAATACTTTTGTGCCATTCAGATTATCAAATTCAATATTTCCTGTAATAGGTTTGTTGATTTCAGTCCCAGATAAAGGAATTCCGGTAACTTTATTCTCCCATCCAAAAGTTCCGTCCGGTTTAGCGACAATATTTTTTGTGTAGCTGCTGTCAGATGAAGGCATTTGACCTGGAGTTACGGAAAATTTTCCGTTGATGTTGACGTATCTGTCAACAAAGTCTCCTGAAATTAAAGCATGAGAAACTGTTTTGATAGAACCTAAAGTAGAAGAGTGTATATATAATTTATTTTGTAAAACGGCATTACCAAAAGTTGATTCTGCACCAATAATAATATTATTAGTTGAAAGGGTTCCTAAGCCACAACCGGAAAAATACCCCAAAATAGTATTCTGCGTTAAAGTGTCACCTGAAAACAACCCAGCATAAGTTCCGTAAACTGTGTTAGCAAATGCATTATTTGCATTACTGAAGGCATTATAACCAAATACAGAATTTTCGCTTGAACTTGTGGATTGTGCCATTGAGAAATGTCCAACCACGGTGTTTCCAATTGAGCCACTGTCATTAATAGCCACTGCATTATTTCCAATTACCAGATGATCAGTTCCCTCTGGTTTTGTTCCTTTTCCAATAGCAATAGTTCCTCCAGCTCTATTATTTACAAATGTAGATTCATCTCCGATAATAATGTTCTGCGCATTTTCTAATCCTCCAAAGTAAATTCCCTGAATTTTAATATTTTCGGTTGTTTCTTTGCCTCTTTCCGTAACTGTCTGTAAGGTTCCAATGTCTCCTTGTGTAATATTGACATATTGCGTTTGAGCCCATCTGTAAAGATTGTCATTATCTATTGTTACATAAATTTTCCCCGATTCTCCCTGCGCTGGTAAAGAAGAGAAAGAAGGAAATTCAACTACATCATCCACATAGCTTGGAAGCTGCGAAGCGGGAACTTTTCCACCGAGAAGGTCTGCTTTATGTGAAAGATCCAAGTCTACTTTGTCCGCAGGAATCTGTTCTTCTTTATGCCAGTAAGAGTCTTGCCATTCCCAGAATTGTTCCTGATTTGGGATGTCTCCGTTTTCGAAGAATTTTTTTATTTCTTGTTTTGATTTCATGATTATCTGTATGTGATTACTGCGGTAGATGGAATTCCTGCATTGCTTAAGTCTAATCCTGTGGGAGCTGAAACTGTCTGCAAAGATGGTATGTCAAATGATCCTACACCTATGGATCGTACAGAAGAAGGAATGTATAGGTTTTTACAAAGTATTATTTTAGGAGAACTAAATGCATAATTACCAATAGTGGTAAGTCCTTCATTAAGTATAATTTCTTCTATTGAATCCACCCCATTGATATTATTTCCTTGGTTTGCAAATGCATAACTTCCAATAATTTTCAGGGTAGAAGGAGTTTTAATACTCTTAATATTTTGAGTGTGAAAAGCAGATGATTCTATTTCTTCAAGCCCTTCATTAAAAACTGCTTTGACAATTTGATATGACATTCCCGTGTATGCATACGCAGAGTTTAGAATCTTTTTAGTGTTTTTAGGAATTGTAAGCAGCATAGCTGAGCCTTGTAAATTGTCATTTATTAGAAAAGGAATTATTTTCTCAATTCCTTCTAAGGAATCTTGTGTAATTTTCTCATCCTTATGCCAATAAGAGTCCAGCCATTGCCAGAAATGTTCTTGTGTAGGCTTGTCTCCATTTTCAAAATAGAGTTTTAGTTCTTCTTTTGTTTTCATAAATTTTTGTGATTGTTTAATTAGTTGTATTACTGAACTTTTTATACGTTTTGTTTTGCCTGATTTTAAGATTGGCAGGCGTTGTTTTTAACTTTTGTCCTTTTTCATTTTCTGTTTTGAATTTTTGTTTTTAAACACAGTTCTGGCTGTCCAATATTTGTGAATGGTGAATTCAAAGGATTGGAGAAAGTTTATTTGATTGTTTTTTTGCTTTATTTATATCTTCAAAATTAATATCAGACAGCGACAGAACTTGGCGTGTTTAAAAATTTAGTTTAATAAATATCTTCTTCAAGAATATCTTTTTCAAAATCTTCGCGGAAGAAGCTTTCGATGTCATTCAGATAGTTTTCATAGTCTATCTCTGCATTTTCGATGTCGCTCCACTCAATGGTATAGAGATCTTCATCGAAAACAGTATCTGGATTGTGATTTGGTGTTTCCATGTTTTGTGACTGGTGTTTGGTGTTAAAAATTGAGCGTTTTTCTGGCTGTTCAGCATTAATAAATGTTGAATTCAATAGTTATTTTTTAAGTTTTATTTGATTGTTTTGTGCTTTGTTTTATACTTCAAAGATAGAAGCGGAGGGCGACAAAACTTGACGTGTTTTAAACGTTTTTTAGAATAAAAAATATTTTCTTTTAAGTATTTATTAATCAATAAGAAAAATAAAGTGTCAAAAAATTAGAATATAATCGATTTATTTTAGTTATAAGTTAAAAAGCTTATATTAGACTGTTATAAGCTGTAAAGCTTATATTTTGTTTTTGATTAATTTCTGTACGATTTGGTTTAAAACTTCCCTGTTATCATCGATATAGCTTAATCCGGCCTGTATCAGGTTCTCAATATTCGATCCTCTAACGTTATCCATTGCCGGAGTAGCATTTTTCAACGAAGGATTTAGTCGATAATAATTTTGCTGATTTCTCACTCCTAAAGTCTGGAACATCTGGCATAGCTGATAATCTACGGTTTCCGCATTAGCTGACATTAAAATGTCTATAATAGGATTTACCCAACCTATTTTTCCGGCCTTTTGCAGTTTTTTAAAGGAATATGGCCTGGACTCTACACCAGTTCCTATGGAAACTATCAGGAGATCATTCACCGTAGGATGGTTGGCCTTTTGATGGTTCTTCAAAACTTCCGCAAAAGGTATTTTCCGGGCTTCCGCGTATGCACAAAGTGCAGGATTATTGGCAAACATACCGCCGTCTATCAGGCTGAAAATCTGCCCATACATTGATTTAATCTGAACCGGGCTAAAATATGTAGGTGCAGCCGAAGTCGCTCTGCAAACATCTTTTACATAAAAATTATCTGTACTCAGGCTCGCCTTCCATGAGTTGAAAATCTTTGCTCTTCTGTTTTCGATATCATAGCTTGTTATTAAACACGGTTTTATTAATTCTTTTAGTTCTAAATTTCCAAAAAAGTCATTCAAATTTTTTTCAAGCTCTTCCTGTGAGATTTTTTCATTAATTAATCCAAACGGATTTACTAAACGCTCCCAAAAAGAAACCTGGAATATGTCGCCACCTTTTTCGGCGTATAATTCTAATCCTTTCTGGATAGAATACTTTGCCTTCCGGTGTTCATCGGGACATAGAATAATAGACGCAATCAGCCCTCCTGTGCTGCTTCCGGCCACGAGATCAAAATAGTCTCCAAGCTTGGCGCTTGGTTTATCATGAATCTGCAGCTGCTCTTCTATGTAACGCAGAATAATGCAGGTGATAATTCCCCTGATTCCGCCCCCGTCCAAAGAAAGAATGGTTGTCTTTTTCATGTTGCTTTTACATTTTTCCTGGAAAAACCTTAGCAGCCTTAGACAAGTAAAACCAATAGTTTTCCGAAGAATTAACTATTGGTTTTAGCTTATTATTGAGATCGCTTTTGGTGTTTTCCTGTAAAGCAAAGGTAGGTCGGGGAAGCGACAGAACTTGTCGTGTTAAAAATAAATTTCAATTAAAGGAGAATTAAATAACCACATACCCGTCCTCATCTGTATTCATTTTTATGAGTGTTCTCCAGCTTGTTTTTACTATACCTTTTTTCGTCAGGATGCTTTTCTTTTCAAAATGGGGAAGGTCCTTAAAGGTTTTCCAGTTTCCACCCCAGTCCCAGCCGTGTTTTGCAAAAATCTTTACGCATTCGTACCAGTCGGCTACTTTATCGTTATCCCAGTCTTTTACGGTGTCCCAGCTCGCAGTTTTCCCGTCAATCATCATACAAATATCCACTGCGAAGCCATAATTGTGAATGCTTTGTCCGGCCTTGGCATTGGTTACTTTTTTTCCTGTGGTAATTCTTCCGATTGCGTACAGTTTTTCCTGCTCTTCAAAACTTCTCAGGCCCTGCGTAATTCTTACTTTCGCTCTTCCCGTTAAGGCTGTGTCACATTCTTTAATGATCTGTTTTACTTCTTCCCTTACTGACGGGTGAAGCTTTTCTATTCTCTATAAAGTCACTTTATCCATATCAATTATTTAATGTTTTTGGAAAGCAAAGTTAGCGCTGTGGTACGACAAAACTTGACGTATTTGGAGTAAATTAATGTATTGATAATCAAATATTTAATATACTGTTAAAATTTAAATTTAACATAAATATCTATTCAAAAAGTTATAATTTTGTATTGAAAATGTTTCATCAGTAAGCCATGTATGCTTTAGTAGATTGCAATAATTTTTTTGTTTCCTGTGAACGGACTTTAGATCCTGAGCTGGAAAATAAGCCCGTTGTGGTTCTTTCCAACAACGACGGATGTGTTGTGTCCCGAAGCAAGGAAGCCAAAGAGCTTGGAATTCCGATGGCGGCTCCTGCGTTTAAGTATAAAAAGCTTTTCAAGGAACATGACGTGAAATCTTTTTCTGCGAAATTTGAGTTGTATAATTTTAAAAGCCAGCAGGTTATTCGTATTGCAAAGTCCTATGTTGTAGAGCATGAAGTCTACAGTATTGATGAATTGTTTTTAAATCTTACCGGTTTTAAATATGTCAGTATTTACGATTACTGTCTTGAGATTAAAGATAAAATTAAAGAAGAGGCAAATATTCCGGTAAGCATAGGAATTGCCCCTACAAAAACCTTGTGTAAGGTTGCGAACAGGATTGTCAAAGATTTTCCTGAGAAATTCAATGGTGTTTACATTTTAGATACTCCTGAAAAAATCGAAAAAGCACTAAAATGGCTAAATATTGGAGATGTTTGGGGAATCGGAAGAAGACTTACCGTTAAAATGCAGGATAGCGGCGTTCACAAAGCATGGGATCTGCTCCAAAAACCTGAAATGTGGGTCCGTAAAGTAATGGGAATTCATGGGGTACGGATGATTAACGAGCTGAAGGGAATTCGTCAATTGGAATTAGATACTCCATCAGCAAAAAAATCCATTGCGGTCACAAGAAGCTTCATGGAAATGCTCACAAAAAAAGAGGATGTCCGTGAACGTTTGGAAACTTTCGGTATGTATTGTTCTGAAAGGCTCAGAAGGCAAAATACCTGCTGTAAAAAGGTCACGGTTTTTGTGCAGACGAACCGTTTCAGGAAAGATCTTCCGGAATACAGAAATGCAGCCACAAAAATTCTTCCTAATCCTACAAATTCCTCCATCCTCATTGGAAGGGTAGTGAATGAACTGTTTGAAAGTATTTACAGAGAAGGATTTCATTATAAAAAAGCAGGCGTTATTGTAAATGATTTCGTTCCTGAAGATCAGAGATTAATCAATCTTTTTGAAGAAGATACCCAAAATCAGCATCTGCCGGTAATGAAGGCAATGGATGCCATGAATAAGAAATATGGGAAAGATAAAGTGCGGCTTGGAAGCATGAGTGGTCAAAATACTTTCGGGCGTGCCCAACTGTCTCCGGAATATGAAGCATTCTTAAAAAATAATACGCTAAATGAAGCCAACTTCCGGTTCCACTAAAAACTTAGTTTAAAGAAAAACTTCTGCTTCCATTGCAAATTCAGACGCGCTTATTTCTTTTTTTCATATTTCCAGTTTCGTCCTTTTCCTTCAGAAATCCATTCCAGAACCTGGTCTATTCTTTTGTTTCTGGTGGCCTCTGTTTTAGCATCAATAATCCAAGTGATGTATTCTTTCCGGAAAGAAGGTGACGCTTTTTCAAATACCTGTAAAGCTTTTTTGTTTTCATTTAATGCACTTTGAAACTCATCAGGAACTGCAATTTCTGTTTTAGATGGTGGCGCTTTCTTCAAAGTAACCCCCATATCTGTTAATTCCATGGCTTCTTGGATAATTTTTGTGAGCTGAGGTTTGGGAGGCAGATCTTCTGTTGTAGTGATCTTTCCAAGGCTGAACATATTGGTTTTTTCAACATCGGTTTCAAGATTCTTTATGGTTTTCATCTCACCATGAAGCCAGAAGCCCATGCTGCAATAATTTTTGAATGCAACCATTGAACAAAGAATTTTTCCTTTATACATAAAAGTTGGAAATTTCCATTTTATAGCTTCTTCGCAATCGGGACATACTTCATGAACAACTTCCCGGAGATAGTTTAGGATAGGTTTTGCAAAATCTGCAGATTTCTCAATATATTCATCCACGGAAGGATTGTATTTTTCCATCTTATTACTTTTAAATATTTTAAACTTAAACCTTAGTTCCAGCCTTTAAGCAAATAATTTTACGGTTTCATTTACTAAAAACTTCACCTGATCGGGCCTTCCTCTGTCGGTTTTCGGAAGATTATTGTAGCTGCCGGTTCTTACGATGACCATTTTATGTTCCGGAACCATGATAATATATTGTCCCTGAAGTCCCAGAAAATAATAATGTTTAATAGGGTTATCATTATTAATCCAAAAGCCCATTCCGTAGATTTGCTGGGATTTTTCGGTGGGATTTTTCATTTGGTTGATAAAATCAGGATTTAAGAGCTGTTGGTCGCCAACTTTTCCGTTATCTAAAAATAACTGTCCCAGCTTTGCAAAATCTCTTGCGTTGGAATGGATGCAGCAGTAGGTTTTTTCCATGCCGCTTTCGTCTGTGCTCCAGGTTGCAGCATATTCCATACCCATCGGAACCCAGAATTTTTCAGATAAATAGCTGGCCAGAGATTGTCCCACCGCTTTTCTTACGGCAAATCCCAGCAGTTGTGTGGAGCCGCTCTGATATTCAAATTTTTCTCCCGGATTTTCTTTAAATTTTCTTGAAAAAGTAGCTTTTATAAGGCTTCTTCCATAATAAGCTTTTGCGTTGGGCAAAAAAGGATTTTTATAATCTTCGTCCCAATTAAGGCCGGCTTCCATTTGGGCTAAATTTTTAAGGGTTAAGTTTTTACCAAATTCTTTCTGCTTAAACTCTTGAAAATAATCCGAAAAAAGAGCATCAATATTTTTAATTTTCCCTTCTTCCAGGGCTTTTCCGAAAAGCATTACAGTGATGGCTTTAGCCATCGAAAAAGAATTGGTGTTGGATAATTTATGATAGCCGTTGAAATATTGTTCATGAACAAGTTCTCCATCCTTAACAACAAGGAATGATGCAGTGTTCGAGTGCTTTAAATCATCAATTATATTTTTCGGAAGTTCAGTTTTATTGTATGTTGCCGCTTCCCGCCAGGGTTTCGGATTTTTTGTGGCGATGAGGTTGCTGGTAAAAAACTTTCCGTCGTCGATATTAGCACTTAGTTTTCCTTTAAGATAGGTTTTGGAAATCCCGTTAAACAGATAGCCGTATCCTAAAATGTAAACAAGGATAACCGAAATAATAAGGAGAATTAAAATGCCTTGTAAGATGATCAGCCCCATAAATATTTTGAATTAAATAGTTTAGAAACAAATCTATTCAAAAAAAGAACATAAAAAAAGCCCTGATTTCTCAAGGCTTTCAATCTATATTTTAGAAAGTAAATTTCTGAAATTCGTTTTTTCGTCAATGATTCTTCTCAGCTCGGAAACCGGAACCCTTTCCTGTTGCATGGTGTCTCTGTCTCTTATTGTCACGGTGTGATTTGTCAAAGAATCGTGGTCTATGGTGATACAGTAAGGCGTCCCGATAGCATCCTGTCTTCTGTAGCGTTTTCCAATTGCATCTTTTTCTTCGTAGAATAGGTTGAAATCGTACTTCAAATCATTGAAAATCTGTTCTGCATATTCAGCTAAACCATCTTTTTTCATTAATGGAAGAATTGCAGCTTTGATTGGTGCTAAAGCTGGTGGTAAAGATAAAACCGTTCTTTCTGAACCATCTTCCAAAGTTTCATCTCTTAAGCAATGAGCGAAAATAGAAAGGAATAATCTGTCTAAACCAACCGAAGTTTCCACTACGTATGGAACATAATTTTCATTTCTTTCCGGGTCGAAGAATTGAAGCTTTCTTCCTGAGAACTCTTCATGAGCTTTTAAATCGAAATCTGTCCTTGAATGAATACCTTCCAGTTCTTTGAATCCGAAGGGGAAATTAAACTCAATATCTGCCGCAGCATTCGCATAGTGGGCCAGTTTCTCATGATCATGAAATCTGTAGTTTTCATCACCCAAACCTAAAGCTAAGTGCCAATTCAGACGCTTTTGTTTCCATTGTTCGTAGAATTCTAGTTCCGTTCCCGGAGCAACGAAGAACTGCATTTCCATTTGTTCGAATTCACGCATTCTGAAAATAAACTGTCTTGCAACAATCTCATTTCTAAATGCTTTTCCGATTTGTGCAATACCGAAAGGAAGCTTGTGACGTGAAGTTTTCTGTACATTCAAGAAATTAACGAAAATACCCTGCGCTGTCTCCGGTCTTAAATAAAGATCCATCGCGGAATCTGCAGAAGCACCCAGTTTCGTTCCGAACATCAGGTTGAACTGTCTTACTTCCGTCCAGTTTTTAGAACCCGTGTCAGGATCAGCAATTTCCAATTCTTCAATTAAAGCTTTTACATCAGCAAGATCTTCATTTTCCAGAGATTTTGCCAGTCTTGAAAGAATGGCTTCTCTTTTTGCCCTGTATTCCAATACTTTTGGATTCGTTGCAACAAACTGATCTTTATCAAAGGATTCACCGAATCTTTTCGCCGCCTTTTCGATTTCCTTATTTTCTTTATCTTCAATTTTAGCGCAATAATCTTCCACCAAAACATCTGCTCTGAAACGTTTTTTAGAATCCTTATTATCAATCAGTGGATCGTTGAAAGCATCTACGTGGCCTGATGCCTTCCATGTTGTAGGGTGCATCAAAATTGCCGAATCAATACCCACAATATTTTCGTTAAGCTGTACCATCGCTTTCCACCAGTATTGTTTGATATTATTTTTTAGTTCGGCACCGTTCTGTCCATAATCATACACAGCGGATAAACCGTCGTAGATCTCACTGGAAGGGAAAATAAAACCGTATTCTTTAGCGTGAGAAATCACTTTCTTGAAAACATCTTCTTGCTTTGCCATATTTTTATCGTCTGAAGTTGCAAAAATAGTGAAAAAGCGGGAAGTTGGAAGCTGTAAGGCAGAAGTTTTTGTTTATATGGGAATTAGGAGCCGGGAACCTGCTTTCGCTACTCGCTTTTTCTGGGATTTGGGTTTGGGCGGGGGCGGAGCCCCCGCCCAAACCCAAATCCCAGAAAAGAGCTCAGACATGCCGCTCAATCAGGGCTATTGACTGTTGTACCTTTACAAAACCTAACGGGTTTTTAAAACCCGTTAGGTTTAATTAACAGACAAGCACCACTTTTTTCTAAAACCTTCAAGGTTTTCAAAACCCTGAAGGTTAGCAATTGAAAAATATCTACTTTTGCCCTATGTTAGAAATTCTTTATCGTGACGAACGCCTTATTGCTATCAACAAACCCAGCGGATTATTGGTTCATAAATCATTTTACTCCGGCGAAGCCGATACTTATGCCATTCAGGAGTTGAAAAAGCAGATCGGGCAAAAAGTGTATCCGGTGCATCGTTTAGACCGAAAAACTTCGGGAGTTTTACTTTTCACATTAGATAAAGAAACGCTTAGGATCATGAGTGAGAGATTTGCAACTAGGGAAGTGGAAAAAAAATATATTGCTATTCTTCGTGGCTGGACGAAGGAAGAGGAAACCATTGATTATGATTTAATTAATGAAAATGAAATCAGACAAAATGCAGTTACTTATTATCATCGTCTGCAGACTTCAGAAATAGCTTTACCTTTTTTAAAACATCAGACTTCCAGATATTGTCTGGTGGAAGCCATCCCTGAAACGGGAAGATTTCATCAGCTGAGAAAACATTTTAAGCATATTTTGCACCCAATTTTAGGCTGCAGAAAACATGGTTGTAATAAACAGAATAAATTGTGGCTGGAAACATTCGGTATCAATAAAATGACACTTCATGCCCATCAGTTGATTTTTAATCATCCTGTTTCTAACGAAAGAATTACGGTAAATGCGACTATAGATGAAGAGTTCAAAAGAGTAGGGAACATTTTGAAATTGGATCTGAGTTCTTATTCTTAATGATTTAAACGCAAAGATTTTATTGCTCAATGTTTATTTAGGAAGTAAAGGCAAAAATTTGTTTCACGGCTCTTCAAGATGTAGCTTCATTAAATCAGCGTAGGCTTTGTATCTTATAGATATCATTTATAATATCTTTTTTCATAAAGTATCATGTGGTAATCAAACATTAAATTTAAAATGAGTATTTTTGTAAAACTTTTTTTCAATGTACAAATCGCTCATTCGCCCGATTCTTTTCAAATATGATCCCGAAGAAGTTCATCACTTTACCTTTTCGGTGCTTAAGAATTTCGGATTTCTTACTAAATTATTTTTTCCAAAACCTATTGAAGACAAGCGTCTGGAAAGAGAAGTTTTCGGTTTAAAATTTAAAAATCCGGTTGGATTAGCGGCAGGTTTCGATAAAAATGCGGTTTTGTTTAATGAACTGGGAGATTTAGGCTTTGGATTTGTTGAAATTGGTACGGTTACGCCTAGAGCGCAGGCCGGAAATCCTAAGAAAAGATTATTCCGTCTCATTGAAGATGGTGGAATTATCAACAGAATGGGTTTCAACAACGATGGACTTGAAGCTGCCATTGAAAAGCTGAAAGGCAACAAAGGCAAAATAATTATCGGCGGAAATATCGGGAAAAATACAGATACGGCACCGGAAAATTACACTCAGGATTATTTGGATTGCTTTGAAGGTCTTCATCCTTATGTAGATTATTTCGTTCTGAATGTAAGCTGCCCGAATGTAGGAAGCCACGCGAAACTGGAAGACGTAGAATATCTTCGTGAATTAATTACAGAAGTTAAAAAAATCAATCAGACAAAAGCTGTACAGAAACCGATTCTTTTGAAAATTGCTCCGGATCTTAATAACAATCAGCTAGATGAAATTATTGAATTGATTTCAGAAACAAAAATAGACGGTATCGTAGTTTCAAACACTTCTGTGAACAGGGAAGGTTTAAAAACATCACCTGAAGTTTTAGCACAAATCGGAAACGGCGGTTTAAGCGGGAAACCGATTCGTGAGAGAAGCACAAAAATGATCAAATATCTGGCGGACAAAAGCGACAGAGCTTTTCCGATCATCGGTGTCGGAGGTATTCATTCTGCAAAGGATGCGATTGAAAAACTGGATGCCGGAGCGAGTCTGATTCAGCTTTACACCGGATTTATCTATGAAGGCCCGGAACTGATTAATGATATTAATAAAGAACTTTTGATAAGAGCAAGCAGATTACCGAGATAATTAAATTAAAAAATTAAAATATTAGAGAGTCAATTTGGGCTCTCTTTTTTATTTTGACTTTATCACAGAAGCATTTTTTACATCCACTGTTAAAGTATATGCCGGCGAAACCGTTGTTTTCTGAATATTAAATTTTAAAATCTTACCCTCTTTTGATTTCGTCATTTTAGTGTCATAAATATTTTCGATACAGCTTTCTGTAAGAAAATCTTCATATTTTTTAAAGTTCCAGTCGTTGGTAAAATAGATGACCCGGTAACCTTTTTCGCCGTCGCTTGCCCCGCACATTCCGCAGAAATTGAAATTGGACACTTCTTCAAAATACAATAAAACCCTGTTGCCATATTTATCGGAAGCATAGGAAATGAGCTCATTTCCGCCACGCGGATTGATAAAATCATAGGTGTTGATTTTTTTATTGTTCGGAATGGTAATGTAATTATTGTAACGGTAAATCCGGGTGTCTTTTGTGAATAATTTTGCCGCATGGGTCTTATTTCCTAAATAAAAATTTCCTGCAACCGGCTTGTCAAAATCCTGCCCGGAAAAGCTCAGTATTTCTTTTGCCTTCAACGTTTTTGCGATACTGTCTGACTTTTCGATGAGGTCGCGGGTTATTTTTTGTCTGAAGCTTTTTGTCGCTTTTTTCTGTTGATCCCCAAAATTAAAAAGGTACAGGTCTCCAAGGTTGTAAACTCCGGTAAGAGAGATTTTCTTTTTGTATTTATCATAATAATACCAGCCGTCCACAAAATGCTGGTACTGGTGACAATCAATAATTCCACTGTAATTAAGCTGTATGGTAATGGGACTTCCTGCAATTTCTCCTTTAAAAATCTGTGAGGAGTCGGTTATTTTTTTTAGTTCCACTTTTTGGCTGAAACAGAGAATGCTGCAGAAATAAAATAAAAGAGTTAAAATGTTTTTCATGGTTTAGTTAGAGTTTGGTGTAAAAAGTTTTTAGAGGAAGAAGTGTGCGATGGTGTAAATGATCAAGCCTACCAAGCCTCCGACCAATGTTCCGTTCACCCGGATGAACTGCAGGTCTTTTCCTACTTCCAGCTCCAGTTTTTCGCTTAATTCTTTTCCCTGCCAGTTTCCTACGGTGGAGCTTATAAGGCTGCCGAACTGATGCGTATTTTTTAGAATATATTTATAAGCAGTCACACGGACCCAGTGATCTATTTTATTTTGAAGATTTTCGTCTGTTTTAAGATTTTGTGAAAATTCATTCAGGTTTTTGGAAACGTATTTTTTTAATGAAGATTCGTCTTCCTGTAGTTCATTTTTAAGCGTATTTTTAATGGAAATCCAGATGTCGTTTGAATATTCATTCAGCTTTTCATTTTTAAGGAGATCTTTTTTAATGGTTTTAAATTCATTTTCCCATTTAGGATCTTGTTTTAATTCATTGGAAAACTCATAAATCTTTCTTGTCACCAAACCCCTGATCTCATGATCCGGATCTTCTTCCACTTCTCTGAAAAAATCCGAAAGCCCGGTTGATATTTTATCTGCAATTTTATTATCAACAAATGCTGGTATGAAAGTGTAGCTTCCTTTTTTTACGCGGTCCTTGATCATTTCATCATTTTCGAGGATATAATTTTTTATTTGCGCCGAAAGATTGGTGATGATTTTCTGATGATCATTTTTATCCAGAAGATAATTGATTCCGTTTCCGAGAATAGCATTAAGCTTGATATTATCGGTCATTTCCGTTACCTTTTTGCTGATGAAATGACTTACTTCAGAATCGTCAAGCTTACTGAGAATATCAAGAATAATATCAGAAAGATTTTTAATGAGAATTTCCTGGTTTTTCTCCTTTCCGAGCCATTCTCCAACGAAATTCGAGATTTTTAATTTTTGGATATACGGACGGATATTTTGAGGTGAAAGGAAGTTATTAACCACAAAACTTCCCAGATTATCACCCAGGCTCTGCTTGCTGTTTTCGATGAGGTTGGTGTGGGGAATAGGCAGCCCCAAAGGGTGACGGAACAATGCAGTAACCGCAAACCAGTCTGCCAAAGCTCCTACCATCGCAGCTTCCGAAAAGGCACGCACATATCCAAGCCAATGCGTATCGTGGGACTTTTGTAAAATAGTTGTAATAACGAAAATAACAGCCATCAGAAGAAATAATCCGGTGGCGAATGCTTTATATTTTTTGAGCTGTTTTCTTTTGGCTTCATCATTCATACTCTCAAATTTAGTAAATTTGGTTGTGAAACTTATGATTTATTGTAACCATATAAGTCACAAAAAATTTAAACACATAATTTAGTTAAAGTTAAAATTATACAACAAAAAGTACACATTAGCTTTCGAAAATCTTGATTTTCTTCTTGTGTGAATTATTGTTTTCAAAGCTGTAAACGTTTTAAAATAAATGTTTTAAAGTGTCAAAAGCTTTTGTGCCTTTTGTAGTTTAATTTTTTAAACAAAATATTTAAAATAATTCTATGGAAAACGAAGCAAAAAACAATCCATACTATTCCAGAACAGACACTACAAAACTGGAAGTTTCTAATGAAGAATGGAAAAGAATCCTGGCTCCGGATGTATATGCTATTGCAAGAGAGGCCGCTACGGAAAGAGCTTTTACAGGGAAATACAATGAATTTGATGAGGTGGGCGAATATTATTGTGCGGTCTGCGGAAATCACCTGTTCCGTTCGGATTCAAAATTTTCCAGCAGCTGCGGATGGCCAAGCTTTTTTGAAGCAGATAAACAAGGAGTCTACTACAAGCGTGATCTTACCTACGGGATGGACAGGGTAGAGGTTCTATGTCAGCGTTGTGATTCCCATTTGGGACATGTTTTTGATGACGGCCCAAAGCCCACCGGACTGCGTTACTGTATGAATTCGCTCAGCTTGGAATTTGTTCCGGATCGTGAAAAATAAGCTATTTTAATCACAAAATCAGTAAGTTAAAGTTTCTTAAATTGCGTTAAACTTATACAGTTTATTCCCCGAAATATTTATGTTTTTCTAAATTTGCTTACTCAATTGGATTTAACATAATATTGAATGAAAGGATTTTATAGCTTATTAGGTATCATTTACATGGTAACTACTTCATTCTACCTGTCTCCAAAAAAGGCAGTCTCGAAGAATGAAATCAGTACAAAAAAAATTGAAAGATTAGCCAACACGAAATCTGAGAAGATCACAAATACTGTATCTTCATCAGAAGAATTATACAGATCTATTGCATTTGAACAAGGGCATGAGCTGAACCAGGATGTTTTCTTTAAAGCTCTCACAGGGTATGAAAACTTAAAGAAGGCAGGTTTACTTAATCAGGATTCGCATTTACTTACGGTATGCGATTTTTCTATGTCATCAAATACAAAAAGACTTTGGGTAATTGATATGAATGAGAGAAAAGTTTTATTCAACTCATTAGTTGCACACGGTAAAAATACAGGCGAAGAATTTGCAACGAATTTTTCTAACACGGAAAGTTCGTTACAGAGCAGCCTTGGATTTTATATCACGGATGCCACTTATGACGGGGAAAACGGGTACTCTCTTAGATTATTGGGTATGGACAAAGGTTTTAATGATGCTGCTTACAAAAGAGCTATCGTGATGCACGGTGCAGATTATGTAAGCGAAGATTTTGCAGCAATGCATAAGAGAATCGGGAGAAGCTGGGGTTGCCCTGCTGTTCCGAGAGACCTTACACAGCCGATCATTAACACAATAAAAGGAAGAAATCTTCTTTTCATTTATTATCCGGACCAGAATTACCTTTCCCAATCGGAATGGTTGAAATCATAACACAAAAAGCAGTCATTTTTTTGACTGCTTTTTTATTTGTATTAATTCTACTGCTTTTTGTCATTCTGACGAAGGAAGAATTTCTCAGCTCTTACTTAGATTTTAATAATTTAATTCTCAAAATCTGCGAGAAAGATTTAAATTAAAAATTAAGAAAACTTCTTAAAAATCAAAGTAGCATTATGCCCTCCAAATCCGAAAGCATTACTCAGGGCATAATTGATATTCTTTTCCTTTGCCTCTCCAAAAACGATATTGATATCTTTCGGGATATTTTCATCAATAGTATGAAGGTTTATTGTTGGTGGAATGATTCCCTTTTCAATTGCTTTGATGGAAAGAATGGCTTCTGCTGCTCCGGCTGCTCCTAACAAGTGTCCTGTCATAGATTTTGTGGCACTGATGTCGAGATTCTTGTTTCCTTTAAACAGTTTTGTAATCCCGTTTAGTTCCACCAGGTCTCCTAGCGGGGTAGAAGTTGCGTGCGGATTGATATAATCTATATCCTCTGCATTTATTCCTGCTTCATTTAATGCTAATTGCATAGCTTTTATAGCCCCGATTCCTTCCGGATGAGGTGCGGTCATATGATACGCATCAGCTGTCATGGCTGCTCCTACTAATTCTGCGTAAATTTTGGCTCCTCTTGCTTTTGCATGCTCATACTCTTCAAGAATTAAGGATCCTGCGCCTTCTCCCATCACAAAACCATCCCGGTCTGCGTCATAAGGACGGCTGGCTGTGGAAAAATCGTCATTTCTTGTAGACATTGCTTTCATGCTGGAAAAACCGCCGATGGAAGCTTCAGTAATGGCTGCTTCAGAACCACCGCTGATGATTACTTTTGCTTTTCCGAGACGGATATAGTTGAAAGCATCCATTAATGCCGTATTTCCCGTAGCACAGGCTGAAACTGTGGTGTAATTGATGCCCTGGAGCCCATATTTCATGGAAATCATCCCTGAAGCCATGTTAGCAATAAATTTGGGTACAAAAAAAGGATTAAATCGCGGAGTTCCGTCTCCTTTTGCGAAAGCATTCACCTCATTTTCAAAGGTGATCATTCCGCCTTGCCCTGTTCCCCATATAACCCCGATATCGAAAGGATCCATGTTTTCTATTTCAAGTCCGGAATCTTTTAACGCTTCCGCGGAAGAATACATGGCATATTGTGAAAAGAGATCGCTTCTTTTAATTTCATTGTGGGTGAGATGTAATTTCGGATCAAAATTTTTAACCTCACATGCAAAATGTACTTTAAATTTTTCTGTATCGAAATGGGTTATTTTATTAGCCCCGCTTACCCCGTTGATACTGTTTTGCCAAAATTCTTCGACATTATTTCCTAAAGGCGTCACTGCGCCAAGACCTGTAATGACAACTCTTTTCATTTAATTGTTGATTTTGAATAAATTAGAGGTTCCTCTTGCAATCAAGCGTGTTTTATCTGCGTTCCATATTTCGCATTGTGCATTTACAAATTGTTTTCCTCTTTTAATGATTTTAGTTTCCGCTACAATATTATCATTTTCTTTTGCAGTTGAAAAATAATCTATGACATTATTTATGGTGGTTATGAAAGAAGTTTCGTTCAAAGAAAACATAGTGGCCCCAATGATGTCGTATACAATAGCAGCGGTAACGCCGCCGTGGAGATTTCCTATCGGGTTCAGCCATTCCGCTCTTACTTTATACTGAAACTCCAGCTGTCCTTCTTCTGCGGAAAGTACTACAGGATTGAGCCATTTCATGAACGGTGAAGGAGATTGGGTAAATTCCTTTCCGATGAATTGCTGTAATTGTGCTAATCTGTCCATATCAGTTTTATTTTTCTAAAATCATCGTAACTCCCTGTCCACGGGCTGCGCAGATGGAAATGAATCCTTTTCCGCTTCCTTTTTCATCTAAAAGTTTGGCCAGGGTTCCTATAATTCTTCCTCCAGTTGCTGCAAAGGGATGAGCTACGGCAAGGCTTCCGCCTTTTACGTTTAATTTATTTCGGTCAATTTTTCCCAATGCTTTTTCCAGCCCGAATTTTTTAGCTAAATCATCATTTTCCCATATTTTTAGGGTCGCTAAAACCTGTGCCGCGAAAGCTTCATGGATTTCATAATAATCAAAATCTTCCAAACTCATGCCTGCTTTTTTTAACATTCTGTCGGCGGCGAAAACAGGAGCAAGCAATAGGTTTTGTTTATTTTCCACATATTCAATTCCTGCAACTTCAGAGAAGGTGATATATGCTAAAACAGGAAGATTATTATCTTTTGCCCATTCTTCACTTGCTAATAAAACTGCAGAGGCTCCATCGGTAAAAGGTGTTGAATTTCCGGCTGTTAAAGTCCCGTTTTGTTTGTCAAAAGCCGGCTTTAATGAAGCTAATTTTTCTAAACTTGTATCCCTGCGAAGATTATTATCCGTATTCAAACCATAAGCAGGAGTAATCATATCATCAAAAAAACCTTCATCATAGGCTTTTGCCATATTCTGGTGGCTTTTTAGAGCCAGTTCATCCTGATCTTCGCGTGAAATCTGGTAATATTTTGCAGTAATTTCTGTGTGGCCGCCCATCACGAGCCCGGTTTTAGGTTCCTGGCCTTTATAGGGAATCGGCATCCAGTCTTTTATTTTTGGACTTAATAATTGTTTTACTTTTCCAAAAACGGATTTTTCTTTATTAGCCTTTAACAAGGCTTTTCTTAACTTCGGTGAAGATTCAAAAGGAATATCGCTCATGGCTTCAACACCGCAGGCAATTCCACTTTCGATCTGGCCGAGGGCAATTTTATTCCCGATATAAATGGCAGCTTCAATTCCTGTATCGCAGGCTTGCTGAAGATCGCAAGCCGGAGTTGCGGGGTCCAGAGAGGTTTCCATTACAGATTCTCTGATGAGGTTGCTTTCGGAAATATGCTTGATTACGGCACCGCCGGCGACTTCTCCCAAAAGTTTTCCTTTGAGATTGTATTTATTAATAAGACCGTTCAGCGCGGGAACCAGTAAATCCTGGTTTCCTTTATCTGCATAGGCTGTATTGATTCTGGCAAAAGGAATTCTGTTGTATCCTACAATGGCCACTTTTTTTGTTTCCATATTGTAAAGTTTATGATGGAAGGAGTTTTAATTCTTTATCTATGATTAATAATATTCTGTCGAGAGCAAGATTGAGGTATTTTTCTTCACCGGTGGTTTTTGAAAGTAAAATGCCGCCCTCTACGATCATAATAAACAATGATCCGTATTCTTCAGCATTTAATTCTTTATGAATTTCTCCATTTTCCTGCCCCTGAATGATAATTTCTGAAAGGTTCTTTATCCACCCTGCGAAAGATTGTGTAACCTGTTCTTTTAAAGTTGGAAATTTATCATCGGCTTCTGTGGCAGCGTTCATTAATGGGCATCCGCCGTTTTCAAAAACAGATTTCCAGCATTTACGGTAAAAATCAACAAAAGCATGCAGTTTATCAATTGTCGTGGAAAATTCATTGCTAAGCGAATGTGCCATATTTTTTCCAAGCAAGCCGGAATTATACTTGTACACCTCCAATGCTACTTCATCTTTGTTTTCAAAATTTCCATAGACACTTCCTTTGGTAAGCCCCGTAGCTTCCGTAATGTCTGAAAGCGACGTGGAAGTATAGCCTTTGGTGTTGAACAAAGTTGCGGTTTTTTCAATAATGAATTGTTTTGTCTTTTCTGCTTTTGACATTTTCAATTGATAATGGTACAAATGTACAAAAATATACCGAATGGTATATTTTTTTCAAAATTAAATCTGAATATTTCAAATATTCAGATTTAATTTCTAAGCTAATCCTCTTTATGAGTCCATCCTCTCTGGACGGCTAGATTTTTTATCTTTTTTGCTTTCTTTTTTATTTGAGTTGCGTTTTCAACATTATTGTAATCTATATTAGAGTGACCATCAAAGGGATTATTATCTTCTTCTACCTTTAAATCACCTACTGAATTTACTTCATCAATTGTTACAGATAATACTCCAGTTGATTTGTATTCAGAAGTGAAGTGAATATATGATTCTTTAGGTGAAAACTTATCACCATTATATACAGATAATTTTTTATCATCTTTCTCAGATGGGATAAATGCTAATGATGCAATATTATTTTCTGCTAAAAACGCTTGGGAAGATATAGTGTCATTCTGAACCCAAGTAGGATGTATCTGTCTATGTAGTAATGTTTCTTCGTTCATTAGATGATACTTTTTGCAATAAGATTATTAATTTTTTCCCATTCAGAATTGAGATTTAAATTAATTTCTTCCTGAAAATCATTATGGTCATTATCCATCTCGAAATAAAATAATTCTGCATTTAAATTACTTAAATTAACTTCTAAGGAAATTTCAATTTCACCTTTTTTCCATTCAAGAACAAGATCGCCATTTAACGTTGGAAATATGGCAGGAAGTTGTAAGTTAGAATTAAAATAATTTTTAAAGAAACTTTCAAAAATATTGGCTTTTTCTTTATTTATGACTTTGCCTTGAATACCATCATACCACTTATCTTCTAATTGAAATAAACTTTGCAATCTAACATTAATATCATAAGCATCTAACACATCCATTGATTGAATATCCTCTATATGTACAAGTTTATTTTGTTCATTAAATATGCCAGTTGCTTTCAAAGAAACTAGAGTTTTGTTTTCATATTCTTGAAATGCCAAATAAATAGTATCGCAAAAATCATCAATTATAGGTTGTTCAAACGTAGAGTCTTTTAATTCAACATGGAAAATTTTATTTTTTTTATCAATTGAAGATATAAGGACATTTTCATGAATTATTTCAGAGTAAACAAGTTTCTCTTCCCTAGATAAAAGTATCTTTCTTCTCGTATTTTTGTTTAATTTAACATTTCTATTTAGTAACGTAGAGTTTAAAAAGTCTATTGTTTCACCATCTTCTAAATTTTTGCCAATACGACTAAAGTAATTTAGAAATTTACTATCCATTTCAACTGACTTTCCAGAATTTGCACTTTCAACTATTTCAAAGACTTTATCTCGTGCTTTTTCAAAATAACTAAAATATTCATCATTATCAATAGGAATAGTTGGGGTAGAGATACTTGTTGCAACTGCAATTAATATCTGTGGAATTGTACTACCTTCTTCGATTTTAGAAAGTTTTAAATAAACATTATCAGTGAATCCTTTAGGAACTCTTTTTCTTTGTGGATTTTGGTCTAAGTATATTTTTTTCGCGAGCTCAAAAATTAGTTCTTCAAAAGCAGAAAAATCTTCTAAAAGACTAACAGGAAGTGTGTGATCATCAAAACGATGTCCTTCAAGTCTAGGCGATATAAAAATCTTCTCTGTTGACATATTAAAATTATTATGATATCTGCTAAAATACAAATTTATATATTTTTTGGTTCCGAACGCATAAAACTTATTATAAGTTCAAAATTTATATTCGTATATTACAAATGTAAAGTTTATATACGACAAAACTGGTCGTGTTTAGCAAATAAAAATGTGTGAAGTTTCCACACATTTTTATTATTAATAAATTCTTAGTTAGCTAAAGTAGCATTCAAAGTAATCTCAAAGTTGAAAGCTGCGCTTACCGGGCATCCTTCTTCAGCGATTTTAGCATATTTTTGAAATTCTTCTTCTGAAATTCCCGGAACTTTTGCTGTTAAAGTCAATTCAGATTTTGTGATTTTCCCGATGTTCGGGTCTAAAGTGATTACAGATTTTGTAGTTAATTCTTCCGGAGTAAAACCTGCCTGAGAAAGTTCTGCGCTCAGCTTCATGGTGAAACATCCTGCATGAGCTGCTGCCAGTAATTCTTCAGGATTTGTCCCGACTCCGTCAGCAAAACGGCTGTTGAAAGAATATTGAGTCTGGTTTAAAGTTGTGCTTTGAGTAGTGATGTGTCCGTTTCCTTCTTTGATGGTACCGTTCCAAACGGCTGTTGCGTTACGTTTCATAATTGCTTTATTTTTTAGTTGTTATGTTGTTTGTTTTTGATGTTACAAAGATATATCGGTTATTGTTTTAAATAAATAGATAAAAAGACTTAAATATTGTACTTTTTTCCCGAAGCGTAATTTTTTTTGAAATTTGAAGGAGTACTTCCTATTTTATTGGTGAAAAGACGGTTGAAATAAGCCGGATCTTCATAGCCCAGGTCATAGGCAATCTCTTTTACGGGCTTATCTGTGTAGAATAAGAGCCTTTTGGCTTCCAGAAGAATCCTGTTGATGATAAACTGATTGGGAGATTCCAGGTTTAAGCTTTTAAATTTATGAGTCAGTGTTTTTGGAGCGAGATGGAGGAGGTCTGCGTAATCTGCCACATTGTGTTTGTTTCTGAAATGAATTTCAAGATGCCTGCTGAAATCCCGGAAAATATCCATTTCGCTGCCGGGAATTTTGATAGTGTCATTGTCAAGATTTTGCTTCTTCCATTTTCTGGTGGCACGGATGATGATCTGCTTCACATAAGTACGGATCATTTCTTCGGCGGAGGAATCTTTTGATTCCAGCTCATCTTTTATGTTTTGAAATAAATTTTTAATGATGTCGGTTTCATCGGAATTCATCTCTACAAAAGGAATTTCAAAGACATTATGAAAGAGAAGCCCGTCACAGGCCACTTCTTTATCATGAATCTGGATGCAGTAAAAGTCACGGTTGTAGTATAAAAGTACGGCTTCCTCTTGTCCTTTTTCTACTTTCAGATGCTGATTGGTAAGAAAAAACAGAGTGGGTTTAGTAGTTGTAAAATGATTAAAATCCACGGAGAGCTCATAACCGGCAGGAATAAAAAATACTTTAATATCATATCTGAATTTATTTCCATTAATTATTTCAAAGTTTTTATCTGAAAAAAATTCAAGGCCGAGCTTTTTATAATTATCCTCAAAAATAAGCGGGTGTGGCATGCATTTACTTTAGTTTAAAGATACAAAAAAGCATGGTTTCTTTAACATTAAATTATTGAAACCATGCCTTTTTAATTTGAAAATTTGAGAATGAAATAATTTGAAAATCACTCAAGCTTTAAAACTCTCAAACACTCAAACCTAAAAAATAACATCCAAACCAACGTAAATATTCGCTTTCATAATCGGCGCATACACCATTCCTCCATCAAAATAATTCCCGAAAGGATTTTTGAAATCTACAATGGCATTTTTCTGATAGTAGGAAGTAAGATTTTCACCACCAACGTACGCTCTGATCTTTTTGTTGAAATTCCTTGAAATCTGAGCATTCAAGACGGCATAAGATTCGGAATATGCAGGCAGTTGAAATTCTTCCGGATTTGCAGAAGTGTTCGGAAGCCTTTGTTTTCCTACCCAATTCAATGTGGTGTCAAAACTCCAGAATCCGCCTTTATCATTTTTATTAGTAGCATAAGCAAGGTTCACAAAACCTCTGTTCTTCGCCATGAAAGGAACTTCACGTCTTCCGTCCATATAATCTGCCTGAACATCATAGTATTTATAGGCTAATCTTACATCGAAATTCTTAAAAGGAGAAAAATCCCACTGCGTCTGGAAAGAATTGGCGAAAGATTTTCCTTCTAAATTATAAAAAACCAGTTGCTGAGGTGATCTGTCCAGGTCCACCAATACCTGATTCTGAAAATCTGTCCTGAAAAAATCTGCTACAACGGTAGATTTTCTTCCGAAAAGCTTGAACTCCTGCTGTAAGCTTACACCATAATTCCAAGCAATTTCTGGCTTCAGGCCATAGATATTTCCGCCGTTCTGCAAAATCTGGATTGATCTGTTTGATGCAAAATACTGCTGGCTTTCCGCAAAGACATTTGCCGTTCTGAAGCCTCTTCCCGCAGAAAGTCTTAAGATGGTTTGTGGAGTAATATCATATTTAAAATTCATTCTTGGGGTAAACTGTGTCCCTGCAAGGTTATGAAAATCAACTCTTGCGCCTGCAACCAAAGTGTATTTTAACCCTGTTAATGTATATTCTGCAAAAACTCCGGGAACAATTTCGTTTCTTTTTATATTGTCTTTTAAATAGGTTTCCTCATAAGCGTCATACAAAAAGCTCGCTCCGGCTTTATATTTATAGTTTGTATTTCCTAAAATATTTTCAAAAATTAGATTTGAATAATAAGTATGCTGTTTTCCGGCGTAATTTCTAAGTCCGAAAAAACTGTCCTGCTGATGGTAAGTGTACTGATTCATCCAGCCAAGGCTCTGGTAAGGCTTTCCTTTAAAAACATAACCTGTTTTATTCCAAACCTGAAATCTTGAAATATCAATTCCGACTCCGTAAAGAGACTGTTCCTTCTGGCTCAGGTTTTTATCATAACCCATTTGGCCGGAAGTTCTTTCATCACGTATAAAATTAATTCCAAAATGTGAACCTAACCCGGAATGATCTAAATCATTGAAATTTAATAGATAAGCAGCGTTTAGCTGAGTTCCTTTCAGTCTGTCAAGAAAACCGTCATCATTCATATCCGTGTCCCCGAAAGTTCCGTTTCCATGCAATAAAAATGTCTGTGTCCAGTGTTGATTAATTGCTTCTACATGGGTAATATTCGCTTCGGCTCTTCCGTTAAAATCCGAAAAAATATTTAAAGATGTTTCAGACTTTTCAGCATGCTTTAATAATTCTGTATTAATCTGTCCGGTAATACTTTCGTAGCCGTTGGTAACAGTGCTTCCGCCTTTTGTAAGCTGAATGCCTTCAATCCATCTCCCCGGAATAAAATTCAATCCGTAAGCAGAAGCCAGACCTCGGATTTCGGGTAATAATTCTTTTGTAAGGCTTGTATATTTTTGGTCTAAACCTAACATTTTCAGCTGTTTTGATCCTGTAACGGCATTGCTAAACGATACATCAACGGTTGCATTGGTTTCAAAGCTTTCAGATAAATTACAGCAGGCTGCTTTTAACAATTCTTTTTTATCGATATTAAAAATGAGTCCGGCATCTTTTTTATTTAAAGAAGTTGAGGCTTTTCCGCCGGTTACGGTCACGCCCTCAATAGATTTCTCATTGTGATTATGCTCGTCTTCTTTATTTGAAGCTGAGTTTTCGGTGTGTACTGCATGATCAGACTGTTCATTTTCCTCGAAATGAACTTTAGGATTAGCTTCCCCAAAAGGAATTTCCCTGTCATACAGGCAGCATGAAGGAAGGTTTTTATACGTACTGTCATTTGATTTGTACTTTTCATTATCATGTCCCACATCCGCAATTTTCTTTAAAATTTTGCCTGATGAGGTTTTTGCAGGATCAAAATCAAGCGTAACCATTTGCTTTTCCGCATTCCATTCCGCTGAGTCTGCACCAGCATCTTTTGCTGCTTTTTCTATTCTTGCCTTACAAGATCCGCAGTTGCCTTTTACATAAAACTCATTGTCTTCTTTTGAATGATTTTGATGAGCTTCTGCAGCTTTTGCAGGAGTTTCTCTTTCATAATGACAGCATCCGGGAAGCTTTTCATAGCTTTCATCAGTTGCTTTAAACTTTTCATTGTCATGACCTGCTTCGGCGACTTTTTTTAATATTTCGTCCGTGGAAATAGCTGGGTCGGTTTCTAAGGTTAATATTTGTGAATCAACTGAATATCTTGCTTCTTTAGCACCGGCTTTTTTCGCTGTACTTTCGATTCTTTCTTTACACATATCACAGTTTCCTTTTACTTTAAACTGGTTTTTAGAAAGATTTTGGGCAAAAAATAATTGTGCAGATAATATAAATATGCCAAGAATAATCCTGGAAATATATGATTTCATTTTTGTTTAAAATTTAGATTAATTTAATTTAGCGTAACAATATAACAATCTGATAATCTACCAATTATTATACTGGTAAACTGATACATCGTTACATTTTGTTTAATTAACCTAATTTCGGCGGCTGCCAGATTTCTTTTAAACGATCTGAAATATAGGGATCTGAATATTGAAATTGTAAATTTTTATTGGCTTTATAGTAGGAAAGCTCCAGGTTGGTGCTTTTTGAAAATGGAGTTTCTATAAAAGTGTAGCATGTCATGCAGAAAGAACAGCAATCATCATTGCATGAGGAAGACTTTGATTTTCCGTCGTGCTTTGAAGGAGTATTTTTATGATCTTTATCGCAGCAGCTGGTCTCAGAGCTGGATTTGCAGCAGTTTTCCTGCATATTTTGAGCATAGAAATTATCTTTGGGAGTCAGAAGGAGACCCAAACAGAAAACAATTGCTATGATCTGAAATAATTTCATGCGTGCAAAAATACAAAATTATGGCAAAGGTTCACCTACTTTCACACCACAATTATGCCATGGTTCACCGTGTGCCGGGTTTAGTTTTGGCTTTTCACCTGTAGGGGCGGGCGTAGGAGCCGGTGCTGGTGTATTTTGGGCAATAGTCTGAGCGGGCTGTGGCTGAGGTGCAGGTTTGCTGTTAAGGGGCTGTCCAACAGGGATGTCACATCTGTGTCCGGGTTCTCCATGCGGAGGATTCATGCCCGGCGCTGTTTTTACCGTTTTTGCTTTTCCGTTTTTATCAACAGAGAATTTTCCCGGCTGAAGAGCGTTCGGGTCAATTTGAATAGTTTGGCCCTGATTAGCATTCACGGTTACATTTTGACTTCCTGGTTTCGCAGGTTGTGCCGGTGCAGAATTTAATGGCTGTCCAACAGGGATATCACATCTGTGGCCCGGCTGTCCGTGTGGAGGATTCATTCCGGGAGCTGTGGCTGCAGGTGCTGCCGCATTTTGTGTCGGTTGAATTCCGGCCTGGTCGAGAATAGAAGGTTTGGGTGTATTATTTACCGCAACTGCAGGCTGTTGAACGCCGGCTTCTTCCGTTAAATACGTTGGTCTTTCATCTTTTTTGCAGGAAACGGTAACTATAGAGATGGCAAGAATGCCTAAAAATGTCGTCTTCATATCTTTTGCTATGAAACAAAATTAGCAAAACATTTTCAATTGTTTTGCTAATTTTACATTTATAATGTTTTTTTAGAATTAATTCTTAACTAAAAGCCTGAATCCTTCCCCATGAACATTGATAATTTCCAACCCTTCATCGTCTTTTAACAGTTTTCGAAGTTTTGCAATATAAACGTCCATACTTCTTGCGGTAAAGTAATTTTCTTTCTTCCAGATTTTTCTTAAGGCAAGATCTCTTGGCATAAAATCATTTCTGTGAATGCAAAGAAGTTTAAGTAATTCATTTTCTTTTGGAGAAAGTTTGTATTCATTATCACCTACTCTCAATTGTCTAAGCATAGAGTCAAAGAAAATATTGCTGATCTTGAACTGCTCCTGTTCTTCATTTTCCAAAGTAGAGCTTCTTTGAAGAATTGCTTTGATTTTGTATAAAAGCAGCTCAGTATCAAATGGTTTTGTGATATAATCGTCTGCTCCTAATTGATATCCTTTCAGTATATCTTCTCTCATGTTTCTTGCTGTGAGAAAAATAATTGGAGTATTTTTATCTATTTTTTTAACGTCTTCAGCTAATGAAAATCCGTCTTTTTTAGGCATCATAACATCGAAAATGCAGATATCGAATTCATTTTCTGTAAATTCTTTTAATCCCTGTTCACCATCTGTGGCAAGAGTAACTTCGAAATTATTTATCGTTAAATAATCCTTCAGCACTGCCCCGAAACTCTGGTCGTCTTCTACTAATAATATTCTGTTGCTCATAGTTTTTAACTAATTAAATTAATAATTGAGAATGAACACGGTCACTCTTCTCTTCTATATTTTGTTTTGGTTAATATCTTTTTTATCATCTATTACATCGGAAGCTTGATTGTAAACGTACTTCCTTTATCTTTATAAGAATCCACTAAAATCTGGCCTTTATGGAGCTCTACGATTTTTTTAACGTAAGAAAGCCCTAATCCCTGTCCTTTTACATTGTGGATATTCCCCGTTTCTTCGCGGAAAAACTTCTCAAAAATTTTGGTTTTATTGTGGGTTTCCATTCCCATTCCTTTATCTGAAACTTCTATTACATAATAATGTCCTTCGTTTTTTGTCCTGATTGTAATTTCAGGAGCTTCCGGAGAATATTTATTAGCATTATCCAGAAGGTTTACCAGCATATTCGAGATGTGGAATTCATCTATTTTGAAGATGTAATTCGTAGCGTTAAACTCCTGATTAAGCACTCCGTTTCTCTGCTGGACAATTAGATTAAAAGATTCCGTCGTCTTTTTTATAAGCTCTCTTACATTGGTTTCTTTTAAAAATAATTTTACCTCATTACGCTCCATTTTTGACATGTTCAAAACATTTTCCACCTGCTTTTTCATCCTCAGATTCTCCTGCTTTATCAGTTCGGAATAATATTTTACCTTATCCGGATTGGTGGCTATTTTATCATTGGCCAAAGAATCCGTTGCCACAGAAATGGTTGCAAGCGGAGTCTTAAACTCGTGAGACATATTGTTGATGAAGTCGGTTTTTACTTCCGCAAGTTTCTTTTGCCTCATCATATAATTAATGGAAATAATATAAATCCCCAAAATGGTAAGCAGTGAAAGGAAAGTTCCCAGCAGCATCGGCCAGTTGTTCATCGCCAGAGAATATTCTTTTTTTGGGAAAACCAGAGCAAGACTGTATAACGTTCTTTCTTTTTTATCCGTGAAAAGGGGATAGCTGTATGTATTGTTATCCTTTTTCTCTTTGTAATCTTTACTTACAACGCTGGTAAGATTATTATTTTTATCGATAATTCCATAACCGAATTTGGCTGAAATACCTCTTATTCTCAGTTCTTTAGCAATAACGGAATCCAGAACTTTTGGATTTACTCTTTTGGTAATGGGGATGTTGTTTCCTAAGATTTTTGCATATTCTCTTAGATAAAAATCACCATTTTCTAAATCACGATTTATATCTGTAGTTAAAAGCTCATGATTGGTAGTATCTCTTTTTATGGTGTAAGCCGCTTCATCGGTATATAACTTTGTCAGGGTGATAGAATCTCCTTTTTTAGAAATCGGAAGCTGGCTTTTTTCAATGATGTTTTTTGAATAAATAATCTGTCTTTGTGTCCCGGAATCTTCCACCTGCTGAATGGTAGTAAGGGAAGGCTGCTTGCTGTTTGCAAGAATATTGTTCCGGAAATCTTTATTTTCAATATTCAAATATTTATCAACCTCAATTTCGCCAATGTTTTTAGCGGTACCTTCAAGCGCAGAATATACTTTGGAAGAAAAATCCTGTTCCAGTGCACCATAATAATTCTTCAGCCAATAAAATTGGAGCGTAACAAAGACAATCAGTGAGATCGTCATAAACACCGAAATTATTGGGATGAACTTATTATTCATTTACTTTATTTTATGAGTTTTTTAAAAATGTGAATGTTAAAATTAATTATTTTAAGACTTCATGAACAAAAAACGAGCCAAAAAATTGTATAATTTTTCTTAAAAGACTGTTTTTTAACATTTTTTTACAAATTCAGATTACTTGTCATATGAAAAGATGTACTTAAAAATAATGGTTTAGCTTTGTTTTAAACAAAATATCATTATGGAATCTACTATCATTTTTAACAAAGATTTTAATTCAAAAAGTGTTTATGTAATGAAAATTTATGACGCTGACGTATCAAAAGTATGGGATTATTTTACAAAAGCTGAGCTTCTGGATCAATGGTGGGCACCAAAGCCATGGAAATGTGAAACATCAAGACAGAATTTCAAAGAAAACGGAGAATGGCTGTATTCAATGGTTGGTCCGGAAGGAGAAAGGCATTATGCAAAAGTAGTTTATGGTGAAATCATGGAACACAGAAGTTTTGACGGGACAGATTCTTTTTGCGATAAGGATGGGAATATTAATGAAGATTTTGGGCAGTCAAAATGGCTTATCGATTTCACAGGTGTGGATGAAGGAACGAAAGTAACGGTTAATATTCACTTTCAGTCAATAGAAGCGATGAACCAGCAGATTGAGATGGGATTTGAAGAGGGTTTTAAAACTGGGCTTAATCAGCTAGAAGAGATTTTAAAGGGCTAACACGAATAACACTATCGTATTTTATTAATAGGAACGGGCTTTAGCCCGTTTTTTAATTTAAGACAAATGCATTTAGCTTTAGCCAAAACTTAATAGTAAAAATACTTTTAATAACCTATTTAATTCAAAACAAAAATGGAGAGTAAAGCTTACCTTCCATTTTTATTTATAAAATTCAAAAAATTTCAATTATCTATTTTTAAATTAACTCTTCATCCTGAAAATACTGAATAATTGCCTTTTTCATCAGGATTTGCTGTTCATTTGGTTTCAGTTCCGGAAGTTCTTCCATTTGATCAAAGTGCGGATATCCGTCATCATCATAATGCGAAAATTTGTAATATCCAAAAGGCTCCAATAATCTGCAGACTGCAATATGGATTAGATTCACTTTGTCATCTTTCGTATATTTCTGTTGACCGCTGCCCAGTTCCTGAAGCCCGATAAGAAACAAATAAGTCTCAATAGGAGCGTCTTTTTCAGTATCAAAATTCTCAATAAAAAACTGTTGTACTTTCTGCCAATATTCCGCTTCGTTCATCATAATTTGTAAATGATAGAATTTATTATAAACTCATTTAATGTGTGTTTGTCATTCCGTAGAAATCCCTGCTGTTAAGTAAAGTCAAAGCTTAGATTTCTACGGAATTACAAAGTTGAATAATTATTTTTTATCAATCATAAGTAAAAATGCATATTCCAGCGCATCTTCCTTCAATGATTCAAATCTTCCGCTTGCGCCGCCATGTCCTGCGCTCATATCTGTTTTGAAAATTAAAATATTATCGTCAGTTTTTAATTCTCTTAGTTTTGCAGTCCATTTTGCGGGTTCCCAATATTGCACTTGAGAATCATGTAATCCGGTTGCAATCAATAGGTTTGGGTAGTTCTTGGCTTCTACGTTATCATACGGAGAATATTCTTTCATATAATGATAGTATTCTTCATCGTTTGGATTTCCCCATTCATCATATTCTCCTGTAGTTAAGGGAATTGTCTCATCCAGCATCGTTGTAACAACGTCTACAAAAGGAACCTGCGCCACTATGCCGTTGAATAATTCCGGTTCATAATTCATCACGGCTCCCACCAAAAGTCCTCCGGCGCTTCCACCCATTCCGTAAAGGTGTTTTGCGGAAGTATAATTTTCTTTAACCAAATATTTCCCGGCATCAATAAAATCAAAGAACGTATTTTTCTTAAACAGCATTTTTCCGTCTTCATACCATTCTCTTCCAAGATATTCGCCGCCGCGGATGTGGGCAATAGCATAGATAAAACCCCTATCCAGAATAGACAGTCTTACATTGGAGAAACTGGCATCAACAGTGTGTCCATAGCTTCCGTAACCGTACAAAAGTAAGGGTGTGTCTACCGATCTTTTTGTATCCTTATGATAAACCAGAGAAATTGGGATTTTTGTTTCCCCGTCTCTGGAATCTGCCCAGATTCTTTCTGAAATATAATTCTCCGGTAAAAATTTTCCACCTAAAACTTCCTGCTGTTTCAGGAGAGTAGTGGTTTTTTCCTTCATGTGGTACTCGTAAGTGGAGCTTGGCTGTGTTAATGATGTGTAGCCATAGCGTAAAATTTCGGTGTCAAATTCAAGGTTAACTCCAATATAAGCGGTATAAGTAGGATCTGAAAAAGCTAAATAATGGGATTCCTGGGTCTTTTCGTCAATAATTTTTATTTGCAATAAACCTTCTTCACGCTCTTCAAGAACAAGATAATTTTTAAAAATTTCGAACCCTTCCAATAAAACTTTTTCACGATGAGGAATAACATCCACCCAGTTTTCCATCCCGCAATTATTGATTTTTGTTTTTACAATCTTAAAATTGGTAGCATCGTCTGCATTGGTGATAATGTAAAATTCATCCTCATAATGTTCTACTGAGTATTCCAGGTCATCAATTCTTGGCTGAATGATCGTCCAGTCTGCAAAAACATCATCCGAAGGAATAAATCTATGCTCATCAGAAATTGTGCTTGAACTCGCGATGAAAATATATTCCAGCGATTTTGTTTTAAAAACATTGACATCAAAAGTTTCATCTTTTTCATGGAAAATCAAAACATCTTCTGCGGTATCTGTTCCCAGTTTATGTCTGTAAACCTGGAATGCTCTCAGGCTCTCGTCTTTTTTTATGTAAAAAATGTGTTCATTATCATTGGCCCAGACTGCTTTTCCGGTGGTATTAGGGATTTTATCGGGGAGGACTTCTCCTGTTTTGAGGTTTTTGAAATTGATGGTATAAATTCTGCGGCTTACATTATCACTTGAAAATGAAGCTAATTCATTATTCGGAGCCACCGCAACGCTTCCTACTTCGAAATAGCTTTCGCCTTCTGCAAGAATGTTTACATCCAGTATAACTTCCTCCTCGTTGCTGAGGCTTTGATATCTCCTGCAGAAAATAGGATATTCTTTTCCTTCCTCGTAGCGTACGATATACCAGTATTCATTAAAAAAATAAGGAATAGATTCGTCATCTTTCTTGTATCGGGCTTTCATTTCTTCGAAGAGCTCTTCCTGCAGCTGTTCCGTATCTTTCATTACAAAATCAGCATAGGCATTTTCTTCTTCCAGATATTTAATGACTTCGGGGTTTTCCCTTTCGTTGAGCCAGAAATAATTGTCAACCCTTTTATCTCCGTGTATTTCTAGTATTTTTTCTATTTTTTTTGCCTTTGGAGCTTCCATTCAATGTTAATTCTTGTTCAAATTTACTTAAAAAAAAACCATCTTTCCTTATTCGAAAAGACGGTTGCTTTATATTTTAGATTAAAATCTACTTGTGAAGGGCTTTAATGTATTTTTCCAGTGCCATTGTCATGGATGGAGTTTCTTTTGTAGGAGCCATTAAATCCACTTTTAATCCGGCTTCTTCGGCGGCAGCCAGAGTAGTTGTCCCGAAAACACCGATTTTTGTTTCATCCTGCTTGAAGTCCGGAAAATTTTGCTGTAATGACTTTATTCCCTGCGGGCTGAAGAAAATCAGCATGTCATAATCCTTTACATTAATATCGGTAAGATCGCTGCAAACGGTTCTGTACATGATAGCTCTGGTCCAGTCTACATTCGAGGCTTCCATGGTTTTCACAATATCCGGGCTCAGAACGTCTGAAGACGGCAGCAGATATTTTTCCGTCGGAAATTTCTTGAAAAGAGGAAGCAGGTCAGAAAAGTTTTTCTCTCCGAAGCTGATTTTTCTTTTTCTGTAAACAATATGTTTTTGAAGATAATTCGCGATGGCCTCAGACTGGCAGATATACCTCATGGTATCTGGCACGGCAAACCTAAGCTCTTCCGCTAATCTGAAATAATGATCAATCGCATTCTTACTCGTGAAAATAATTCCGGTATATTGCGTAAGATCTATCTTCTGAGTTCTTAATTCTTTGTTGTCAACTCCTTCGACGTGGATAAAAGGACGGAAATCAATCTTTATTTTTTCCTTCTTCGCAATTTCCAGATACGGAGACGACTCACTAGGGGCTGGTTGAGATACCAATATAGACTTTATTCTCATCATTGACAGTTATTAAAAAAATAATAATTTCCAAAGCAGCAAAAGTGGTGTTATTTGGAGGGTGCAAATATACAAAAATTTATAATACCATTTTTCAGGTAAGATGTTGTTCTTGTGAAATAAATAGAAAAAAATCTTGAAAATAAATACAAATACGAAGAAGTATAAGTAATACAAAAACATTTTATTTCTGTCGATCGGGAAATAATAGTGGGTTACACATAAAATTATCAATAAAAAAGACAGGATAAAATAAAATTTTGTAGAGGTAAAATAAAAAATAGACCATTTTTTGCCATCACCAATACTTTGGTAAAATAAAAAGCCCAAGCTGGTTTTTGTAAAATAAAAAAATACAATAGCCAGCAGGCTGAACCCGAATTTATTCAGCTGGTACCCAAAAACTTCCAGATCCGCAATAAATTTCGGAACAATAGGAATGTATTGCGATACCAGAACTGCAAGGCTCAGAGTCGTAACACAGGACGTGATTACCCAGCTTGGCAGGTTATTGCTTGCGTCAAAATACTTTTGAAGCAGAAAATCTTTCAGATTGGCCTCTCTCTCCACGATATTCATCATGAACAGGTATAAAAAGATGCAGCCCAGCAATATAAAGACCACCCAATCATTATTCTCAGGTATTCTTATATGATTTGTAATGTTTTGTGATAACGGCAACGGAATTTTTTTGCAAAATTATAGATTATTTTGTATAAAATAAAAAGGTTAAATAAACTATCTTTGCAAACTGAAATGAAAAAGCTCGTCATCATTCCCACTTACAACGAAAAGGAAAATATAGAAAATATTATTTCCGCAGTTTTTGCGTTAGAAGATGACTTTCATATTTTAGTAGTGGATGATACTTCTCCGGATGGAACGGCGGAAGTGGTAAAGGACCTTCAGAAAAAGTTTCCACACCATTTGCATCTGTCTGTAAGGCATACCAAAGACGGTTTGGGGAAGGCCTATATTCATGGATTTAAATGGGCCATTGAGAATAGATATGATTATATTTTTGAAATGGATGCCGATTTTTCTCACAACCCGAATGATCTGCCTAAACTTTTTGAAGCTTGCTTGAATGCAGATATGGCTATCGGTTCAAGATATTCAAAGGGGGTAAATGTTGTCAATTGGCCTATGGGAAGGGTTTTGCTCTCCTATTTTGCCTCAAAATATGTAAGATTCGTTTTAGGGTTACCGATTCATGACACGACGGCAGGTTTTGTCTGCTTTTCAAGAAAAGTATTGGAAGAGATCGGGTTAGATAATGTAAGATTGAAAGGCTACGGATTTCAGATTGAAATGAAATTCAGAGCTTTTAAAAAGGGATTCAGAATTGTAGAGGTACCTATTATTTTTACGAACAGAATCTTGGGAGAAAGCAAAATGAATGGCGGAATCATTCATGAAGCGGTTTTTGGAGTTTTAAATTTAAAATGGAAATCTATAATCAACAGACTATAAAATTAACTGATGAAAAAGCTGATCTTCATTTTCGTTTTGATGCTTGTAGTTTCCTGTAGAGGAGATTATATTGATAAGCCTAAAAATCTGATCCCGAAAGATCAGATGGCAGAAATTCTTGCCGATCTGGCTATTAATGATCAGGCAACATTCATGTATCCGAATTCCAATCTGGAAGCAGGAACAAGATTCGTTCTGAAAACGCATAATGTAAAGCCAAATGATTTTACGGAAAGCTTTAAATATTATGTAATCAAGCAAAAAATGAACGAGATTGCAGAAGATGCACAGAAAATAGTACTGGAAAAGGATCCGAAAGCGGATCAATATGTAAAGGATAAGCTGAAGAAGAATCAAAATTTACCGAATTTCGCAAGATAATTAAAGCAGGAAATTTTTCTGCAAATATAAACCGCGAACGGTGAAAAAAATATAAGAATGAAATTTTTTAATATAGAAAAAACCTCTGAAGGAAAGGCCAGGGCCGGAGAAATTACCTCAGACCACGGTAAAATCCAGACCCCGATTTTTATGCCTGTAGGAACTGTTGCCAGCGTAAAAACAGTTCACCAAAGAGAATTAAAAGAAGACATCAAAGCCCAGATTATTCTTGGGAACACCTATCATTTATACCTTCGTCCGGGCATGGAAACCATGCAGGAAGCGGGAGGATTGCATAAATTCATGAACTGGGATCTCCCGATTCTTACGGATTCAGGAGGGTTTCAGGTCTTTTCATTGGCCAGCAGCAGGAAAATGTCTGAAGAAGGAGCAAGATTTAAGTCTCATATCGACGGAAGTTATCACATGTTTTCCCCGGAAAAATCTATGGAAATTCAAAGACAGATCGGAGCCGATATTTTCATGGCTTTTGATGAATGTGTAGCCTATCCGTGCGAATACAATCAGGCAAAATCATCCATGGAGCTTACCCATCGCTGGCTAAAAAGATGCATCGAATGGACGGAGAATAACCCTGAATTATACGGCTACAAGCAAAGACTTTTCCCAATTGTACAGGGATCCACTTATTCGGATTTAAGAAAAATTTCTGCTGAAGTTATTGCAGAGGCAGGAGCTGAAGGAAATGCAATCGGCGGACTTTCGGTAGGAGAGCCGGAAGAGGAAATGTACAGGATTACCGATGAGGTTACCGATATTTTACCTAAAGAAAAGCCGAGATATTTAATGGGAGTCGGAACTCCTTGGAATATCCTGGAATCCATTGGTTTAGGGATTGATATGATGGATTGTGTAATGCCGACCAGAAATGCGAGAAACGCCATGCTTTTCACCTGGAAAGGGGTGATGAATCTTAAGAATGAAAAATGGAAAAAAGATTTTTCGCCTTTAGATGAGTTTGGAACAAGTTTCGTAGACAAAGAATATTCGAAAGCATATTTGAGACATTTATTCGTTTCTAAGGAATATTTAGCAAAACAAATCGCTTCAATTCATAACTTAGCTTTTTATTTGGATTTAGTAAAATTAGCCAGAGAACATATCATTGCGGGAGATTTTTATGAATGGAAAAAATCTGTGGTGCCTGTTCTCAGACAAAGACTTTAAAATATTTTTATGTTAAAGATTATAGACAGATACATTGTAAGAAAATACCTTGGAACCTTTAGTTTCATGCTTGTCTTGCTGTCTATAGTGGTCCTTGTGATCGATGTTCAGCAGAAAATCCCCAGGATTGAAAATGCCACAGCCATTGATCCGAAGCTTAACCTTACCTATTTCCTCACCCATTTTTATCCTTTCTGGATTGTGAATCTGGTAATGACATTCCTTTCGATTTTGGTGTTCATTTCCGTGATTTATTTCACTTCCAGAATGGCAAATAATACTGAAATTGTGGCTGTTATCAGTAGCGGAGCCAGCTTTCACAGGTTTGCAAGACCATATTTGATCACGTCATTGTTTATTGCGGCTATTTCGTTGATTGTCAATCATTTTGTATTGCCTTGGGCGAATATTCAAAAAAACCAGCTGGAAGCCTATACATACAACGCAACAAATAAGGAGAAAATGCTCGGAACAGCTCCTGCATCTGCACAATTGAGCAAAACGGAGTATATTTTCGTTAATTCATGGAATAAAAGAGAAAAAAGAGGTTCAGGTTTCGTATATCAGAAGTTTGATAAAAACAGGAAAATGCTGTATGAATTAAAGGCTTCCGATGTGAATTGGGATAAGGATAAAAAACAGTTTGTCCTGAATTCTTACACAGAAAAAACAATCAATAAAAACGATACAGAAAAGCTGGCAAATGGTTTTGATCTAAAGAAAAGCTTCGGGCACGATCCTGAAGAGCTTTTCCCGAATGAGCTTCTGGGGCAGAACAAAACAACACCCGAGCTGTTGAAATTCATCAAAAGAGAAACAGAAAAAGGAAACAGCAACCTCAATGCCCACCTGAATGAGTTGCATCAAAGGACCTCAATGCCTGTTTCTATTGTTATTTTAACGTTCCTGGCGCTTTCCCTTTCTTCACAGAAAAAACGGGGAGGGTTGGGGATTAACTTAGCATTGGGGATTTCGTTGGCTTTCGTGTTTGTATTCTCGTTTGAAGCTTTAAAAGTAGTCTCAGAAAATAAAAGCATGTCACCGGCATTGGCTATGTGGTTCCCGAATATCGTATTTTTCCCACTGGCAGCCTACCTGTATCTCAAAAGAGCAAATCAGTAAAGCAGTTTTATTTCTTTGTGATAAAAAGACCGCAAACCATCTTCAAATTCTATCCAGAGTTCACCATTTTCATCTGCTTTTCGGATGATGCCATTTTGGCGCGTTTTATCAAGCTCAAACACAGAAACTTCATCTTTTTTAAATAAATAAGTATTAAAAAGATTCATAATTTCATGATTTGAAGGGATGTTTTTTAATCTTTCGATGAGAAAATCGTTAAGGTTTAAAGCGAATTCTTCAAGGTCAAATTTTATCCCGGTCTGCGTAAACAGTGATCCGGCATTGGAAATTTCATCAAATTCTTCCTGAAGAACATTCAAGCCAGCTCCGATAATAAAATAGTTGTTTTGATTAATTTTTTTCTTCTCAATTAGAATTCCGACGATTTTTTTATTTTTGAGGATAATGTCGTTCGGCCACTTTATTTTTACGTCCTTTTCAGTCAATTTGGCAAGATAATCCCTGATTACGATTGCGGTATAATAATTGAACATAAAATCTGAAAGCGTAAAGTTTTGGGTCTTTACAGCCAGAGTGTAGGCTAAATTTTTTTCAGCACTGGATGACCACGTATTTCCGTACTGTCCGCGGCCTTTGGTTTGATTGAATGTATACAATGTTACAAAATCTGAATTTTCATAAAGTAAAAACTTTGAAATTTCGTCATTAGTAGAAGAGCATTCCTTCAGGTAGAATAGTTGACTCATTTAAGAAAACTTTAAGACTTTCGGGAGCCAAAAGTAAGGCTAAAGTAAAAGAAAAACAATAAATTTGCAGATTATAGTATTTTTTAATGAATAAAACAGCAGAAAAACAAGAATTATTAGATAAAATCGTTGAGGCAATTCAAGATGTAAAGGGTGAAGATATTATGATCTTTGATCTTTCAAACATTGAAAACTCTGTAGCTGAGACGTTTGTAATATGTAGCGGGAATTCCAACACACAAGTTGCTGCACTGGCAGGAAGTGTTGAGAAGAAAGTGAGAAACGAACTAAAAGAAAGACCTTGGCACGTAGAAGGTACCGAAAACGCAATGTGGGTTTTGGTAGATTACGTTTCAGTGGTGGTTCACATTTTCCAGAAACAGGTACGGGAGTACTACGATATAGAAGAACTTTGGGGTGACGCAGTTATTACAAAGGTTGAAAATGAATTTTAATTTTAAAAAGTATAAATGAACAATAAAGGATTTAACTGGTTTTTTCCTATCATGATTGTAGCTCTTTTGCTATTCTTCGCATCCAATTTTTTTGGTGACAGCAGTGCAAAGACTATAGATGAAGACGGTTTCTTTAGAGAAATGCAGGCAGGAAAAGTTCAGAACATTATAATTTATAAAGATACAGAAAAGGCTGATGTGTTTCTTACACAGGCTGCAAAAACGGCAACGGTTGCAAAAACCAAGGAAAATGATCCGCTTTCTGCATTCTCTATGACTCCACAGGCAGATTTTACTGTAAAATATGGAGATCTTCAGCTTTTCCTTCAAAAATTTGATCAGATAAGAGCAACAAATCCGGCAATTAAAACAACCAAAGATTACGGTGCAGGGAAAAGTCCTTTTATGGATATCTTAGTTTCTGCATTGATCTGGATTGCTATTTTAGGGTTATTCTATTTCCTTCTTTTCAGAAAGATGGGCGGTGGCGGAGGTCCCGGCGGACAAATTTTCTCTATCGGAAAATCTAAAGCTAAGCTTTTCGACGAAAAAGAAAGAATTCAGGTGACATTTAAAGATGTTGCAGGTTTGGAAGGAGCTAAAGAAGAGGTTCAGGAAGTAGTAGATTTCTTGAAGAACTCAGAAAAATATACAAAGCTGGGAGGTAAAATTCCTAAAGGTGTACTTTTGGTAGGGCCTCCGGGAACTGGTAAAACGTTATTGGCAAAAGCTGTAGCGGGTGAAGCTAAAGTTCCTTTCTTCTCGCTTTCAGGTTCAGATTTTGTGGAAATGTTTGTGGGAGTAGGTGCTTCAAGAGTAAGAGACCTTTTTGCCCAGGCTAAAGCTAAATCTCCTGCAATTATCTTCATTGATGAGATTGATGCCATCGGACGTGCAAGAGGAAAAAATAATTTCTCAGGCGGAAACGACGAAAGAGAAAATACATTGAACCAGTTGTTAACCGAAATGGACGGTTTCGGAACGGATACTAACGTAATTGTAATGGCTGCGACTAACAGAGCTGATATTTTAGATAAAGCTTTAATGAGAGCCGGGCGTTTTGACCGTTCAATCTATGTAGACCTTCCGGAATTACATGAAAGAAGACAGATTTTTGATGTTCACCTGAAAAAAATCAAGCTTGATGATACGGTTGACAGAGAGTTCCTGGCAAAACAGACTCCCGGATTCAGTGGAGCAGATATTGCGAATGTTTGTAACGAAGCGGCTTTAATTGCAGCAAGAAACAATCATACATCAGTAAATAAGCAGGATTTCCTTGATGCTGTAGACAGAATCATCGGTGGTCTTGAAAAGAAAAATAAAGCGATTAAGCCTTCGGAAAAAAGAAGAGTAGCTTATCACGAAGCGGGACACGCTACAATTTCATGGCTGGTAGAGCATGCTTCACCGCTATTGAAAGTAACAATTGTACCGAGAGGACGTTCTTTAGGGGCAGCCTGGTATTTACCTGAAGAAAGGCAATTGACGACTACAGAACAAATGTTAGACGAATTATGTGCAACATTAGGTGGTAGAGCTGCAGAACAGGTGATATTTAACAATATTTCTACAGGAGCGCTTTCAGATTTGGAAAGTGTTACGAAGAGAGCTCAGGCTATGGTTACAATCTATGGATTGAGCCCGAATATTGGAAATATCTCTTATTATGACAGCTCAGGACAGGCTGAATACAATTTTGGAAAACCTTATTCCGAAGAAACAGCTAAGAAAATTGATGTTGAAATTAAAGGAATTATCGAAACTCAATACGAAAGAGCAATTCAGATTTTAACGGAAAATAAGGACAAGCTTGATGCTTTGGCGAATAAACTATTAGAAAAAGAAGTAATTTTCCGTGAAGATTTAGAAGAAGTATTCGGAAAAAGAGCATGGGATCCGGAACTTACGGAAAAACCGGTTACCAATACAATTCCTACGATTGGAGAAATTGGAGAGCCCATCGTAATCAAAGACAAAGAAAAGGAAGAAGAAAGTGAAATTCAGGCTCCTGAAAGCCCGACTCAACTTTAATATTACTTTTAAAACAATAATAAAAACCTGGCAATTCCAAAATTGTCAGGTTTTTTCATATTTATCGGCATGTTTTTGGATTCTTATGTAATTAATTTTATATTTTTGTATAAAGTTGATTAAAAATTAATTGAGTTGAATTTATTCAAGAGGATTGTAAGCAAACTTACCAACCAGCCTGAAGAAGAAGAAAAACAGAGCTTGGAGAAACTCGGGGATTCGTTGAAAAATGCGGATCTCGACTATAAATTTGCCCAATTGTTCACGCATTCGGGCGGTTTTTTTAATTACTGTGCAGATGAGGCGGAAGCTTTACAGACGCTGAATCAGATTATCAAAATAGAAGGGATTCAAAATCTTTTCTGCTGGGACAAGGATCTTCAGAATTTTTTGAATGTAGTAAAGTCTCCTTACACTCCGGAATTGCAGACGGCAAATGATGCCGCATTCATCACCTGCGAATATCTTATCGCTTACGATGGAAGGATCATGCTTTCCCATAATAATATTCTTCATTATCATTCTTCGAGGCTTCCGAATAAAATTATCATCATGGCCAATGTTTCACAAATCGTGAATAATCTGAATGATGCCATGGGTAAGATAAAAAGAAACGGGAATATTAAAAATCTCACGTCAATAAGCGGAGGGCAGTCGAAGCTCGATACATCTTCGAATACAAATACGAAACTGTTTTTATTGCTGCTTGAAGATTAAGCATCAACTTTTAAATTTAAAATTTTGGACAAAAATCTCATTCAAAGAACCCTTTCAGGCATTGTTTACGTAGCAGTCATTATTCTTTGTACCACTCCGCTCGGAGCACAGCTTATCAACAGCATTTCGCCGGGTCTTGTAAAGCAGGAATATTTATACTACGGGTTAATTACGCTTTTGCTGGGTGTAGGTTCCTGGGAATGCTTCAAAATAATGAAGTTTGGAAACGGTTACGAAAGGTGGGCTGTTTTTCCTCTGATTGCGTTTATCTTTTACATTTTTTCCAAAAGATACTTCTATTTTGATTTCTTTTTTGATTTTAGAATAAGCGAAATATTGGCGATGGCTCTCATTGTAATCGCTGTTGTTACTTTATTTAAATATCCGAACGAATTGTATTTCGACAGCGGAAAACTGATCTTTACTGTTATTTATGTGGCTCTACCGTTCAGTTTTGCATTGGGCCTGCCTAAATTTTCAAGGTTTGATGACAGGTTTTCGCTCGAGGTTCTGTTTTTATTTATATTAATCTGGAGCAGTGATACTTTTGCCTACCTTACCGGGAAATTCTTCGGAAAACATAAAATGGCTCCCAAAATCTCTCCTAAAAAGACTTGGGAAGGATATATTGGTGGAGTTGTACTGACCTTGGTTTTATCCTATTTTGTAGAACACTATCATCCTGATCTTCGCGGAAACTGGATGGTTGTAGGCTTTTTGGTGGCTGCATTTGCTCCTGTGGGAGATCTTGTGGAAAGCCAGCTGAAAAGAAATTTTGGGGTAAAAGACAGCGGAAACATCATTCCGGGGCATGGTGGAGTTTTAGACAGGCTGGACAGTTTTTTAATCTGCGTTCCTGTCGTATATTTGTACTTTATTTTAGAAAAATTTATTTAATCTCATGAAATTACACAGAGAATCTAAAGGAACGATTACCGTAGCAACCATACTTTTCATCATATTAGGTGCGTTGGCTATTTATTTTCTAGAAATGTGGTCATTGGTGATCATCCTGCCTTTATTGGTGGTTTACAGCCTGGTATTCTGGTTCTTCCGGGTTCCGGACCGTGATATTCAGGAGCACAGGGAAAACGTTATCGCTCCGGTAGATGGAAAAGTGGTGATGATAAAAGAAGTGGAAGAAGATGAATTCATTAAAGGAAAAGCGATCCAGGTTTCTATTTTTATGTCTCCGCTGAATGTTCACATCTGCCGATATCCCGTTTCAGGAAAGGTTATTTACAAAAAATACCATCCGGGAAAATATCTTGTGGCCTGGCATGAAAAATCTTCTACTGAGAATGAGAGAACAACGGTTGCCGTGGAAAGTTTAACCAATCATAAAGTGGTTTTCAGACAGATTGCAGGATATGTTGCAAGAAGAATTGTTTTCTATTGTAATGAAGGTGATGACGCAAAAGCAGGACATGAATTCGGTTTCATTAAATTCGGTTCCAGAATGGATGTTTTTCTGCCTTTAGATACAGAAATTATCTGCAAAATCGGAGATATTACAAAAGGTGGTCTGGATGTAATCGCGAGAATGAAAGATTAAGATTTAAATTAAAAATATTTTAAAGACTGTTTCGAGAGAGATGGTCTTTTTTATTTAAACATAAATTGAGCGAATATTTTTCACGAATAAACACAAAAATTATGATATAAATTTAAACACAGTATTTCCATCAATAGGAACGGGCTTTAGCCCGTTTAGCAATTAAACCCAATCAATTGGCTTTAGCCAAAACTTATAGTTAGGCCCTAATAAACTGTTTTACTTCATTTATCAGCCCTAAAATAAGATCCATCGGCAGATCCTCTTCCATGTCAATTAAAAGAATTTTAAACTTCTTTCTGCCTTCCTGAAGCAGCAATGGATGGTACAGCCGGTCACCGTGGTAAAAGCTTACGTAATGTTTCTTGTATTTTTTGCTGTAATACAAATAACACAGCATTTTCTTTTTGTACTTGAAAAAAGGTAATCCGAAGCTCAGCGTTTCTGTAATATTTTCTGTATCGGATTCCAGGATTTTTTTGCGTAAAAAAAGAAGAGTACTTCTATTAGGCTCTTCAATTCTGTAGAAATACTCTTGTATTGGATTCATTTTTAAATTTTATTACTTTACTGCAAGAACTCCTAGCTTCTTACTTCCAGCTTCCAGCTCTTAAATTTAGTCAAAATTCTGAAGTTCAACCAGCTTATGATACATTCCTCTTTTTGCGATAAGGTCGTGGTGGGTTCCCTGTTCTACAATGTCGCCCTTTTCCATTACTACGATCCAGTCGGCCTTCTGAATGGTTGAAAGACGGTGGGCAATCACCAGAGAGGTTCTGTTTTCCATCATTTTTTCCAACGCATCCTGCACAAACCTTTCTGATTCTGTATCCAAAGCAGAAGTTGCTTCGTCCAAAATCATGATCGGTGGATTTTTCAATACAGCTCTTGCGATAGAAACTCTCTGTTTCTGACCTCCGGAAAGCTTCCCGCCATCATCCCCGATATTAGAATCATAACCTTCAGGAAGATTAGTAATGAACGAATCTGCATTGGCAATCTTTGCGGCTGCAATTACTTCTTCCCTCGTTGCATCTGGTTTCCCCATCAGGATATTATTGTAAACGGAATCATTGAATAAAACGGATTCCTGCGTTACCATTCCCAGAAGCTGTCGGTATTCTTTTAACTTTAAACTTTTAATATTAGTCCCGTCAATAAGGATTTCACCTTCCGAAACATCATAAAACCTGGCCAAAAGGTTCGCTATTGTAGTTTTCCCGCTTCCACTTTGCCCTACAAGAGCAACGGTTTTACCTTTTGGAATCGTTAAAGAGAAGTTTTTAAGAATCGTATGGTCTTTATCATAATAAAAACCGATATTATTAAATTCAATCTGATTATTAAGAGTAGAAATCTCAACAGGACTGGCCACTTCATCAATTTTTACATCGGCATCAAGAATATCCAAAACCCTTTCCAGAGAAGCTTCACCTTTCTGAACATTGGAAATAGAGGTTGACAAGCTTTTTGCAGGCGGCAGAATCTGGAAGAACATTCCCAGGAAAACAAGGAAGTCAGCAGGAGAAATGGATTGTTCCACAATGATCTGTTTTCCTCCGTACCAGGCAATAATTAAGAATGTAATAGATCCTAAAAATTCGCTCATTGGGGAGGCCAGCTCTTTTTTTCTTCCCAAGCTGATGGAGCTGTTGATCCATTTTTGCATGGATTGTGAGAATCTGTTGCCCATGATTTTTTCAGCATTAAAAATCTTGATCACTTTTGAAGACTTCAAGGTTTCATCTACAATGGAAAATATGGTTCCCATCTCGTGCTGGGCTTCATGAGAGTCTTTTTTCAGGCTTTTTCCTACTAATGCGATCATGGTTCCCATTACAGGCAGTACAAGTAGTGAAAATAGCGTCATTTCCGGGCTCAAAAAGAATAAAGTCACCAATGTGCTGATCAGCATAAACGGTGCATTAATCAATTCGATAAGGCTTCCCAGAATATTACCCTCAACTTCTCCCACGTCATTGGACATACGGGACATCAGATCGCCCTTTCTGCGTTCTGTAAAAAATGAAACAGGAAGAGAAAGTATTTTATTGTACATCGCGCCGCGAAGGTCTTTTGTAACCCCAACACGATAATTTATAAGCAGGAAAGATCCCAGATATCTGAAAAGATTTCTCAGTAAAAACATAAAAGCAGTGACAATACAAAGCCACGCCAGGACATTCAATGCGCCATGCTCAGTAACCAAAGTCTGAACATAATAATTGGAATATTCTTTCAGGTATTTAAAAAAGTCAACCACCTCACCAGAATAAACCGGTGCAGTTTCATATTTTTCAGGCTTAATGGTCCCGAAAAGCATTCCCAAAACCGGCAGAATAGTTCCTAAAGAAGCAATCTGAAACACAGAATACATAATGTTGAAAAATAAACTTCCGTAAATATATTTTCTATGAGGCCTTGCGAACTTTAGTATTTTAAGATATTGATTCATTCAATGAAAAAATTGGATAGCAAAATTACGTAATTTAAATGATAAGACGTTTTTAATAGTCTTTTACTTTGTCTTAATATGTTTGATTTCAGACGGATTTGTTACATCTTTCAGACAATAAAATTCAGAATTTTGCCCAACAGCAATAAAAAACCACCAAAAATGGTGGCTTTGCGTTATGATTAAAAATTTATTAAAATTTCACTTTCTCATTATATTTCGGAGCAAAATTCTTTGGGGTAAGTTTTTCCAAAGTCTTTCCGAAATTATTGACAATCTGTGTCATATTATCAAAATCAACGATATTCACATCATCACTTTCATTATGATAATGAGAGGCTTTCGTCATGTCGACCGTTGAAAAAGAGTGGGCAATAATTTTCTTTTTTACAAAGCTTACATTATCCGAACGGTAAAATAATTGTTGGGCCGCGTAAGGATCAGGATTTACTTTTAATCCGTTCGCAGCATTTTGATTGAATAATTCATCTAAATCCGAAAACTCGTCACCGGTCATAAACAAAGCATTCTTCCCAAATGCAGACTCTGTAGCCACCATTTCAAAATTGAAAAGAGCGGTCATATTTTTGTAAATTTTATCTAAATTCTTGTCCTGAGAAATAGCTCTTGAGCCCAACATTCCTTTTTCTTCACCATTAAATGCCATAAAAACCATGGAAAAATCAAGGGTTTTATTTTTTAAATAATCTGCAATTCCCACTAAGGTTGTGATTCCGCTGGCGTCATCATCGGCTCCGTTGTAAATGTTGTCTTTAGGATTATTGCTCGTTCCAATGTGATCAAAATGTCCTGAAAAGCCAAGATATTTATCTGTTTTTCCTTTTTTAACTCCACAAACATTGTAAGCTGTTTTTCCTTTATAATCAAATGGAACCAAATAAGAATTTCCTGTACAGTATTCCAGGTTGTTTTCTTTAAAAAGCTTTGCAATATAATGGGCTGCATTGTCATTTTCAGCAGTTCCGATCTCGCGGCCTTTCATCTCATCAGAAGCCAGTGTGGAAATCACAGTTTTAATTCTTTCTTTTGAAACTTCCTGTGCGAAAGAGAAAAAGGAAAACAGTGAAAAGGTAAGGTAGGTTAGTTTTTTCATTAAATTTAAATTTATAATAATCTGTCGCAGTTTAAACGGAAATGTTGCATTTAAATTTTATTTACCACGGATTTTCACAGATTCTTGTGCTTTATCAAAATTTCACCTGATTTCATTGATAATTTCGCATAGTTAAGCGAATAAATAAACATAAACATCTGTGAAAATCCGTGCAATCTGTGGGAGATTAAAAACAAAAACAGCTCCCAAAAGGAAGCCGTTTCACTCAAAAAATCGTTGTAAGGTTATCGAAGTCTGTCCACAGATTTTACGAGCCTTTCATCTTTCCTGATATAAATGTTTGCTATAAGCAGACAGATAATCGCAATTAATGAAAAAACCGGCTCAATACCCTTCTCAGGAAACTGAATTCCTCCGGATAATTTTAGTAACCAGTACATCAATACACCAATCAACAAAGCGTTTATAATAATGCTGATCGTATTCAGCAAAATTTGTCTTTTTCTGTTTTTAAAGCTGAAAATACTTAGCAATCCAACTAAAACAAGCGCCACACAGGCAATATTAATCACAGGAAAACTATCTGAAAAGATAACATCCTGCGCTGTAACAAACAGAAACACAGCAGCCAAAACTGCCAAAAAAGTCCATATAGTCTGTATTCTTTGTAACATTGAATATTAAATTCTACGCAAAAGTAGCATAAATTTTGCACAATTCAAAAATAAGTGTAGATTTGCATTATACGAATGCACTTGAAAACAAAAGTCACCCGACTTACTTTTCTTATTCACAATTAATTACATTTTTTTACATTAAATATGTTTAACATTGAAACGTTAAGGTCAAAATCCGTAACGGAGCTGACTAAAATCTTAAAGGATTTAGGCGTTAAAGTTGCAAGAAACAGCACTGAAAATGACAAAATCTTTGCAATTCTTGACTTTCAGGCTTCAAATCCCAAAGTGGCAAAAGATTATTTCAACGCCACGGAAACCAGTATGACTACTGAAGAAACACCGGCAGAAAAACCTGCAAAGGCTCCCGCAAGAAAAGCTGCTCCCAAGAAAACGGCAGCCAAACCCAAAGCGGAAACAAAACCTCAGGCAGAGATAAAACCACAAGCTGATGCAAATGCAGAAGCGGAAGTAAAAGAAACGGTTTCTGAAGAATCTAAGCCGGAAGAAATAAAAACGGAACAGGCAGCAGCTGCTACAGAAGAAGCAACATCAGCTTCCGCCAAGAAAAAAAGGAAAAGGGTTTCTACCAACGCAGGAAATACAGAAACAATTCCTCAGGAAAAACAAGAAGCTCCAAAAAACACAGAACCCCAGGAAACTGCTCCGGTGGAAGAAAGGCCAAACAACCCTCAATCTCAGGCCAGACCTCAAAAAGGACAACAACACAACAATCCGCACAACAACGGAAACCAGAATAGAAATCAAAACCAAAACCCGAATCAAAACCAAAATCAGAATAAGCAGCAACAGCAGCATTCTGAGAGGCATGATGAGCAGCACCACGAATCGAGAAAAGAATTCAATTTCGATGGAATGGTGAGCATTGAAGGGGTATTGGAGATTTTACCTGATAACTACGGCTTCTTACGTTCATCGGATTTCAGCTATATATCTTCGCCTGACGACGTGTATGTTTCTACAGCACAAATCAGAAACTTTGGTTTAAAAACCGGAGATACGGTAAGAGGTATCGTGAGATTGCCGAAAGAAGGTGAAAAATATTTTTCATTATTAAAACCTACTGAAGTAAACGGACGTGACCTGGCTTTCATTAAAGACCGTGTTGCCTTCGAATATCTTACACCACTTTTCCCTGAAGAAAAATTTAACCTTGCAGGGAATAACTCCACAATTTCTACGAGAATTGTTGATTTAGTTGCGCCGATTGGGAAAGGACAGAGAGCTATGATTGTTGCCCAGCCGAAAACGGGTAAAACAATGCTTTTGAAAGATATCGCTAATTCTATCGCGGCCAATCACCCTGAAGTTTATATGATGGTTCTTCTTATCGATGAACGTCCGGAAGAGGTTACCGATATGGAAAGAAGTGTAAATGCAGAAGTTATTGCATCTACATTTGATGAAGCAGCAGAAAAGCACGTAAAAGTAGCCAACCTTGTTTTAGCAAAAGCTCAGAGAATGGTGGAATGCGGACATGATGTGGTGATTCTTTTGGATTCAATCACCAGATTAGCAAGGGCTTACAATACTGTTACCCCGGCATCAGGAAAGGTGCTTTCCGGTGGTGTTGATGCCAATGCTCTTCACAAACCGAAAAGATTTTTCGGTGCGGCTAGAAAAATTGAAGGCGGTGGTTCTTTAACGATTATTGCAACTGCTCTTATCGATACAGGTTCTAAAATGGACGAAGTGATCTTTGAAGAATTCAAAGGTACAGGTAACATGGAACTTCAGCTTGACAGAAAAATTGCCAACAGAAGAATTTATCCTGCTATTGATCTGGTAGCTTCAAGTACACGTAGAGATGATTTGCTTCTAGATGAGGTTACTTCTCAGAGAATGTGGATTTTAAGAAAATACCTGGCTGAAATGAATCCGGTAGAAGCTATGGAATTTGTAAGTAAAAACATCAAAGGAACTCTTAATAACGAGGAATTCCTGATGTCTATGAATAAATAGAATTAATTTAATTTGTTACAAGAAGCACGAATTTGTATTCGTGCTTTTTTTGGCTGTAAGATGAAATGCTGGAGGTTGTATTTTGATTAAACCTAACGGGTTTTAAAAACCCGTTAGGCTTGAGTTTTGTGAAATATAAAGAAACAAAAGATTCATTCACACTTTAAAAACTTCCCGCTTCCATCTTCCAACTTTCTATATCAAAATTTAATTCATTCTAAATCAATTCATCAATGTTAAAGATTTATTAAAATAATCCCTATACTTTGAATATAGGTTAATTTATGGCTAAATTTGGGTTAATAACATTAAAAATAAAAATTATGTCATTTGAATTACCAAAATTAGGATATGCTTACGATGCACTGGAGCCGACTATCGACGCAAGAACTATGGAAATCCACCATACAAAGCACCACCAAGCATATATTGACAATTTAAATAATGCCATCAAAGGAACTGATTTAGAAGGAAAAACAATAGAAGAAATCTGCAAGACGGGAACTGATAAGCCTGCAGTAAGAAATAACGGCGGAGGACACTTCAACCATACTTTATTCTGGGAAATTTTAACCCCGGGAGGCAGCAAAGAGCCTGTAGGTAACGTAAAAGCTGCTATTGAAGCATACGGAGGTTTTGAAAAATTCAAAACTGATTTTTCTGATGCTGCTAAAACAAGATTTGGTTCTGGATGGGCATGGTTGGTAAAAAATGCTGACGGTTCTGTTGCGGTAACTTCTACTCCAAATCAGGATAACCCGTTAATGCCTGTTGCAGACGTAAAAGGAACTCCGGTTTTAGGACTTGATGTTTGGGAGCACGCATATTATTTAAACTATCAAAACAGAAGACCTGACTATGTTGCAGCATTTTTCTCTGTTGTAAACTGGGATAAAGTAGAAGAATTATTCAACAAATAATTTTTAAACTATTATAAAAAGAAAAGGTTCAGAGCAATTCTGAACCTTTTTTAATATCTTGTTACGTCACTTCCCGAAAGCCCATTCATTCGCAATCCGTATTTCCAGTTTACATAAGCAAAAACCTGATACAATTTATACTCGAATTTTAAGCCGTAATTTTCTTTGGGATCATAATCAATTGAGGATTCAATGACATTTCTGTATTTTCCCGAAGAATAGTAAGAATTCCATTCACTTACCAAAAGTGTATTTTTAGTTTTTAAATATGATTCTGAATATTGGCTGATAGGTTTAGCAACGGCATTCAAAAAATAATCAAACTGAGTGTCAATTACCGTAAGATCCCATTCTCCGTCTTCATTTTTTGAAGGTTTCATTTCTGATTTCTCCTGACCGTCTTTTGTATCAGTCTGCGCGCGGCAGCCGAACGGCAAAAGAAAAATGATGAATAGTAAGATTATGTTTTTCATATTTTAAAGGTACAAAAAAAGCACCCAAAAATGAGTGCTCTGTTTTATGGTTCTTTCTGGAGAACTACAAATGCCGGGAAGTGGTCGCTATAACCACCGGTGAACTGATCGCCGTTCCATGAGCGGAAAGGATAGCCTTTGTAATTTCCTTCTTTATTCACTAAATAAGGCGGAGCAAAAATTTCTGCTTTGTAAACAGAATATTCTTTTGTTACCTGATCTGCCACTACATTTTTAGAAACAATAATCTGGTCGAATAAGTTCGGTGCATCCTGATAAGCTAAAGAAGCCACCCCTTTTTTGTATAAAGGATACATTAGATTAAGATAAGGCGTGTTTTCGCTTAAATCTTTAGGGTTTGCCTGTGCTTTCAGATGATTTTTTAAACTTGCGCTTACAGGATCATCATTAAAATCTCCCATTGCAAATAATTTTGTAGAAGGATCTGCTGCTCTTACACTGTCCATTTGTTGTTTCAATAAAGCTGCGGCTGCATTTCTTTTAGGTAAGGAAATAGCCTCACCACCTCTTCTTGAAGGCCAATGGTTCATGAAAAATGCTACTTTTTCATTGTCAAGCATACCGGTTACCACTAAAATATCCCTCGTATATTCCCTTCTGCCGTCATCACCGAATACCTTCAGTTCTTTTTTTAACGAATTAGTAGGCGTGAATCTTCTTTTCTGATAAATCAGGGCTACATCAATACCTCTGTAATCGTATGAGTTGTAATGGATAATCCCGTAATCATATTTTGCCAGTGCGGGTTGTTTTACAAGATCTTCAATAACCTGTCTGTTTTCCACTTCTATCAAGCCTACTACAGCCGGGGCCGTTTTTGTGTATTGTGCTCCAAGCTCAGAAATTACTTTTGCCTCATTGGCAAGTTTTGCCTTGTAAATTTTTGTATTGTAATTTTTAGCACTGTTGGGCGTAAATTCTTCATTTCCGCTCTGATATCTTATTACTTTTTTACCTTTAAGGGCTTCATCGCTCCATGGGCCTTCATATTTTTCTGCTTCCAGAAATTTGATGGAATCCATAGGAATACTTCTGTGGAATGCCGGATTTTTAACATCTTTGGTTCCATCTATATAATCTGCCGAGCGTATCGTGTCCCAAAGGTTTTCTACATTCAAAAAGCCTACTGTGGCCACTTTCCTCAGTTTTCCCTGCTGCTGTGAAAATGCCATAACCGAAAAAGTAATGGCCAATAAACTCAAAAATCTTTTCATCCTCGTAGAGTTATTACTAATACAATTTAATTTGCAAATTTACTCTTTTTTAATTCATACCAATTTAAATATTTGTAAATTTAAAGTATGGTATCCGTGTTTTTTTATATAATGATTCTTAAAAGTTTGCAACGTTAAGAAAAAATAATGTTAAAAAGGTTGTAAATTCTAAATTTTGATTAAATTTGCGTCCCCAACTTTTAAACTGTTGATAATTAATAAGAAAAGTATTTAAAAAAGAAAATATACTCATGATTAAAAAACTATCATTAGTCTCTTTATTTACTTTGCTTCCGGCTTCATACTATTTTGCGCAGACTACGGTATTTGCGTATCTTAAAGATGCAGAAGGCAAGCCCGTGGAAAGGGCAGAAGTAGATCTGAAAGGGAATGACAATGATGTAACGGCTGACAAAATTGGATACTTCCAGTTTGTAGATCTGCAGCCGGGGCATTATCAGATTGTGATTACGAAACCGAATTACGAAACCAAAGTAATGGAGTTCGACGTAGCCAATGAAAAGAGAAAGGATTTAGGAGTTGTTACTCTTTATTCTACACTTACTAGCGCAGATCAAGGTTTAGCAATCATTGACAGTGATGGTGATGATGAGGACAGCAACAGCGGACAGGCTTCTACGGTAGGTTTACTGCAGTCTTCCCAGGATATTTTCAGCAGAATCGCAGCATTTGACTTGGGATTTTACTGGTTTCGTCCGAGAGGGATAGACGGTAGGTTTGGTGAAACGATGCTTAACGGAGTTTCCATGATTAAATCTGATAACGGAAATGTAGACTTTGGAAACTGGGGCGGTCTTAACGAAATTACAAGATACCCGGAAATTTCCCAAAACCATTCTCCTTCGGAATATGCTTTCGGTGGAAACAGCTCTGTAGTTTATAAAAACACGAAAGCAAGTGAATACAGAAAAGGATTTCAGTTTACCCAATCTTTAACCAACAGAAATTACAGAAACAGAACTTCGTTACGCTATAGCTCAGGTATGAGCAAGTCGGGATGGGCGTTTACTGTAATGGGAGCAAGAAGATGGGCAGAGGAAGGTATTCAGGAAGGAACTTTTTATGATGCTTACGGAGCTTATTTAGGTGTTGAGAAAAAGTTTAATGATAAGCATACGATGACATTCAACTTTATCGGTGCGCCTTACAGAAGATCTACATCCAGCCCGAGCACTCAGGAAGTTTATGACTACAGAGGGGTTCACTATAATTCATATTGGGGTTACCAGGATGGTGAACAGAGAAGTGAAAGGGTAAGAAAAGGTTTCCAGCCGATCTTCCAGGTTCAGGATTTCTGGAAAATTAATAAAAATACGAGTCTTTGGACTTCATTATCCTACCAGTTCGGAAAAGATAAAGGTTCACGTTTAGACTGGCAGAATGTACAAAACCCGTCACCTACCTATTACAGAAACCTTCCAAGTTATTATGATTCTCTGAATCCGGATGCTTCAGTAGTAAACCCGGACGGAACTATGACAACGGCTCAGGATGCCTTCCAGACTTCTCTCAGAGGATGGGAGACCGGGGATCCTAATATTACACAAATCAACTGGGACAGACTGTACAGAAGAAATATGCAGCAACCGGCTGATAATTATTATGGTCAGTTTGGGAGAAGAGCTTTATATTATTTAGTAAATGATGTAAGCGATGATAAAATCTGGAATGCGTCTACTCACTTGATTCATAATTTTAATGATACAACTAAATTCTTATTAAACGTATCTTATCAAAATTACCGTTCAGAGCAATACAGAGAAGTAAATGACCTGTTAGGTTCGGATTTCGTTTTAAACAGAGACCCGTTTGCGGCAACAAATCAGCCGGGGAAATCAGGATTATTTAATGAAGGCGAAGAAAATGTAACGAAAAAAGTAGGAGACAGAATGACCTACGACTATATTTTCAGAAGACAGGAGGTAAAAGTAAATCCGGGATTAAAGTTTTCAACAGGAGCTTTTGATGTGTTTGTTTCCGGAATGGTGGGCTATTCTTCTTCAAATAGAGAAGGATTGTTTAAACATTATTTATACAAGGATTCTTACGGAAAAGGAGCAGATTACAATTACTGGAACTATGGTCTGAAAGGGCAGGTTGTTTATAAAGTAAACGGAAGAAACTTTATTGTTTATAATGGTGCTTATTATTCTCAGGCTCCATATCTGGAAGATTTGTTCATCAATCCAAGAGTAAACGGCTCTACCGCTCCGAACGTGAAAAATATGGTAGTAAGCGCGAACGACTTAAGCTACGTTATTTCTACACCATTCTTAAAATTGAGATTAACAGGATATTTAGTAGACACAGAAAACGAAACTACAGTTCAAAGATTCTTTGCTGATGGTATTCAGCTGAACAATACGGATGATCAGGGAGACCAGACCATCGTTCAGAGTGCTTTCGTTACCCAGGTAATGACAGACGTAAAGAAAAGAAATATGGGGTTGGAATTAGGAGTTGATGTAAAAGTTCTGCCTACTTTATCCTTACAGGGTTTAGCTAGTTTAGGCCAATATACTTACAGAAATGATCCTACAACTTATTTCGCATCAGATGCTACCGGTACTTTCTCAAACGGACTTTCTTATTTGAATTTAGGAAAAACGTATATCAACAATTACCGTCAGGGAGGAACGCCTCAGCAGGCCTTCTCATTAGGTTTCCGTTACAACAATCCGAAATACTGGTGGGTAGGAGCAAACTGGAACTATTTTGATGATAATTATCTTGATCCGTCTGCATTAATCAGAACAGAATCTTTCATTCAGAATAATAATTCCGGAACACCTTATTATAACCTTACAGAATCTGAATTAAGAAGAGTATTGGAACCTACAAGACTGCCTTCGTCATTCTTCCTGAATGCTAATGCAGGGAAATCCTGGGTGATTGGAAAATATTACGTTCTAATTTCTGCTACGGTAAATAATATTTTAGACAATAAAAAATATATTACAGGAGGTTTTGAGCAGACCAGAAATGCAAAATTCCCTGATTTTGTGCAGGATTCAGACAGAGAATTTACCTTGTTCGGGCCGAAGTACTGGTACACACAAGGGAGATCATATTTTGTAAATTTACAGTTTAGATTCTAAAAAATCCACTAACTACTTTAATTTAAAATTATTAAGATGAATAATATAAAGAAATACTTAAGTTTAGTAACGGGAGTTGCATTTGCTGCGATTTCGATTACATCTTGCGTACAAAAGGATGAATGGGATACTCCACCCATCAAATGTGAAAACAAATTCGGAGAGCCAAATACTACTATGGCTGCTATCAAGGCAATGGCTCCTGCAAGCGGTGTTACCTTGATTAATACAGATCAGATCTTTGACGGGTATGTAGTTTCTTCCGATGAAAACGGAAACTTCTATAAAACCATCTCTTTCCAGGATAAACCTGAAAACCCTACCGTTGGACTTCAAATTGAAGTAGACAGATCCAGCAACTATGCAGATTTTCCTGTAGGTGCTCATATCAGAATCAATGCTAACGGCTTAAGAGTGGCTCTTGACAGAGGAACTGTAAAACTGGGTTCTGTAGATAATCAATATGCTATCGGAAGAATTCCGGGAGCTTTGTTCAGCAAATATGTTTCAGGGGTTTGCAACGGAAATGGACTGGATGTAGCAACAATGAAGCCTCTTGAATTGGCTACTTTAAAGCTGGCAATGGATGAGAAATACATCAATATGCTGGTAAAAGTACCGAATGTACAGTTTGCAGCCGGTGAATTAGGAAAGAAATATATAGACTATGAAGCAGGTGCAGGAAAAGATACAGACAGAAGCATTGTAGATCAGTCTGGAAATGCTACTGTAATCAGAAACTCAGGTTTCTCTACTTTTGGCTCTACTTTATTGCCTGAAGGAAAAGGGGATCTTACTTTTGTGGTAAGCCGTTATAACTCAAGCTGGCAAATGCTAATCAGAAATACTAAAGATGTCAACTTTACAGGGAAAAGATTCTTCTTCGAAGGATTTGATGGTGCCTTAACGGATAACTGGGAAACAGTAAGCGTTACAGGAGCTCAGGTGTGGAATATTCAGCAGTTTGGAAATCCAAAACCATGCGTGGTAATGAATGGTTTTTCCGGTGGAAATAATATTAACGAAGACTGGCTGATCTCTAAACCAATTTCTCTGGCAGGCTTTACTTCTGCTTCATTATCTTTTGAAACTGATGTAAGATATGCAGGAAATGTTCTTGAAGCGTATGTAACAGACAACTACACAGGAAACCCTGCTACAACTACGTGGACAGCACTTCCGGCTATAATGGACCCGAATAATGCTCAATTCAATACATGGACATATTCTGGTGATCTAAGCTTAACGGCATTTGTAAATAAAGATATTCGTGTTGCATTTAAATATACTTCTACTTCATCAGCAGCTTCTACCTGGGAGCTTGATAATGTGAGGGTTGTAGGCAATTAAATTATCACTACATAATATAAGAAAGGCGGACTGGTTGGTTCGCCTTTCTTATTTATAATAATAAACCTGATGAATGATATAATCTTCGGTATCATAAGGTAATAAAAAAGCCACCGCAATTGCAGTGGCCTATAGTATTTTATTATTCGTTTAAAAAGAAACTTCATTCACTTCTTTTCCTCTTTGGAAGTTCATTGTTTTCTGACTTCCTTTATAAGCGATATTAACGAGGTTAATCTGCTTAGGAAAAGCACTTAGAAGTATCGTGTTTTTAATCTTTAAGGTGCTGATATCGGAGACTCCTCCTGCTTCAAAATACACCCATACAGTTTCTCCGCTTACCTGACTTCCCGTGAAGGTTATCGTTTTCGGGGAGCCATTGACGTACACATCAAAATTATTATTTACATATTTTTTTACCTCTGCTTCAAATCCGGCTGTGTTAGGATTTATTTTAATGGCATCTGAAATATGACTTGTATTCATTTTTGTGGTGAACTTCAATGTTTTGCTTCCGTCTATATAATCCACTTTTGTCATTGAAGAGAAAAAGTCTACATACGTGAAACTCATTAACACAAAAAATGTTAAAATTCCTGAGATATATAAAAATTTTTTCATCTTAAATATTAGATTTACAATCATGATTGTTTATTGTAAGTGACAAATAACATGCCAATTAAAAATTAACATTTACCGAATACTTGTCGTAAAATGCCTTAATATGTGCTACTGCCTCGTCAGCGGTATCTACCACACGGTAAAGATCAAGATCTTCTTCGTGAATCATTTTTTCTTTTAACAAAGTTGCCTTGAACCAGTCCAGCAATCCGCCCCAGAATTCGGAGCCCACCAAAACAATAGGAAACCTCCCGATTTTATTGGTCTGAATCAGCGTTAAAGCTTCCGTAAGTTCATCCAGAGTCCCGAAACCTCCCGGCATTACTACAAAGCCCTGAGAATATTTCACAAACATTACTTTTCTTACAAAGAAATAGTCAAAGTTCATGGAATATAATCTGTTGATGTACGGATTAAAATGCTGCTCAAACGGAAGATCTATATTTAAGCCAATGGATTTTCCCTGTGCATTAAAAGCACCTTTATTTCCGGCTTCCATGATTCCCGGGCCGCCGCCGGTGATAATTCCAAAACCTATTTTTGTAATTTTTTCGGCAATTTCCACTGCCATTTTATAATATTTACTTTGTGGCTTCAGCCTTGCAGAACCGAAAATAGAAACGCAAGGCCCGATTTTGGCCAGCTTTTCATAGCCGTCTACAAATTCTGCCATTACCTTAAAAACCATCCAGCTGTCTTTGGTAATGGTCTCATCCCAGGTTTTCTGTCTGAGGCTGTTTTGGAGTTTTGTTTCGTTTATATCAAGCTCAGGATTTATTAAGCTTTCATCCCTGGTTCCTTCAATTCCCATTGCAAAAAATTATTTAAAATATTTCTCGGCCTCCGTTACGGATTCCGGTCTTCCCACGTCTATAAGAACACTGTCATGCACAAAGCCATGAATCTTCTCGGTCTGCATAAGATCCAGATATTCTTCCATCACGGAAAATTTGCCTGTTCTTTTTATCTTGTCAAAAATAACAGGATTAATACAGTGAACTCCGCTGAAAGCCAATGCTTTGAATCCTTTATTGAATTCCGCGAGTCTTTGTTCACCGGTCTGCACATTCAGCCAGCCTCGTAAAACCAGCTCATCATTGAAAAGCAGCTTTCTTGAGCTTTCCCTGTCTGACACGGCTAATGTAGCAAAATCTTTTATATTTTTATGATAATTAACAAGATCCGTGATGTTGATATCTGTTAAAATATCAGCGTTCATGATCAGGAAATCTTCTCCATGATCGAGAAATTTTCTAGCAAAAACCAAGCCGCCACCTGTTTCCAGAAGTTCTTCAGATTCATCTGAAATTTCTATTTTACACTCGAAATTATTGTTTTGCTTTAAAAATTCAACAATCTGATTTCCAAAATGATGAACATTAATGACAAAATCTCTTATTCCGAAATTTTTTAAATATTTAATATTTCTTTCCAAAAGCGGAACATCGTTCACTTTTGCCAGCGCTTTCGGATGGTGATCTGTGAAAGGTTTTAATCTGGTACCTTTTCCTGCCGCGAAAATGAGAGCTTTCATTGTTTATGAGTAATTAGAATGATATTGAATTTTAAATAATAATTAATGAAGTTAAATATTACTTATTGCACATTACCCATTACTTATGATTAAGTTGGTGCTGTTCGTCATGATGAAGGCTTACTTCCACTTTTTCGCCGTATTTTTCTTCAACAAAATGAGCAATTTTTATTGCTGAATATACCGATCTGTGCTGTCCTCCCGTACACCCGAAATTGATCTGAAGGTTTTCAAACCCCCTTTCAAGATAATTGTCGATGCTCATTGAGATCATGCTTTTTACCAGCTCAAGAAACTTTGGCATTTCGGTTTTTGTTTCCAGGTATTCCTGAACGCCAACGTCTTTTCCTGTCTGAATTTTATATTCTTCCACTCTTCCCGGGTTCAGGATTCCACGGCAGTCGAAGGTAAAGCCTCCGCCGTTTCCTGTTTCATCTTTCGGAATTCCTCTTTTTTTATACGAAAAACTGTGTATGTCTATGTGTAGCATTTCTTTTATTTATTTTTTTAACCATTAAGGTCTATTTAAGAAGTTAGTGTTTCAAAATTTCTTCAATTTTCAATCTCGTTTTTTTCAATCCCAATTGCCCAATTACTTTTTCCAGTTCAGGATATTCTTTCATCTGATCCCAGTTTTGAGCAAAACTTATAATATTTTCGATACCTTTTTCAATGCTTGCAACGAAATGTTGCTTCCTCTGGATCAGGCCTCTGAAACCGTAAGCTCCCAGAACCTGTAAAAATCGCATCATCTGGATAGGCTTCACCGAGTTTCTTAGTTGAGCCCTGGCTTCTTCATTATCAAACTGACTGATATAAAATTCAAGCATTTCATTTTTAAAATCCTCCGGAAAATTGGCCTTGGCCTGAAACAGAAAAGAAATGACATCATACATCAAAGGTCCTTCCATGGCCGACTGATAATCAATAAATGAAACTTCATTTTTTTCATTCACCATAATATTTCTGGCCTGGAAATCGCGGATCATTAATCCTTTTGGTTCAAGATTTTCGATGAGGTTTACAATTTTTTTAAATTCTTTCAGAAGGGTAGACTTATGATATTCAAGCTCAAGAACGTCCGCCACAAAATTTTTAAAATAATATAAATCGTGGGTTACAGGAAGCTCATCGTATTTTTCATATTCAAATGTTTTGCTGAAATCTATTGCACCCTGTGTTGAAATTTGTAATTGATACAGCTTTTCAAGCGTTTGTTTTACAAGATATTTTACATTTTCAGATACATTTTCCCGGGCAATGACTTCAGAAAGAGTATTTGCTCCCAGAAATTCCTGGATATAGATTTTCCTGTTATCAGAAATAGCAAAAATTTTGGGTGTATTCAGGTTCAGATTTGAAAAGATTTCGGAATAATATAAAAAACTTTCGTTCTCCTGAATATTTTCATTGTATGTAATAATATACTTTATATTTTCATTTTTGGCTAAAAAATTTACCCTCGACGAGCCACTTTGAGCTAAAACATTAAACTCAGAAGATTCTTTACCTGTAAAATTTTCAAAAAATCGTTTTACGTTTCCGGAATTCATAGATGAAACAAATATAGTAATTTACGGGCGAATTTCTATATTTGCATTATGCTAAAGGATTTTAAACCAGTATTAGGCATTCTGTTACGTTTCATCATCATTTACCTGGTGCTGCTTTTTGCGTATCAGTTTTACCTGAATTCTTTTAAAGAGTTCGGTCTCGATCCTTTTTCAAGGATGATTGCAGATCAGGTGCGGCATATTCAGAATGCAATTGGATTTCCGACGCAGCTTTATGATGATGTAAAAGGGGAGCAGGTTTATTTTTATGTAAGAAAGGAATACCCTACAAGGATGGTGGAAGGCTGTAATGCAGTTTCTGTAATGATTCTTTTTGTAGCATTTGTTTTTGCTTTTTATAAAGGGATGAAAACATTTGTTTTTGTGCTGATTGGTCTTGTTTTGCTGTATGTTATTAACTTATTGAGAATTACAGGCCTGAATATTGTTCTTCTGGACTACAAACAGTACGGAAAGATTGCCCATGATTTTGTTTTTCCGGCCATAATCTACGGTTCCGTAGTTGTTCTGTGGCTGGTCTGGATTAAATTTTTTGCTTTAAAAAATGAAAATTCTTAGCTGGTTTCTGGTTATTGCAGGTGTTTTTGGCCTGATTGGGGTGAGAGCACTCGAAGACAGGATCTTTTATGACCCTTTTCTTAATTATTTTCATGAAGCCAATAAAAATATACCATTTCCCGCCTTTGAGTGGGGAAAATTAATTGCGGGATATCTTTTAAGGTTTATTTTAAACTTATTTTTCTCCTGTCTTATTATTCATTTTTGGTTTAAAAATAAAGAATGGACTATTCAGGGAACTATTTTAATTACAATTATTTTCTTAATTACTTTCCCTATTTATCTTTATTGTATTTACGACAGATTTGAAATTGGTTATCTTTTTTCTTTTTATATGAGGAGATTTGTGATTCAGCCATTGATTTTATTACTCATTATTCCGATGTTTTATTACCGAAAGCAAATGCAGAAATAAGGATATAAACCTAAAGAGGCTCAGACTGGCTCTGGTTAAAATCAACTTTTATAAATTTAGTGAAATGTCATCCTGAGCGGAAGCAGTCGAAGGATCTAATTGGCGGTATGCTTATTAACTCTGGTAGCGTTTTCCGGAGTCCATTTTACCCTTTTTACAAAATCTCTTTCACGGACAGGACAGTCTGAAATCTGACAGACAGGGCATGAAATCGGCTTACAATCATCCATGTGGAAATTAAATTCAACGCTTCTTTTGGTGTTTTTTGCTAAAAGGATAATCATCTTTTCCATCTCATTATGAGCATCACGAAGGCTGTAATACCAGGGCAGGGTAATGTGGGCGTCAATATGCAGACTGGCCCCAAACTGCTGGATTTTCATATTGTGAACATCAATCCATTCCGTACGTCTGTTTTCTTCGAGAACTTTAATAATTTGGTTTAATAATTCCGGATCCTGCTCATCCATGATACCGCTTAAGGATTTGCGGACAATTTTATAGCCTACAACAATAATATAAGCCCCGAAAGTAAGAGCTACAATGGAGTCCAGCCAGTATATTTTTGTGAAATAAACCACAATTAAGCTGATCACAACGCCTAGCGTGGTAATGGTATCTGACTGCAGGTGTTTCCCAGAAGAAATTAAAACCAATGAATTTTCCCTTTCCCCTTTTTTAACGGAAATATAGCCTAACAGATAATTAATAACAGCAGTTGCAGCAATAATCCAGATTCCCGTATCTATTTTGCTTAGAACCTTTCCCATTATCAAGCTGTTGATGCCTTCATAAATGATCATTATTCCGGCAATGGCAATCAGGGCTCCTTCGATTCCCGAGGTCACAAATTCTACTTTTCCGTGGCCGTAAGGATGATCTTCATCTTTGGGTTTGGCGGCAAGATATAAAGAGTAAAGGCCCATGAATGCACTGATAACATTCACAATACTTTCCATGGCATCAGAAAAAACAGCATCGGAATTGGTAAGCTTCCACGCAATAATTTTTCCGATAAAAAGGATCACTCCAAAAGCGGCAATAAGCTTCTGAAAGGCTAATTTATCTTTATTATTATTTTTTTCCTGTTTCATAGTTTGATAAAAAAAAGAATCTCAGTTTGAGACTCTTTTTCTATTTTGTTAGTTTACACTAAGTTGTTAGCTACGATATATTCAGCGATTTGTACTGCGTTGGTAGCAGCACCTTTTCGAAGGTTGTCTGCCACAATCCAAAGGTTCAGTGTCTTCGGCTGTGAAAGGTCTCGCCGTATCCTTCCTACGAATACTTCGTCTTTTCCTTCCGAATAAAGCGGCATTGGATATTCGTTATTTTTAACGTTATCCATTACCACAACTCCCGGAGTTTCAGATAAGATTTTCCTTACTTCATCAAGATCAAATTCATTTTCAAATTCGATATTCACACTTTCAGAATGTCCGCCCTGAACCGGAACTCTTACTGCAGTTGCCGTTAAATTAAAGGTATCATCACCTAAAATTTTCTTAGGCTCTTTCATTAATTTAATCTCTTCTTTAGTATAATCATCGTCCGCAAAAACATCACAGTGTGGAAGTGCATTTTTAAAGATCTGATAAGGATACACTTTTGCAATAGAATCGTCACCGCTGATCTCAGCATTTAACTGGTCAACAGCCGCTTTTCCTGTTCCTGTTACGGATTGGTAAGTGGAAACAATGACTCTTTTTAAATCATATTTTTTGTTCAAAGGTCCTAAAACCATTACTAACTGAATCGTAGAACAGTTCGGATTTGCGATGATCTTGTCTTGTTTTGTTAAAACATCTGCATTGATTTCCGGAACCACTAATTTTTTATCCGGATCCATTCTCCAGGCTGAAGAATTATCGATCACTGTAGTTCCTGCTTCAGCAAACAGCGGAGCGAATTCCAGCGAGGTAGAACCTCCCGCCGAGAAGATAGCAATATCCGGTTTGGCAGCTATAGCGTCTTTCATGCTTACGATTGTAAATTCTTCCTGTTTATACTTCACCTTTTTGCCAATAGATCTTTCCGATGCTACCGGAATTAATTCTGTGACAGGGAAGTTCCTTTCTTCAAGAACTTTCAGCATAACTTGTCCCACCATTCCTGTGGAACCTACTACAGCTACTTTCATTGTTTTGATTAAAAAATTTAAAGATTAAAATATTTAGAAATTATAAACTCATCATTTATAATTCATAACTCATAACTTTTACGAACCGAAGACTCTTGCCCACGGGAACGCGAATGCGAATAAACCTACTGCGATTAACCCCATAATTACAATTCCTAAAGAAATGGTAGGGTTTGTTTTAACTTTCTTGTTGATGATAGTCATCAAAACAGCAGCAATAAGCATAGAAAACGGATGCTCAACATATTGGAATCTAAGATCTGCATTTTTCATAATGGAGCCCATATCCATACCTTTTGTGAGATTAATGATCAGCATTACAATTCCCAGTAAAAACTGAACGTGGAAGAAGATCATTGTAAACAGTGTTGTTTTTTTAAGGAAATTATTCACTTTCCCGCTGAAACCGAACATGGTAGCCAAAAGAGCAATCGTAAATAATGTCACTAAAAGGATTTCCAAATATCCAAATCCTTTGTGCGCATTAAGCAAAATGTTGTAAAAATCCATAATCTATTTTTTCTTTTTTCTAGTACACAAATATAGCAAAAATCCCGGCGATTTGCCGGGATTGATATGTATAAAATCTAATGTTTTGTTTTTATTAGAAGTTGAATGAAAGGTTTGCCGCCCAAGTTCTACCAAATCCGAAGTAAACTCTGTTTCCATTAGCAATACCTTTATACATGTAGCCTAATTGCTCATAAGTTAGCTTCTGAGTGTTTTGGGTTCCATCAGCTAATGTTGTAGGAGAATCACTTCCAAAAATGTTTGTTGCTCCGTCAGAGATATAAGTAGTGTCTAACAAGTTATAAACATTAACACCAACTGTAAAATATTGTGAAGGGTTTTTTAATCTGATTTTATAAGATGTACCAACATCAAATAGATTAAAGTCTGGTAATTGAAGTGTTCCTTTTTCTTGACTTTCTGGCTTAGAGAATGCTCCCGGGTCAATTGAAGAATAGATCTTACCGGCATATCTCCAAGTTCCAAATATATTAAGATCTTTTACAGGCTTAATAGTTGCACCTAATGAAGCAGTAATTTGTGGAATACTGTTGCTGCTGCTACCTCCTACCTTTACTCCGTCAAGATAAAGTGTAGTGCTGTTAGAAGCGCTTCCTGAAACGTTAAGAGGGTTATTGTTATCATCAAACGTTGCTCCGCTAGCATTGCCTTTATATTTGTAATCTCCAACAGATAGCATCCCCTGTAATTCTAAGAATTGAACAGGCTTATATGTTGCATCAACTTCAACTCCCATGTGAACCTGAGTGATTCCACTGATCTCTGCATAACCATTTACAATAGAAGTTCCGGTTGGTGAAGTAGCATCTGGCACTTCAAATGGAATATTACTTCTTCTCAACCATCTGTCTTTCCATTCTGTTCTATAAAGGTTAACATTTGCGTTTAATTTTGAAGATCTGAATCCATATCCAACTTCAGCAGAGAAAATTTTCTCGTTCGTAAGTGTAGGGTTAAGAACCTGGAAATTACTTGGATATACAGCATTCATGAAAGGTTGCTTGCTGTAATAACCGATATTTGCGAATACGTTATTTTGAGAGTCAATGTTATAGTTAGCCCCTCCTTTAATGTTATATCCGAAGAGATTCTTAAATCCTGTTTTTGTGTTAACAACCTGACCAGTTGTTGGGTTTGGCTGTCTTGTTACACCATCTTGCACAAAGTTATCAATTCTTTGATAAGATTGGTTTGATACTGATCCTTGTAAGAAAGCAGATAAATTATTTTTAGAGTATTCTATCTGAGCAAATCCGCTATACCATAGAACCTCTCCATCATTGCTGTAACCAACTTGCTCTTCTAAAGGTGCTGTGCTGCCTCCGAAAGGATTCCAAGAAAGCTTTTTGTAATCGTAAATTTTATTTACAATATAAGGAGAAACATTTTTATTATTTCCTTCTTTATATCCCGCAGCTCCATAAAGGTCAGATACTACCTGATAATGATATCCATAATAATATCTGTCATCTGTACCTACTGAGAAATTCCAATTATCATTAATTTTATGCTGGAAGTTAGCTAAAATACCATACCAGTTGTGAGAGTTAATACTCGCCCGACGAATAAGAGTAGCTCCATTACCTGCAGTATTTACATTTACAGCCTGGTTCGCTGCAAATACCGCATCATAGTTGAAATGACCCATGTTGTCATAGAAGCTAGTTAAAGATTTTCCTCCAACTCTACCAAGATCACCAGTTCCACCACCTCTACCGTTAGACATGTAAAGAACTGTACTTAATTTAGACTTTTCATTCATTGTCCAGTCCCAGTTTAGCATCATTACAGGTTTAGCATAGTAATTTGATCTGTTAGCAAGGGCAACTTTATTTCCATTTGCATCAGTATAGAAACCAAAGTCAGAGTTATATTGTCTGTATGGAGTTCCGTCCTGATCTGGATTAAACTTAATGTAATTAGCAATCGTAGGAGCAAAAGTTCTTTGATCGTGCCATTGTGGAGCTGATGTCAAAGTAAATTGGAAGTTATGCTTTTTGTTTGGCTCCCAACCTAATGCAAAGTAATATGCGTAAGCTTCGTAATCAGTATTTTCAATATACGTTCCTCCGGATTGTCTGCTCATTAAGAAAGATGAAGACCATCCTTTATCAGATTTTCCAGTATTATAAGCAAATGAAGTTTTTAAATAATCATTGTTTCCAACTCCCAATCTGATAACTCCTCCTTTCTTCATATCAGCTGAACGGGTAAGGAAGTTAATTGTTCCACCTACTGATGCAATAGCCAATTTAGAAGAACCTAAACCTCTTTGTACCTGAAGTGTACTTGTAACATCAGATAAACCTGTCCAGTTAGAAAAATAAACAGTACCACCTTCCATGTCATTTACAGGCATACCATTTACCATGACAGCAATGTTTCTGGATTCGAACCCTCTCATGGTGATACCTCCATCACCAAAACCTCCTCCTGATTTTGTAGCATATACAGATGGGGTAGTATTCAAAATTTCAGGAAGCTCTTGGTTTCCTAATCTTTCTATAATTTGTGCTGCTTTAATTGTAGAAACAGCAACCGGTGTTTTTCTATCTTTTGCGATATCGGTTACACCTTGTAAAATTACCTCTTCAATGTCTTTAGATTTTCCTACGGTATCCTGAGTTTGTTGAGCGTAATAAACACTAGCTGTAGATAAGGTAATTATCGCAGTTAGCATTGTTTTGTTGATTAATTTCATAATCGTTAGTAATAGTTAGATTTAAATTTTCTGCAAAATTCGGGAAATATAATTTAACTAATATTAACGTTGTGTTAATTTTTAATCAATCTTAATAAGGTTTAATAAATTGATTTACAATGCATTGAATAATAATTGATATTTTACATGAAAAAAATCATTTTATTGAATTTTTAACAAACCGAGGTCATTTTTATCAATAACTCAACGTTATTTCAGGGCTTTGAGGCTTAAATCCATATTTTCTGCAGAATGGGTCAGCGCTCCTGCGGAGATGTATGTAACGCCTGTAGAAGCAATTTCTTTCAGCTGATCACGGGTAATTCCGCCGGATGCTTCCGTTTCGCAGGCTCCGTTAATTAGCTTTACTGCCTTTTTCATGGTTTTTACATCCATATTGTCCAGCATGATTCTGTCAACCTTTGCATTGATAGCTTCTTTTACCTCTTCAAGATTTCTGGTTTCAACCTCTATCTTTAATTTCTTTTTATTTTTTTTGATATAATCCTTCGCCATTTTCACGGCATTGGTGATGCTTCCGTTGTAATCAATATGATTGTCTTTCAGCATAATCATGTCGTAAAGACCGTACCGGTGATTGGTTCCTCCACCGATGGCAACTGCCCATTTTTCACAAACCCTGAAATTCGGGGTGGTTTTTCTTGTATCTAAGAGTTTAGTTTTAGTCCCTATTAACCTTGAATCCCAGTCATGAGTAAGCGTAGCAATCCCGCTCATTCTCTGCATGCAGTTCAGGACGAGCCTTTCGGTTGATAAGATTGACCTTGCGCTTCCGGTTACAATAAATGCTACATCGCCTACTTTTACGGCATCTCCATCCTTTACAAAAGTTTCTATTTTTAAGTTTTTATCAAATGTTTTAAAAATAATTTCAGCGAGCTCCACACCTGCAAGAATACAGTTTTGCTTTACAAGAAGCTTTGCACTTTGTTCAAGGTCTTTGGGAATGGTAGACAGAGTAGAGTGATCGCCATCCTGAATGTCTTCTTCCAAAGCATTTTTAATGAATTGTTTTAAAACTTTATCTGTAACGTATGCTGGTCTTTTCATATTTTTAGTTTAGTAGTAAAAAGAAGTTTTTTTTCCAAATACCAGATCGTGAATAATAAACAGCAACAGAATTTCATTCTCTCTTGCATTTATTTTTTCAAATTCTATATTGTCTTTTATTTTTGTGTTATTTTGATTTATGGCCTCAAACGCTAATATCTCTTTTCCGTTCTTACCTTGGGGAATGACTTTATAATTCCAATTAAAAGTTTCCCAGTCGTATTCTTGCGTGTAATAAGTTATTTTATTATTATCAAATTTTAAAATCGGGTATTGATTATTATTGATGTAAAATAAAGTTAAATTTAATTTATTATCTTTAATTATATTGTTCAAATCAAATTTTAAACTTCCATAGTAATCTGGTTTCCCTAAACCTTTCATATTACATAGAAGATTTAAAACCAAAGGGTATTTGGATCTGGGGATTATAATTCTTTTTAATAATGTTACTCCAAACAATCCACAAAGGAGCGCAAAAAATAATATCCCTATAAGTATAATTCCATTTGACATACTATTAATCTTTTGTTCTTGCTCCCAAAAAAGTAATAATACAAAACCACCGATCAGTGAGATTGCTATTCTTGAATAGAATAAAATATTGACTGTAGTCAGAATATTAAAATCAAAAGCTTTCATTGTTTAATAAAAACTAAGCTAAATCTTTATTATAAAATGCACCTTTATTTTCCATCATTTCCATAGATTGGGTAATGATGAGGTGGGCGACAGTTGTTAAGTTCCTCAGTTCTGATAATTGCGGCGAAAGAATGGAGTAGTGGTAGATTTCATCCACGGCAGCGGCAATTTCCTGATGTTTTTGTAATGCCATATTCAGACGGCGGTTGCTTCTTACGATTCCTACAAGGTCGCTCATCATTTCCTGAAGCTGTTTTCTTAAGTATGAAATAATCACCATTTCATCCATGATTTTCATGCCTTCTTCATCCCATTCCGGAACGGCTTTTAAATCATCAAAATTAAAATTATTTTCATTCAGAAGATCAACGGTTTTCATGGCGGCGTTATGGCCAAAAACCAAGCCTTCCAGTAATGAGTTTGAAGCCAGTCTATTCGCTCCGTGAAGTCCGGAATTCGTGCATTCTCCCACAGCAAAAAGATTCCTGATGGAAGACTGTCCGTCTTTGTCTACTTCAATTCCGCCCATTAAATAATGACAGGCCGGAACCACGGGAATCAGCTGTGTGAAAGGATCAATTCCTTCGTCCTTGCATTTTTTATAGATATTAGGGAAATGTTCCAGGAACTTTTTGTGATCCATATCCCGGCAATCGAGACCTACATATTCATCTCCGGTGATTTTCATTTCTGCATCTATGGCTCTTGCTACGATGTCTCGGGAAGCAAGTTCCTCACGTTCATCATATTTATGCATAAATTTTTCACCTCTTTTTGTTCTTAATTTAGCACCGTCTCCACGCACGGCTTCCGAAATCAAAAACAGCATTCCATCCATTTTACTGTATAAAGCTGTTGGGTGAAACTGGTAATACTGCATATTGGAAACCTGCCCTTTTGCCCTTGCTACAAAGGCAATTCCGTCTCCGGTAGCAATGGTAGGGTTGGTGGTGTTTTTATAAACGTGGCCGGCTCCTCCCGTAGCCACCAAAGTTATTTTTGAGGTGATTTTTTTTATTTTCTTGCCTTTTTCATCCAGGATATAAGCTCCGTAGCAATGGATGTCGCCTTCATTCAGCTCTTTTCCGGGAACATGGTGCTGGGTGATGATATCGATTACGTAATGATGATCAAGAATTTCTATGTTTTCACTTTTATTGGCGGTTTCCAGAAGGGCTCTTTCAATCTCAAAACCGGTAATGTCTTTGTGGTGCACAATTCTGTTTTCGGTATGTCCGCCTTCACGTCCTAAAGCAAATTCGCCGTTTTTCATATCAAAATTTGCTCCCCATTCTACAATTTCCCTGAATCTTTCCGGGGCTTCCTTTACTACCATTTCTACAACATCGCGTTTGTTTTTTCCGTCTCCGGCGCGCATGGTGTCTTCTATATGTTTATCAAAATTATCGTTTTTGGAATCCGTAACTACCGCAAGGCCGCCCTGGGCGTATTTTGTGTTGCTTTCGTCTTCGTCAGATTTTGTTACGATGATTATTTTGGCATCAGGAAGCTGTTCAGAAACCTTAATGGCGTAGGAAAGTCCCGAAATCCCGGAACCGATTACTAATACATCCGCTTTTATCATTATGCTGGCTTTAGGTACAATCGTCTAAAATAATTAAATAAATTTAAACAATTTTTCGTTTGGTTTTCTTACTTTTTTCATGTGCTGGAAGTGATCTTCTTCTGAGCGGTAGCCCAAAGCAAGGGTTACAGTCACTTTTTCAGCTTCAGGATTAATGTTCAGAATTTCTTCAATGACCTCATGGCGGAAGCCTTCCATCGGGCAGGTGTCTATATCTTCTATCGCTGCGGCGTACATTAAATTGGCCAAAACGATATAAGACTGTTTTTCTGCCCAGTTGAAAATTTCATCCTGATTTTTTTGCTTAATATGTTGATTGATGCTGTTTCTGAATAGTTCCAGATTTTCGAGAGGAGTTTCCCTTACATCGGAAATATGCCTGAAATATCCGTTGATATAGCTTTCATCTACTGTTTTTTTAGAAATAATGACAATGAGATGAGAGCAGGTGGAAATCTGGGACGGATTATAAAATGCGGGTATAAGCTTTTCTTTCATTTCCGGGCTTTCCACCACAAGAATTTTATAAGGCTGAAGACCAAGAGAGCTTGCAGATAATTTCCCCGATTCAAGAATGTTGAATAGTTTTTGCTGAGGAATAATCTCATTGTTAAATTTCTTAACAGAATATCTTCTGCTTAAAGCCTCTAAATAATTCATAAGACAAATTTAAGAATTGAACGTGAATTAATTTAGTTTAAAAACAAATATCTGTTTATAAATTTTGGTTAAAAAAAGATCACTCCGGTTTTGAAGTGATCTTAATTATAATAAAAATAATTGTGATTAATCTCTGTTTTTTACAAGAACCCAGCCTGAATATTTGATTGGTGTATTTTTCTTGTCATTTTCATTCCATGAAACCGAGTACCAGTAGCTTCCCGTAGGAACTTTTCTTCCTGCCACTGTTCCGTCCCATCTGTATTTATTCGATTTGTCTGCTCTGTGAAGCTGCGCTCCGTATCTGTCGAATACATTGAATACGAGATTCTGTTTTCCTGCCAACGCTGAATAATCAATACCGTCATTAATTCCGTCTCCGTTCGGGGTGATCACATTGATGATATTCGGTACTACGATGGTAATATCTATTGGTTCGCAGTCGTAAGCATCTTTCAGATAAATCTTGGCATCGCCTCTGGCTACGTTTTTAAACTCGTTAGAATCCTGCCAGTTGATCCCGTCCATAGAATATTTATAAGGTGCTGTTCCTCCGCTTGCATATACGGTTACGGTAGAACCGGAAATATCAACGCTTGATATCACAGGCTGCTCTGCAGGATATACTTTTACGGTTTGTGTAGCAATACACTGGCCTGTAGTTAATCTTACCCAGTATGTTCCAACTCCTATATTGTTTACTGATTGTGTGGTAGCACCTGTGCTCCATTCGTAGGCAGTAAACCCTGGACCGGCATCTAATGTGGTTCTGTCTTCAATACAGATGATTTTATCTTCAAGAACATTCGAGAATACCGGCGGAAGTACTTCAAGGGTCACTTTTGCAATGTCAAAACATCCAAAGCTGTTGGTTACCCTGATGTACACCACTCCTGTAGGAGCTACATAATTCACGGGATCTACAATAGGATTGGTTTGATTCTGGGCATCCGTTAATGAAGGATAATATTCTTTTGTAATACCTGTAGAACTGCCAATTACTGCAGCTGTTGTAAGATTGAACAATGCTGTAGACGGCTTTGTTTCAATAAAGCATGAACGTAACGTTGCTGAAGTTGTGGTAACCTTCGGAGCTACTTTTAAAGTTATTGTTGCATCATTGTTATCACATAAAACCTGTGCAGGATCTTTAATAACTACAGAAATGCTGGTGTTTGTATTGTATTGGAAATTCGTAGGGTTGGCAATAGGCGTTCCGTTTCCTGTAATATAATAGGTAAAATTGTAATTACTTGGGGTTGCGGTAAGCTGGGAATTAAATGAAGTTAAATCTACTGTTGCCATTCCTGTTAAATCCGGGCAGATGTCCTTACTGATTGCAGAAGTTAATAATGGAACTTTATCTACAAAAACCTTCACGTTTTTAATGGAATGTCTCGATCTGTTTCCACCCGTAGAAGCTGAAAACCCGAAATAACCTACAGTCATCCCGGCAGCAGTGCCTGATGGTGCAAACGACTGATTACAGATCACGTTACCATTAATTGTAATTTTTATGATCCAGTTGGCCGGAGCTGCAGGATCTACTTGTGCAGTTACTTCCACATGTTTGTAGTTTGTGCCCTGAAAAGGCAGCGTAGTATTCATATCCGGTGAATGAAAAGAGCTTCCGGGGATATTGAAGTATTCTACATTGTTCTGGTCTGTTGTATTGGCAATTTGGCCATACCCAACGTGTACTTTGCTCATTACTGCTGTTGTAGTGTTGTTGTACGTGTCAAAACCTACGACTAAGCCTACTGCATTTTGGGAAACTCCAAGACCGGAACCTAATACGCTGGCAACAGGCGGGTTTTGCAGATACCAAAACGCGATTCCGTCACCATTGGCGGTCTGGTTAGAGTCCATTCTGAAATCAAATTCCACTCTCCATTTATCACAGTATTTTAAGTTGATAGGGGTGTTTACCCTGATAGATCCGGATTGGTTATTGGTGTCCGGAGTAAGCTGTACAAAGTCCGTGCTTACTGTGGTGGGAGCAACCATTGTCCACCCTGCTGTGTTAACGGGATTCCCTGTCAGCTGATAAGTTTGAGAATAAAACTGCTGGGAAAAAATGAGAGAAAGGATGAAAAATAAAAGGGGTAGTTTTTTTTCCATATGATATTATTTTTACTAGTTTTTTTATTTTGTAAATATAATCAATTCCAGTTGATTATAATACGATGCTTTCGATAATTTAGTATTAATTCTATAATCAAATTTTAAAAATGAAATTGATTATTTAAAGGTGTGGTATTTTTTTAAGGGTATGTTTAATATGAGTTGAAATAATTCTTATTTATTTTAATTAAAAAAATCACTCCAGAATATTCTGAAGTGTTTTTTTTGATATGTGAATTTATTATAAAATGCTTATTCTCTGTTTTTTACAAGAATCCAGCCGGAATATTTTACAGAAGTGTTTTTTTTGTCGTTTTCATTCCATGAAATAGAGTACCAATAGTTTCCGGTAGGAACTTTCCTGCCGCCTATTGTACCATCCCATTTATATTTATTAGACTTGTCAGCCGAATAAATTTTTGCACCATACCTGTCAAATATATTGAAAACAAGGTTTTGCTTTCCTGCCAGAGCAGAAAAATCTATACCGTCATTCATTCCGTCTCCGTTTGGCGTGATAACATTTACGAGATTCGGAACCACAATATTCACAATCATCGGGTCGCAGTCATAAGCGTCTTTTACATATATTTTTGCGTCACCTCTTGCTACATTTTTAAATTCATTAGAATCCTGCCAGACAATACCATCCATGGAATATTTATAAGGAGGAGTGCCCCCGATTGCATAAACTGTTACAGTAGAATTAGAGATGTCAATATTTGAAATAACAGGCTGCTCAGTAGCGAAAACCTTTACGTTTTGTGAAACAAGACATTCTCCTGATTTTAGCTTTACCCAATAGGTTCCTACTCCTGCCGTAATGGTTTGGGTGTTTTCTCCGGTACTCCATTCATAGCTGGTGAAGCCTGGCCCTGCATCTAAAATGGTTTTATCTTCAATACATATAGTTTTATCTTTTAAAGTATTTGAATAAACAGGGGCAGTTACTATTAAATTTACTTTAGCAATTCTATAGCACTCACCGGTAAAAACCTTGATGTAGATAGACGTGCTGGTAGATATATACGCTGTAGGATTCAGAATTTCATTTGTCCCGTTTTCTGCGTCGGCTAATGATGGGTAATATTTTTTAGTCACGCCCGGAGTGTTTGTTACAGCAGCAGTGGTAAGGTTGAAAAGCCCTGTTGAGGGTTTTGATTCGATAAAACAGGATCTCAGTGTTGCATCATATACTTCTGGTGTTGGCAAAATTTTTAAAGTGATGCTTGCATCGTTATTGTCACATAGCACAGAAGTAGGATCTTTGATGACTATAGAGATATTAGTTTCTGTGCTGTATTGGAAATTGCTAGGATTGGCAATGGGAGTGCTGCTTCCTGTAATATAATAAGTAAAATTATAACTATTGGGTGTGGTGGTAAATTGAGAATTTAATGCTGTAAGATCAATAGTGGCTTTTCCTTCCAGATCAGGGCAAAGACTTTTCGTAATAGATGTCTGAAGTAATGGGATTTTATCTACAAAGACTTTTACATTTTTAATAGATTGTGCCGCCCGCATAGTACCCGTAGAGGCAGAAAACCCAAAGTATCCCTGAGTCATTGTGGCAGCAGCACCATCAGGAGCAAAAGACTGATCTACAACCAGCATCCCATCAATACTTATGGTAACAAACCATGCATCTGGATTTGAGGGATCAATCTTTCCGTCTACAATAACGTGTTTATAGGTTGATCCTAAAAATGTATGAGTAGGATAATAATTAGGGGAGTGGAATGAACTTCCCGGGACATTATAAAATTCTATATTATTATTATCAGTAGTATTAGCTACCTCACCATAAGCAACATGTACTTTGTTCATATACCCGTCGGAAGGGTTGGTATTGTTGTAATTATCAAAACCTACCATAAAGCCAACCGCATTCTTAGAGATTCCAAGTCCAGCTCCCAAAACGCTTGAAGTGGGCGGATTGGCAAGGTACCAAAAAGCAATTCCATCTGCTGCTGCACCACTTGGAGTTTCCATTTTAAAGTCAAATTCTACCCTCCATTTATCACAGTATTTCAGGTTAATTGGTTCGTCAAGCCGTATTGAGCCGGATTTGTTTCCGATATTTTCTGTAAGTAAAATATAATCGCTGGGGGCGGTTGCAGAAACCATAGTCCATCCTGTAGTATTAATAGGATTTCCTGTAAGCTGATAAGTCTGTGATAACAGTTGCTTGGGAATAAGTAGCAAAAAAGGTAAGAATAAAAAGTAATATCTTCTCATCATTTGAAAGTGTGTTGTTTTATGATCGCAAATATAATTATTTATATGGTGATTTATTGAATATATATCACTGTTTGATGTGTTTTTATGTTAATATTTGTATTTAATTAAAATATAAATTGGAAAGTAATCAATTGCGTTTAAAAAATTAATTAATAGCCTGTTAACAGCATATTTGTTTTTTCAAAAAAAATCACCTCAATGATGAGATGACTTTATGATGCTCCGTTTAAGCTTTTTTAAAGCGGAATATTATTAATGAAAAACCCGCTTCTTAGTTGAAGCGGGTTATAACTTTATTCTCTGTTTTTTACCAATACCCAGCCTGTGTAAACGGTTTGCGTATTGTTTTTATCATTTTCATTCCATGTGATGGTGTACCAGTATGTGCCTGTTACCACTTTTTTATTTCCGGCAGTGCCATCCCACTTGTAGTTTCTTAATTTATCAGCTTCATATAATTTATTCCCGTATCTGTCGTAGATCGTGAAGACAAGGTTTTTCTTGTAAGCTAAGGCGGTGTAATCTATCACATCATTCATATTATCTCCATTCGGAGTAATAGCGTTGATAAGATTCGGTACTGTGATCTGTACGTGAATAGGTTCACAATTGTAGGAATCTTTCACATACACTACCACTTCACCTCTTTGAAGTCCTGTGAATATATTAGAATCCTGCCAGTTAACACCATCCAAAGAATATTGATATGGCGCTTTCCCACCGTTTACGTTTACTGTAATGGTATTATTGGTAATATCAATGCTGGAAATTACCGGCTGTGGTGCCGGGCTTACTTTTACCAGCTGTAATGCCGTACATTTTCCGGTTTTCAACTGCACCCAATACTGGCCAGGTGTTACACCTGCAATGGATTGTGTGGTGTCGCCTGTGCTCCACAAATAGCTGTCAAATCCCGGGCCTGCATCAAGAGTGGTTCTTGAATCAATACATATAATTTTATCCTTTAATACAGTAGAATATACCGGTTCCAATACTTTCAGGCTTATTTTTACAATGATATAACAGCCGGCAACGTTGGTAATTTTTACATAAACTGTTGAGGTTGTGGAAATATATGCTGCTGGATTTAAAATTTCATTGGTCCCGGCTAATGCATCAGCCTGCGTTTTAAAATATTTCTTAGTCACATTCGGTGCTGAAGTGATATTGGCTTGCGTAAGGTCAAAAGAAGCTGTATTTGGAGCGCTGCCAATGAAACAAGATTCTATTAAAGCATCATTTGATACAATCGGCGGGAAGAAAGCCAGGGTAATTGGCGCAGATTCCACACATCCAAGAGGAGTTGTTACCTTTACATATACTGTTCCTGCTGCAGAAACATAAGCGGTTGGGTTCAATATTTCATTGGTTCCGGCATTAAGGTCTGCTAATGTTTTGTAGTATTTTTTAGTAGATCCCGCCGGTTCATTTACATTGGCTAAAGTAAGATTGAAAGTAGCAGTTCCCGCATTATTATTGTTACATGCCTCAAGCGTTGCAGGAGTCGCTGTAAACGGAGAAAGATTTAACTGTATTTTTCCATCCGGATTGTCACAAAGTATCCCCGCGTTATCTTTAATTAAAACAGAAACCGTTGTATTGGCTCCGAACTGGTAAGCTGTCGGGTTTGTAATCGGAGTTCCTGCCACACTGTATGAAAAGGTGTAGTTAGCCGGGTTTGTCACAAATTGGTTCTGATAGGAAGTAAGGTTCACTGTTCCCTGCCCAGTTGAAGGATTTGGACAGAAAGTATCCGTCACTGTCTGCTGGTTGATGGCAACCTTGTCAGTATAAATTTTTACGTTTTTAATAGAGTGTCTGGATCTGTTACCTCCCGTGGAAGCCGAAAATCCAAAATATCCCACAGTCATAGCAGCTGCCGTTCCTGAAGGAGCAAAAGACTGATTGCAAATCACATTCCCGTCTATTGTTATTTTTACAATCCAGTTAGCCGGAGCTGCCGGATCTACTTCTGATGTTACTTCTACATGCTTATAGGTGGCACCCTGAAAAGGTAATGTAGTATTCATATCCGGTGAATGGAATGAGCTCCCGGGAGTATTGAAGAACTCCACGTTATTGGTATCACTAGTGTTTTGTACTTGTCCGTAGGCAACATGTACCTTACTCATTACGGCCGTAGTAGTGTTGTTGTAAGTATCAAATCCTACAATAAATCCTACTGCATTCTGTGAAACTCCAAGACCGGAACCCAAAACACTTGCTACCGGCGGGTTTGCAAGGTACCAGAATGCGATACCGTCTCCATTTGCAGTTTGGTTAGAATCCATTCTGAAATCAAACTCCACCCTCCACTTGTTACAATATTTCAGGTTGATAGGATCATCCAGCCTGATGGATCCGGACTGGGTATTAAGGTCCGGTGTGAGCTGTACAAAATCAGTATTTACCACTGTAGGAGAAACCATCGTCCACCCGGTTGTATTCACAGGATTTCCTGTTAGCTGATACGTTTGAGCAGAAACATTTGCAAAAAAGCAAAACAAAAATATGGTTAAGCAAGCAAGTAGTTTTTTATTCATTTATCGGGACACTTTAAAATTAGACGCGTAAAGATATTAAATCCCAACCAATAAATGTGTATTTAATGTTAAACTTGCGGAAATTGATGGTTATTTGGTAATAAATGATTACTTAAAAAGCGAAATGATGAAAAATTTTAATTAAATTTTAATTTGTAAATAAATTAAAACAGAGAATTATTTTCTATATTTTCGAAAAATGTATCAACTTCCAAAGAATTTGATGCGGCGGCTGCTACGGCAAGCCTGTCACAAAGTTCATTCTCAAAATGCCCTGCATGGCCCTTTATCCAATGCATTTTCGGGTGATGAAGATTGTATAAAATGGCAAATCTTTGCCACAAATCTGGGTTTTTTACATTTTTCCAGCCTCTTTTGATCCATCCTGCAAGCCAGTTTTGGTTAATGGCGTCTGCTACATATTTGCTGTCGGTATAAATATGAATGTCGTTTTCCGTAGATTTTAATTTTTCCAGAGCAGTGATTACCGCCAGAAGCTCCATTCTGTTGTTGGTGGTTTTCCGGAAGCCTTTTGAAAATGTTTTCTGATAGTTTTTTTCGGGAACACGCATGAGAATCCCATATCCGCCTTTTCCGGGATTTCCGCTGCAAGCTCCGTCGGTGTATATTTCTATTCTCAAGTTTTTATTTAATTGAAATTATTTTAAAAATGAAAGAATTCTATCTTTTTTAAGCCGGAATCCTTCGACTGCTTCGCGCTCAGGATGACAGTGCTGTAAAAATAACGGTAAGTATTAGAAATGTCATCCTGAGCGAAGTCGAAGGATTTAAAAACATTTTTTATTTAAATTAATTTAAAAAGGAAAATCATCCTCATCATCAAAATCGTTCATGGAAGACCCTGAAAGTTTTGAGCTGTCCGGAAGATCAAAAGCTGCGCCCGGCTGGATGGTAGTTTTAATTTTATCGAAACCACTTGGTTCAGGAGATCCGGAGTTTGAAGGATATCCGCCTCCAGCACCGCCATCAAAGGCCGCCTCAATATCCCCGAATTTTGCAAAATGCTTTAAGAAAGACAAACGGACATCGGCCGTTGCACCATTTCTGTGCTTTGCAATAATTAATTCTGCCTGGTTTTCGGTTGAAGTTTCCTGTCCCTCCTCATCATTATCCCAAACGGTAATTTTATAATATTCCGGACGGAAAATGAATGATACGATATCCGCATCCTGCTCAATCGCTCCCGATTCCCTCAAATCCGAAAGCTGAGGTCTTTTTCCGGGACGTGTCTCCACACTTCTGGAAAGCTGGGAAAGTGCAATTACAGGAACGTTGAGTTCTTTTGCAATCGCTTTTAAGGAACGTGAAATCATGGAGATTTCCTGTTCACGGTTTCCAACGCCTTTTCCGCCTCCTCCGGCTGTCATCAGCTGAAGATAATCGACCATGATAAGACGTACGCCATGCTGCATTACAAGACGGCGGCATTTTGCACGGAAGTCGAAAATGGAAAGGGAAGGGGTTTCGTCTATGTATAAAGGGGCGTTCTCCAGTTCGGAAACGTTGGAGAACAGTCTTTGCCATTCTTCATCGTCAAGGGTTCCTTTTCTTAATTTTTCTGAAGAAATTCTTGTTTCTGAGGCAATCATCCTGGTAATAAGCTGTACGGATGCCATCTCAAGAGAGAATAATGCCATCGGGATTTTATGTCCCACTGCAATATTTCTCGCCATGGAAAGAAGAAATGCTGTTTTACCCATCGCCGGACGTGCCGCGATAATAATAAGGTCGGAATTTTGCCAGCCTCCTGTTTCTTTATCCACATCTCGGAATCCCGAAGGTACTCCGGAAAGTCCCTGCTTGTCTTTGAGGGATTTTATAGTGTCAATAGCCTGTTTTACCAATGAATTGGCGGTATCAAAACCTTTTTTAATGGTTCCGTTGGTGATTTCAAAAAATGATTGTTCGGCTTTGTCTAAAAGCTCAAAAACGTCTGTGGATTCTTTATATGAAGCATCAATTACGTTTGCAGAAACGTTAATCAAACTTCTTAAAATATATTTTTCAAGAATGACACGAACGTGATATTCAATGTGGGCAGATGAGCTTACTCCCATCGTAAGGTCTATGATGTAGCTGTCTCCACCGGCCTGGCTGAGCTTTTCTTCTCTTTTTAAATCCTGTATGATGGTCATTAAATCAACCGGATGGTTGCTTTCATACAATTTCAGAATGGTAGAAAAAATTACCTGATGTCTCGGATCATAGAAAACCTCAGGTGTAAGCAGGTCAATAGAGTGGTCCAGTCCTTTTTTATCAATTAAAAAAGTACCGATCACCAACCTTTCAAAATCTACTGCATTGGGAGGCATTTTCCCGTCTGCAATTGAGAGCTCTTTCGCAAAGTTTCCGTTCGTCAAAGAAGATAATGTTTCTTTCTGCGCCATAGTTCTGCAAAGATAGTTTTTTTGAAAAGCAAATGAAAAATAGTAACCAACATTTTATGAGTTTGATTTTCATTTAAACCAGTATTGAAGCATGCTGGTGTTGTTGTGCATAAAAAAATCACCCCAAAACTGAGGTGATTTAAGTGTCTGATAGTAAAGGGTTTTAATTTATTCAATATTCTTTACCAATACCCATCCGCTGTATTTGGTTTCGGTATTGTTTTTATCATTTTCATTCCATGAGATGGTGTACCAGTAAGTTCCGGTAATGATTTTCTTACCGCTTGAGGTTCCGTCCCAGGTATAATTTCTGATTTTGTCTGCTTTGTACAGCATGTTTCCGTATCTGTCATACACTGTGAAGACAAGATTTTTCTTATAAGCCAGCGCCGAATAATCTATGAAGTCATTTTTGTTGTCTCCGTTCGGGGTGATAGCGTTCAGAAGGTTTGGTACGGTTACCTGCACTTCAATAGGGTTACAGTCAAAAGAATCTTTTACATATACTTTGTTTTCACCTCTAGGAAGCCCTGTGAATATGTTTGAATCCTGCCAGTTTACTCCGTCAATGGAATATTGGTAAGGTGCTTTTCCGCCTTTTACGTTTACAGTGAAGGAATCATTTGTAATATCAATGCTTGCAATTACGGGCTGTTGAGAAGGATACACGTTAACTGCTTGTAGTGTCCAGCATTCTCCGGTTTTTAATTTAACCCAATAAGCACCTACTCCTACGTTTGAGATAGACTGAGTGGTTGCTCCGGTGCTCCATTCGTAGCCATCAAATCCAGGGCCGGCATCTAGTGTTGTTTTATCTTCTATACAAATTGTTTTGTCTGCGAGAACATTTGATTTTACAGGAGGCAAAACTTTTAATGTTATTTTTGAAATAGCATAACAGTCATTTTCTGTGATCACTCTCACATAAACCACGCCGCTGGTCGCAATATAAGCATCTGGCTGCTGAATCGGATTATTTCCTGAAATGGCGTCTGCCTGAGTTTTAAAGAATTTCTTAGTAACACCGTTTTGCGAAGTTACATCAGCAAGCGTTAAATCAAACGAAGCTGTTGTGATATTCGAAGCAATGAAGCAAGACTCTATACTTGCATCATGAGCCTCTGCCACCGGATGGAACTGAAGGCTGATCTGGGAGTGTCCCGTACACTGTCCTGCTGTGGTGACCTTTACATATACTGTTTTCGGAGCTGAAACATAGTTAAATGGATTCTGAATTTCGTTTACATTGTTATTAAGGTCGTTAAGCGTAAGATAGAATTTTTTATTAGCCGAAGTATCTGTAGGATATACTGCCGCTGCATTCAGGTTAAATGTTGCTGTTCCTGCTCCGTTGTTATTACATGCGAGAAGAGTTACATTCTGAGGGGTAATTGCTCCTAATTTAAATTTAAAAGAACCGGTCTGCCTACAAGCATTTAATGGATTGTTTGGATCAGCCGGGTCCTGATAATGCATACTGTAGTAATAAGTATCTGTACCATTTACCATAATAGGTGCCGTAATAGGACTTGTCCCGAACAAGGCATCGTTAGGGGTGGTATGATAGCTGATGATGAAGTTTGGATTACCGTTTAGAATTCCTGCTGATAATGTATTGAAATTAAACAGAGAAGGAAGAGGACATGTGGCAACTTCATTAGGTCCGCCTGCCGGATTCGGGTCTCCCGGTGGTAAAAAAGGGTTTGGGGCTAATGTAGGATCCGTAAATGCGGAAGATAAGCTGGCCGTTCCTCCCCATGTTAAAGAGAAACCATAAGGGTTATTCGGAATATAGTTGTCAATAAGAAGATAATACGTTTCTCCCGCGACTACATTTAAAGGGGGTTCCCATTGGTCTCCTGTTTCTGTGGAGCTTAATCCAGTCTCGCCGTTCAGCCCGGAGAAATTACAGCTTACGGCATTACCGAAATCCCATGTAGCACAGTTGATATTGGGCCCATAAACTGCAAAATCATAATCATAATGGATAACGTTGGGAACTGTATTAGGAGTTATGGTAAACTCAATTGTCCCTGTAGTGGCTGCAGTAAATACATACCATACGGAGTAATGCTCTACATCCAGACAGCTGTTTTGGGTCTGTTCCGGGATGGTTCCGTTGCTGCTGGGGTTATAGGAAATATCAGAGTTACCGCAAACCGGAATGGCCGAAACGCAATCTGATTGTGCAAAAGTCATTTGTGTTAAAAATAATACGAAAAGCAGTAATAACTTCTTCATTAGTGAATGATTTTTATACAATGTTTAATTTTATAATGTGAAAAAAACCGCTTGAAAAAGCGGTTTTTCTCTTTAAATATCTTTAGATTATTCTCTGTTTTTCACCATCACCCATCCTGAGAACTTGAATGGTGTGTTTTTCTTATCATTCTCATTCCATGTTACAGAATACCAGTAAGTTCCCGTAGGTACTTTTTTACCACCTGTGGTTCCGTCCCATTTGAATCCTGATAATTTATCTGCCTGGCCCACTTTTACGCCATATCTGTCGTAAATGCTTAATACAAGGTTTTGTTTTCCTGCTAAAGCTGAGTAGTCGATAATATCATTTACTCCGTCTCCGTTTGGTGTGATAACATTTACAAGATTAGGAACCACTACCGTGATAGTAATAGGATCACAATCATAAGCGTCTTTTAAATAAATCATATTATCACCTCTCGGAACGTTTGTAAACACGTTAGAATCCTGCCAGTTGATACCATCCATTGAATATTTGTATGGAGCAGTTCCTCCTACAGCACTTACAGTAATGGTATTGTTAGCAATATCAACACTTGAAATAACAGGCTGCTCAGAAGGATAAACTTTTACAGTCTGTCTTGTAACGCACTGTCCTGTAGTAAGATCTACCCAGTAGGTGCCGACAGTTATATTATTTACAGTCTGTGTAGTAGCACCCGTACTCCATAAATAAGCTGTAAAGCCTGGGCCTGCATCCAGCGTTGTGGTATCTTCTATACAGATAATCTTGTCTTCCAATACATTAGAATATACAGGGGGAAGTACAATCAAAGTTACTTTCGCTACTCCGTAACATCCGTTTGCATTAGTTACTTTAATGAAAACCACTCCGTTTGGAGAAATGTATGCGGTAGGATTTAAAATTTCATTCGTACCGGCCACCGCATCTGTAAGAGACGGATAATATGTTTTAGTAACACCGGATTGTGTAGTCACTGCTGCAGTAGTAAGATTAAATAAAGCTGTCGAAGGATTAGTTTCGATGAAACAAGATCTCAATGTAGCTTCTGTTACTACCACTACAGGATTAAAGTTCAATGTGATCTGAGCAGTATCAGAACATCCCTGAAGGGTGGTTACATTTACGTATACAGTACCTGTGGATGAAATGAAGTTTGCCGGGTTCGTAATTTCGTTTGTTCCAGCCAAAAGGTCAGCCATTGTAGGGTAATACTTTTTAATGGCGGTAGGGTCAGACGGCAGAACATTCGCTGATGTAAGGTCGTATAGTCCTGTTCCTTCATTATTATTATTACAAGCTGATAATGTTACGTCCTGTGCCGTGATATTACCCTGCTTGAATTTGAATGTTCCGGTTTGTTTACATTTGCTTATCGGGCTGTTCGGGTTTGTAGGATCTACATAGCTTATACTGTAGTAATATACCGTTGTTGTGTTTACTACTAATGGAGATGTAATCGGGTTATTTCCCGTAAGTGCGTCATTAGAACTTGTGTGGTAGCTCACTTGGAAATTTGGATTTCCGTTGATGATTCCTGCAGATAACGTTGGGAAATCGAAAGTAGCAGGATCGGAGCATATAATTACCTCATTCGGTCCTCCAGGATTTGCGTTAGGAACGCCCGGCGGTACAAATGGATTCGGCTGAATCGCTGAAGTAAAAGGAGAGGACAAAGTAGCAGTCCCGCCCCAGCTAAGAACGAAGCCGTTTGCATTTGCTGAGAAATTATCTACAATTAAATAATAAGTTTCACCTGCAACTACATCAAGATATCTTACAAAGCCGTCACCGCCTGCTCCTTCACTAAGGTCTGTTGCAGTCATATTAAGACCTGTTAATATACCACTTGCTGTAGATGCATAAGAACATCTTAAAGGAGCTCCAAGGCTTCCGCAAGGTTTATTAGGCCCGAAAACAGCCCAGTCATAATCTGCCTGTGCGTTTGGAGTGATCAAAAATGTAAGTGTTCCACTTGTAGATACGGTAAATGTATACCATACAGAAAAGTGTTCAATAGAAAGACATCCGTTGCCTAACGGGCTTTCCTGGACATTTCCAAACCCGCTGGGGGTATAAGAAATGTTAGAATTCCCGCATACAGCAAGAGCCGAAGTACAGTCCGACTGCGCGTAAAATATCTGAGCAATCAAGCTCAAAAAAATGAGTAAAGTTTTTTTCATGTAGGGGAGATTTTTATATACAAATATAAAAAATTATTAATCTTAATTTAAAGTTTTTAAGATTAATTTAATAAATATATAGTTATACTTTCTAATATTGCATTTTTCTTAATTTATGATTGGTGGTTCCTACAATAATAGCAATGAGTACCGTCATGGTTCCTCCAAACACTACAGATCGTACAACCCCAAGCAGTTTTGCCATCAGTCCGCTCTCAAATTGCCCCATTTCATTACTGGACATAATGAAGATGGAATTTACGCTTAACACCCGTCCTCTGATGTTGTCCGGGGTTTTCAGCTGAACAATTGTTCCTCTGATGACCACTGAAATTCCATCCAGCATCCCGCTTAAAACAAGGAACATGAATGAAAGCCAGTATAAGTGCGACAACCCGAAACCTATAATACAAAGTCCAAATCCTGTAACCACAGCAAGTAAAATCTTGCCTTGGTTTTTTCTTAGCGGAATAATGGATAGAAGAGTAATGATACACATTGACCCTATATCCGATGCCGCATTCAACAGCCCGAAACCTTCTGCGCCCACCTTCAGAATATCTGTGGCGTACACCGGAATCATGGCAACAGCACCTCCGAAAAGAACCGCAAACATATCCAAACACAGCGCTCCCAGAATTTCTTTAGTTTTAAAAATATAAGAAATCCCTTCACGCATACTGTCTATAACGTTAATATTTTCTTTTTTGTATTTAGAATATTGTTTTTTTAACTGAAAAAAGAATAATGAAGCTAAAAATATTAATGAAATGATAACAATTAATGTCCATTTTACACCAAAAAAACCGATCAGGAATCCGCCGGCAGCATGACCGCAAACGGATGATATTAAGAAGGTTGCTTGGTTGAGAGTAACGGCATTTGGAAGGTTTTCTTTCTTTACAATCTTAGGAATCATGGATGGAACGATAGGCCCGATAAAAGCTCTTGCAATACCCGTAAAAAATATAACTCCGTAGATAAAATAGGTAATTTCATGCCCCGAAAAATGCAGTTCAACGTTAAAAAATGCAGGAATCAGCAATAATCCTATTAAAAATATATAAGCATAATTACATATTAATAATAATCTTTTCTTTTCGTTCATATCGATTACATGTCCCGCGTAAAGGGCGCAACTCACCGCCGGAATTACTTCCGAAAGCCCGATAAGGCCAATTGAGAATGGATCTTTTGTTAATTGATACACCCACCATCCCAATAAAGTAGCGAGCATCCTGAAAGCTAAAACAATAAAAAATCTCCCTGTAAGAAGATTCCTGAATTCAACATTTTGTAATGTCTGTAACGGAGTAAAGGATATCATCAGACAAAAATAGCCTCAAATATTCATTTGAAGCTATTATATCATGATTTTTTTTAATGATAAATTAAATGAGGTCTAAAAGATAATATCTATTAGTTATCTGCCCTGGAAGCACTGATCACCAATGCCGCAACCCCTGCAGCGCCTATTACCACAGCTCCTGCCGTAGTTCTGGCTTTTCTGCTGTCTCTTACCGCAGCTACGTTTGCTTTTGGAATAACTACCGCTGTACTGTCTTTTTTTCCGGCTGTTCCTATCAAATTATCGCCATCTACGTTACGGAATAGCATTCTTTGGTTTTTGGAACCGTCTTTCATTGTAACAACATACATTCTTCCGGCTTGTAAATTAGAATAATCATTTTTCGAAATGTCTTCTGAATATTTTGTAGTTGCACAAGATGAAATTACAAATAACGACGTCAGTAAAGATGATTTTAAAAGTACAGATGCTTTCATTATTATTTTTTAGTTTTCCAAATTTATAATTTTTTTCGAATATACGTTTCCGGAATTGAAAAAATGTGTTTAAAGTTTGTAAATTTCCAATAAATCTGCAATTTTTCTATCATTGGCGAGTCTTGGAATTTTATTTTGCCCCCCGAGTTTGCCCTGTGATTTTGCATATTCCTGAAAAGCATTTTTTTTCAGCTTTGTGATATGAAGCTTTTGAAGGATGTTTCCAGAAATAAGATCATCATAATAAGTATTGCGCTTTCTAAGCTGCTCATCCAGCTCATTTTTAAACTGATCTAAATTGTCTGGCTCTTTTTCAAACTCAATAAACCATTCGTGATAGGGAAGTCCTTCGGCCGGGTTTACCTGCGGAGCCAGATGAAATTCCGTAATCTGTGACGGATATTTTTCCATTGTAGCTTTCATGGCCTCTTCCACTTCGAAAGCAATTACATGTTCTCCAAAAGCTGAGGTAAAATGCTTTGTCCTGCCGCTCACCAGAATCTTGTGCGGACTTTTATCAATAAACCTTACCACGTCACCAATAGAATACGCCCATAAGCCTGAATTTGTGGTTAAAATTAAAGCATAATCCTTATTAAGCTCAACGTCTTTAAGAGTCAATCTTCTGGCATTAGGTCTGCCGTATTCTTCCAGCGGAATAAATTCATAGAAAATCCCATGATTGGTTAAAAGTAATAAGCCTTCTTTAGTATAATCATCCTGAAAAGCAAAAAAACCTTCGGAAGCAGGAAATGTCTGCACAATATCCACTTTCCCGCCCAGCAGTTCTTCCATTTTATCGCGATAAGGCTCATAATTAACTCCTCCGGTTACTATCAGCTGTAGGTTAGGGAAAATCTGCTTTATTTTCTTTCCGTGTTTTTCAATTAGTTTTTCAAAATACATGATCAGCCAGGGAGGAATTCCCGAAATTAAGGTCATGTCTTCCTTTTCCGTCTCTTCGACAATCTTATCCACTTTGGCTTCCCAGTCTTCCATCATGTTGGTTTCGAGGCTTGGGAGCCTGTTTTTTTGAAGGTAGTTCGGAATATGATGAGCCACAATTCCGGAAAGACGGCCGGTTTTTATACCGAAAATCTCTTCCAGCTCGGGACTTCCCTGTAAGAAAATCATTTTCCCTTTTACGAAATCTGCATTATTTTTTTTAGCAATATAATGGAAGAGTGCGCTCTGGGCTCCTTTGATCTGGAAGGGCATTCCTTCTTTAGAAATAGGGATGTATTTTGCACCTGATGTAGTCCCTGAAGTTTTAGCGAAATATTCGGGAGTATTTGTCCAGAGAATATTGGCCTGGCCGCGTTTTACTCTTTCTATATATGGTTTCAGATCTTCATAATCTGCAACAGGAACCTTTTGCTGAAAATCTTCTACGGTTTTTATATTTTCGAAATCATGTTCTCGTCCAAAAAGTGTTTTCTGGGCTGTATTTACCAGGGATAGCAGTAGTTCTACCTGGTTTTTTTCTGCATTTTTCTTGAATTCTTCAGCTTTACGGACGTGTTTTTTTGCCCATACCAGCGCTGCATTTTTCTTTAGAAAGTTTAACATGCTCCAAATTTATAAATTACTGAACGATTTGTGGTAATTTTATCATACGTGCACAAAAAAACCGATGAATGAGTGGTCATCGGTTCTTCGAAATTTGATTATGAAAATAACAACTATAATGTTGAGTTACTTGTTTGCTTTATACCTTTTGTCCGGAGTTCCGTCCTTTTTCAGCATTTTATTTTCCTTGTATCTTTTATCCGGCGTTCCGTCTTTCTTCATTTTTGCTGCAGGCGCCGGTGTAGCGGGAGTTGCTGCTTTTACCGTTTTTGTTTCTGAAGCTTTTACTGTTTTTACAGTTTGGTGAGTTTTTGCCGTTGCGGCAGGAACAGTCTGTTGTGCAGTGGCAAGTCCTAATCCTAAAACTAAAGACATTACAGATAATAATTTTTTCATAAAGATTGTTTTGTATTGTTTTCTTGAATCAAAGTTATGCAAAAATCAGACTTAAAGTAAGTGTTTTCTAAACTTAACTAAAGTTTATTACAGCTTAAAAAAAGATTAAAGATTGTTTAAAAACTAGGCAATGCATTTATTTAAAACAAAACCTGCTTTCTCGTTTTCCGAAAAAGCAGGCCCTAACATATGTATGAAAAGTTGGTTACCGTGTACAGTTGGCTGTCCACGTTTTGCCATCCTTTAAATAGAGTATTTTTAATTCATTGTTATCAATTCTGATATACGAAGTAGCGGTGGAACCCACCATCACCAAAGTATTGTCTCCTTCCTGGTTAAATTCTATTCCGTTAAGATCCGGAATTCCGTTAGAGAAAGAGAAATTGTACTTCGTGCCACTTGCAATTTTAGTTACAAATACACTTCCCTGATCTGTACTGATGTTATTGTCACTGTCGTTATAGGAGATGTTTCCTCTGTAAGTTCCTGCGAAGAAATCGTTGTTTGCAGGGTCGTCGTCATCGCTGCATGAAGTAATTGTCGTGACTGCAAAAAACACTAACAGGAATAATCCTAAAAGTCTGATTGCTTTTTTCATAATATTATTTCTTTAAGAGTTTGGTAAAGTAAATTTTTCAAACAATGTGCCACGAGCTGATATGTAGATTTTTTTTAACTGTAAATTAAAATTTTTAGTAAAAAATTAAGAGTTTATTGATTTTTGCAATTCTTTTTATACCATATTGTTGTGCTCATATTTCTAAAATAAAATTATCACTACCTTTGCTCTGGTCAAACGATTCCGGAACAGTCCCGGAATCGCTTTTGTCGTTTATTTTTAATACTATTTATGCAGTTAAAAACCATTACTGAAAAATTCCTTCCGGATTTGCTGCAAAAAGAATTTGGAAAGGAAATTTTTACACCACTGGAGACTCACCAGCATATTTCTGTAAAGGGAAATGCGGGATCCTCGGTTTCCGTTTATACAGCAGAGCTTTTCCTGGCCCGGAAGAAACATATTCTATATATTGTTGATGATAAGGAAGATGCATTGTATGCCAATACGGAGATGGAAGATCTTATTGGAAAAGATAAGGTTTTGTATTTTCCGGCCACTCATCTTGAGCCCTACCAGGTTGAAAAGACACAAAATGCCAATCTTGTTTTAAGAACTGAGGTTATCAATAAAATTACATCAGATAAATCACCAAAAGTTATTGTTGCTTATGCAGGAGCTTTATCTGAAAAGGTTTTGAAGAAAGAAGATTTCAAGGCTATTTCACATCACATTAAGGTCGGCGACCAGCTTGACTTCGATTTCGTGGATGAACTTCTGAATCATTATAATTTCCAGCAGGCGGACTTCGTTTCCGAGCCCGGAGAATTTTCCGTGAGGGGAGGTATTGTAGATGTTTTTTCATTTTCGAATGAAAAACCTTACCGTATCACATTTTTCGGGAATGAAGTGGAAAGCATTAAAACGTTTGATATCGAAACACAACTTTCGGTGGATAAAGTGACCGACTTTCAATTGGTTTCCAATATGAACTTTACAGTGACGGGAAGCCGGGTTTCTCTGCTTCAGCTGCTGCCTGATGAGAGCCTCGTTATTTCCAAAAATGCAGTTGTAGGAATGCAGAGATTAAAAACATTCTACGAAAAATCACTGGAAAAATTTGAAACATTAAATAAAGATATTGCCCACAGGCCGCCACAGGAGCTGTTTATTTCTGATCAGGAGTTTTTATGTGATTATAAAAAATTTAAAACAATAGATTTCGGAAGTGTTTCTGTGGAAGGAATTAAAGATTTAATTGAAATTAAAATTGACCAGAACCAGCAGCCGTCTTTCCATAAAAATTTCGAATTGCTGATTCAGGATCTGGAGGAAAAACAAAATAACGGATTTGATACCTGGATCTCTTTTTCATCCGAGAAACAAAAAGAAAGGCTGGAATCTATTTTCGAAGAACTGGAGCATGAACTTCCTTTTAAAAGCTTTAAATCTGAGCTTCATGAAGGATTTGTAGACCACGGTCATAAGCTGTTGGTATATACCGATCACCAGATTTTCGACAGATACCAAAGGTATAAAGCGAAAAACACCTTTGCAAAATCCGAGCAGCTGACACTGAAGGACCTGATGTCTCTGAAAGTAGGAGATTATATTGCCCATATCGACTATGGAATCGGGAAATTCATGGGTTTGGTGAAAGTAAATAATGACGGAAAAATACAGGAATGCTTTAAATTAACCTATAAAAACGGGGACTTATTATATGTAAGCATTCACTCTCTTCATAAAATTTCGAAATATAACGGACCGGATGGAAGAGAAATTGTTTTGAGCAAACTGGGTTCGCCAACCTGGAAATCCTTAAAGCAAAAAACAAAAGCAAAGGTAAAGCAGATTGCTTTCGACCTGATCAAATTATACGCCCAGCGAAAAACGGCTAAAGGATTTGCCTACACTCCAGATTCTTACCTGCAGAATGAGTTGGAAGCAAGCTTTCTGTACGAAGACACTCCGGATCAGGAAAAAGCAACCATTGATGTGAAAAAAGACATGGAAGCTGATACTGTAATGGATCGCCTCGTGTGCGGAGACGTAGGTTTTGGTAAAACGGAGGTTGCTATCCGTGCGGCATTCAAGGCGGCAACTGACGGAAAGCAGGTGGCAGTTTTGGTTCCTACCACTATTTTGGCCTTTCAGCATTATAGAAGCTTTAAAGAAAGATTAAAGGATTTTCCGGTAAATGTGGCTTATATCAACCGTTTCAGAACGGCAAAACATAAATCTGAAACACTGGACGCTCTTAAAAACGGAAAAGTTGATATTATCATTGGAACCCACCAATTGGCAGGCAGTTCTGTGAAATTTAAAGACTTAGGTCTGTTGATCATTGATGAGGAACACAAGTTCGGGGTTTCTGTAAAAGATAAATTGAAAACCTTAAAAAATAATGTGGATACCCTCACATTAACGGCTACACCCATTCCGAGAACATTACAGTTTTCACTGATGGCAGCGCGGGATTTGTCGGTTATAAAAACGCCGCCGCCGAACAGGCAGCCTGTTGATACTCAATTGATAGGATTTAATGAAGAAACCATCCGTGATGCAGTTTCTTATGAAATACAGCGTTACGGACAGGTATATTTTATTAATAACAGGGTAGAAAATCTCAAAGATATTGCCGGGCTCATCCAGAGGCTCGTTCCGGATGCAAGAGTAATCACCGGACACGGACAGATGGAAGGAAAGCAGCTTGAGAAGAATGTACTCGATTTTATGGAAGGGAAATATGACGTGCTGGTTTCTACAACTATTATTGAAAGCGGGGTAGACGTTCCGAATGCAAATACGATTTTCATTAATGATGCACAGCGGTTCGGGATGGCAGATCTTCACCAGATGAGAGGTCGTGTGGGACGTAGCAACAGGAAAGCTTTCTGTTATCTGATTACGCCGCCTTATGATATGATTACTTCCGATGCCAGAAAGCGGTTGGAAGCTATTGAGCAGTTTTCTGATTTGGGAAGTGGTTTCCAGATTGCAATGAAGGATCTGGAAATTCGGGGTGCGGGAGATTTGCTGGGCGCCGAGCAGAGCGGTTTTATTAATGAAATGGGATTTGAAACGTATCAGAAGCTGATGCAGGAAGCCCTGGAAGAATTAAAGGATGACCGGGAATTTGAAAATCTTTTCGAAAATGAAGAAGAAAGAAGCAAGCTTTTCAAAACAACCAAAGATGTTAATATAGACACGGATCTGGAGCTGATGCTGCCGGATTGGTATATCTCAAATACGGAGGAAAGACTGCTGCTTTACCAGAAGCTTGCTGAGGTAGAAAATGAGGAAAGCCTGTTAAAATTCGAGTCTGAATTAATAGACCGTTTCGGAAATTTACCGGATGAGGCGAAAAACCTGTTAAAAAGCGTAAGCCTGAAATGGCTTGCCTGCGATATAGGATTTGAAAAAATTGTAATGAAGAACGCTGTGTTTTTAGGCTATTTTCCAAGTAATCCTCAGGATAAGTTTTACCAGACAAATAAGTTTAGACACATTGTCAATTACTTAACCAAAAATCCGAAAGAAGCTCAGCTGAAAGAAAAGGTAAGTAAAGACGGAAATCAGTTGATGATGAGAAAAGACAATGTGATGAATGTGGATGAGGTGAATGAACTTTTAAAATCAATCTTAAAAAGTGGGGAGTAAGATGCAGAAAAGAGAGATTATTTCTTAAATTTTATTGAAAAAAGGCAATGTGTAATCAAAGATTTTTCATGATATAAAATGAAGAATATCAACCGAATTTTACATTTAGCTTAAATATTTTATCAAAAATGAAGCCTTGTAGATAAAAATCTACAAAAAAAATATTGCAAAAAAAAGTGGTTTGAAATATTTTAAAACCACTTTTTTTTTCGAAAAAATTGGACTGAAAAATTAAACTTTTTCTAGGTGACTATCAACAGAATTCTAATAATTTATCACACAAAATAGATTAATAATAATGCATTATTATTATCTATATCCTTTATAAAATGCCTTTAAAACATGAAATAAGCAAACATAAAAATCACTTTTTATTGATTAAACAGTATCTTATAAGTTACTTTTTAGTGAATTATTTGTTAATTTCATTCCGGAAGAATACGATAACCTAACTTTTGTTCGTAGAAATAATTCTAATAATTAATAATTCACTAAATATTGTAATTGATTAGTTTATAAATGTTTATAAGGGAAAACTCTACTTTTTACGATTTTTTTTCTTTACCTTTGCAGTCCCTTATTATGAAAAAAACTATGTATTGCTGCATAGCTGGATTGTTAACTACAATCCAGGCCTATGCACAGGTGGGAGTTGGTACAAGTGCCCCCAATTCTGTTCTCGATATCAACGGGAAAACCACCTTAAGAAAAGAACTTAGAGTCGGCGGTACTTCGACGTCAGCCGGAAATCCCGGCTTGAATGGCCAGGTATTGGTTTCCCAGGGAGAAGGTTTGCCTCCCGCTTGGAAATCTTTGAATGTTTCCTTCATAGAAGAAGGTCAGTACAGATTAATCAATTCGTACCTCTCAACGGATCAAACGGGTATTACAACTCTTTCTAACGGTATCTTAGGCGACAACGTGTATAAAAACAATGTTGGCGATGACATTACAGATACTACCAAAGGAAAATGGATTAAAATTCCCGGTCTCGAAAACAATTTCACCATTAAAGACAGTAGAAACAGGCTTACGTATCAGTTCCAGACAGGAGTTGAAATGAAAGCTTCATCTGCTACCACATCGCAGAACGTGAGCTTTGCATGTGGAGTATTCAGAAACGGCAGGCTCGTTGCCATACGTCCTGATAAAGTGGCATCTACAAATAATTCTGAAAAAAATGGTATGCAGGAATATGTTTTTACTTTGAATTATACGGAACCTAACGTTCCGGCAGGAGCTCAGAAAATTGAGGTCGCTTGTAGGAAAATTAATGCATCAAGCTCGAACGCCCAGTTTACGATTGGACGAAATGTATCTAATACAAACAACGTTTCAAATGCATTTAATCTGGAATCTGTGATGAAAGTTGATATCATAGAATATGTAAGCTATACCAATTAAACTCTTTTAAAAATAATTCATGAAAAATATATTTTCTATCCTATTCATCGCAATAGGGTTATCCCTCTCTGCTCAAATCGGAATAAAGACAGAATCTCCAAAAGCAAAGCTGGACGTAAACGGAGACGTGAATCTGCGTGGAAAACTTGCTGTTTTGAATGTAACGGACAACAAACTTTACGAAGGAACGGATGCTCAGATTCTGGTTTCTCAGGGGGCTGGATATCCGCCGATCTGGAAGACATTAAGAATTCCGGAATATGAAGCTAATAAATATTACCTGATTTTTAATAATTCATTTGCGGATAATACGGGTGTTTCTTTCACTGCCAGTGAAGAATCTACCATTACTTCAAGATCTGCAACGTTTACTAAAAATAATACGTATAACAATTTTAACAATTTCAAGAAAATCCCCGGACTTACACAGACGATTAATGTTTACAGTACCATAAGTAAAGCATATTTTCAGTTTGAAACCGTAGTTCAGGCTACTTTCGGTGCTGCAGGAACTACGGACAGCTCCATTGATTATGCTTGCGGTATTTTCGTAGATGACAAGCTTGTTAATATAAGACAGGGTAATCTAAAGGCCAGCAGTGCAAATTATCCGTTTCTTACCCATAACCAGATCGGCCTTATCGAAAACCTTTCAAAAGGTGCCCATACTGTAAGTGTGGCATGCTCAAGATTAGATTCTTATAATGTGGGCAATGGTATTACTTTGGGGGTAGGAAGGGCAGTTCAGACCAATATTGACTCCTTCATTGCAGAGTCTTCTTTAAAAGTGGATATCTATGAAGTTCCACAGGTGTTTAACACAATTACAAATTAATACAAATGAAAAAATTATTTCTAATAATAAATTTACTTGCTGTATTTTTTATCAATGCGCAAGTGGGAATCAATACTAATACTCCGGTGAACATGCTTGACATCAACGGTGACCTAAATGTAAGAAAGGAATTAAGAATGGGAGGTACCAACACCGTAAAAGGGTCTGCAGGTGCAGCAGGGACAATTTTTCATAACAGTGCCAGTCCTAATGTAAACGACTGGAAAAGTATTAAGGTTGCAGACGGATTGACAAGTATGTCATTATTTTCCATGAATACACTGGAAGATAAAACCGGAGTATCTTTTTCGGGAGCTAACGGCTCTACTTCGCCTTATACGGAAGGAGGATCCATTACAGCTTCCTGGGGAGTGCTTACAGGAACAGTTTCTACATTTTCTACAACTAATGCTGTTAATAAAGTAACATTTAATTTTCAGACAACGGCCCAGAAAACAGGAAACGGAAACACTTCTACAAGCTTCGCGTGCGGGATTTTTGTAGATGACAAACTAAGAGCTGTAAGAACAGACGTGATTCTGGGAGGCGAAGGAACTAATAAAATTTTTAACCTGAATGCCACACTGGAAAACCTTACCCCGAAAAATAATTATACAGTAAAAGCTGCCTGCATTAAAAGAAATATTAATGACAACACGCTGGGAATCGGCAGAGCGGTGGATACTACTTATCTGAATGCAGACATGTCAAAATCAGTCTTAACAGTATCGGTATTACAACCATATTAATTTGTAAGAATAAATGATAATTTAAAAGTCTAAAAGCGAAAGTTTTTAGACTTTTTTATATAATTCTGAAATTTATTTGGGAATTTTAATTCTTTCATTAGGGAAAATCAATTATATTTGACGGCATTAAAAATTAATATTCTATGACGAAGAAATACTTTCTTTCAACTTTTGCAGCTTTAGCACTTGGGTTTGTAGTATCTTGTGACAATACAACAGATGATCCGCCTAATCAGAATAACAATTCCTCTGGAAGCGGTACTATTACAGGTCCAAGAATTTTAAGTAAAGTAAATATCGGTACAAAAGATATTGAAGAGTACATTACCAACTCGGGTGTTCTTTCTGAAGCATACATGAGAGATGCCGGATCTACCAACACTATTGCGGCTACAGTAACCTATACCGGCAACAAAATCACGAAAATCAAATATCAGGACAATGTAAATCCACATGTAATAGATAATCTGTATAATATTACGTATACAAACGGAAAAATGACAGCTATTACAATGGATCAGACGGTAATGTCTGTTACCAACCACAGTGATTTTGAAGTCCTTTATGATGCAAACGGACAGCTGTACAGAATTGTAGAAAAGAAAAAGCTGGGAGGAAATACCTACACCCATTATGTGGAATACAAATTCACATTCTCAGCAAGCAACGTAGTGAAGATGGATCAGACATCGATGCTCATGAGCGGGGGAACTCCTGATACCTCTACAGCAACTGTAATGTCTTATGCTTATGATAATTATGATGCCAAAATAAATCCTTATACAACACTGCCGAAAGAATATTTCATGGTAACCGGAACAATTACTCCTGTTAATTTTTATATGCTTTCAACCAATAATGTCGGGAAGATTACAATTCAAGGTCCGGCAGGTGCGCCGGTATCTGTTCCTAAAGGATACCTGTATGATTCTCAGAATTATCCGGTTTCTGATCAGAGTCAGGCAGTTAAATACATATACAAACCCTTATAATTTAAGATTATTCTTTTAATAGTTGACCAGAATATAAAGAAATATATGATTTTTATGCAAAAAAAAATTATATTTGTGGAAAAATAAATAATCCCTATTGGAATGAAACGACTTTTTTACTTTATTTTATTATTAGTTGGTGTTTCTACGATCCATTCTTGTAAAGATTTATTAGATGAAGACGGGAATCCATTGCTAGATGTTAATAGCAATACCGGGCTTAATGGTCCGAGAGCCTTATACAGAGAAATTACAAATTCTGATACATTAGCTACGTATTATTACAGCGGATTACACCTGTCTCAAGTGATCAGAGACAGTGCCTCGGTGGCTGATATAGCTTGGAGCGGAGATAAAGTAAGTAAAATTGACTTCAAAGGTTTCCTGGATCTGGATGGTGACGGTGATTTAGATGGAGACAGTATCTCTTTCACGCAGCTGTTTACCTATGGAAGTACAGGAAAGCTGGAATCTATTTCAGAAAACAGATCTTATTTTCACAGGGTAATTGTACCGCCGGCTACTACACCGGGACCACAGACTTTATACAGAAAGACAAAAACGCTTTATAACCTGAAATATGCTGCAGCCACTGCAAAATTGGATTCCATCATTATGAGAACGGGACCTGAGAACCCTGCTACTCCTTTTGCATATACAGATTATTCCAAAACAAAGTATGAATACATTGGAGACAATATTTCCAAGGTAGTAAGACACTATGGACCTATAAACAGTGGCGGAAGTTTTGGTGCAGCTATTGAAAAATATGGATATGATTACGCAGATTATGATGCAAGAATCAGCCCGTTCACATTGGTTCCTACGGCTTACAAAATCTCAAGATTATTGGCTACAGAGATTAATGACGTAGAAAGCTGGATATTATCACCGAACAGCCCGAAAAGATATGCTGTTTCAGATCTTACGCAGCCGATTCCTTCTCCAGTGGTATTCTCTACCAATTATAATTATGATCCTCAGACATACATGACGAAAGGATACGGAGTAAACTATATTTACAAACCATTGTAAAAAATAATTTTAGTAATATTTTAAAACTCAATCTTTCCGAAGGTTGAGTTTTTTATTTTAATGCCTTAATTTTGCAAAAAATTTCTCAATGAAATATTTAATTGTCGGTCTTGGAAACAAAGGCCCGGAATATGAAAATACACGTCACAATATAGGTTTTAAAGTAGCTGAAAAGATCGCGGAAACTTTAGAAGCACCATTTAATACTACAAATTTTGGCTGGATGGCAGACGGAAAGTATAAAGGAAGAAGAGTTTTGGTTCTGAAGCCGGATACTTACATGAACCTTTCCGGGAATGCGGTGAGATATTGGATGCAGAAAGAAAATATCCCATTAGAAAATGTTTTGATTGTAACAGACGATCTGGCCTTGCCGTTCGGGACTTTAAGGATGAAAGGAAAAGGCTCTGATGCCGGGCACAACGGGCTGAAAAATATTAATGAAGTGCTGCAGACACAAAATTATGCACGCCTGCGTTTTGGGATTTCTGCGGATTTCTCTGAAGGCAGGCAGGTAGATTACGTTCTCGGAACCTGGAATGAGCAAGAATCTGAAAAGCTTCCCGAAAGAATAGAGAAGTTTTCCAAAGCATGCCTTTCATTTGTTTTTGCCGGGATCAGCAATACCATGTCAGCTTTTAACGGAAAATAAAGGCGGTTACCTATAAACAACAATATCCTTGATGATCTTTTTCTCAAAAAAATTCCGTTCGCTTACAGTAAAACGGTAATTATGCTCCTGCTCGAAGAATTCAATGGGGGTAGTTGGAACGGTGTCTGCCTTCCATCGTATAATCAGCGTACTTTGGTTTGCGGAACTAATATCCTTTTCTGAAAACCTGAACATGGTGCTTTGCAGAGGCACGCCCGGATCTTCATTTATGTCAGATTTGGCCATTTTAGGCTGCATTTGGGTCATATCTTTTAACAGCAGGGAAAACGGCTTCCCAATATATTTTTCCTTATTGGTTTCGAATTTTTTAAGGTAAGCCAGCGTATCTGTCACAGGCTTTTGGGCCTTTACAAAAACATGTAGGCACAATAAAAAAGCAACCGGAAATATCTTGAAATACATTTTCATAACGATGTACAGTAAATCTGCATCAAATGTAGTTTTTTTGGAGCTTTTTCCCGCTTTCCGCTACAATCTTTTTTTTGCAAAAAAGGATTTTCACTACAATCGGGGCTAGGATTTCAGGATTGGCGGCTTCGGGAGCCTCAGCCACCACAGAGCTTTCAGTCTTTTTTATTAAAAAATTGACGGCACATTACTGAAGCTCCAAATTCACTCCTCCATAGAAGTTGCGAAATCCCAAAGAATTTTTGACGGGTGTTCAATTACATAAAAAAAGACCACCGGAAAACCGATGGCCATGAATTGTACTTTTAAAAATTATTTCCAATCTATCTAACTATAACATTCTTAAAATGTACATTCCATAAGAAAAAGGTGTAAAAAATCTTACAACCAGCTTACAGCGCCTGTTTCAACGTCGTAATTGGCACCTACGATTTTTATTTTACCTTCCTCCTCAAGCTTCTTCAAAGTAGAGCTTTGCTTGCGGATATCTTCTATGGCGTTTTTTACATTTTGATGGTTCAGCCTTTCAAGAAGCGAGCTGTTCTTGGAGGAACGTTCTTCTCCTTCTTCAATAACCTCAGTGATGATAGGATCAAAATGATTGATAAGGTGGTTCAGGTTGTCCATTCCCATCCCTTCGATCTGTGCTGCATCAAGACCTCCTTTCAAAGCGCCGCATTTTGTATGTCCTAAAACAACAATCAGCTTGGAGCCTGCAACGTTACACCCGAATTCCATGGATCCCAAAATATCCTGATTTACGAAATTACCGGCAATCCTGATACTGAAAACGTCGCCCAATCCCTGATCAAAGATAAGTTCTGCAGAAGTACGGCTGTCTATACAGCTTAGGATTACTGCAAAAGGCCACTGTCCTTCACGGGTAGCATTTACCTGCTCCAGAAGGTCTCTGTTTGCCTTTAAGTTGTTTACAAATCTCTGGTTTCCTTCTTTTAAAAAATCTAACGCTTTCTCAGGTGTTATTGTTGTCTGAGTTTCGTAAGTATGTGCTTTCATATAATGTTGTTATATTTTAAAATTAAAAAAAATTGTTTAATAAAGATTACATTGCTCTTCTGTGAGTGATCAGGATGTGAGAATCCTCATCTGTTTCATAATCTTTGTATGATGTTTTGAATCCTAAAAGTTCTACGGTAATATCTTCTTCTTTTGCACGGATATTGGCAAAATCCTGTATCATTTCCAGGACATCTGTTGCAATATACGAGGTCCCTCTTGCATCGATGGTTACTGTAGAATTAGGCTTGATGTTTTTTAGAGTTTTTTTAATGGCTGCTTTATTCAGGAAAGAAACTTCTTCCGCAAGCTTAATATTGATACCGTCTGCATCATCCAGGTTCTCTTTGCTTAAATAGTAAGCTCTTTTCATATTTCCCTGAAGGATATAGAAAATAGAGATGGCAAGGCCTATCGCCACACCTTTCAATAAATCCGTTGCCACAACAGCAACTACCGTTGCCACGAACGGAATAAACTGGAATTTACCTAAATGCCAGAAATGTTTGAACGTAGCAGGCTTCGCCAGTTTATATCCAACCATAATCAGTACCGCAGCTAAAGTGGCCAGTGGAATCAGATTAAGAACTACAGGAATAGAAAGAACACAAATTAGCAGCAAAACCCCGTGAATAATGGTAGAAAGTTTTGAAGTAGCACCAGAATTAGCATTGGCAGAACTTCTTACCACTACCGATGTCATTGGAAGCCCGCCTATGAATGAGCTTACAAGATTACCAATTCCCTGGGCTTTTAGTTCCAGATTGGTATCCGTAATTCTTCTTTGCTGATCCAGCCTGTCTGAAGCTTCAATACAAAGTAGTGTTTCAATAGAAGCTACAATAGCGATGGTTGCTCCCACAATCCATACTTTTGGATTTGTAAATCCGTTAAAATCCGGCATTGTAACGAGGTTTTTAAAATCATCCAGAGATTGGGGAACCGGCAGGGAAACCAAATGCTGGGTTTCGATGGCCAGTGAGCTGCCTGTCATTTTAAAAATCTGATTTAAAACAATTCCCACCACTACTGCCACTAATGCTCCCGGAAGCATTTTTATTCTTTTAAGTGCAGGAATTTTGTCCCATGCAATCAGGATAGCTACGGAAACTAGCGTAACTATAATGGCTCCGGGATGTATAGCCCCGAATAATTCTGTAAAATACCCGAAGTTTAATCCGTTATCAAAAATAGATTCATGACCTTCATAATCTTTATCAAATCCCATTGCGTGAGGGATCTGCTTTAGAATAATAATGATACCGATGGCTGCAAGCATTCCTTCAATAACGTTATTCGGGAAATAATTGGAAATGCTTCCAGCTCTTATAAACCCTAAAACCAGCTGGATAATTCCGGCAATAATTCCGGCACAAAGGAAAAGTTCAAATGCGCCTAAATCCGTAATTGCCGTTAAAACAATGGCTGTTAAACCCGCTGCCGGCCCGGAAACAGAAATGTTAGAATTACTGAGTGTTCCTACAACAATGCCTCCCACAATACCGGCGATAATTCCGGATAATGGCGGAGCGCCTGATGCTAATGCAATTCCTAAACATAGAGGAAGTGCTACTAAAAATACTACGAGTCCTGAAGGGAAATTCTCCTTTATTCCTCCTATTAATGATGTCTTTTTCATGATGCGAAGCTGTGATAATAACCGATTTATCAGTCTTTTAATAAATCAATTATAAAAGATTGGAAATTTAAAATTAAAGCACGTCTATCCGATATCAATTGCTGACACGAATAGTATTAAAAAAATCTAATTTTAAATTTACGCTTCCGGAGGCGGGGAAAATATGGAAAGTAAAGGGGATGGATGAAAGGAATCATCTACAAGTATAAAAGATCCGCCTTCCAGAGACGGCTCGAAAAATTTAAGATAATCAAACACGTCCAACGTTTTTGGAAGTGTCTTTTCATAAACTATAAATGATGAAGGATGAGAATGCGGCTCTTCTTCATTGATCACTACATTGGTTCTTGTAAGATCCCAACCGAAAACAGCAGCCATACCAGGTAATGCTGTAAAGTTTAGAAAAAACAATAATGTAATAATACTCCAGAATTTCATTTTACATCCCTTTTTTGAAAAACTATTTGGTTTTTTTGCTCATCACCCAGTCGGAACTTGTGAGGTTATAGATCTTTTGAATGTCTTTCAGTATTTTTTCGAAATCTATCTCAAGATCAATAATTTTACCTGTTCTGAGGTCAAAAACCCACCCGTGGACCACGGGATATTCTTCTAAAATATATCTTTCCTGCACGCAGGCCATTTTAATTACGTTAATACACTGCTCCTGAACATTCAGCTCTACCAGCCGGTCATATCGCCTGGCTTCATCCTCAATACCATCCAGCTCAGCCTGGTGTAATCTGTACACATCGCGGATATTTCTCAGCCACGGATTCAGTAATCCCAGATCCTGAGGTGTCATTGCTGCTTTCACGCCGCCGCAGTTATAGTGTCCGCAAACAATAATGTGCTTCACTTTCAGGTGTTCCACAGCATATTGAATAACGGCTGTAGAGCTCATGTCCAAAGTATTTACCACATTAGCAATATTCCTGTGGACAAAAACCTCTCCCGGCTTTGCACCCATCAATTCTTCCGCTGTAGCTCTGCTGTCTGAACATCCGATATATAAATAATCCGGTGTCTGGGTTTTTGCAAGCTCATGAAAGAACTCGGGGTTATCTGCAAGTTTTGATTCTACCCATTTTCTGTTGTTCTCAAAAATAACTTCGTACGATTGTGACATAACTTACAATTCTAAAAGATGTGATTATTTATTTCGTTTAAATTATTTTTAAAATCAATAGACCAAATCAATAACTATGCAAAAATATAATTTTTGTAGAGAAAGCAAATACTTTTAACAAAGTTTAATATTAAAATATGCTTAAAATCATCGGTTTTTCAAAATAATCCAGCAAAAAAATCAGCATAAATTTACAAAGTATTCTAATAAAATAGAAATTTTGATATTAAAAAAACAATAATTTAAGCTATTAAACCTTATTATTGATATAACCTTCAGTAGCGTTTTCGCTTGGAGAAATCTTAGCAGGGTTTCCGATAACAATAGAATTATCAGGAACATCAAAGTTAACGTAGGAATTTGGGCCGATCAGCACATTATTTCCTATGGTTACACCACCGACGATCACAGCATTGGTACCAATCCACACGCTATCACCGATTACAGGAAAGCCTGCATTTTTGCCACGGTTCTGCTGCCCGATAGTCACACCCTGAGCGATATTGCAGTTTTTGCCGATTTTTGCTTTTGGGTTAATGACAAGGCTTCCCCAATGCCCAAGGTAGAAACCTTCCCCGATTTCAGTTTCGGGATAGATCTGAAAACCATACTTGATCTGATGCTTTCTTAAAACCAGCCTCCAGAAAAGGCCCGCCAAAGATTTTTTCTTATGCTTTTGTGCCTGTCTTAAAATATAAATGAAATGAAGATTGGGATTTACGCATTTTGCCCAAATCTCAAAAGTAGAAAGCCATTTTCCACTTTCTCTGTAAAAGTCTTTCTGAAGCGTAGAGTACTGATCTGCCATAAAACAAATGTAAGGAAATTGTGATTTTAGGTGATAATTAATTATAATTCATCTAAAACAGATGTAATCTTATTCACGGAATTTTCCAGATTGAACGGCATTTCGTAGCGCTTCAGCTTTTCAGTGTACTGTTCAAAAAATTCTGGTTCAGACAGGGCTTTTTTCATACCGTCATAAATTCCTTCCTCCGAATTTTCCACCACCAGGCCCAGTTCGCCGTTATTCAACATTTCGTTGGCTCCGGAAACTTCGGTGGATATAATTTTCTTTTTTAAAGTGATAGCTTCAAAAAGGACGGTTGGAAAACCTTCATACCTTGAGCTCAGGATATAAAAATCTGCATTTTTAAAATAAGGATAAGGGTTATCTGTAAATCCAAGCATAGTCGCAGAATCATCCACCCCAAGCTCTGATTTTAATTTTTTGATATTTTCAAAATCATAGCCGTCGCCCACGATTAAAATTTTATGCTTGAAACCTTCATCTAAAAGGTGCTTATGAACTTTCAGCAGCCTGTCAAACCCCTTTTGAGGAAATACCGTTCCGACTGAAATAAACGTAGGAAGCGTGCGGTCAAATGTATAATTCAGCACAGGCTGGTCCGCTTTCGAAATAAACTCTTCTGTATCCAGAGGATTATAAATTTTTACAATCTTATCTTTTTCTGCCTGATTTTTAGCTAAACTTAAAAAAAGCTGCTCTATTTTTTCGGAAATCACCATGATTTTATCAAACCCGAAAAATTTTTTGATTTCTTCGTTGGTATAGCCTTTCACCTGAGAAAGATCATTATGGATCCAGACTATTTTTTTAGAATTTTTTAAAGGCGAGCCTAAAACTTCGTCCCTCATTCCATGAATGGCGGCAAATTCTATGTCGTATTGTTTATTGTTTAATTTTCCTTTATACAAGAGGTTTGGGAATCTTTTCAATGTTCCCTGATAAATCACTCTGGCAGCCTTTCTGGGAATTTCATGAGGCCGGTTTGTGGTGATCATTTCACCTTTATTTAGATATAAAATATTGATCCAGGAAGGTACTTCAGGTAAATATTTACCGGAATAAAGATTCAATAGTAAATCAATTTCATATTTATCCTGCGGAAGATTTTTTAAAAAAGTAACCAATACTTTCTCTGCACCGCCATGACGCAGGGAACCAATGCGAATGAGGATTTTCTTTTTTTCAGCCATTTATTTTTTTACAGGTTTATAAATATGAGGGGTGTGTTCCTTAATATACGCTTCCAGTTTTGCCCTTTCCGGCTCCAGTTCTCTTGGGTACATAACGTTGTTTTCCAAAGCTTTATCGCCATATTCTTCAATAGTACAAATGAATTTCGCAGGAGTTCCCGCATAAACGGAATTATCCGGCATACTGGAATTTAGTACAGATCCTGCCCCTAAAATACAATTGTCGCCCATTTGTGAGCCGGGAAGAAAAATACAGTTATTTCCTACAAAACAATTCTTTCCAAGTTTTATTCTGCCGAAATTTCGTGCATCTTCATATTTTTTCATGCTTCGGATCACATACATAGCACCATCATGGTTGATGAATTTACAGCCAGCCGTGATCTTTGTCCTATCACCAATTTCAATTAAAAAAGGTTCTGAACCAAAATCCGGCGCTTCTACGAAAATGACATTTTTCCCAACTTTCAAGCCTCTTGAGATTGAAATTTTAATGTAAATATTTTGAATGATCTTTTGGTAAATGGTATGAAGTTTCAGAATAATACGGTATAAGAAAATCATTGTTCTTTTTTTGCTAAGTTAATAATGATATTTTCAACAGAATCAAAAATCTTCTTGTTGTCAAATTGTTCTTCAATATTTATTAAATTTTCTTTAATCTCCGAAATCAGTTTTGGTTCTGTAAGAAATTTTTTCATGGATTCGTACATTTCATCCGTTTCATAGTTGATGAGGTAGCCTGTTTTTCCATGTTCTATCATTTCAGGGATTCCTCCTACATTGGTTGCGATGATTGGTTTCTGAAGTATAAGGCTGTCTGCAATGATCAACGGCCAGCTTTCGGACTCGGATGGAAGAATGAAAAAGTCTGCAAATTTTACATAAGGATAAGGATTTATAGAAGAGCCCAATAGTTTGAAGCTTTCTGTAACCTTAAGATTTTCAGCTTGTTTTTTCAGATTTCCCATTTCTTCACCGTCACCAATAACAACTATATGATGATCATAGCCGTCTTTAAGTAATTTGGCATGTGCTTCCATAAGTTTATGAAATCCTTTCCTGCTGTGAAGTCTTGCTACAGAAGTAAAAACTGGCTTATCAGGAAATTCTACTTTTATATCCAATGCTTTTTGTTTTATCTCATCAATAGGAATGGCATTTAAGATAACCTGATTTTCAGGTAGGTTGAGGTTGGGGTAAGTTTTTATTAAAATATCTTTTGTTTGTTGGGACCCGAAAATAAAATAATCAAATTTAGGAATCTGCTTTAAAATTTCAGGAACCAAAGGCTGTAATTTGGGAAGTGTAATATCTGAGTGAAACCAGCCAATTTTTTTAGACATTTTATTGGTAGAATTTAAAACGGATGAAAAAGCAGCATAAGTTGGTGCTATTTCCACATCATATTTCTCACCAAGAATCTTATCGGCTATTTTTGGATCTTTTTCAGCTTTGGCAAGTTTCAGCTTTCTTTTTGCCAGCTGAAGCTTTTGAATGAAAGGATTTTGTGATAAATCTTCTTTTCCGTCAGTAAGATAAACCTTTCGGATGTGTTTAGGGAATTCATTTCTGAGCTCTCCCTGGTTAATATTTAAACAAATTGTAAGATCAAATTTTTCCCTGTTGAGGTTATTGAGCATGCTTAAAACCACTTTTTCCACCCCTCCCATTTCCATAGACCGGTGCCTGAAAAGCACCTTGATTTTTTTGTTGTCTGCCATTAGCCAAATATTTTTTGTAAAAAAATAATCAAATTTTTCCTAATACGAAAAATTGTTTTGTTTTGATACTCTAAAAGAGCAAAAATTTCCTGAGGATCGGTATAGCTTTCAGGAACAGGCTTGCCGTTTATTTTTTTGAGATTCCTGCGCTGCATGGCTTCCCAGATAGAGCGGGCATAGTAGCTGTAGGATTTTCCTTTATTTTCATTTTGGGAGATTCCCCCTGCATGAGCTCTGTAAAGATAATCTGTCTGATTAATAAAATATGCATCGCCTACCTCATACAATTTGAAATAAAGATCCTGGTCTTCTGCAATTTTAAGCTCGGGATTTATTCTTGGTCCGCGTAAGTAAACATCCCTGCGAAAAGCTACGAACGGCGCAATCTGTATCGGAAAATTGAAAAAAGTTTTCTGCCTGTTCGGAACCTGCATTGCTGCACGGAATTCTTTCAAAATATTCAGGTTTTGATCACATTTTGCCAGTCTGGAATAGGTGAGGACTACATTTTTTTTCTTTTCCAGAACTTTCATGGCACTTTGTATGGCATTGGGCTTAATGACATCATCGGGATCCAGGTATCCGCATATATCCCCGGTAGCATCTTCAATAAGTTTTGCTTTGGTAACGCCTACACCGTAATTCTCCTCATTTTCGTATAATTTGAATCTGTTATCATCGCCTATTATCTTTTTTATGACTTCTACAGAATCATCCGTAGATCTGTCATCAATAATAATTACTTCCCAGTTTTTATATTCCTGATTCAGAATAGAGTCGTAGCAGTCTTTAAAGAATTTGCCGTTATTATAATTGGCAATTAATACAGAAAATTTCATCATGTTTGTGTTAATAATTTTTTACAAATATAATTATATATTAAAAATAAGAGAAAAATCTTTATTTTTGTGTCCTAAATTTAACACAGTGAGTGAAATATCAAGAGTTCTCAAAACATTTATTGCCTATCTGAAAAGACCTGATCTTTATCCTGAATTAGGAAGAAAAATCATCAAGAACACCGTCAACAGAGGGAATGCATTTAAAGGAAAGGATAAAACCAATTCCTGGGCAGCTTCAAGAGCAATTACGCAGAAAGAAGCAGTTTCCAAGCTTTTCGGGATTGATATTGACCCGTTCAGATCTTTATATGCAGACATTTTAAAAGTTTCTGAGCAAAGGGAAAAGGATTGCCCCATCAAAATGGGCGGACCGGGTGCGTTGGAATTGATTTACTATTCCTGTGAATTCACCAATGCGAAAAATGCCGTGGAAACGGGTGTTGCTTATGGATGGTCTTCTTTGGCCGCATTGCTTTCACTGGAGAAAAGAAGGGGAACTTTATACAGTTCGGATATGCCGTATCTGGCTCAGGACGGCGATCAGTATGTGGGGTATGTGGTTCCGGAAAACCTTAAGCCAAACTGGAAATTATTCCGTTTTGCGGATAAGGAATCTCTTCCGAAAATCTTTGCAGACAATACCACTTTTGATGTGGTGCATTATGATTCAGATAAAAGCTACAACGGAAGATTCTGGGCATATAATGAGCTTTACAAACATTTGAGAGCAGGAGGTGTTTTCATCAGTGATGATATCGGGGATAATTCTGCTTATCAGGATTTCTGTGAAAAAAATAATATTGAGACCACCGTGGTGGAATATGAAGGGAAATACATTGGTGTTTTTGTAAAATAAAAGCATTTAAGCGTATTTTTGGCCCGTGAAAATCAGTCAGATTACTTTTACGCGATTTGTAGCGGCTATTGCAATTGTTATTTCTCATTTTAACAAGGATTTATTTTTATATAAAATCAAATATATCTCCGATATTTTCCTCAGGGCGAATATCGGAGTTAGTTATTTCTTCATTCTTTCGGGCTTCATCATGATTGTAGCCTATCACAGGAAGGCAAAAATTGATTATCTTGATTTTTACAGGAACAGGTTTGCAAGAATTTATCCGCTGTATGTTTTGGGGCTGCTTTTGTATCTTGTTACAAAATATTCGGGTTTTAGCTTTTACAGGCTTTTTCTTTATCTTTCAGGACTTCAAAGCTGGATTCCGGGTGATGCTTTGGTATTGAATTTTCCGGGATGGTCTATCTCAGTCGAATTTTTATTTTATCTGATTTTTCCTTTGCTTTATAATCATTTTTATTCGAAAGAAAATAAAAGTATCTGGGTTATAACGGCTCTTATCTGGATCGGAACTCAGTTTTTTACAAACCTTTATGTGAATTCCGGCGCTTACAAAGGGCCGCATACCGTGAGCTATGAGTTTATCCATTATTTCCCTCTTCTTCATGTTAACGAATTTTTGGCGGGAAACCTTGCAGGCTTATTTTTCATAAAAAATTTCAGAGAAAGGAATTATGATATTACGATTGTATTAATTTTCACGGCAGTTTTATTGAGTCTGATTTTTATTCCGTTAAATTTCCACAATGGTTTAATGGCGGTTTTATTTATCCCTTTGATCTATTTTATCTCATGCAATAAGGGGCTTTTGACAACCGTATTTTCGCTGAAGCCTCTGGAATATTTAGGTGAAATCAGCTATGCGGTGTACATTGTGCATATTCCTGTTTTATATATTTTAAGAATGGTTTTATGGGAATATTTCCAGATTTATGAAAGTAATTCCGTGTTCTGGATTTACATGGCTGTACTGCTGTTGGTTTCTGCTGTTTTTTACCAGTTTATTGAAAAACCGCTGAGAGAATATTTAAAAAAACTGAAAGTCAGATAAAAATCTTTATTTTTGCTAAACATAAATGAACACCTTATGATTAAAAAGAAGTTCCCTTCATCACTTTTTACCATTAAAAACATCCTTTTTTGCAGATATAATCTTTTGAATTATCAAAGAATTAAATTTTAAGATATGCTGTTTAATTCCATTGGTTTTCTCATTTTTCTGCCAATAGTTTTTATTCTTTACTGGTTTGTATTTAATAAAAAGTACCAGCATCAGAACCGGCTTCTTCTTTTTGCAAGCTTTTATTTTTATGCCTGCTGGGACTGGAGATTTCTTTTCTTACTGATGTTTTCCATTGGTTTGGATTTCTTTTCTGGAATTCAGATTGAAAGGAGTAAAAACAAAAAGCAGGCGCAATTCTGGCTTGCTTTAAGTATTATAATTAATCTGGGGTTTTTAGGTTTTTTTAAATATTACAATTTTTTTGTAGAAAGCTTTTCTGAATTATTATTGGGATTTGGTTTCCACGCCAATGTATGGCTGCTGAAAATTGTGCTTCCTGTAGGAATCTCATTTTATACATTTCACGGGCTTTCTTATATCATTGATATTTATAAAAAAAGAATTCCTGCCGAGAAAAACTTTATTGATTATGCCGTTTTTGTGAGCTATTTTCCGCTATTGGTAGCCGGGCCTATTGAGAGGGCAACCCATCTTTTGCCTCAGATTCAAAAAAAGAGATCTTTTAATTATGAGCAGGCGGCAGACGGAATGCGGCAGATCCTTTGGGGGTTTTTTAAGAAAATTGTAATTGCGGATAATTGTGCTCCGCTTGTAAATGATATTTTTGCGAATTATCATACAGAAAGCCCCGGGACTCTTGTTTTGGGCGCTGTTTTATTTGCTTTCCAGATTTATGGAGATTTCTCAGGATATTCTGATATTGCCTTAGGAGTGTCCAGGCTGTTTGGTATTGAACTGCTTAAAAACTTTGCATTTCCTTATTTTTCCAGGGATATTGCAGAATTCTGGAGAAGATGGCATATTTCACTCTCATCCTGGTTCAGGGATTACCTTTATATACCTTTGGGCGGAAGCAAAGGCGGACTTGGAATGAAAATACGGAATACTTTCATAATTTTCCTCGTCTCGGGGTTCTGGCATGGCGCCAATTGGACTTTCATTATCTGGGGAGGGCTGAATGCTTTGTACTTTATGCCGCTGCTTGTGGCTGATAAAAACAGGCAAAATCTGGAAGTTGTGGCAATGGACAGGCTGTTACCTTCATTTAGGGAAATTTTTCAGATCCTGATTACTTTTGCGCTTACATGCTTTGCGTGGATTTTCTTTAGAGCTGCATCCGTCTCGGAGGCGGTATCTTATATAAGAAGAATTTTTGATCCTTCGGTATTTGCTATTCCCGCTCATCTTCCCTACAAAGTAATGGCTCTTATTACATTTATGCTAATTATTGAATGGATGAACCGCAGCAGGTTTCACGGACTGGAGATTGAAAGATTCCATCCGTGGATCAGAAGGGTTTTGTATGTAATAGTTACTTATATTATTCTCCGCTATGCTAATTTCGGGAATAATGAATTTATTTATTTCCAATTTTAGAATGAAAAAATTTTTCTTCAAAATATCATTTTATCTCGTAGGCTGCATTGCTCTGCTGGCTGTGTTAGGGTCATTCGCGGATGGCAATACAGATGATAATTATATGCATTTTGCCGTGGAAAAGCCCCACAATATTATTTTGGGAGATTCCAGAGGTTCTCAGGCTGTTGTGCCAAGTATTTTACAGCAAAAGCTTCACAAGAAATTTGATAATTTCGCCCTAAATGTTGTAGAATCACCTTACGGACCCATTTATCTGAAAGCGTTAAAAAGAAAGATTAATCCGGATACTAAAAACGGAATATTTATCTTAACAGTTGATCCATGGAATCTATCTTTGGGTAAAACAACTCAAAGACTTGAAGATTTTCCGGAGACAAAATCTCCACTGAACAAAATGTATTTCTATGACCTTTCTCCCAATTATGAATATCTTATAAAAAATTATACGAGAAGCTGGTTCAAAATTTTTAGCGAAAGGGAAGCAAACGGAAGATCCAGTACTTTTTTACATAAGGACGGCTGGCTGGAAGTAAGCGTAAATATGAATAAAGATTCTGTTGCAGCGAGAGAAAATGAAAAAATTGATATTTTTTATACAGATTTATCTAAAAAGCAGGCAGTATCGCAAATGAGAATAAATGCTCTGGAAGATATTATAAAGTTTCTAAAGCCAAAAGGAACTGTCTATCTTGTAAGAATTCCCACATCCGAAAGACTTACAAAGCTTGAAGAATCTTATTCGCCTGATTTTAATCAAAAAATGGAAGCAATTTCTAAGAAATATGCTGTTTCCTATTTTGATTTTTCAAAAGAATCTAATTCCTACGAATATACGGACGGAAATCACATGTATAAAGAGTCAGGAAAGGTTTTTACATCAAAAGTTGCAGATTCAATTCTTTTCAGCACGAAAATTTTAAAATAAATCTTTTCGGAAATTAATATTATAAAGTCCGGACCGGATGCTTGGATAGTCTGAGATCAGGTATTTAGCAATCATTCCCCATTTCTGTAAACCGGGTGCAAGCGCAATTTCATAGCTTCTGTGCATCCTTCTGATATGTTTTTTAACATCTTCAGGAATGGTAGTTTCATTGTCAGACCAGTTTTTTATTTCCCTCCAGAGTAAAACTTTGGTCGTAGCCGGCTTTATTTTTTTTGTGTCAACAGCTGTTATTCTATTGCTTTCATGAACTCCTCTTACAGCTACTGCTTCATCTAGAATTCCTGGGTAAAGATCAAGATAATAGGATAATCTGAATAAGAATTCCGTGTCCTGATGAAGCCTTAAATTTGTTTTAAAAAAAGGATTTAATTTTTTTACTAAAGCATCCCTCCTGATCGTCAATGTATCAATGCTGAAAAGCCCGAAGCTCCCTTTCATGCTTATTTGCCCCGGAAAAACATCTTTAGGATCGTATCTTTTATAAACAGTTGTTAAACGGTCTCCAAACAAATGATAATACTGTTCTTTAGCCTTTTCAGAATAATAATGTACACCTAAAGCTCCATAAACACCTTCTACTTTTGGATCTTTGAAAAGCTCTCTTTCTGCATCAAAACGATTAGGAAGATAGTAATCATCAGCGTCAAGGAATGCGATGAAATCTCCTGTTGCCATTTCCAGTCCGAGGTTTCTGGTAGGGCCCGCCCCGTGATTTTCTTTATCCGGGTGTTGAAAAAGCCTTACCCTATCGTGTTTTTCAGCCAGCAGTCTGCAGACTTCCAATGCGTTGTCCGGAGATTTGTCTTCCACCAAAACCACTTCAAACACTTCATCAAACTGTAGAGCAGATTCCACAGCCTGGGTTACATATTTTTCGGCATTGTAAACAGGGATAATTACGGAGATTTTCATTGAGTAATGTGTTTTGAATATTTTAAATAATGGTCTCTAATGGCAGGCTTTCCTTGTTATTAGTTGCTTATCTGTAATAATTAAATCGGTATTTTGTCTTTAATATTTCAGGATTTTTAATGCTTTCCAAAAGAATATTGCTGTATTTTGCCAATCCTTTTTTTTGCGAAAGGTCAAAAGATTTAAAGCTTAAATAAATTCTTTTTTTGTACTCCGAAGCCAAATTATTTTCGCTGGCCCAATCATACAGGGATTTCCAGTAAATATACTGTCTTTGATTGTACTGAGGCGAGTACTGGACGATTTTTGTAATCCTGTTATCATCATGAATTCCTCTTATGGCAACAGCTTTGTCAATAATTCCGGATTTCAGGTAACAATGATAAGAAAGCTTAATATTAAAATCAGAATCCTGATGTACCCGAAGGTTTTCATTAAACCGAAGCTTGTTTCTTTCCAGTGCAGATTTTCTGATGGTTAATGCATTCAGATGAAAAAAGGTTCCGAATTTTTTTGGAGTTAAGCTTAATAATCCTCTGAAAACTTCTTCACCTTCCGCCGGATAACTTACAGTTGTAAGGGCTGCATCCTTGAACTTGGTTTCATATTCCTGCCGGCCTTTCTCCGTTAAATATTCTACTCCGATAGCCCCAAAAATTCCTTCGATTTTAGGATCTTCGAAAGCTGTTTTCTCAGCGTCAAATCTATTGGGAAGATAATAATCATCAGCATCTAAAAATGTGATGAAACTTCCCGTTGCCTTTTCTATTCCGAGATTTCGTGTGGCCCCGGCCCCGTGATTTCCCTGGTCAGGGTGCTGAAACAGTTTAATTTTAGGGTTTTGTAAAGCGAGTTCACGGCATATTTCCAAAGAATTGTCTGTAGATTTATCTTCCACCAGAATAATTTCTTTTACCTCTTCGAAATGTGCGGCAGAATCTACAGATTTTTCCAAAAACTGTCCTGCATTATATACCGGTATGATGACGGAAATATCAAGCATTATAAAACGTTTTGGTTATTGTGAGCCCAAAGAGCCAGCTGTAAAAGATTCCAGTGCTTGTGGTCTTTTTTCAGGAAGTTCTGAGTAGCTTTAAAATCAATAAAATTAAATATTTTCTGATCAGGATTTTTCAGCAGGTCATTGGACAGGCTAACAAGGTTTTCCTCTTCAAACCAGCTTTTTACGCTCATTCCAAAGCCCTGTTTATGGCGGTTCCTGATTGTTTCCGTCCAGTAAGATCCCATCGCTTCCCGAAGAATGATCTTATCACTGTCATTGTCAAGCTTTAGCTGTTCAGGAAGCTGGATGCAAAATTCTGCAAAATCGATATCAAGAAAAGGTGTTCTCACTTCAAGAGAATTGGCCATGGCCATTCTGTCTGATTTTACCATCATATTTCCCGGAACATAACCTTCAAGGTCTACTCTCATAATGTCATTCAATGAATCCGGATTTGGAGCAAAGCTGTATGGCTGGGCATATGAAGCAGAAATTCCTAAGGCATTTTTTTCTTCTTTATTAAAGGAATTTCTTACAAAATTTTGATGAAAATCCAGGATATTATCATGTGCCAGATTTTTTTGCGTAATAAAAGAAGTTGGCCTTAATTTTTGATATAATTTTAATCCGAATTTAGCAATAATGTTATTGTAGCTGAAATGTTTTCTTAATTGATTTTCAACCCGGTAGAAGTTATATCCGCCAAATAATTCATCACCTACATCACCGGAAAGAACTACGGTAAGGTTTTTCTTTGCATTTCTGCAGATTTCAAAATGCGGAATGAAAGAAATATCGGCAAAAGGTTCATCAAAAAAAGGAGAAATTTTCAGAAGTGATGTCGCCAGATCTTCTTTCTTTTCGTGAACTTCAATATGGTTTGTTTTATATTTTTCGGCTATTTCTTTAGCGTATTTTAATTCGCTGTCCTCATGGTCATAACCAAAGCTTATGGTTGTCTGTTTAGGTAAAAACTCTGCCACCAATGCTACGATGGAGGAGGAATCCAAGCCTCCGCTTAAAAAACTTCCTACTTCCACGTCAGCAATAAGCTGCTTCTGAACGGCATTTTTTAAAAGATAAATAAATTCTTCCTTTGCATCAGATAAGCTTAAAACCCGGTCTTTTGCCGGTAAGCTGTAATATCTTGAAACAGAAACTTTTCCATCTTTCCAGATCAGCTGATGAGCAGGGGGAAGCGTGTGGATATTTTCATAAATGCTGTGATAGGTACTCACATAGCCATACTGCAAATAGTAGGAAATAGCTTCCTGATTCACTTTCGGCTGGATAAGCCCTGAAGCAAGGATCGCTTTTATCTCTGAAGCGAAAATAAATTCATTGTTTTTCCCGATTGCGTAAAAGAAAGGCTTTTCTCCAAACCGATCTCTCGCACAAAATAATTCCTGTTTTCCATTATCCCAAATGGCAAAAGCAAACATTCCCGGCAGATCATGAATGAGATTTTCCTGTTTTCTCTGATACATGGCAAGAATCACTTCCGTATCAGAACTGCCTTTATAGGGATATTCCGGGTATTGGGCCTTGATATTCTGGTAGCCGTAGATCTCACCGTTCAAAACAATGCATTCATTTTTTGTGCTGGAAAGCATAGGCTGTTTTCCATTATCGGAAAGGTCTATGATTGAAAGTCTGCGATGGCCTAAAGCCGCATTTTCATAAAATTCAAAATCAGAAGAATCAGGACCGCGATGCGCCATGGCATCTGTCATTTTTTTGAGTTCTTCCTGATAATTTCGTGCATTGTTAGCAATTATTCCGGCTATTCCACACATTTGCTTTTAATTTTTTTGATATTGGGAGGGAATGTATAATGTAAATCTTCCGGTTTTTACAATTTGATAATTCTCCGGATGGTTTACGAACTCTAAAGGTACAATTTCTTTTGGACTAAAAGGATAATCGTTACTTTCTATGTAAATAAAATCATCTGGAGTTTTCTTTTCTTTTTCTATTATAAATTTAATATAATCTTTTAATGTAAAATAATAATAAATAGGTGGTTTTGCATTTAAAATGTATAGATAACCCATCAAATGATTGCTTGAATAGATTACGTTGGGCTGATTTTCCAGATATGGACGAAGATCTTCTATATCTTTTTTTCTTCCTTTGTCTAAATATAAATCAAAACCATTAACCTTTACTTTTTCTGTCTGCTCTGTAAAAACAAAATCTTTCCAGCCTTTATCTTTTAAAATATGAGGAAATGCAATAATCATGATGGATATCTTTACCAGATATCCTGCAATCCATAAGTTATTTTTATAAAGTTTTGTAAGACAAATAAATATAAGGAGAAAATAATAAAATTTATAAGCATTAAGCCTTAGGTGGAACCATGTCTGTGAACCGAAAGCCAGGCAATAGGGTATTATTAAAAGTAAAATAATCACATATTTATTTTTTAAAGCTTCAGTTTTTTCAACCCAGAATCTTAACGCCAGCAAATGAGTAAAAAGAATGAAAGAGAATATGTAAAATTCATATTTAAAACAAAATAGCAGAATTGTGATACTACCCAATACAGCTAATATTTTATCTAGAATATGTATTGAATTTTCTGAAAATTTTGATTTCCATAATATGAAATAACCAATAGCAGTCGGTAAAATAGCATTGAGGAAAAGATAAACGCACCATAAAACCATAAAAGTTTTTGAATGCTGCTTTCTATGAAAGCTGAGGTATTCTTTAAGGAATTTAAATTGAAAAATAAAATTATCTACAGTGTCTAAAAATGTAAAGTAAATGATGACTCCGATGATATAGCCCGAAAAAAAGTATAATAAGTTTGATTTTCGGTTTTCCGAATCGCTCAGAATGAAAAAAATAAGGATAGGAATAATAACTACCGCATGTGAATTTCCGTTGAATAAAACAAAAGACAAAACAAATCCTGAGAATATCAGTATAAATTGTCTTCTGATTATTAATGATAGAAGCATTAATGATACGCCTATATTCACAAGAATGGTATTGCCGATATACTGCTGAATAATCAGGTTGCTGATATTCCAGCTTTCAAATCCTATAAAAATTCCTAACAGGCTGTAAAAATATAATCTATTATTAAATTTTAAATATTTGAAAACAGTAATGCAAAGCAAAAAATTGCTTAAAACTAAAGCTGTTATTGAAATAATCCTGAAATGATAAATGTTCGGCGTGTACAGAAACCTGAATATTCTAAAAAAATTGGTTCTGTCAAAACTCAGATAATCACCATGATTACTGTAATACGAAAGGTAATAAGCTTCATCATTGAAAATAAACCCTTTATCAAGATTATCATAAGTGATATAAGCCAAAAATACAGCTCCGAATAGAAATACAATGCAGGCAAAAAAATATGCGGGATTTTGAAGCAGTTTCTTCATACACGTTATTTTTCACATTCAAATATAAACGCCGATGCAATATTTTTACTTAAAGGGTGGTATTGTAGAATAACATCTAAAAATTTAATAGGAAAAGTAAGGCACATTACAATGATTAATAAGATATTATGCAAAGGCCTGATTCCGAAAGAAAACAGCATTACAAACCATTCCTGCAGTGGCCAAAGCATTCCTCCTGTAGGACTTATTGAGTGTATTTTCAGGTTGTTAAATTCTTTGAACTGTACTTTAATTCCTTCGTAGGTATATCTCTGGAAATCATAAGGTGAAGCATGAAAAGCCTGCATAAAAGGTATTTCGCATAAAAGTTTTCCGCCCGGTTTTAGAACACGGTGGATTTCTGCAATTACCGCCTGAGGATCCGGAACATGCTCCAAAACTGCAATATTAATAATCTGATCTACAGAATTATCCTTAAAAGGTAATTTTGTAATGTCACAAACAACGTTCACGGGGTTATAAGGAATAAGATCTACGTTAATGATATCATCTCTGAGGTCTGTGTACCCGCTTCCGAGATTTACGACTACTTTATCAGAGTTTTTGGTTTGTTTCAAAACCCTTTTTAAAAAGAAATATCTGGAAGGATATAATGGTGCAATAATGTAAATCAGAAGCTCATACAGCCATACATACTTCTTGAAAAAAGTTTTAATCTTATCAAGAGGGTCTGATACAATGTCTTCATCAAATTCCAGGAAAACAAATTTTCCGTCCTTATACTCATACTTAAAGTTATTGTCAATAATTGACTGTATTTTTTCTTTCATTTTAAGGGGGATAGGTTTGTGTTTTAGTTGATTGTTTTTTCGATTATGGTATGAGGTCTGTTTCTTACCTCGTTGTAGATTCTATAAATATATTCTCCAATAATTCCGAGGCTTATCAGCAGAATGGAGCTGAAAAACATGATCATAATGATAATGGTGGTATAACCAGCCACTTCAATTTCATTATTAAAATACCTGAAAATGGTAAATAAAGTAAATAAAATTGAAATCAGAAGCCCAAGATTTCCAAGAATACTGATAATCTGTAATGGAATCGATGAAAAGGAAAAAATTCCGTCTTTGGCGATTTTTATAAGCTTTTTTAAAGAATATCCGGATTCTCCTTCTATTCTTCCGCTACGTTCATATTCCAGGCCTATTTGCTTAAAACCTACCCATGCTCTTATACCCCGCAGATAAGGGTTTTGCTCGTTGAGGGTAAGCATTTTATCTTTAACATTTTTAGTCATTACACAAAAATCTCCGGAGTCCAAAGGGATTTTCGTATCACTTATAGAGCTGAGAATACGGTAAAAACTGGTATAAGCCATTTTTTTCATCCTGTCTTCTTTTCTTTTTTTCCTGATGCCGTACACTACTTCATAGCCTTCCTCAAGTTTCTCAAAAAATCTTGGAAGTAATGAAGGCGGATCCTGCAGGTCGTCGTCAATAATGGCAATATAATCACCTGTGGCGTAGCTCAGACCTGTTCTTACGGCAATCTGGTGACCAAAGTTTCTGGAAAGCTTAATACCTCTGATGTAATGATATTCCCGGGCAAGTTTTTCTACCACCTCAAAGCTGTTGTCCGGGCTGCCATCCTCCACCAGAACTACTTCAAGATCCCAGTTTGATGCTTTTCTTTGTTCATCAACTGCCTCCATGGTTTTATGAAGAAACTTCGATGAATTATAGACGGGAATGATAAGGCTAATTTTTTTATACATAGTGTTTTACGATTTTCAAAAATACATAATATATTATGTTTTTAAGAAGGTTGTGCCTTTTTTGCTTGATCTATTCTTTATTTCAATCAGAATACTTGATTTTGTTAATATTTCTTGATGTTTTTGAAAAAGTTGTTTTGATTTTTTAAAATTTAATAGAAAAAAATTCTTTATTGCGCTTTGGATTAAAGCCTTTTTTTCCAGTTGTAAAGCGTTGGGGAATCCCGGATTCATAATATTTGTTTCAATCCTAAGATCTTCATACTTAGTATAATCTACTTTTTGTAAAGATTGTTTCCCGTCATGCACCACTTTACTTTTTGGAGCCAGTAAAACCTTTTTCTTATGAAAATGGACTCTGTTTACATATTCATTATCTTCGCCGTAATGGAAAAAGAAGGGGTTAAAACCGCCTACTGTTTCTACGGTTTCTCTGGGGATAAACCAATGGGCAGCATTGATGAAATCAAGCTCATAAACAGGTTGTAAAGTCTGAAAATACAGATCAGAAATGAGCCTTGTTTTATCGCAGTTATAGGAAATATATTTATCAAGGAAAATATCCAGTTTTTTTTCGGTTCCGTCAATATGCATCGGGCTGATGATCCCGATTTCTTTTTTGTCGGGATATTCTTCATATACTTTCAAAAGCTCTTTCAGACTGTCTTCATACAGCCATGCATCCTGATTCATCAGATAAAAGAAATCAGCGCCTTCTTTGTAAGCTTTTTCTATGCCGATATTATTCGCTTTTCCGAATCCCAAGTTTTCTTCAGACTGAATAAAATCCACCTCAGGAAAATTATTTTTAATATAATCCTGAGAGCCGTCCGTGGAGCCATTATCAATCACAATACAATGAACGGGAACAGAAGACTGCCTTAGGCTGGCAAAGCATCTTTCTGCCCATTTCATGGCATTATAAGTGACTATTATAAAATAAACCTTCGGCATTGTGCTAAATATATTTTTTTGCTAAAATTTTCAGGTATTCGTCAGGCTTTACTGAGGAGAAAAAACGGCTGGTTCCGTCATCAAAGTTTACTTTGTAAAAATCTCCCTCCTCTGTTTCTTCAAAATCTGCATCTTTCTGCATTTGATCCTGAATAGCAGAGATAATTTCCTTTAAATCATAATAATATGGATATGCAAAATTAATTATTCCGCTGTTTATGCCATTGCAGTTCTTAGCTATAAATTTTGATATATCGTCAATATCCAGCAATAATCTTCTGGCTTTGGTATGTACTTTAAATTTGCTGCCGTTTGCAATCTGGTTTTTAAGGAAATTAAATAGGGTATTAGGGTTTCCTCCCTGTCCAACGATATTTCCTATTCTTAGGATCAGGTAATTTTTGCAGTTATTTTTAATATAATCTTCTATGGCGAGTTTGTGAAGCACGTAGAAGCTGTCCTGCTTCGACTGGTCATTGATGCTCAGTGTAGAAAAGTAGATCAGCCGGCTGTCCTGATTGCCTTCCAAGCTGCTTTTCAAAAGGGAAAACTCTCTTTCGAACTCCGAACTTCTTGTTTCGAGGGAATTGGAAACTCCTGAAGCAAAAAATAGGTTGTCTTCAGAATCAATATTTTTTAATGAATTGGCAATAAGCCCATTTCCGATAATCATTGTTTTGATGTGTTTATTTTTTGGAACAGTAAATTAATCTGGTGCCTTATAATGAAAAATGCATAGTTTTTACGCCTTTTTATCTTATTGAAATAATAATTGGGCTCATTTGATATAGAAAATAAGAAAGACTTTTTCTTATATTTTCCGTATGCAATATCTGCATCCATGATATTTCTGCCATTCTTTTCAAATTTTATAAGTTTCGGATAATGCCCGGGAGCTTTATCCTGAAGAAATAATCGGCTTAAATCTTTTCCTTTAATTTTTAGATTAAAGTTATAAAAGTGAGCCATATCATTTGCCGAAATCATCATTATCCGGTAATTTTTTGATCTTCTCATGACGGTCATCGCTGCCTGGTAGGCAATGAGATAATCCAGCAGCCAGTCTTCAGTAATATTCTGTCTCATAGCGGGATTGTTTTTTATTTCAGGATAGAAATTATGGGGATCAGGAGAATAATAACATCTTCTGAATTCCATATGCCAGTCATGAATCATTTTGCCGTTTTTAGGGGAAGCTATAAACCAGGTTTCCAACACGGGATATTCAAAATTATTAGTTACCAAGTCAGAATAGAAACCGATGAGGTCTGTATTGTATTTTGATTTTATGTTGTAAATCCAGTCGAAATTTTCTGTCAGCATAATGCTTGCATCCAGCCAGAAGCCACCGTATACATCCAGCACATTTAATCTTACGAGGTCCGTGAAGTTTACAAAAGAAATATCCTCACGGATCTGTATTTCTGCCTCAGGTAAAAATTTCTTCACATTTTCCCTGTTTAAAATATGAACTTCAAAGTCCGGCAGGTATTTTTTTACATTTCTAAAGCATGCGTTTACCAATGGAGATTCTGTGGGATAATCCCAGAATGACCAGATTATTTTGGGAATGGAATCGGTGCTTTCCGGGCCATCTCCCCAAAGTATTTCTCTATATTTAACCGGCGGAAGCATACTTTTTAGTTTGTATAATTTATATTTTTTATAGTAATGTTTTTGTTATTATTTAGATAATAGTTTTGTCCTGATCTGATGTTTTAATAATTTATATCTAAAATATGAATAGGCATAGAAGAATGGTCTTACATGCCGGAACAGAAACAGTAAAGATACAGATTGTCTTTGCATCTCATAATAAATCCAGAAATGTTTTCTTTCATAAGAAAGTTTTTCTCCAAGAGTTTTATAGATAAAAGACAGCACAAGCAGATATTCCTTATACCTGTTTGTGGATTTATTGCTCCTGGTAGTTTTGTCGTGAAATCTGAAATGATTAAGCACTTCACTGCAGAAATAGACATTTCCTGTAGATAATACTTTGGCCCAGAAAAGCCAATCTCCGGCAAAAAACATTTTTTTCATTTCAGAGAAATCAAAATTCTGCTTTCTGAAAAGGCATGCGCTGGCATTAGGGACTGTATTGGTATATCTTACGAAATTTTTCAGCTCGTCATTTCCATTATTGAAATAAGTGCTTTTCCATTTTTGATTATCAAAATTGTCGGGGTAAAAAGTATCAAAAAATTTTCCGTTTTCATCTACATTATTGGAACGGCAGTAAACCAACACTACATTTTCCTCTTTAAAGAAAAGCGGAACCAGCTTCTCCAGAAAATCGGGTTCACAAAAGTCGTCACTTTCGGCAATCCATATATAATCCCCTTTTGCTAATCCCAGTCCTTTTTCCCACTGAGCAAACGGACTTCCCGAATTTTTTTCGTTAAATACTACATGGGAGGTCTTAGGATGTGAAGCATATAGTTCCAATACAGATCTGCTATCATCCGTAGAAGTGTCATCCAGAAGAATTACTTCAAAGTTTTGATAGGTCTGTCCAAAAACACTTTCCAGCCTTTGTTTTAAAAAGCGGGCATGGTTATAATTGGGTATTATTATGGAAACCAATGGGTTCATCTATGTGCTTATTATTAGTTAATAAAGATTTGAAATGAATCTTATTGTCAAAGTTATTAAATCTATAATTTACAGGTCATTTAAAAACATCTTTTATCACCTCAAGATAGCTCCTTCCCCAGGTTCTGCTGGGCTCCAGAAAGTTTCCTTCTGCCCATTCGTTCCAGGCATTAATGAAAAACAGATTTTCGTCTTCGCTGAACGGCTCAAAAGTTTTCACCTTTTCTTCCAGCCAGTATTTAAATTTTTCCGGAGTAGAATCTTTAAGGATAAAATAATTCTTTGCTTTTCGGGGGCTGTTGTCAAATCCCGGGCATACACATCTGTAGAATTTGTGATCCGGTTTTTCCTTTTTGTGAAATTCTATATCCGCCTCCACAAAATCTGAATATTCTACAATACTTCCGTCCGGTTGCTCCGGTTGAGGTTCATTTTTTATTTTCAGCTTCTTTGTCCAGTGGTCATAGCTTTGCTTTATGGTCTGAAGGCTTATTTCGTCACGTAAAGATTTAAAATTTTGCCTTACTTCCAGAGCTTTTTCTTTTTTTACATCACCCCAGACCTTTAGCCCGGAATGCGGCTGAAATTCTATACTGGCGTCAATATTTTCAGTAATAAATTCATTACCCCTCTCTCCAAAGCTTTCAATTCTGGTGATGTATAATTCCACACCATGTTTTCTGGCTTCATCTTTCCACATTTGGGCAACTTTGTCAAAATCAGGTATTTTTGTTGTTCTGTAAACAGCAAAAACAGCCTTTCCATCTATTTTTATGTATCTTTCGTCTTTAAAAAAGGGGATGAGATAATTAATATGGGCAATATGATCCGGCAGGTTTTCATAATCCTGAGCCATCAGAATATTATTTTCTCCACCATCCCATACTCTGGTCCAGTTTTCATTGGCCCAGCAAAGCATAAATGGAAAATCTTCAGCCGGATTTTTCAGTTTTTCTTCAAGAGGCCTTTCCATTAATAATTTCCCATTAAACCAGTAATGATAATAGCAGAAACCAAAAAAGCCGTACTCTCTGGCCAGTTTTTCCTGTTCCAGCCTGCAGTCTGCAAGGCGAAGATCATAGAACCCAAGATCTGTAGGCAGCTGCGGCTGATCATGCCCTTCATATAAAGGCTTGGCTTTGGTTACATTCGTCCATTCGGTAAATCCTTTTCCCCACCATTCGTCATTTTCCGGGAACGGGTGAAATTGGGGGAGGTGTATGGCTATTGGGCGTAATTTCATATTTGGTCTCATTTATAATTATCTGCCGATTAAATATTTAAGCGTTCTTTTTTTGGATAACACTTTTACCCATGAAGGATTTCCGAAAGATAAAAAGATAACCTTCAATCTTGATAAAAATCCAAGTTTTCCTGTATAGCTGTAATGATTCATTGATATAGGCTGTATCACGGATACCAATTCTTCATCCCTGCCATCCAGATATTTTTCTTCGGAAGGTATTGTACGGACAGAATGTTTTTTGTTTTTTGTAATGGATTTTATTCTTTCTAATTGTGACGACCATGCTTCTGCAGAGAAATATTTCCTTAGATACTCTTGCTGAAGACTGGTGAGTTGTTTTCTATATGTCTCGTCTGTTATTATTTTTTCAACTTCCTGATGCCACGCTGCCAGATCTTCGGGATAAAAAATACCTTCTTCTTTTTTATCATCGAATACCTTATACACGCTTGCGGGATCATAATGAAGAACGAACGGCATTCCTGCCATTGCAGGTTCCAGCAGGGAAGTGAATGATGGTACGGGAAAGCCCTCCAGATAGAGATCCGAATCTTCAATATACTTGTCGATTTCTCTTGTAGGAGGTATCAGGATCAGCCTTTTATGCTGGTATTTTTTCCGGTTTTCATTGGTTTCAGCAATCCCGACTATTGTAAAAATTACATTTTCAAATTTTTCTACAATTTTGAGAGCCGCTTCATAAAAATTATATATTTCGTTCGGCTCATATTTGGATTCTCTTCCTATTGAAAGGATATTGAAGGTTGTTCTTTCTGTTTTTTTCAGTTTGAATGATTCATCTACAGGTATGGGCAGGAAAAACTGATCTTCAACCGGGATATTCCTGTTTTTTGAATCCTTTATAAGATTGGTTTCCCTGATTTGTAATAAAAAATCAATGATAGGTGCACCCAGCCAATAAGTATGCTCTGCATGATTCAGGAAAAATACCGGATATTCCAGCATTTTTGAAGAAAATACCATTGACGGAATGACATCATGCGGATGAATATGTAAAACAATACGGCTAAAGTCGTTATTTTCTAATACCTCAATGATTTTCTGAGCTTTTTCAGGAATTGTAATATCTTTCTCGAAAGTAAATAAATTGTTGTTTATCTTATAGTTATAAGATTCTGCAATTTCGGAAACCAGCTCTTCGTTTTGCCAGGAACTAAGCAAGTAATGACTGCTGTTTTTATCATTTTCTATCCAGCTGAAAATAAGTTTGGAATGTCCTCCGACACGGCTTATTTCAGAGAAAAAGTGCAATGTTTTGTCCTTTTGGAGCTCGGCTGTCTTTTGTTTTTTGAATTGTAATGTTTCTGAGGCGATATTCCTGATAATAGATTCTATAAGATTAGAAGTATAATATCCGGGAAAGTTGTACCAGGCGGAATAGGAGAGTCTTTCTATATACAGCAGACAATCGTTGTACTTCTTTTCCTGGTAAAGAAGCTCAGCGATTTTCAGTGTTTTAAGAAAATACTTTTTATTTTCCTCCAGCCTGGACATTTTCTAAAATTTATTTGCAATTTCAATAATTCTACCAATCTCTTCCTCGCTCATTACAGGTGAAATCGGCAAACTCAATACTTCATTATGGATCTTTTCACTAATCGGGAAAGAAAGATTATTCCATTCCGAATAAGCTTCCTGCTTGTGTGGCGGGATCGGGTAATGAATAAGAGTCTGGATGCCATTTTCCGTAAGATAAGCCTGCAGTTCGTCTCTTTTTTCTGAGCGGATCACAAAAACATGCCATACATGCTCTTTTTCATCTTCAGGAAATTCAGGAAGAATGATATTATTATTTTTTATTTCATCGATAAAACGTTTTGCAATTTGCCTGCGAATTGTATTTTCATTATCAATGTATTTAAGCTTTACGTCAAGAACTGCCGCCTGAATTTCATCAAGCCTTGAATTTAAGCCTTTATAAATATTTACATATTTCTGATTGGAGCCGTAATTGGCTAAAGCTCTTATGGTTTTTGCCAGCTCATCGTCATTTGTAGTAACAGCACCTGCATCACCTAAAGCACCAAGATTTTTACCGGGGTAAAAGCTAAAACCAGCTGCATCACCAAGATTGCCGGATTTTTTTCCTCTCCATTCTGCTCCTATGGCCTGTGCATTATCTTCAATAATTTTCAGGTTATACTTTTTTGCAACTTCTGTAAGCTCATCAGAGAAAACGACTCTTCCCTGAAGGTGTACAATAAGAATCCCTTTAGTTTTTGGTGTTATTTTTTCTTCAATTTTCGAAATATCAATATTGTAAGTAGTAAGCTCCGGTTCTACTAAAACGGGAACTAGCCCGTTATCTGAAATTGCTAAAATGGAGGCAATATAGGTGTTGGAGGGTACAATAATTTCGTCTCCTGCCTTCATAAATCCTAATTCCATGTATGCTCTCAGAATAAGCCTTAGAGCATCCAGTCCGTTGGCAACACCTATAGAATGTTCTGCTCCGATATAGTCTGAAAGATTTTTTTCGAAGGTTGAAAGCTGGCTTCCCATAAGGTACCAGCCGGAACGGAAAACTTCTAAAAGCTTGGCTTCAATTTCATTTTGATATTGTAGATTGATCTTTTGTAAGTCAAGAAATTTAATCATTTGGTTTAATTTAAAGTTTAATTGAGTAAAAATCTAATGCAATTCCTCTTGCACCCATATTTTCTTTCTGCTGAATCAGGCCTTCATTTAAAAAGCGACCTTGTTTTTCTGTTGAAATTCCAAAGCTGTAATACTTTCTGTCACTGAATTTTTGCAGAAGGGTATGATTGATGAAATCCAAAGCCCCGAGCTTTCTGCCCTCTTGTGATGCGGCCATATACTGAGTGTGGACTACATTTCCAAAATCAAAAAGTACGATTCCTGCCAAGAGGTTGCTTTCAATTTTTGCTTCAAACAGTCTTATATTTTCAGGAAATTTATCTTTAAGCAGTTTAATTTCTTCTGCGGTGTGCACCGGTTTTGCATCAAATTTCTGAAGTACAGATGAAAGCAGGCCCCAATATTCTCCGAAATTTTCATTTTCTATTACGGTAATATTTTTTTCCTCACATTTTCTTACCAGCTGTCTTTTTGTTTCAGAAAAACGGATGGGTTTGGCAAGGTCAATCACAGAAGAAATATCTCTTCTGAAAAGCAATGCTTCATGGCGGAAAAGCGCATACAGATCTTCTTCAGACGGATATTTGTGAAAAATATGAGGAATAGCTTTATAAATTATCTCACTAAAAGTAAGCTCTTTATAATACTGTTTTATGCGATTAAATATTTCTACAACTTCAGCAGCTTTTACATAATGTGAAAGCAGTAAGGAGCCGAAGGTAAGCCCGCCATGTGAAATGATTTCTTTTCCGGATTCACTGGCCGGAAATAGGGCGAGAATTTTGTTATTATTAAAAATCAAAAGCGAATGGTCTGTAAAACGGTCGGAATGGTATTCCATAAAGTTTCTGTCAAAAAAGAAAAGTCCGTTTTTGCTTTCGTTTATAAATTGATTCCATTCATTAAAATATTCCTGTGTGTATTTTTTTATCTCAACACTCATGCTATAAGTTTAATGACATTTTTATATTAGAATCTGTACGGTCGGTAATTATAAATCCTGCTTTTTCATAGGATTTTACAGCTCTGATATTATCAGGGATTACATTCAGATAAAGGCTTTCCAATTCAAAATCCTGCTTTGCCGTTTTAAAAATGATTGAAAAAAGGTCTTTGCTCAATCCTTTTCCCCAATATTCTTTCTCTCCAATGTAGCCAAAATATTCCGCTGTTTTATTAGAGCGGTCTATTTTTTTTAAACCTGTAACTCCAATAATTTTATTATCATACTGAATGCCCCGCACCCAATAATTCTTGTTATTTTCTAATCCTGCAAACCAATTTTGCTGGTCTTCTTTTGAAAAATCCGGTGTGCTGGTAAGATGCTTTATTTCAGGGTCGTTAAGCCACTTCCATGATTTCTCCAGAATTTCTTTAGTGTAATTTACTAATGTAAGCTCGTTAAGCTTTAAAAAATCATCATAATTTCTTACGTAATCTTCCTCGTTGTAAGTATGTGATGCCAATACAAGACAGATTGCGCCTGAAGAAAAATTAATTTCTGACGCCCAGATTCCGGGAGGTATGTGGAGGCCTATATCCGGACGATTAAGAAAAACCTGTCTTTTAAATTTTCCGTCATCCAAAGATACCTCAAAACTTCCGCTGGCGGCAATCAGAAACTGATGGCATTCTTTGTGAGAATGTGCTCCTCTGCTTTCGCCGCCGGCAATATCATAAAGGTAAAAAACTCTTTTTACATTAAATGGAAATGAAGAATTATTCTCAACAACCGTGAGATTTCCTTCGTCAAAACTGATTTTACCCAAATCAATCACGCTACAGTCAAAAACAGATATATTATTTCCCATTTACCAGAGCTTTAAATTCATCAAAATCTCTTATATAGTCATCTTCACAGTAAGGCTTGTCTGATACGATAAGCGCCAGTGAATTGGTTGAAAAATTTTCTAATCTTCTCCAATACATTTTAGGAATATACAGTCCATAGTATGATCTGTTCAGAGAAAAAGATTTTTCTTCTTTGCCGTCATTAATAATAACGTCGAAACTTCCTGAAAGAGCAATAATAAATTCCTGCTGCTCCTTGAAGGCATGGCTTCCTCTTTTCTCTCCTCCGGGAACATCATATACCCAATAGGTTCTTTCAATCTCAAAAGGCAGGTTGGAAGGATGCTGAAAAAAGGAAAGATTCCCTCTTTTATCATATATTTTTGGAAGCTCTATTATTTTTGGAATCATGGCTTAATGACGTTATAATCAAAATGAGGTCTTGTAACACCCGGATATACATGCATTTTGTTTCCAACTTTCACGTTTTCAACCTCGAAACCGATAAAGTTATCAATTCCGTACAGCAATACAGTCTGATCTTTTCCGAAGTATAGCTTAAAATAGTAATTTCCTGCATTAAGAAGTCCTGGCGGAATATCAAACTCAACAGTATATTCTCCTACTTTTGAATCGTTATTTTGTGATAAGGCTTTTCCTACATGGAAAATTACCAGTTCTTCGTAAGTACGCAGCTCAAAAGTGGAATCAAGAGTAATATCCGGACAATAGTTTTCAAATACCAGTTTTACACGAATTCCGGAGTCAATATCTATCAGCTGCCCGGTGACAGGCTTTACAGAAAATTCTTTAATCCTGATGTTTTCGTTTCCTATGGCTTCATTTATATTGCCGTTATAATAATATGAGCTCGCTTTCGCACTGGTTTTCTGGTATTCAATGATAGTACTCAGCATATCGCCTTCGTATTGTAGATTACCCTGGGTAAGAAGAATACCTTTGTTACAAAGTTCTTTTACGGCAGTCATATTATGGCTTACAAAAAGGATGGTTCTGCCCTGTCCTTTAGTAACATCATTCATTTTTCCCAGGCATTTCTTTTGGAAATCGGCATCACCTACCGCCAGAACCTCATCCACGATAAGAATTTCAGATTCCAGGTGAGCAGCCACAGCAAACGCAAGACGAACATACATCCCTGAAGAATATCTTTTCACAGGGGTGTCAATATATCTTTCAACACCTGAAAATGCAACAATTTCATCGAATTTTCTTGAAATTTCTTTTCGTGTCATTCCAAGAATGGCCCCGTTTAGAAAAACATTTTCACGGCCGGTCATTTCAGGATGGAAGCCAGTTCCTACTTCTAAGAGTGAAGCTATTCTTCCTTTTGTATATATTTTACCAGTGGTAGGTTTTGTTACTTTACTTAAAAGCTTTAGCAGGGTAGATTTTCCTGCTCCGTTTCTTCCGATAATTCCGATAGCATCACCCTGCTCGATTTCAAAATTGATATCACGCAGTGACCATACGTACTCGGAAGAGCCTTTTGTAGTTCTGTCATTGGCTTCGCCGATCTTAAGATACGGGTCTTCCTTTCCTCTTACTTTATGCCAGAACCTGTTCAGGTCATGGGATAAAGTACCTGTTCCCACTTGTCCGAGGCGATATTGTTTTGATATGTTTTCTGCTTTTAGAGCCAGCATTTTTTTGATTTAATTTTAAGGGAATTAATAAATTTTTTTTAAACAGTGTCCATGAATGTTTTTTCTACTTTATTGAAAATAACTGTTCCGGTTACCAACAATATTAGAATAATTGCTGTACTGATAATCAGCATCATAGGAGAGAAGTCTCCTACGCCAAGCCATGCATATTTGAAGCATTCGAAAATACCTGTCAACGGGTTATAAAAAGCCAGTTTCTTAAGAAATGCAGGTAAAGCAGAAGTAGGATATATCACTGGTGTGGCGTACATATATAAGCTTACCCCGAATCCCAGCAGCATACTTAAATCTTTATATTTTGTAGTTAACGCCGAAAATATCATACCCATCCCAAGAGCAAAAAGCGCCATTAAAACCACTAAAAAAGGGGTTGCAAGAATCCATAAATTAGGATGTATTTCACCTTTGGAAAAATAATAAGCCCATGCAATAACAAATAATATAAACTGTACGCCAAAACGCATCAGATTAGATATTACAATGGATAGCGGCGTTACAAGCCTGGGGAAATATACCTTACCAAAAATATTGGCGTTACCTACAAAAGTGGATGAGGTTCCCAAAAGACAGGATGAAAAATAATTCCAAAGGGTAACCCCCGAAAGATAAAAAAGTAATGGCGGAGCCCCGTCCGTAGGTAAATTAGCTATTCTTCCAAAAATTAAAAGATAAACAATAGTTGTAAGAATGGGATTAATAAAAAACCATATCGGCCCCAAAATTGTCTGCTTAAAACTGGATATAAAATCCCTTTTCACAAACATGTAAACAAGGTCTTTATACCTCCAGACTTCCTTTAGCTTTAAATCAAATAAAGAATGATTGGCTTCAATTGTTTCAGTCCACTTCTGTTGTGGTTCATTCATCTGTGTGAAAATTTTAGTGCAAATTTATAATATTTAATTTATCCGGCATTTTCTGCATTATGAATTATTATTCACATAAAACCTGAAAATAAAAACTAAGATATTAATATTTGACGTTATACGCAAAAACTATTAACCTTAAGGCTAATAGTTCCGAAAATTATTTATCAGAAATTGATTATTTGTTTACCAGCTGTTTCAGGTATTCTCCGTATCCGCTTTTTCCATATTTGGTAGCCGTTTCAAGGAGCTTTTCTTCATTGATGAATTTGTTCCTGAAGGCAATTTCTTCGATACAGCCAATTTTAAAGCCTTGTCTCTTTTCAATTACTCTTACAAATTCTGAAGCATCATTAAGGGAATCAAAAGTTCCTGTGTCCAGCCATGCTGTACCACGGTCCAGAACCCCTACCTCAAGTTTTCCTTTTTGAAGGTAAACATTGTTCACGTCTGTGATTTCAAGCTCACCTCTTGCGGAAGGCTTAATATTTTTTGCAATTTCCACGACCTCGTTGTCATAGAAATAAAGTCCTGGAACTGCATAATTTGATTTTGGCTTTAAAGGTTTTTCTTCAATGGAAACCGCTTTGAAATCATTATCAAATTCCACCACGCCATATCTTTCAGGATCTGAAACGTGATAAGCGAAAACTACACCTCCCTCTGGATTTGTTTTATCCTTTAGTAAAGTTCCCATTTCGGAACCATAGAAGATATTATCGCCCAAAACCAAGGCGGCAGCGTCATTCCCAATGAATGTGTCTCCCAAAATAAATGCCTGCGCAAGGCCGTCCGGACTTGGCTGAACTACATATTCAATATTACATCCGATTTGGGAACCGTCTCCTAACAGTTTAACAAAACCTTCTTGGTCGTGTGGCGTTGTAATAATTAAAATGTCTTTAATCCCTGCCAACAATAGTGTTGATAACGGATAATAGATCATCGGTTTATCATAAACAGGCATCAGCTGCTTGCTAACAGCGATGGTAAGAGGGTAAAGTCTGGTACCGGAACCTCCGGCTAATATTATTCCTTTCATTTTTTTGTATTTGTGTTTTTAGTTATATTGTTTATTATAATAATCCTGATAGTTACCGGAAGTTACGTTTTCCAGCCACTCTTTATTTTCAAGATACCAGTCGATGGTTTTGCCTAAACCTTCTTCGAATGTTACAGATGGTTTCCAGCCAAGGTCTTTATTCAGTTTTGTTGCATCGATAGCGTAACGCTTATCGTGACCCGGTCTGTCTTTTACAAAAGTTATCAGCTTTTCAGAATAGCCTTCAGGTTTTCCTAATTTCGCGTCCATCTGCTTGATTAATTCTTTTACCAGATCAATATTCTGCCATTCGTTGAACCCTCCGATATTGTAGGTTTCACCGGTTTTTGCTTCATTGAAAATCTGGTGGATTCCTTTAGCATGATCGATTACAAATAACCAGTCTCTTGTGTACTTTCCGTCACCATAAATAGGCAATGGCTTTTCATTAATGATATTGGAAATACAAAGAGGAATCAGCTTTTCAGGGAAATGATTCGGTCCGTAATTGTTGGAACAGTTAGATATGATGAACGGCATTCCATACGTATTTCCATAAGCTCTTACCAGGTGGTCGGAAGCTGCTTTTGATGCTGAATACGGAGACTGCGGATCATAAGCAGTAGTTTCTAAAAAGAATCCTGTTTCGCCCAAGCTTCCGTAAACTTCGTCTGTAGAGACGTGGTAGAAAAGATTGGTTCTTTTTTCATCAGGAAATCTTCCGTGGGTGTGGTCCGGGTTTAGGGTCCAGAATTCTTTGCAAAGATTCAGAAGATTGGCTGTACCGTTTACATTGGTGTTGATAAACGCCATCGGGTCAGTAATACTCCTGTCTACATGACTTTCCGCTGCCAGGTGAACAACGGCATCCGGATTATATTTTTCGAAGATTTTTCTTAATTCTTCAGGTTTTGTAATGTCTGCTTTTTCGAAAACATAATTGGGTTCATTCTCAATGTCCTTTAAGTTTTCAAGGTTTCCTGCATAGGTGAGAGCATCAAGGTTAATGATGGTTGTATCCGGATTATTTTTTACAAATTCCCTTACAACGTGGGAACCAATGAAACCTGCTCCTCCTGTAATAATTATATTTTTCATATTTGATATGCTTTTAGCCTTTAGCCCTTTGCTAATTGCTTTTGGCTTTTGAATTTTTAACTTAATTCTTATTTAATAGTTTTACGGCCGATACTTTTATAGAAGAAACCGTTTTGCTCGGCAATTTCCAGCGGGAACATATTTCTTCCATCGAAAATTGCTTTATTTTTCATTTTTTTCGCCATTAATTCAAAGTTAGGGTTTTTAAATTCAGGCCATTCTGTTGCAATGAATAATGCATCTGCATTTTCCAATGCTTCATACATATTTTTTGCATATTGGATTTTATCCCCTAGTATTTTTTTGACATTATTTTCCGCAATTGCGTCGTATGCCACTATTTTTGCACCTTTTTTTAATAAAAGATCAATATTGTCCAATGATGAGGCCTCGCGGATATCATCTGTATTGGCTTTGAAAGCCAGTCCCCACATTGCGATGGTTTTCCCTTCAATATTTCCTCCGAAATAATTTTCAATTGCTGAGACAAGGATTACTTTTTGGGCAACGTTCACGTTTTCTGTGGCTTCTAAAATCTGGAAATTAAAATCTTCCTGCTTTCCTGATTTTATCAATGCCTTCACATCTTTAGGAAAACAGCTTCCACCGTAGCCAATTCCCGGGAATAAGAATCTGTGCCCGATTCTGTCGTCACTACCCATCCCCAATCTTACCTTATCAACGTCCGCGCCTACTTTTTCACAATAGTTGGCTATTTCATTCATAAACGTAATTTTTACGGCTAAGAATGAATTGGCAGCATATTTCGTAAGTTCAGAAGATTTTTCATCCATGAAAATAATAGGAATTCCGGTGTTGGTAAACGGCTGATAAATTTTAGCCATAATATCCTGAGCCTTTTCGGAGCTGGCTCCTACAACCACTCTTGCCGGATTCATAGAATCTTCAACCGCAAAACCTTCTCTTAAGAATTCCGGGTTGGAAACTACGTCAAAGGGAATGTGGGTTTTAGATGCGATTACTTCTCTTACTTTATCTGCTGTGCCTACGGGAACTGTACTTTTATTAACGACAACTTTATATTCCGTCATCATTTCTCCGATATCATTCGCCACCTTTAATACATAAGAAAGATCCGCGGATCCGTCTCCTCCCGGTGGAGTGGGCAGGGCCAGATAAATAACCTCGCTTTTGTCTAATGCTTCCTTTAAATCGGTCGTGAAAAATAACCTTTCTGCCTGAATGTTTCTTAAGAACATCTCTTCAAGGTTCGGCTCATAGATGGGAACTACGCCGTTTTTCATGCCTTCTACTTTTTTTTCATCAATATCTACACAGTATACTGAATTGCCAAGCTCTGCCAGGGTGGTTCCTGTAACCAGCCCTACATAACCTGTTCCTACAATAGTAATATTCAAAATGTATGTTTTTAAAAATTCAATGACAAAAATAGTAAAAATACCATCACCGTGATCTTTAATTTAATGTAAATGAAAATTAACATATTTGCTTGATAATAAGATGTTTTGCTTTTTTAATAAAAATTCGTATATTTGCAATGGATTTACGGTAAACATGCGAAGGCCTTCGGAAGAAAGCCTTTTTTCGTACAGTAAATCAAGATTTTAAATAACTTTATGGAGTTTAGAAAAAGAATTGAAGAATTATTAAATGAATTCCTTGAAACCAGAAAAGATTTATTTCTTATCGATTTAAAATTTTCTGCGGGGGATGACATCACGGTGATTTTAGATGGTGATAACGGAGTTTCTTTGCAGGACTGCCTTGATGCAAGCCGTGCAATAGAATTCAATATGGATCGTGAGGAGCATGATTTCAGCTTACAGGTAATGTCTGCAGGTCTGAGCGAGCCTCTGGCAACTCCGAGACAATTTGCCAAGAATATAGGAAGAGAAATTGAGGTTTTACTTAATGATTCTTCGAAAATTGAAGGTGAGCTGGCAAAAGTAGATGAAGAAAAAATCACGCTTATCCTGCGTTATCGCAAACCGAAAGATATCGGTAAAGGAAAAGTAGATGTGGAGGAGGAAAAAGAAATTCCGTACTCTGAGATTAAGAAAGCATTAGTAACAATTAAATTTTAAAAGAAAAAAGAATAGATGGACAATATAGCGTTGATTGAATCCTTTGGTGATTTTAAAGACGAAAAAGGGATCAGTAAGATTGATCTTATGGCAATTATTGAGGATTCACTGAAGACACTTTTGAGAAAAAGATATGATTCAGATGATCATTTTGATGTAATTGTGAACCCGGATAAAGGAGATTTTCAGATATTTTTGAATAAAACCATCGTTGAAGACGAAATGTCTGAAGATGATGATTTGGAAATAGAAATTTCTGAAGCTAAAAAAATCGACCCTACTTTTGAAGTAGGTGAAGATTTTACAATGGAAATTCCTGTTGCACAGTTGGGAAGAAGAAATATCCTTACTTTGAAGCAGATTTTGGCTACGAAATTGCAGGAACACAACAATGCCATGTTGTATGAGCAGTTCAAAGACAGAATCGGGGAGATTGTAGTGGGAGAAATCCACCATATCCGTCACAAGCACGTGATCCTGCTGGATGATGAAGGAAACGAATTCATTTTGCCTAAAGAAAATCAGATTCCATCAGATTTCTTTAAAAAGGGTGAGAATATCAGAGCTATTGTGGAAACAGTAGATTTCAAAGGTTCAAAACCGCAGATTATCATTTCCAGAACTGCACCTAAATTCTTAGAGAAATTATTAGAGCTGGAAATTCCTGAAATCCAGGACGGAACCATCATGCTGAAAAAAGTAGTGAGAATTCCTGGTGAAAAGGCAAAAATTGCAGTAGATGCTTACGACGACAGAATAGATCCTGTAGGAGCCTGTGTGGGTGTGAAAGGATCAAGAATTCACGGTGTGGTAAGAGAGTTGAGAAATGAAAACATCGATGTGATCCAGTGGTCGAAAAACCCTGAGATTTTGGTGAAGAGAGCTTTAGGAAACGTTACTGTTAATAAGATTGATATTAACGAAAACAGCAGCTATGCATTGGTATACACACCTGTTGAGGAAATTTCTAAGGTAATCGGAAAACAAGGTCAGAATATTAGACTTGCTTCTTGGCTTACAGGTTATGAAATTGATGTGCACAGAGAATCCAGCGAAGATGATGACGTAGAATTGAAAGAATTCAATGATGACATCGAGCAGTGGATTTTGGATGAATTTAAGAAAGTAGGTCTTACTACTGCGAAATCGGTTTTGGATAAAGAAACTGAAAGCTTACTGAATATGGTAGATTTGGAAGAGGAAACTATTGAAGAAGTGAAGCGTATTCTTAGAGAAGAATTTGAAGATTAAGATTTTAAATAAATTTTAATAACAGTAAAAAGAAATACTTTAATTTTAAGAATTAAAAAAAATAGTAAATAATATAGATGCCAAAAATTAGATTAAATAAAGCGGTTAAGGAATTCAACATTTCGATGTCCAGATTAGTAGAGTTTTTACAATCAAAGGGTTTCGAGGTTGAAAGCAATCCTAACGCTCAATTGGAAGAAGCGGCATATTCTGCATTGGAGGCTGAGTTTGCTAAAGACGGCGAACAACGTAAAGCTTCCCATGAGGTGGTGATCACAAAAGTTCCGGAAGAAAAGCTGGAAATTGAAGAAAAGAAAACCCCTGAAGTAATAAGAGCTAAAGCTAATAAACCAGAAACTAAAATTTTAGGTAAAATAGACCTTGAGTCTAAACAGCCTGAGGCTGAGGAAGTTTCTGTTCCTACTCCAGCTCCAGAACCTGCTCCTAAAGCAGAACCTGTAGCAGAGGAGAAGAAAGAGGTGGAGGCTGCTCCGGCTCCCGAAGTAAAAGCAGCACCTGAAAAGCAGGAATTTAAAGTTCTGGATAAAATTGATTTGTCTCAAATAGAATCTAGAAACAGACCTGTAAAAAAAGACAAACCAAAAATGGAGGAGAAAAAAGCAGAGGAAAAACCTGTAGAAAAACCAGTAGAGCCTGTGAAAGAAGCACCTAAGCCAGTTGTTGAAACACCGGCAAAACCTGTTGAGGTAAAAACTACTGAGCCAGTAAAAACAGAAGAAGAACCTCAAGAACCTCAAAAAATTGAAACTGTTTATCAAAAACTTGACGGTCCTAAAATCGTCGGGGAAAAAATTGATTTAACACAGTTTGCGCCTAAGCAAGGAGCCGGAGCGAAGAAAAAAAGAAAGAGAATTGAAAAGCCGGGAGGTAATAACCAACAGGGTGGAAACAATAATCAGCAGGGCGGAAATAATAACAATACCCAGGGTGGCCAAGGAAACCGTCCTCAAGGACAAGGTGGAAACAGAACCCAGGGACAAGGCGGACAGGGAAATCGTCCTCAGGGTCAGGGCGGACAAGGCGGAAACCGTTTTGGAAACAACAACCAGGGGAACCGTCCACCGGGACAAGGTGGAAATCGTCCTCAGGGTCAGGGCGGACAAGGCGGAAACCGTTTTGGAAACAACCGACCTGGCCAAAGAACAATGCCTGTAGAGCTTACAGACGAACAAGTTAAAAACCAGATCAAGGAAACCCTTGAAAAATTAACCAATAAAGGAGGTAAATCTAAATCTGCTAAACACAGAAAAGATAAAAGAAACTTCCGTAGAGAACAGGACGAACGCCAGCAGGAAATTGATGCGGCAGACAGAACATTAAAAGTAACGGAATTCATCACAGTAGGTGAATTGGCGAGCTTAATGAATGTTTCCCCTACAGAAGTAATTTCTGCTTGTTTCTCATTAGGGGTAATGGTTACCATGAACCAAAGGCTGGAAGCGGATACCTTATTATTGGTAGCTGACGAATTTGGATATAAAATTGAATTTTCCGATGCGGATCTTGAAGAAAGTGATGCGGAAGATGAAGTTGACAATGAAGAAGACCTGGTATCAAGAGCTCCGATCGTAACGGTGATGGGGCACGTAGACCACGGTAAAACTTCATTGCTGGATTACATCAGAAAAACTAACGTAATTGCCGGTGAATCCGGAGGTATTACGCAGCATATCGGTGCTTACAATGTGAAGCTGGAAAACGGGCAGAGAATTACATTCCTTGATACACCGGGTCACGAAGCCTTTACAGCGATGAGAGCAAGAGGTGCTCAGATCACGGATATTGCAATTATCGTAATTGCTGCCGATGATGATGTAATGCCTCAGACTAAAGAAGCAATCTCGCACGCACAGGCTGCAGGTGTACCGATGATTATTGCAATCAATAAAGTGGATAAGCCAAACGCGAATCCTGACAACATCCGTCAACAGCTTTCCGGAATGAATATTCTTGTGGAAGAATGGGGAGGAAATGTTCAGGCACAGGAGATTTCGGCTAAATTCGGAAACAATGTAGATGTTTTACTGGAGAAAGTTTTACTACAGGCCGAAATGCTTGAGTTAAAAGCTAATCCGGACAGAAACGCACAAGGTGTTGTTATTGAAGCTTCATTGGATAAAGGAAGAGGATATGTGGCTACAATGCTTGTACAATCAGGAACTTTAGTGGTTGGTGATTATGTATTGGCAGGTAAAAACCACGGTAAAGTAAAAGCAATGCTTGATGAGAGAGGGCGAAACCTTAAGGAAGCCGGTCCATCAATTCCGGTAACGATTTTAGGTCTTGACGGAGCTCCTACTGCGGGTGATAAGTTTAAAGTATATGCTGACGAAAGTGAGGCTAAAACTATTGCCAATAAGAGAGAGCAGCTTCAGAGAGAGCTTTCTATCAGAACTAAAAAGCATACAACGCTTGAAGAATTGGGTAGAAGAATTGCTTTAGGTGATTTCAAAGAATTGAACATTATCCTTAAAGGTGACGTGGACGGTTCTGTTGAAGCATTATCTGATCAGTTACAAAGATTATCTACTGCTGAGATCAATGTTAATATCCTTCATAAAGGTGTTGGTCAGATTACTGAATCTGACGTCAACTTAGCTGCTGCTTCTGATGCAATTATCATTGGATTCAACGTAAGAGCTGGTGCCAATGCAAAAGATCTTGCAGACAGAGAAGAGATTGAGATCAGAAATTACTCAGTTATCTACGCTGCTATTGAAGAAGTAAAAGAAGCGATGGAAGGTATGCTTTCCCCTGAAATTAAAGAACAGGTTATCGGTAATGTTGAGATCAGAGAAGTCTTTAAGATTTCAAAGGTGGGAACAATTGCAGGATGTATGGTTCTTTCAGGAAAAGTGACAAGACAATCCAAAGTAAGAGTTCTTCGTGACGGCATCGTGAAATTCGATGGCGAACTGGAAAGCTTAAAACGTTTCAAAGATGACGTGAAAGAAGTAACCAAAGGCTACGAATGCGGATTAAACCTAAAAGGATACAACGACATTGAAGTTGGCGATATTCTTGAAGTTTATGAAGAGGTTGCTGTGAAGAAGAAATTGAAATAATAATATAATAATGTATTAAATAAAAAAGCCAGGAATATATATTCCTGGCTTTTTTATTTAAGTTTATGTCTAGTCCTGAAATAGCGATACAAAAAAAAACAAATTGTTATGAAAGACCCTTTAGAAGTGCTTTATGTAAAGCGCACGCAGAAAGATTACAGTTTGAGTCTGAAACTACAAATTGTAAAAGAAATCGAAGCTGGTAAATTAGGCATGAGCGAATGTCTGAGGAAATATGTGATACAATCTCGTTCTACCGTTGTGAGTTGGCTCAGAAAATATGGTACCTTTGATTGGGAAAAACAAACACCGAGTAATATGGCAAAAACACCTGAACAACGAATCTTGGAACTTGAAGCCGAAGTAAATCTGCTAAAGAAACAAAAAGCCTTTTTAGAAAAACAAGCTTATGTAGCAGATAAAAAGGCGGTTATTTTTTGATATGATGATCAATCTGGCAGAGAAAGAATATGATATTGACATCAGAAAAAACTTACCACCCGAACAATCGACAACTTTCGCAGCGAAGAAAAAAAAACTTTAATCTTCAGCTGTGGATTGTTCGGGTGGAACAGACAAGTTTATTACAGGAGTATAAAAAGAACCAAAATCCGTAAGGATAAGGCTTCACAAGTCGTAGATCTGGTAGAAAGCCTGCGTTTGAAAATGCCGAAATTAGGAGGAAACTATATTTTCTATTGAAAGTCGATTTGGCGTTCCTAAAAATAGGGAGAGACGCTTTCTTTGATATTCTAAGAGCTAATCATTTATTAATTGTTCCGAAGAGAGGCTATCATATTACTACCAACTCTCACCACCGTTTTAAAAAACACAAAAATCTGGTGCTGGATTATGAAGTTACAAGACCCAATCAAGTCTGGGTTGCATACATCGGAAACAGGAAGAATCCGAGTTATTTAAGCTTAATTACCGATGCTTATTCCAAGAAAATTGTTGGACATTATCTAGCAGATAACCTCAATACAGAAAGTAGTCTGATGGCATTAAAGAAGGCGTTAAAGAGCAGCAAATCGTCTATGGAGTCACTAATTCACCACTCTGACAGAGGTTTACAATATTGCTCGAATGACTACCAAAAAATTTTAAAAAGACATCACTTAAAATGCAGTATGACACAAAACTCAGATCCGTACGAAAATGCTGTTGCAGAAAGAATAAATGGTATTCTGAAACAGGAATTTGATATTGATAAATATAATATTGAAAACAACCTAAGAAGAAAGATCGTAGAGCAATCCATTAAAGTTTATAATGAATTACGTCCACATTTTTCCAATCATTATCTAACGCCAAACCAGATGCACAGCCAATGCGAATTGAAAATGAAAACCTACAAAACAAAAAACCAAAGCAAAAACGTCTTTGCTTTGGTTTAATTATCTTATTTTTAACCTATAATCTGTATCGGATTTTCAGGGCTAGTCATTATTTTTAATTTTTAATAAATTTAAAAGTCTTACTAACTCCCGATTTAGAAACATAGTTAACAATATAATTGCCTTTTAAAAGGTTACTGATATTTAATTTTCCATCGTTAAGCTTTGTTTTTAAAACTAATTTACCAGACACATCATAAATACTTATATATAGATTATTTTCTTTTTCTTTAATATAAAGATAGTCTTTTGCAGGATTAGGATAAAAATCTACAGTATTTTCATTTAGAGCCAAATTATTAGTAGACAAAACTGAAAGATTTTCTGAAGTTGCAATTAAACTGAAATTTTGACTTCCTCCAGAGAGAGTTCCTTTATGTGTTACAGTTATAGTATAAGTTCCTGAAGGATTGTTAATATCTACCCTTTCGTAATTATCGGCATTATTGGTTGAATTATTAGTAGCAGGATCTCCGGGATTCGACATTCCTTGCATTTTCCAAGGATAATATGTAGCGTCATTATTTGTTACCTTAATATCTAAATCATTAATTAGATACTTAGTTGTGGGGTCTACAGTTCCTGTATTTATTGTCTGTGATTGCGGGTCAGTCCAAGATATCGATATTTTTAAAGGATTTGTACCATTTGCTGTAATTGTTTTGGTATAAGTAGAATTATTATTTAAAGTTAATTCTTCTATTATACTTTTGGTAGATGTAGTAGAGTTTTTATCACGGATAGTAACGGCGGCTTTTTCAGCATTAATAAGCCCCCAGCCAAATTCGTAATCTGGACCAGGATAGATGCCTGCTTCATCGGCAGTATGCAATATTAAACCTTTCACTGTGGCAGATTTCATATAATTACTATAAAGTTGATTATAATACTGTTGCAAAAGTAATACAACACCAGTTACTCCTGGTGATGCCATTGATGTTCCTGACATAATGCCGACAGCAGTATCTGATGTTGATAAAGTAGATCTTACACTTACTCCTTTCATAGAAATATCAGGTTTAATTCTTCCGTCATCTGATGGTCCCCAACTACTAAATGAAGACATAATAACACTAGATGGATTGACATAATTTGCAACTTGGTTTACTGCAGCAACTGTAATAGCATTTTTTGCATTCCCGTGCCCAAAAATCATATCATATCCTCCTTTTGTTCCTAACTGAGTTGATCCAGGTGGAGTCACTTCGTTACGATCATTTCCTGCGGAAACAACCGGGAGATAATAAGGATTATTATAACAAATATTATCAATTTGTCTTGCTCTGCTATCATAGGCTCCGTAAAACCACAGGCTACTAAGTGAACCAATACCATATGAGTGGTTGGATACTAATGTACCTGATGATGCCTCTGTTAGCATTTCACTTAAATCATCAGTCCAATTATAAGATCTTATAGAAGAATTAAAAGCCAAGCCTCTAACTAAGCTGTTGATGCCTTGTGCGGCAATTGTACCTGCAACGTGTGTGGAGTGATCTGCGAAGGTTACTGCATCCATATTTGTAATTTTACTAAAACCATTTACTACAAATTCCTGATGAGTATCTCTAACATTGCCTCCATCCCAGACACAAGCTGTCATGTTTTGTCCTTGTATATTTATACCTAAAGATCCTCCATTGTATAATTGAGTTGCCCGTGCTGTAGTTGCTGCTCCTAAATTATAGGTTCTGGCATATATTTTTTCTCCATTAGGTAATACATCAATTATTTCCTGAATTCCAAATTCTCCAATTTTGGTTCTTTTAATAATTTTCTCAAAAGAACTAAAATATGTTTTTAACCTAAATTTTCGTTCAAAATCTTCTTTTTTCAAAATTGAAGCTAATTTTTGATTTTCAAGTTGATTAGACTGAAGTGAGATTTTTTTGCGCTCTTCAAAAGTTTGAGCATTGAAAAAAGATACTACTAGAAAAGTATTTATAAAAAGTATTTGTCTCTTCATATTTAAAATTTTATCAACAAATATATAGAAATATAATGATTTTAATAGCTTATTAAAAATATAACGTAATTTATTTGGAGGATTTAATATTTATTAACATATTTGCACCTATAATATTAAATTTTGTTAATAATGAATGGTAAACTAAAAGTGCTAAGTGCTGGAGTTATGTTCTTTATAGGAGGACAGCTAACAATGGCGCAATCAACAAAAAAGGTAACCGATACTGTTCCAAAGACTTCTAACATTGAAGAAGTTGTGGTATTAGGGTATAGTAAAACTCAGACTAAACCACAAAATGCTACTGCTTCTGTAACGATTTCAGGAGAAAGATTGGAAAACAGACCCAATGTTTCTTTTTTACAATCAATGCAGGGGGAAGTTGCTGGTCTTAGTGTAAGTTCTACTTCAGGATCTCCAGGTTCTGCAAAAATGGATCTAATCATCAGAGGGGTAAGTTCAATTAACTCTCAGTCTGATCCATTATATGTAATTGATGGTATGATCTCTAATGCAACACAGTTTCGTAACTTAAATCCAAACGACATCGAAAGTTCTTCAGTTCTTAAAGATGCTGCTGCAACTGCAATTTATGGTAACAGAGGGGCGAATGGTGTAGTTATCATCAATACGAAAAGAGGAAGATATGGAACTAGATTTGATGTTTCTTATAATACAAGTATAGGGACAAGTTTCTTGCCGGAAACAAAATATGATATGGCAAGCGCACAAGAATTGCTGACAATTCAAAATCGTGCAGGTTTAGGGCAGGGTGCTAATATGACTCCTGAACAAATTGCAAATTATACAACGAATACAAATTGGAGAAAGCAATTCTTCAGAACGGGTATAACTCAAAGTCATGATTTACAAATATCAGCAGGAGGTGCGAATTTAAGTAACTATTCTTCTGTTGGATATATGAAGCAGGATGGTATCGTGCCTACTACAGATTTCCAAAGATTTACATTAAGGAATAACTTAATGGGTAAATCGAAAAATAATAAATTTAATTACTCACTAAATATTGGTTTAGGTCATTCTGTAAGACATCAGTTAGAAGAGGAAACCAGAGGTGATATTAATTCTAATGTTATACAAAATCCTCTATTAGGGTCTATTGTAGGTTTGCCAACTTTAGCACCTGATGTATATGCTAATGGTCAGGATTTATTAAATGGTATTGGTTCTGATTTTAGTAATGGTAATAACGTGTATGTTTTACAAGATATCTTAAAAGGAACGCTTCCTAACAAACTTACTGAGACTAGTATTATTGCAAATGCGGCTTTGTCTTATAAAATTACTGATGACTTGACCGTTGGTAACAGAACAGGTATTGATTATAAGTATAATCAAAGAATTTTCGCAAGAGCTCCTTGGTCTTATTTAGCTTTAGTTGTTGCTTCTTCTTCAGGCACGGAGTATGGAGGAGTTGAAGATAATGTTAAATCAACAGATCTTACATTCAGCTCAATTACTAACGTAAGTTATAAAAAATCTTTTGGAGAGCACACAATTGATCTTGGCGCTTATTTAGATTATATGAAAGTTCACTATGAGGCTACTTCAGGACGTCAAAATGGTTTGAACCCACTAAACTGGTCATTCGGAGCTGGAACAGGATGGATCCCATTCAATCCAGCAACTCCAAATATTTATAACCCATCAAACAGCACGTCTAAAATTACAGCTGGTACATTAGCTTATTTTGGAACTTTTGATTATGATTATGCTAATAAATATGGTGTTTCTGGTACAGTAAGAAGAGACGGAAGTTATAGATTTACTGGTGATAACAAATGGGCTACTTTTTGGGCTGTGGCAGGTCGTTGGAATATTGATAAAGAAAACTTTATGCAGGGTTCCAATATTGATATGTTAAAATTAAGAGCTTCGTATGGTACTAACGGTAATGCTCAAGTTGTTACTGCTGCTTATGGAACCAACCCATTAATTGTAGGAACTAACTTGGTTAGGGATACAAATACTGTGGGGCTAGGATATAATAATAACAATGCAGTGTATTATACAGGAGTAATTGCAAACCCAGACATTCAATGGGAAGAAATTTCACAGTTTAATGTTGGTTTAGACTATATGTTCTTAAACAGAAGATTAGAAGGTAGCTTAGATTATTACAAAAAAAGCACGGATAAATTATATAGTCCAATTAACATTTCTGCAATTACAAGTTTATATTCTATCAATGGAAACAACGGAAAATTACAGAATGAAGGTGTAGAAGCTAGTTTAAAGTATCACCTATTTAGAAATTCAGATTTCAAATTATCTGTATATGCTAACACGGCTTATAATAAGAGTAAGATTGTTGACCTTATCCAAAATCAAACAACAGGAAGTATTAGAAATGTAGTAGGAGGTCAGTTATCTGAATGGTACATGATTCCTTACGTAGGAGTAAATCAGAGTAATGGTAACTTATTGTTCTTAGATATCAACGGAAATGTTACTGAAACTCCAGATGTTAACAGAGATGCTAGAGCAACAGGTAAAAACTACTTGCCAAAATGGGTTGGTGGTTTCGGTGTAAATTCATCTTATAAAGGATTTACTTTAGATGTTCATTTCTCATATCAGCAAGGAGCATACAAATATGATAATCAGTTAGATTATGTATATGATTCTACAACAGTTGACGGATATAATGTATCTAGAGAATTATTAAATGCTTGGACAGCTAATAACACTAATACAAACGTACCTTCTTTATTTGCAACAAACTTTGCTTATAACGGAAATTCTGACAGATTCTTAAAAGACGCTTCTTTCATCAGATTAAAAAATGTTGTATTAGGATATAAGGTTCCTAGTGAGATGTTTGGTAATAGCGGAATCAGAGGAGTTAGAGTATTTTTACAAGCAGAAAACTTGTTAACATTTACAAAATGGCAAGGATTTGATCCTGAACCAACTTTCGCAACTTCAACGTCAGTATATCCTAATATGAAAACAGTTTCTTTAGGTGCTAATATTGACTTTTAATTAACAGTAATTAATAATAAAAATGAAAAATATTTTTTATAAACTATTGACAGTGTGTTTCGCTTGTACTGTTTTAGTATCTTGTAAAGATGCTATTGATATCGTACAGGAAGGCGAACTTAATGACCAAACTGTTTTTAAAACAACATCAGACTTAGAAAAATATTTACTAGGATCAGTATATACGAGTGTTGATGTTACAAACCAAATTAAGTTTTCTTCTGTTTTTACAGATGAATTAAGAGTAGGACCAAGTAATACAGGACAAGATCAAGGATTATATAGATATGTATTAACTCCAAATGATGGATATGCATCTGCTATTTGGATACAAAATTATACTAATATCAATAGAGTTAACAGATTATTAGAAGCTGCTGAAAAAATCACACCTGATGCTTCTGAAACTGTAACATATAATAATATACTTGCAGAAGCAAGAACATTGAGAGCTTTAGCTTATTTGAACTTAGAGTCTTATTTCTCTCCAAATATGGCTGATGATAATGCTTTAGGTGTAATATTGATCAACAGGGTTCCTGAAATTGATGAGCAATTACCCAGAAGTAAGAATGCTGATATTTGGGCTTTAGTAGAATCTGATTTGCAATATGCAGAAAATAATCTTGCTCCTCCAACTGCGCATAACTTTCCTTTCTTTGCAAGTAAGACTCTAGTGAATGCAATGAGAGCTAGAATGTACCTATATAGAAAAAACTATACTTTAGCTAAACAATATGCTCAAAGTGTAGTAACGAGTTCAGGTGTTTCTCTGACAGTTTCTACTCCTGTTCCAACAGGAACTCCAGGTACTGCAGCATGGAATACAGCATTTTATGCAGCTGCTCCAACCAACCCATATAGAAGACTTTGGGCTGATTTAAATAACGGTGAAAATTTATTTACATTAAGTAGACCAGTAAGTGGAACAGGAGGTAATATTGCAGGTATCTATACAACTAATACAACTAACCTGTCAGGCTCTCCATTATGGACTGTAGGATTGAACCTATTCAACAGATTGAATGTGTCAAGTGGTACAACTCCTCAATATTCATTAGATATTAGAAGATATGCATTTATAGATCCAACTTCTGTACCTGCACAAGGAGTGTATATTATAGATAAATATCCTGGTAAAACAAACGCACCATTAAGAAATGATGTAAAAGTTTTCAGATTATCAGAAATGTATTTCATTCTTGCAGAGTGTGAAGCTCAAACTCCGGCAGGTTATGTGGCGGCAGCTACATATATCAAAGCGGTAAGAGATGCAAGAAGATTTAATTCTACAGCTACTTTACCGGTATATTCTAGCAAAGTTGATGCACTTAGAGATATTTTGGCTGAAAGACGTGCAGAGCTTGCTTTTGAGGGACACCGTTATGTTGATTTGAGAAGACTTGGTGCTGAGGCAGGAGTAAGTATTGATAGAAATGCTAATGATGATTTCAACCCAAATACACCTCTTACTCTTAATATTACTGATTATAGATTTACATTACCAATTCCATCTTCAGAAATTTTAGGAAATCCATCAATCCAGCAAAATCCTGGTTATTAATTTTTAAAATAATAATGTTATGAAAAATTTTTCAAAAATAATATTTCTTTTTATTACTGTACTTCTTGCTTCATGTAAACAAGAGGAGGAGCCTTACTATGATGGGGATTCTTTTGTACAGTTTAATAAAGGAACCACTGCTAGTGCTTTTGTTGTAGCAGGCTCTACATCTTCTGACTTTGATATTAACTACGGAGTTCTTAAGGGAGTAGAAGGAAGTCACCAGGTTAAATTAGTTTTTGATCAGGCTAAATCCACAGCAGTATTAGGAACAGATTTCCAAATTGTAAATGCAACTGATGAGCTTTCAAATGGTGAAACAATGGGTAAATTTGTTGTAAAATTATTAGAAGCTGGAGCAGTTCAAAGTGGGAAAAAAGCAGTTTTCAGACTAGAATCTTCATCTTTGCCAATTGCAGCATTTAATAATGAATTTACACTAGATGTATCATTAACTTGTCCTATATCTTACTTTGTAGGAGATTTTACAAATACAGAAACTTGGTGGAATGCAGGTCCTGGAGGTACATACCAAATCGTGGAAAGTACAGTGGCTAACCAAATTTTAGTAAAAGATTTTTGGGATATAGGTATAGATTTAGTGTTAAACTATAACCCTGAAACTTTTGTTGTTAGTGTGCCTGAACAAGAAACAGGGACTCTTCATCCAACTTATGGAATGATTAAAGCAAAGGCATCTACTGATGCTACTTTAATTTCAATTTTCAATCCTTGTACTAGAAAGCTTACAGTATACATGAATTACTTTGTTACTGCAGGAACTTTTGGAAATCAGAAAGAGGTTTTCCAAGGAATATAATTTTTTTATTCATAATAAAAACCCCGTCCTACGACGGGGTTTTTTATTCCCCATTATTTCTTATTTTTGCTTTACAAAATTTGATGGTATAACTTTACAGCATCATTTTTTGCATAATATAAATGAACACATGAAGTATATACTTTCAATAATACTCTTTCTGAGTCTCACTGTACAGGCGCAGGTCGTAAACAAAACAGATTCCAATAAGCTTCCCAAAGAAGATACATTGGTGATTGATTCCGGGAAGAAGGATTCTTTAAAAATATTTAAGCCTACCATTAATGATTATCTCTATCAGACACAATTCTCGGAGAAAAAAGTGTTTGATACGGTGATGACTTTTGATAAAACCTATATTTTTTCACAATACAATAATAAAGACAATTTTGGAAAAGTTCAGTTTGCAAATATTGGGGCGGGATTTAATCCGCTGTCCTATGAAGTGAATGCTGAGCAGAATCTGGCTTTATTGCCCACCAATAAATCTTACGGTATTTTAGGTGTTAATGATATTCATTATTATGATGTTAAAACACCGACAGCCACTTTCATTTATCATAATGCCATGAAAAACGGGGCTGCTTTGAGATCATCCTATACCCAAAATATAGGAAAAAGGTTTAATTTTGCTTTAGAATATATGGGATTGCGTTCGCAGGGACTTTACAGGAATTCTTTGGCTTCCAATAACAATACTTTATTTTCAGGGCACTATGTTTCAAAAAGCGGAAATTATGAATTGTTTGCCCACTATTTACATCAAAATGTAAACAACCAGGAAAATGGAGGAATTGCAGTGGACAGCCTTTTTCAAAACGGGGACAGCAACTCCAGAAACCGTCAGAATATGCAGGTGAATCTGGAAACATCAAGTTCTCAGTTTTCTTACAGAAGATATTACCTCACACATCAGTTTGCGCCTTTCAAATCAGAGAAAATTCCTTTTAAATTAAGACATACAATTTCTCATCAGGGAAATAAATATTATTATACACAAACAACTCCGGAATCTTACTGGTATGATGTTCCGGCAGAGCTTGTAAACGGTGCCCCGCTTACTTCAAAAAAATATTCGGATAATTTCAGCAATACGGTAAGCCTGGTTTGGGATAATGAAAAATTCAAGCTGGACGCGGGAGTCCGTTATCAGATGTTAAAGTTCGGAACCAGTGAAATTGTTCTTCCGCTTTTAGTGATTCCTACGGAAATTAAGGAAAGCAGAATTGGTGCAGTCGGGAATTTACAAATTAAACTTTTTGATAAGATTCAATTGAATTCATTTGCAGAATTTTCAAATGGAAGCGAGTTTGGAACTTATGTAAAAACCACCAACAATTTGAAATTTGAGCCAATAAAAGACTATTTTGTCAATGCAAAAGTAAATTTCCAGAGTGCTTACCCTTCGTTCAATTATCTGTTGAATACTTCGGTATATAATAATTTTAACTATTATCTCCAGAATGCAGAAAATCAGTCCATCACGGAAATCGGGGGGAGCATTAACCTGAAGTGGTTCAAAACGGAATTATTTGCCAATTATTTCAGAATAGATAATTATACCTATTTTGACATGACTGCAATGCCAAGACAAAGCGAAAGCTCACTCAATATTTCTCAAATTGGAGGAGATGCCACATTCAGTTACGGAAGTTTTCATCTGAATACAAGACTTCAGTTCCAGAACGCGCTTACCAATAAGGATCTTTTACCTATGCCCGGATTTATCGGACGAGCTAATCTTTTCTTCCAGTCAAAAGCATTTAAAAAAGCTGCAGAAATTCAGGCGGGGATAAAGGTTTATTATTTTTCAAAATTTGCTTCAAGAGAATATTTCCCTATTCTTAATGAGTACATTCTGCCGGGAACCAATTCATTCTCGATCGGTGGACAGCCAATGGTTGATCTTTATTTTAATATGAAAGTTAAAAAAATGTTCTTCTTTATCGAAGGTCAGCAGATCGGAACCGTCATCTCGCATAATAAAGCTTACGCATTTCCAAGCTACCCAACTTATGATTTTAGGTTGAATATCGGAATTGTGTGGTATTTGTTCAACTAAAAATTTTCACCAAAGTTGAAAACTATTAAAAAAATATCATTTCAGGATATAGAAAGCATTCCTCAATTAATAAAGGATTTTTTAAATCAAAAAATTGAAGGTTTTGAAAATAAAACATTTTCCCTGGAGAATTTCCGCCAGCAGATCCACCTAAAAATTGATAATACATTATCATTGCAGCAGAGGGAAAAATTGTCTGATACTATTGAAAGCCAGCTTTCGGATCTAAAGCTGTCATCAAGCCAAAGAACGAATTTGGAAAACATAAAGCAGCCGAATACATTTACCATCACAACCGGACATCAGCTGAATCTGTTTTCGGGGCCGGTATTTTTTGTATATAAAATTTTACAGACCATCAAGACATGCTCTTATTTAAAAGAGAATTTCCCGGATTTTAATTTTGTTCCTGTGTATTGGATGGCGTCCGAGGATCATGATTTTGCGGAAATTAATCATTTCAAAACAGAGAATAACTATTATGAGACCAATGAAAAGTCTGGTGGTGCTGTCGGAAGAATCCAGATAAATGATACGTTTTTTATTTCAGAATTTGAAAAGGAATTCAAAGATTATGTTTTCGGTACGGAATTGATTTTAATGTTAAAAGAAGCCTACAAAACCGGAAATACTTTGACGCAGGCTATTAAGATTTTAGTTAATCGTCTGTTTTCGGATTTCGGACTGCTCATTGTGGATGGAGATTCAAAAGCATTGAAAAGCCAGATTAAAGAAACGTTTAAAGATGAGCTTCTTCATTTTAGTCTGAATAAAAACTCAAAAGAGAAAGTAGATTTTTTAACCGAGAAATATGGGAAAGTTCAGGTAAACCCGCGTGAAATCAATCTTTTTTATCTTTCTGAAACGCGTGACAGAATTGAATTTGACGGACGGAAATACATCATTGTCGATAAAAATATCAGCTTTACAAAAGAAGAAATTTTAAGTGAGCTGGAAAATTTTCCTGAAAAATTCAGCCCAAATGCATTGATGAGGCCTGTTTACCAGGAAACGATGCTTCCCAACCTTGCATATATCGGAGGAAATGCTGAAATCATGTACTGGCTGGAGCTTAAAGACTATTTCACAAAAATCAATATTCCTTTTCCTATCCTTATTCCGAGGAATTCAATGCTGTTTTTAAAAGAAAAAACTTTAAGTAAAATTGATAAGCTAGGCTTAAATATAGAAGATTTCTTCAAAAATTTCGCAGCGATTACCAATAACAAAATATTGGATAATAATGAGATTCTGAACGCTTTGGACGAGAAGGAGAATCTTTTGGTAAATAATTTTTCAGAGTTAAAAACGATTGCGGAAACCACTGAAAGATCTTTCGGGAATATGGTAAAAGCAGAAGAAGTAAGGCAGCTGAAATCTTTCAAAAGAATGAAAAAACGCCTTCTTCACGCAGAAAAAATAAAACAAAGAGAATTGTTGGAAAGACTGGAAAATTTGTTTTTAGATGTACATCCTTCTAAGAATTGGCAGGAAAGGGTTTATAATTTTAGCGTATTTTTTGCAGATTATGGATATTCATGGCTTGAAACTTGTTTAGAAGAAATGCAAATTGAGGAGTCAAAACTAATAATTGTTGCCATTTAATTTTAAAGAAGTATTTTTGTAATTATAATCATCGAATATGATAAAGAGGTTTTTTATTCTATCCAGTTTATGTATGGTTTTGGGAGTTTCTGCCCAAAGATCGCACACTGTTGTAAAGGGAGACAATCCCTACAATATTGCAAAAAAATACGGGATGACTGTAGATGAATTGCTGAAACTGAACCCAAAGGTAAAAGACGGCAAACTGGCGATCGGCGATATTTTGACCGTTAAAAATGATAAAGCAGCTTCTGCAAAAGCGGCTGTTTCTACAAAACCTGTGAATAATTCTCAGGTTGGTAAGATCATTCTTCAGCCAAAGCAAACCATCTACGGAATTACAAAACAATACAGAATTTCAGAAACCGACCTGCGTAAGCTGAACCCGGAGCTGGATTCTCACATGAAAATCGGTGACGAGATTACATTACCTCTTGAAAGCATCAAAAAATACGGCGGAGATCAGCAGCAAGTTGCGACTACTACACCTGTTACCAGCCCTGTGGAAAAAACAATCGAAACTCCGGTTGCCACCGCTTCGGAAGGTGAATACATTGTGCAGGCAAAAGACAATTATTACAGAATTTCAAAGCAGTTCGATATTACTAAAGAAGAGCTTTTTGCTTTAAATCCGGGCCTTGAGGATAAAGGTCTTAAGCCTGGTGAGAAGATAAATGTAAAAAAATCTAATACAAATACAGTTTCCGAACCCGTTTCTTCTAAAGAAAAAATGGATTCAGGAAACGAAAGGCCTAATGCTTCCGGTAATACTGCTGTTGCAGATGATTATGTAACATACACCGTTCAGCAGGGCGATACCGTTTTCTCTATTGTAAACAGATTCGGAATTACAATTGATGAGTTGACGGCTCTTAACCCGGAATTATCTCACGGGTTAAAAACAGGAATGGTTTTAAAAATAAAAAAACTTGATCCTGCTTATGTAAAGAAAAACGGGGATGCATTAAGCGTGGTTTTAATGCTGCCTTTCGGGTACAGTACAAATGAGACCCAGTACAGAACTATGGCGATGGATTTCCTTACCGGAGCCAAGCTTGCCATTGAAAGAAATGCCAGAAACGGACAAAAGCTTGAAGTAAAAATTGTTGATTCAGGGAATGAAGCGACTTTCAGGAATTCTTTGACACAGCTGAATCCGGATAATACAGATTTAATTATCGGGCCTTTCTTCAAGTCAAATGTTGTTGATGTTCTTGACTTTACAAAAAATCAGAAAATTCCGATTGTAGCACCTTTTGCCAACTCTCCGGAACTGTATAATTACAGCAACCTGATTATTGTGGAAACCAATGACCAGACCTATGCAGATAAGATTGTGGAGGAAGTAAAAGCGGCCTATTCTGACCAGAAAATCTATGTGGTTGCAGATTCTAAAAAAGAAAATGCCAATTATATCAAAGCAGGTCTTGAGAAAACCTTAAAAAATCCAAGCGTTACCATTGTAGATTCTTCTGCAGATATTAAGCTTGATCAAAATATGATGACAGGGCAGTCTGCACCGGTGATTGCCATTCTTGCAACTGACAATGACGCGGCAGGTGAAGCTTTTGCCAATAAAGTCATAGCTTTGTCTAAAGAAGTTCAGGGAGTAAAAGCGTTCAGTATGCATTACGCTCCGGTTTTTGAGAAAAAAGTGGATGATCTTAGTCAGGCCAATCTGGTTTACCTGATGGACAGAAAAATAAACACGGAAGGAAGCTTCGAAAAAGAAATCCTTGCTGCTTATAAAGCTAAATACTGCAAAACTCCTCCGAAATTTGCAATCGTAGGTTTTGATGTTGTCAACGACATGCTGACCAGAGAAAACAAAAAAGGAGAGATCTTTAAGCAAATGAATAAAGTACAGACTCAGCTGGCAACAAAATTCGAGTTTGTAAAATCTAAAGCAAACGGTGCGTATGTAAATACCGGATATCGTGTAATCAGGCTAGTTCCATAAATGATTTAATCGCTTTTAAAGAATATCGTTAACATTATATTTATATTTGCATAATATTTTAAATTAATACATGAAAGCACTTGTATTTCCAGGGCAGGGTTCTCAGTTCGTAGGAATGGGGAAAGAATTATATGATTCTAGAAAAGACATTAAGGACATGATGGAATCTGCCAACGAAATTTTAGGGTTTGATATCCTTTCCGTTATGTTTAACGGAACGGATGAAGATCTTAAGAAAACAGAGGTTACCCAACCTTCAATTTTTATACATTCGGTAGCTGCCCTTAAAGCAGTGAACGGTCTTGGAGCCGAAATGGTGGCAGGACATTCTTTAGGAGAGTTTTCAGCGTTGGTAGCCAATGGTGTTTTATCCTTTGATGATGGTCTGAAACTGGTTTCCGAAAGAGCAAAAGCAATGCAGGCTGCTTGTGATGCAAATCCGAGTTCTATGGCAGCAATTTTAGGATTGGAAGATGCTAAAGTGGAAGAAATCTGTTCTACAATAAACGGAATCGTAGTTCCTGCAAATTACAACTGTCCAGGGCAATTGGTGATTTCAGGGGAAACTGCTGCGGTGGAAGAAGCTTGCGTAAAATTAAAGGAAGCAGGAGCAAAAAGAGCTTTATTGCTGCCGGTAAACGGAGCATTCCATTCTCCATTAATGCAGCCGGCTCAGGAGAGACTGGCTTCAGCTATTGAGCAGACTAAGTTCAGAAAAGCAACAATTCCTGTTTATCAGAACATCACTACAACGGCTATTTCTGATCCGGACGAAATCAAGAAAAACCTTATCGCACAATTGACGGGGCCTGTAAAATGGACACAGTCTGTGCAGAATATGATTAAAGACGGGGCAGCTAATTTCGTAGAAGTTGGACCTGGAAAAACGTTACAGGGATTAATCAAAAAAATTGATTCTTCCGTAGACGTTGCATCTGCAATCTAAAAAATAAAAAATCATGGGCGAGATATTTTCACCGGGAAAGCTAATGCTTACTTCAGAATATTTCGCTATAGACGGGGCTCTTGTCTTAGCGGTACCTACCAGGCTGGGACAAGAGTTTTCCTTTGAAGAAAAAGACGATCAAAAATCGCTGATCTTCTGGGAAGCATACCATCAAAACAAATTATGGCTAAAAGCTGTCATCGATTACAAAAGCTGGCAGATTTTAGAAACCAATATCCCCTCAAGTGCTGAATTTATAGTAAAAACATTAAAAAACGTTCAGTCACTTTCTACCATTAAATTCAAAGATAATTTTACTTACAATCTAAAAACAAACCTTCAGTTTCCTGCAGATTACGGCTTGGGAAGCAGCTCTACCCTGATGAATAATCTGGCGGAATGGGCAGAGATTGATCCTTTTCACTTAAATTCCATCAGTTTGGGAGGAAGCGGGTATGATATTGCCGTTGCAAAAGAAAAATCAGCGGTTCTTTATCAAAGCGTTCCCGAAATCAAATATGAAAGGGTAAATTTTAATCCTCCTTTTAAAAATGAGCTTATATTTATTCATTTAAATCAGAAGCAGAACAGCCGTGAAGGAATCAATTTTTACAAGTCAAAAAAAAGGTCCCAAAAACTGGTTGAAGAATTTTCGAATCTTACAAAGAATATTTTGTTATGCAAAGAATTGGAAAATTTTTCAGAGCTTATGTTAATTCATGAGCAAAAAATATCAGAATTCCTTGAAATTCCCACAGTTAAAGAGAAGTATTTCGCAGATTGCCCGGTTTTCGTTAAAAGTTTAGGGGCATGGGGCGGAGATTTTGTAATGAGCTCAAAATTTGAAGGGTTTAAGGACTATTTTTGGGGAAAAGATTTTAATACTATTTTCGAATGGTCTGATTTAATTGATTCTTAATCAATAAATTACAAACTTGTTTTTTTATTTGCCATTCTGACTTATATCATTATATTTAAACCACCTTTAACAATTAATTAATATTAATTTTGTTGGACTTAAAAAAAGAAATAGAAAATATAAGTAAAATGAAACACGCTAAAATCATCCAGGATTTAGAAAAATTAGGGATTAAAGGAAACTATGAAGTCGTATATAATCCTTCTTATGAAGAGTTGTATCAGGCTGAAGTTTCTCCTGAAAATCAGGGCTTTGAGAAAGCTGAGCTTACGGAATCTGGTGCAGTATCAGTAAAAACAGGAATTTTCACAGGTCGTTCACCTAAAGACAGATATATTGTTCAGGATGATGTTACAAAAGACACTATTTTTTGGGATGGTAAAGTAAACTTACCTACAACTCCGGAAACTTTTACGTCTTGTAAAGAATTAGTGCTGAACCAACTTTCTGCAGCTAAAAAAATCTATGTGGTAGATGCTTTCTGCGGAACAAATATAGATACCAGACTGAAAGTAAGGTTCATCGTTGAAGTAGCGTGGCAGGCGCATTTCGTTACGAATATGTTCATCCGCCCTTCTCACTATGAGCTGGAAAACTTCGGGGAACCGGATTTCACAGTGATCAACGGTTCCAAAACTACAAACCCGAACTGGGAAGCTCAGGGATTAAACTCTGAAAATTTCGTGATGTTTAACCTTACTGAAAAGCTTCAGATCATAGGAGGAACATGGTACGGCGGAGAAATGAAGAAAGGAATGTTTGCCATGATGAATTATTATCTTCCATTAAAAGGCATGGCTTCTATGCATTGTTCTGCCAATGTAGGTGAAGAGGGAGATGTAGCCCTTTTCTTCGGACTTTCCGGAACAGGAAAAACAACTTTGTCTGCTGACCCGAAAAGATACCTGATCGGTGATGACGAGCACGGCTGGGATAACAATGGCGTATTCAACTATGAAGGTGGCTGTTATGCAAAAGTGATTGATCTTTCTGCTGAAAAAGAGCCGGATATTTTCAGAGCAATCAAAAGAGATGCGCTTCTTGAAAATGTTGTGGTAAACAACGGTATTGCTGATTATACAGACGGATCTATCACAGAAAATACAAGAGTATCTTATCCTATCTATCATATTAACAAAATTGTTCTGCCTTCAAAAGCAGGTCATGCAAAAAAAATTGTTTACCTTTCCGCAGATGCATTTGGAGTATTGCCTCCGGTTTCTGTTTTGGATGAAGATCAGGCACAATATCACTTCCTTTGCGGTTACACTTCAAAATTAGCAGGAACTGAAAGAGGAATTACGGAGCCTCAGCCGTCATTCTCACCTGCATTCGGTGAAGCATTCTTAACATTACACCCAACAATGTATTCTAAAACATTGATCGGAAAAATGAAAGAGCACGGTGCAAAAGCCTATCTTGTAAACACAGGCTGGAATGGTACAGGTAAAAGAATTTCTCTTAAAGATACAAGAGCGATCATTGATGCCATTATTGACGGTTCCATCGAAAATGCTCCGAAAACAAGAATTCCAATCATGAATCTTGAAATTCCTACAGAGTTACCAAACGTTTCTGAGGGTATTTTAGATCCAAGAAATACGTACAATGACGTAGCAGAATGGGAAGAGAAAGCAAAAGATCTTGCTGCAAAATATATCAAAAATTTTGATCAGTATTGTAATACGGAAGAAGGTAAAAAATTAATTCCTTCCGGGCCTCAGTTACAACAACAAACAACAAACTAAAAATAGAAATCCTCATCAAAGCGATGAGGATTTTATTTTAATTAACCACAGACTTTCTCAGATCAACACAGATGTTTGCATATAGAATCTGTGCAAATTTGTGAAAATCTGTGGTCAATAATTATTTAGGATTTAAAGCTCAAAATTGCCAATCTGTATCCTTCCATTCCGAAACCGGATAAAACGGCATCCGTATTCGCTGCCGTTACAGATTTCTGCCGAAATTCTTCTCTTTTGTAAATATTGCTGATATGAACTTCAATTTTCGGTTTTTGAATATTTTTTAAACAATCCGCAATGGCATAAGAATAATGAGTAAAAGCTCCCGGGTTGATCACCAGAGCATCAAAATCATCTTCCTGAAGACGGTTGATAATTTCTCCTTCCACATTAGACTGATAGTAATGTATTTCATGAGAAGGAAATCCGGATTTCAAATTTTCCAGATAATCTTCCATTGAAATTGTCCCGTAAATTTCGGGCTCTCTTGTTCCTAACAGGTTTAAATTGGGGCCGTTTACTATTAAAACTTTCATGGGCTAAAATTAAAACATTTCCGTGTTATTTTGATATAATTAAAAGTTTATCTTCTCTTTAAATTTATCTCTAAAAGAAAACTGCTAACTTTGATAGAATATTACATCAAGCTCCTGAGGTATGAAAAAAGACATTGAAAATAAGCTGATCGATAAAAATACAAAACCCACAAGCATGAGGATTTTGGTGTATGATTTTTTGAGTTCACAGGAAGCCGCATTGTCATTGTCTGAAATTGAAAATTATTTTGAAAATGCCGACCGCACAACGATTTACAGGACATTAAAAACTTTTGAAGAAAAAGGAATTGTTCACAGTATCCAGGAAAATACAACTACAAAATATAAGCTTTGTCATGACGGCTGTGATGAACGCACGCACAAAGACTGGCATCTCCATTTTTACTGCAAGATCTGCAAACAGACAACCTGCAGAGAAGATATTTCTTTCCCGGAAAATATTCGGACCAATTTCAGGATTGACGAAATACGGCTTTTTGCTAAAGGCATCTGCGAAAACTGTCTTGAAAGTTTGCAATAGTATTGCATCCGGTTTTGGCCTAATTTTGATTAAAATTTAAGTTATGGAAGAATGTTGCAGTACAAAACCGAAAAAAGAACAGCACAATCATAATCATGAAGGTCATGATCACGACCATTCTCATGAAACGGAAGGGAAATCTGCATTTCAGATGTTTCTTCCGGCAATTATCTCTTTTGCTTTGTTGTTATTGGGAATTATTCTGGATAATTATATAAAACCCGACTGGTTTACCGGCTGGATCCGTTTGGTCTGGTATTTAATTGCTTATGCACCAGTCGGCCTGCCAGTTTTGAAGGAAGCTTATGAAAGTATCATTCATGGTGATGTATTTTCAGAGTTTTTTTTAATGGGAATTGCCACCATTGGCGCTTTTGCCATTGGGGAATATCCGGAAGGGGTAGCGGTGATGCTTTTTTATTCTGTTGGGGAAGTTTTTCAGGCGATGGCGGTATCCAGAGCAAAAAGAAATATCAAATCTTTATTGGATCAGAGGCCCGATGAAGTTACCATTTTAAAAAACGGGAAACCACAAACGGTAAAAGCGGAAACAGTAGGAGTCGGAGAAATTATTCAACTAAAATCAGGTGAAAAGTTAGGATTGGACGGTGAGTTGTTATCAGAAAAAGCTTCGTTCAATACCGCAGCGCTTACAGGAGAAAGTAAGCCGGATACAAAGATGAAAGGTGCGCCTGTTTTGGCCGGAATGATCAATTTAAACACCGTGAGCCAAGTCAAAGTAACGGCCGCTTACAAAGACAGTAAACTGAGCAAAATTTTGGAATTAGTACAAAATGCCACCGCTCAAAAGGCTCCGACAGAGCTTTTCATCAGGAAATTTGCAAAAATATATACACCAATAGTGGTATTGCTTGCTATTGGAATTACCTTCTTACCTTATTTTTTCGTTGAAGAATACGAGTTTAGAAGCTGGTTGTATCGTGCATTGATTTTCCTTGTAATTTCCTGCCCCTGTGCCTTGGTTATTTCTATTCCGCTTGGATATTTTGGAGGTATCGGGGCAGGGAGCCGAAACGGTATTTTATTTAAAGGAAGTAATTTCCTGGATGTTCTGGCCAATGTTCAAAATGTAGTTATGGATAAAACAGGAACCATGACAGAAGGTGTTTTCAAGGTTCAGGAAGTTAATTTTAAAGATCAATTTGATAAAAATAATATTTTAAAGTTGGTCAATGCACTGGAAAGCAAAAGCTCGCATCCCGTAGCTACGGCTATTCATGATTTTGTGGGTGAAATTGATCATTCCATTGAATTAAAAAATGTGGAGGAAATTGCAGGGCAGGGATTAAAGGCAGAAATCAGCGGGAAAGAGTTACTGGTAGGGAACTTTAAACTGATGGATGCATTCAGTATTACTTATGATATAAAACCTGAAAGCATCGTTTACACTGTAATCGCTATTGCTTATGATAAGGAGTTTGCGGGATATCTTACCATTGCGGACTCCATTAAGCCGGATGCACAGTTGACCATTAACAGATTAAAATCTTTAAATGTAAAGACCACCATGCTGAGTGGTGATAAAACCTCTGTTGTAAAATATGTAGCCGACACATTAGGAATTGAAAACGCTTACGGAGACCTCCTTCCCGAAGATAAAGTGAATAAGGTAAAAGAAATAAAAGTAAAAAACCAATCGGTGGCTTTCGTAGGAGATGGTGTGAATGATGCACCCGTAGTGGCCCTAAGTGATGCCGGAATTGCAATGGGCGGGCTGGGAAGCGATGCCACGATAGAAACAGCGGATGTTGTAATTCAGGATGATATGCCGATTAAAATTCCCATGGCCATCAATATCGGAAAGCAAACTAAAAAAATAGTCTGGCAGAATATTGTGCTTGCTTTTGCTGTAAAAGGTGTTGTGCTCATACTTGGAGCAGGGGGAATCGCCACCATGTGGGAAGCTGTTTTTGCCGATGTGGGTGTTGCTTTATTGGCTATTTTAAACGCGGTCAGAATTCAGAAAATGAAGTTTTGATGGACTCGAAATATCAAATTTAATATTCCCACAGATTGCACAGATTTTCACGTTTATTTCTTATAAATTAATATGCGCAATCATCTGTGAAAATCTGTGCAATCTGTGGGAAAACCTACTTACCCATAAAATTATACCTGACTTTCATCATGAATGAATCGTAAAAAGAATTTGAGTAGTATATTTGTAGGACAGAATTGATAATTGAAGTTTTTCATTTCCATATTTGTTATTTTTACCATTGCACTGCGTCCGGTTTTGCCATTGGTAAACTATGCGGTAAACTATGATTATATCGTAAAAAACCTGTGTGAAAACAGAAATACTCCACAATCTACCTGTAAAGGAAAATGCTACCTTGAAAAAGAGCTTTCGAAGACAGAAAAGCAATCCAACAATAATCAGAATATAAAAATTGCAGGGCTGGATGTATTTTTATCCCATGAAGTTTTTTCTTTTCCGGAAATCCAGGCTGAAATTCTTACCAAAAATATAAATACGGAAACCGTTAGTTTCCATACCTCAGAATATTTTGCAAGGATATTCCATCCTCCGTTAGCTTAAATTTTATTTAAACTAAGTTGTTATTTCAATAACATCATTTTTTTCTGTGAGTTGCTTTAAACCTAAATTAAAATTTAGCTTACAACTCTTCATTATTTCTAAACATTATTATTAATTTCAATTTAAGCTAAAATGAAATCAAGAATTTTTTTGACAGCATTTCTGTCAGTATCACTGTTGTCCTGTGCGCAGGAAACGCCTAAAGTAAAGCACAAAAGCCATATACACTCTTCAAAATCAACGATAAAAAATGTAAAGGTTGTGAATGAAGAAGATCCTATTTGTCACATGAAAACGGATGAATACACTAAAGATACGGCGGTGTATAAAAATAAAACGTACGGTTTTTGCAGTAGCTATTGTAAAGACGAATTCAAAAAAAATCCTGAGAAGTATGCCCAAAAATAAGAATGCAAACAATGCAAAAGCTAAAGTAATTATTCCGATTGTGGTAATTGCGCTGCTGTTTTTGGGTATCGGTGTCGGGATGGGATATTTTAAAAAGAACCTTTATACTGTGATGAAAGTCCCGGATTTTCAGCTTACGGATCAAAACAACAGGAAAATTTCCAATAAAGATATGCTCGGAAAAGTCTATCTGGTGGAGTTTTTCTTCAGCAGATGCCCTACGATCTGTCCGGTAATGAATTCGAACATGAGAGCAATAGAAAATGAAATCAATAATGAGGATTTCGGGATCATTTCCATAAGTATTGATCCTGAAAACGATACGCCGCAAGCTTTAAAGGAACACGCAAAAAAGATTGGCGTCAAATCTCCAAACTGGCATTTTCTCACTGGCGACAGGGATTATATCGGTAAAATTGCCGACCAGTTTAATATTTATGTTGGCGATAAGGAAGATGAGAGCGAAAGCCTTAACCACAGCGGGATGATTGCCCTTGTAGATAAAGAAGGTAATATCAGATGCAGGTACAACAAGGAAAATATGCCTATTCTTTATTATTCAGGACTTAATTATGAAGATCCGGAAGGGAAAACGCCGAAGCTCACCGGGAAATATCATCCTGACAGGGAAATATTGATTGAGGATATAAAAAAATTATTGAAATAAAGTGGCTGGAAAATGGAGGCCTGAAGTTTTTTATACAATATTAAAACTTCCAGATCTGACTTCAATCTTCCAGCCAAAAATTATAACCACTAAAAACAAAACGTTATGAAGATTATGAAAATTGCTGCTTTAAGTGCAGTATTAGCGGCGCAGTTTGCATTTGCGCAGTTCAAGCAGACTCCTTTACCTTATGCTTACAATGCATTGGAGGGTAATATTGATGCCCAAACCATGGAAATCCATTATTCAAAACATGCTGCAGCGTATGTAAGCAATCTGAATAAGGCAATTGCCGGAACACCACAGGAAAAACAGACCTTGTTTCAGATCATGTCGAATGTTTCAAAGCTGCCTGCAGCAGTAAGAAACAATGCGGGAGGTCACTATAATCACGAATTATTCTGGACTGTACTTACCCCGGAAAAGAATACGCAGCTTTCTGCAAAATTAGCGAAAGCTATTAATGATGCCTTCGGAAGTATGGATGGTTTTAAGGAGAAGATGAGCAAAGCTGGTGCAGACCGTTTCGGTTCCGGATGGGCCTGGCTGTCTGTGGATAAAAATGGAAAACTGTTTGTTTCTTCCACACCGAATCAGGATAATCCTCTGATGGATGTGGTAGAGGAAAAAGGAACTCCGATTTTTGGGATTGATGTTTGGGAACACGCCTATTATCTTAAATATCAAAACAAAAGAGCAGATTATCTTACCGCTATCTGGAATGTTACCAACTGGAAGGAAATCAGCAGAAGATATGATGAAGCTTTAAGCAAAAAGTAAAATTTTAGCTGTAAATAATAAAAAGGCGATTCTTGTTCTAAGAGTTGCCGTTTTTATTGTCTAAAAATCATTTTTTAACAGGATTTTGATTCTGTGATTTATTTTCTATCTTTGCCGGAATCTGGTGAGCCGTAAAAAGCGCTTAAAAGGGAATCCGGTGAAAATCCGGAACAGACCCGCTGCTGTAAGCTCCACAAAAAAGTTTTTGAAGATAATATCCACTGTTTTTTAATGGGAAGGATTTCAAAAATGGAGTAAGTCAGAAGACCTGCCAGAAGATTTAACGTTTGACGCTTTCGTGGAATAAAGCTTAGGACATCAATGATTCTGTGCGGTTTATGACTGTGCTTTGTCGTTGTATTCTTATATCCATTAGCGTCATCATTATTCTGAAAGAGCTAATGGTGACAACATTTTTTACATCTCAACTTCATAAGGTTGTTTTCACATTTTTTGTGTTAACAGCATCATTTTTTTATACCCAGGTTAAAAAAGATACAATTAAGGAGCAGACCATCATTCCTGTTCATATCAACAAGAAAAATTTTAAAGAAATCCTTCCCGCGCAGGTTTTGTCCGGTGAAGAGCTGGAAAGGTTAAACAGCCAGTCGGTTGCAGATGCGCTGCGGTATTTCTCCGGGGTTCAGATTAAAGATTATGGTGGGATTGGCGGATTAAAAACCATCAATATCCGAAGTATGGGAAGCCAGCATGTAGGAGTTTTTTATGATGGAATTCAAATAGGAAATGCTCAGAATGGTGTTGTAGATCTTGGAAGGTATTCTTTGGATGATCTTGAGGAAATTTCTTTGTACAATGGGCAGAAAAGTGAAATATTTCAGCCTGCAAAGGATTTCGGGTCGTCGGGTTCTATTTATCTGCAGCCAAAAATTCCGGTTTTTAAAGGAAATAAAAAAACAAATCTGGTTGTAAGGTTTAAAAACAGTTCTATTGATTTATTTAATCCTTCTTTCCGGTTAGAACAGAAAATTTCAGAACATATTTCTGCAAGTTTTAGTTCAGAATTCATTCAGAGTGACGGAGTTTACAAATACCGTTACAGGAAAAAATATCCGGACGGGGAAGTGGCTTACGATACTGTTGCAAAAAGATTTGATTCTGATATTCATGCAAAACGTTTTGAAACAAGCCTGAATGGAACACTCCATAACGGTAGCTGGAATGTGGGGGGCTACGGTTATCTTTCAAACCGGGGAATTCCTGCTGCGATCGTCAATAACCGTTTTGATGGAAGGGGCCAAAGGCAGGTTGATGAAAATTATTTCGTACAGGTGAGCCTTAAGAAAAAAATATTCCCAAAATTAGAAACTCAGATCAAAGCCAAATTCGCTTATGATTATACCCATTATATTGATACCGTATCGTCCATAAAAATTCAGAATCAATATATTCAGCGGGAGCTGTATGTGTCTTCATCTAATTTATATTCCATCACCCCGGATTGGGATGTAAGTGCAAGTGTAGATTTTCAGTATAATAATCTTGATGCGGATTTGGTTAATTTTTCTTACCCTGCCCGTTATACCACTTTAGCGGCTTTTGCAACGACCTATCAATGGAAACGGCTGAAGTTTTTAGGAAGTTTTTTAGGGACATTTGTTGCTGAAAATGTTGAGAAAAACTCAAAATCACCGGACAGGACAGAGTGGACACCGGCCGCCTTCCTGAGTTATCAGCCTTTTGCTTCAAAAGATTTTACAGTACGGGCTTTTTATAAAAGAATTTTCAGGATGCCGACTTTTAATGATCTCTATTATACAATGATCGGCAATACTTCTTTGAAACCGGAATTTACAAACCAATATAACCTCGGGTTTACCTATTCCAGGACATTTCCAAATAAAGTTTTCGAAAAAATTTCTGCCAAAATAGACGGTTATTTTAATAAAGTTGAGAACAAAATTATTGCCGCCCCGAACGGCAGTATGTTCAGATGGACTATGTTAAATCTCGGAAATGTAGAAATTATCGGAACCGATGTTAATATTCAGGCTGATGTAAAAGTTGGAAACGTTAAAATAAGACCATTATTAAACTACACTTTCCAGCGGGCAAGAGATTTTTCGGATCGGGAAGAGTCTTATTTCGGGCACCAGATTCCTTACACGCCATGGCACAGCGGTACTTTTTCCCTAATGTCTGATTACAGAAACTGGAGCTTCAATTACAGCTTTATCTATGTTGGAGAGCGCTACGATGTAAACCAGAATAATATTCAATACAATTATATCCAGCCTTGGTATACCCATGATTTGTCGGTTCAAAGAAAAATTAACTGGAAATCTCATCAGTTCAAAGCCAGTTTTGAGGTCAATAATATTTTCAATCAATATTATGATGTTGTTTTGAATTATCCGATGCCCGGAAGAACTTTTAAACTCATTGTCAGTTTTACATTATGAAAAAATTAAACTATTGTTTCATTATTTTATCTTTTTTTCGCTGATCTCATGCAGAACAGACGAGTATATTACCCGCGAAGAAACAGAATCCGGACTTGCACCACCGGAAAACACGGCTATCAAAGGTTTTTATCTCTTAAACGAAGGAAATATGGGCAGCAATAAAGCCACCCTGGATTTCTTTGATTATACTACAGGAACCTATCACCGGAATATTTATGCACAAATCAATCCTAATGTTATTAAAGAACTTGGTGACGTGGGAAATGATATTCAGATTTATGGAAATAAGCTGTATGCAGTGATTAATGTGTCCAACAAAATAGAAGTTTTGGATGCAAAAACGGCTAAAAAAATTAAAACCATTAACCTTGAAAACTGCAGATATATCAAGTTTAGTAACGGAAAAGCCTATGCTTCAAGCTATGCAGGCCCGGTGGTTTTAGATCCGAATGCACCTTTGGGAAAAGTGGTCGAAATTGATACTGCTTCTTTAACAATTCAAAGATCAGCGGTTGTAGGTTATCAGCCTGAAGAAATGGAAATTATCGGAGACAGGTTATTTGTTGCGAATTCCGGGGGCTACAAATTTCCAAATTATGATAAAACAGTTTCTGTAGTTGATCTGAATTCCTTTACTGAGACTAAGAAAATAGACCTTGCCATTAACCTTCACAGAATAGAAAAAGACACTTACGGCGATCTTTATGTGAGCTCAAGAGGGGATTATTACAACGTTCCATCAAGCTTATTCGTAATTGATGCGATAACAGGAACGGTGAAAAAAGATTTTCACGTTTCGGTAAGTGAAATGACAATAGTGAACGACAAGCTTTATTATTTTGGAAATGAATTCAATTATAATACCCATTCTTACAAAAAATCTTTCGGGATTATTGATGTAAAAACCGAGCAGATTATTTCTAATACAGTTATCGACCAGCAATATGTAGACCTTATCAAAACTCCTTATGGAATGGCTGTAAATCCTATTACGGAAGATATTTACATTACCGATGCCAGAAATTATGTTTCAACAGGATATGTTTATTGCTTTGATAAAAACGGACATTTCAAATGGAAAACCGAAGGAGGAAATATACCGGCACATTTCACTTTTTTATACAAATAAAATAAATTTTAATATGAATAAAAATATCTTAAAAATTACAACTGCAGCAGTTTTCTTAGCCGTTATGACTGGGTTAAACAGCTGTAAAAATGAGGTTGATGAAGAAGAATTTAATTTTAAAGGATTGGAAGAATCTTATACGGTTGAACGCTTCAAAGTTCTGAATATTGATACCAAAACAGGTGGAAATTTTACATGGAGCATCAATGATTCTATTATTTCCCAGGATTCTCAGCTGGATTTTATAAGTCCGGTGGCAAAAACTTATCCTTTAACGCTAAAAATAGAAGCTAACGGTTCTACAAGAACATTTAATTCCAAAATCATTGTAAAGCAGGAAGCAGGGACATACAGCAAGTATATTTCGGATGTTTTTGATTTTCGTCCGGCAGTTGGCCAGTTTTTGAACGAAATCCCTGAGTATGAACCCGGAAATTCTTACAGCCAGATGCTCCAAAAGGCAAAAGAATCTTTAGTAGGAGGAAGCTCTTCTATGCTGACCCTGGGTGGTTTCGGAGGATATGTTGTTTTTGGTTTTGACCATACAATTCCGAATATGAATGGGAAAGATTTTAAGATTTTAGGAAATGCATTCTGGGGAAATGATGCCAGCCAGCCGCGTTCCGGATCATGTGAGCCCGGAATCATCATGGTAGCTTATGACCGGAACAAAAACGGAAAGCCGGATGATAATGAATGGTATGAAATTGCCGGAAGCGAATATTTTAAAAATACAACAGTAAAAGATTACAGCATCACATACTTCAAACCCAATGAAAGCAAACCTCCCGTTCCAGGAAGTGAGTTTTGGCAGACTGATATTGAGTATATAAAATGGCAGGATAATCTCGGGAATTCAGGATATAAAACAAAGAATACCTTCCATGCGCAAAGCTACTATCCATTGTGGCTTGGTGATACTTCTTACAGTTTTACCGGAACAAAGCTTCAGGATAATTTTAGTGATCAAAGCGGAACGGGAGCTTATTGGGTAGGGAAATCTTATGACTTCGGGTATGCCGATAATGCCCCGAATAACGACGAGGCTTCCAATATTGATATTGCCTGGGCAGTGGATAAGGCGGGAAAATATGTAAAGCTTCCGGGAATCGATTTCGTGAAAGTCTATACCGGGGTTAACCAGGAAGCAGGCTGGGTAGGTGAAGTTTCTACGGAGGTTGCGGGAGCTTATGATTTATACCTTAATTAAAATTCAACAATAAATATTTATACAATTTAATTAAAATGAGAAAGATTTATCTTTTAACAATGCTTTTTCTGTCGGCATCTTTTACAAATGCACAGACGGGAAGTTTTACGGACGGCTATTTTATGGTGAATGAAGAATGGTTTGGTCATACCAACGGTTCTGTAAATTTCATTAATAATAATGGTACAGTTAATTACAGAGTGTACAGCAATGTCAATAACAATCAGGCTTTCGGAGCTACAACACAGTATGGTACGATCTACGGTAATAAATTTTATTTTATTTCCAAACAAGCGGCAGACGGTGGTGATACGCAATATACACCGGGTGGCAGATTAGTAGTTGCCAATGCACAGACAATGCAGAAAATTGCCGGATTTAACAATATCGGCGGGGGAGACGGCAGATCTTTTGTCGGAGTTAATGAACACAAGGGCTACATCGGTGCTTCCAATGGAATTTATACCTTCGATATTGATAATATGCAGGTGGGAACTCTTATTCCGACTACCGGTGGCGGGAGCCAGTATGCAGGGCAGATTGGGAATATGATCAGAACTTCACAATATGTTTTCGCAGTGAAGCAGGCAGCAGGTATTTTGGTTATTAATCCAAATACTGATGCTGTAGTTACTACTATTGCCGGATCTTTTCACTCAATTGTTCAGGCGAAAGATGGAAGTGTATGGGCTATTCAGGACCAGAAGCTGGTAAATATCCATCCTACGACTTTTGCAATGACTGTATATAACATTCCTACCACAAAATACTTAGGTTCGTGGGGAGCCTGGAACGCAGGCAGCTTTACAGCAAGCAGTCAGAATAATACTTTATACTGGATTAATTCTGTAAACAGCTTCGTTTCAGGAACGCAGATTGTGAAATTTGATGTGACATCAAAGACTTTTAATGAAAATTTTGCCGTCATTCCCGGACAGACTGGAACATACAAGCAGATTCCTTACGGAGCAGCTTTAAAAGTAAGCCCTACAACCGATGAGTTAATTCTGAATACCACAGAAAGTGGCTTCGGAGCACACTATCTAAATAACTGGATCCATACCTATAATAATAGTGGAGTTTTAACTAATACAAAAAAGCTTGACGATTACTACTGGTTTCCGGCAATGGCTGTTTTCCCTGATAATACATTGCCAGTTGTGAATAATACTTTCCCAACCCAGGTTAATGTAAATACGGTGACGGTAATTGATTTAAAATCCGTTATTTCTGATACCGATAATCTTGCTGCAGCGGTGGTGAAATCTGTAAGGTCCAATACCAATTCTTCGATTGTTTCTGCTGTAATAAATTCAAATGACGAACTGGTACTTACACCTCAGGGAAATGGTTCGGCAAGTATTGTGATCGGATTCAATTCTAATGGCAGAGTAGTAGAAAAAACGTTGGAGATAGCAAGCTCAACTTCAGTATTAGCAACTTCAGAAGTTAAAAAACTTGAATTTAGTATTTATCCAAATCCAGCAACCGATATTGTCAACATCCGAACTCAGGAGAAGATTTTAACCGTTTCTGTATATGATATGTCTGGTAAAATAGTTAATGCGCCGTTCAGTAATGGACAGATTAATGTAAGTATGCTTCCTAAAGGAATATACATTTTAATTGCAAAAACTGATAAAGCAGTATATCAGCAGAAATTGATTAAAAACTAATCTTAGTATATCCTATTTTGTTTTGACCTTCACCTTTGGTGGAGGTTTTTTTATTTTTTTGAACAGGCTGAATAATAATGGTAATTTAATACTGAATGATTTAAGTGTACTGTAATAATAATGTGATCAGTGATTAATTAGCCTTATTATAATGTTTTAAAATAATGGCAATTGTTTATATAGAATCCCGTTTACCTAATGGAATGATATATTTCTGAAAAGGCTAATTCACAACAAAGAGAAATAAAAAAAGAGATTCAAAAAATGAATCTCTTTTAAGTAGCCCGTAGGGGAATCGAACCCCTCTTACCAGAATGAAAATCTGAGGTCCTAACCGATAGACGAACGGGCCATCTGTCTTCCATTAATTAAATTAATGTGTTAGTTTTTTGTTTTTATAAGTTGCAACTCTTATATCAATCACCGGTTAGATTAGTGATTAATTTGTAGCCCGTAGGGGAATCGAACCCCTCTTACCAGAATGAAAATCTGAGGTCCTAACCGATAGACGAACGGGCCAACTATACTTATTAAGCTAGTTTATTAACGTGCTTAGTTAATTTGCTTTTTAAGTTAGCAGCTTTGTTTTTGTGGATAATATTTTTCTTAGCTAATTTATCCAACAAAGAGATAACTTTTGGCAACTGCTCAGAAGCAGCAGCTTTATCCTCTTCATTTCTTAACACTTTCATTGCTGTTCTAGCAGTCTTGTGGTAGTATCTGTTACGAAGTTTTCTAGCTTCGTTTTGTCTAATTCTTTTTAATGCTGATTTATGATTTGCCATATCGTTCAAATGTGAGTGCAAAAGTAAAAACTTTTTTTTTATCTACCAAATTTATCCTTGAAAAAATTTTAATTTTCTTCTGATAAATACTTTCGGAGTTTATCTATTGCCTGTTCTATTTTAAAATTTTCTTCTTCTCTTTCTAATTTATTGATCGTGCCCGTGAGCATGACCATTGCGTTGTTCCATTCTCCAGTGGTATTGGTGAAGGTAAGTCCGTCAATCGTTACTTCAAAAGCGACCCTTTCTCCGGTCCTGTAAAGTCTGAAACTTATTTTGTCATCTCTGCCTGTAATCCCATCTTCATTGATCTTTAAATCGTAACTTTTTGGGTTAGAGTGGATTTTCTTAAAAAGCAATTTCGCTTCTTGTATTTTTAAATCCGGCATGATATGAAATTTGGTAGCCTATAGGGGAATCGAACCCCTGTTGCAAGAATGAAAATCTTGAGTCCTAACCACTAGACGAATAGGCCAAATTTTGAGGTTGCAAAAGTAATAATTAACTTTTTAACTTCAAAATTATTTTTAGAGTTATTTAAAAACTTTTTGGATTACAGTGTTCTTGATTCCCTTGGCATCAATGTCTTTCTGAAGCTTTACTGCATCCTCCAAAGTGTAAATTTTTCCATACGTATAATAGAATACTCCGTTTTCCTTATTTCTTTCTACATCTTTTAAAGTTTGCAGAATGAAAGAATTTCCATTCAGTTTATCTCCCGCATATAATTCTATGGTATAGTAGCCCGTATTCAGCTTTTGGTTTGGCATAAATCCTACGGCATAAGCATTTCGGAATCCTGCATCTTTTGCTGTTTTAATATTGATATCTCTTACGGAAGCAAGGTTGGTGACACCATAATAATACTTGTACTGTCCGTTTTCTTTAATAGGTAAAATATAGTTTAGACCTTTCAAAGCCGGATCTCCCGTATTGTATCTGGTAGGAGTGCTTAATAAGAGAATTCTGAAATCATTTTTAAGCGCTACTTCCGCAAGCTTGTCCGGTTCCGGTTTTTTGGTTACTATTGGTCCGCCGGATTTTCTGTCGACTGCTTTTTTATAATCAATAACGGCATTGTAGATACTTTCCGCAATCTCTGTCTGCCCTCTGTCCGAAGCTAAATAGTGACTTTCTTCCGGATGATTGATAAATCCTGTCTCAATAAGAACCGAAGGCATCGCATTCATACGAAGAACGTGAAGGTTTTTCTGGAAAACACCTCTTGAGAATCTTTTGTCCTTGTTCACGAAATTGTCTTCTACCAGTCCGCCCATCAAAAGGCTGGATTCAAGATATTTGCTCTGCTGGAGTTTTAATGCGATTAGGGATTCCGGAGAGCTCGGATCGTAAGAACCAAACGTCTGTTTATCTTTTTCGTCAAGGAAGATCACGTCGTTTTCCCTTTTTGCCACTTCCAGGTTGGTGTCATTCTGGTCCGGCCCCTGTACGTAAGTTTCTGTTCCATAAGCTGTATTTCTTACTGCAGAGTTACAGTGGATGGATACAAAAAGATCTGCTTTACTCCTGTTGGCCAGGTTGGTTCTGTCTGAAAGTGAAGGATATTCGTCTATTTTTCTTGTGTAGATTACTTTAAAATCTTTATTTTTTTCAAGCATTGCGCCTAATTTCAAAGTAATGGCCAGCGTAACATCTTTTTCTGCAACCCTCCCGATATCGGAGTAAGTTCTGTTAGCCCCATGATCACTTCCCCCGTGTCCTGCATCTAAAACGATGGTAAATTTCTTTTGCGAAAAAATAAAGTTGGCGAGGAGTATAAGGAGAAATGATAAAATTATTTTAAAATTTACTTTGTGCATCTTACAGTTTTAAAAATTATATTAATTTTGAGCCTTAATTATATACATTAAATATAACAATAAATTGGTCAAAACCGTCTCCAAAAATATATTACAAATTTTAATTATCCTAATTTTTAACAATTTTTTAGCACAGGAAACGCCTGAAAAATTGCCTAAAAATACGGCTAATGATACTATTTCCAAAAACGATACCATAGTTCTGAAAAAAGAATCTCTGGAGGATGTGCTTCAGACAAAAGCAGATTATAACCGCAGAGATTTCCAGAAAAAAATGATTTATCTGAACAAAAATGCTCAGGTAAAGTATCAGGATGTACAGATTGATGCAGATTATATCTCCATTGATGAAGAAAAAAGTCTCATGTTTGCACGTGGAAAACAGGATTCTTTGGGTAAAATTATTGAACCGGCTGTTATTACCCAGGCAGGAAAAAAATATGAGACGGATCAGTTTCAATACAATACAAAAACAAAGCAGGCCATTGCATTCAACGCCAGAACTGAAGAAAGTGAAGGGGTAATTGTCGCGGAAAAGACAAAAAAGTATAACGATTCGGTCTTTGCAATGAGAAGAGCAAATTATACTACAGACGATTATTTTATTAAGAAAAAAGATACCGCGGCGGATTACCATTTACGGGCTTCCAATATTAAATTGGTTAAAACAAAAAACAAATCCTCCATCATTTCAGGGCCTATCCAGATGTATATTGAGCAGGTTCCGACTCCTTTGATCATGCCGTTTGCCATTTTGCCGTTCTCGGATAAGCGGTCGGCGGGTATTTTGATTCCGAGCTTCGGGGAGAGGCAGGACGTTGGTTTTTTCCTTAATGGATTAGGGTATTACCAGCCTATCGGGGAACATTTTGACCTTAAAATTCTTTCTGATATTTATACGAAAGGAAGCTGGAACTTACGTCCTGAAATGAATTATGTAAAAAAATACCGCTACTCCGGGAATTTCTCGGCGGATGTAGGTACCATGGTTCGTGGGATCAAAGGGTTGGATGATTACAGCAAAACAGGGACCTACAGAATTGCATGGAGACACACGCAGGATACCAAGGCAAATCCGTTCCTTACTTTCTCCGCATCCGTAGATATTGTAAGCACGAAGTTTTATAATAATACACTGAACAATAATTATATTTTAAATCAAAACGTATTAAATACGCAGCAAAACTCCACCGTTACGGTTACTAAAAGGTTTTTAAAATTACCGGTAACCATTACAGGAACTGCTTCATATTCCCAAAACTTTGCCACCGGACTGGCAGATCTTCGTCTTCCGCAGATGAATATTGCCATCAACCAGTTTTATCTGTTTAAATCTAAAACAGGGGTAAGATCCGGCTTATTGGAAAATTTAACGGTAAATACCGGGATCAACCTTACCAACTTTGTGCAGACGGAAGAAGGAGAGCTTTTCAAAAAAGAAATGTGGGAAAAAATGCAGACCGGTTTGAAAAACAATATCGCATTAGGAACCAATACTACCGTTGCAAAATATTTTACTTTCAGCTTAGGAGCTAATATTGATAATGCTTTAACCACAAAATCCGTTAATAAATTTTATGACCCTATTCAGAATAAAGTAGTAACGGAAACAGATAAAGGGGTAACGGGCTATTCCACATTCTCCACTACAGCCAGTATCCAGACTACTTTGTACGGAATGCTTAATTTCAAAAAAGGTTCTGCCATTGAGGCAATCAGGCATATGGTAACGCCAAGCATCGGGTTTACTTATTCTCCGGATTTCGGGACTTCACAATTCGGGTATTACAGAAATTATTATGACGCGAACGGCGCTTTGACGCCTTATTCAATTTTTGAAGGGGGAATCATCGGAAGCCCGTCCAGCGGAATGGTAGGAGCTTTAGGCTTCAACGTGGGGAACAATATCGAAATGAAAGTAAAATCAAAGAAAGATTCCACCGGCGTGAGAAAGATTAAGATTTTCGAATCTTTAAACCTTTCGGGAAGCTACAACTTTGCGGCAAAAGATCACCCATGGTCTATTCTTACACTGAACGGGCAGTCTTCTTTCTTTGATAATAAATTAAGCGTAAATACCAGCTTGTCATTAGACCCATATAAAATTATTTATCTTCCGGGACAGGAAGCGGGCATCAGAACCGAGGAATTCGGGCATTTCAGCGTGCAGGGATTCAATGTTCAGCTTTCTTATCCTTTGAGCAGCGAATTGTTCGGGGAGAAAACGGATTATGCTAAAAAATATCAGTCGAAGGGGGAAATCAGAAATGAAAATTATTATTTTGATGATGATAATTACGCTCATTTTGATCAGGCCTGGACTTTAAATGTGAATGCCAACTACGCCTACACAAGAAGCGCTGCCAGCAGAACGCCTACGAAACTTGCGTCTATTGGTCTGGACGGAAGCTTAAAGCTTACCCCATACTGGAATATCAACGGAAGCACGCATTATGACCTTGTGACCAAAGAATTGGCATATACAAGGATCGGTTTTTCCAGAGATCAGCGAAGTTTTACAATTAATTTTAACTGGGTTCCGTTCGGGCAATATAAAGTATATGACTTTTTTATCGGTATCAAAGCCAACATCTTAAGTGATGCGCTGAAGTATAAGGACAGAAGTTTTACCCAGCCAAATGCACCATTCTAGCATTGTATTTGATATTTGAGAATATAAATAGAATATAAATTTTATATTTGCACCCAAAATAAAATCTAATGAAACAAATAATCAACACTGTAAATGCTCCTGCAGCTATAGGACCTTACTCTCAGGCAAACATGGCAAACGGAGTTTTGTATATCTCCGGGCAGATCCCGGTAGATCCTGCTACAGGTAAATTGGTGGAAGGAATTGAGAAAGAAACGCACCAGGTAATGAAAAACCTTGAAGCAATTCTTACAGAAGCGGGAATGACTTTTAAAAATGTTGTAAAAGCTACGATCTTCCTTAAGAATATGGATGATTTTGCTGTAATGAATGATATTTATGCTTCTTATCTGGATTCAGAAAGCTATCCGGCACGTGAAACGGTACAGGTTTCCTGCCTGCCAAAAAATGTTGATATCGAAATTTCAATGATCGCACATCAGGATTAATGAGCTTTATAAGAAATACATTCGCGGTTATTGTAGGGCTCGGGATTGCAGCGCTTACGATTACTCTTGGTATAAGGGTATTTCCGCAATGGGTTACTTTTGATGCCTTTGCTCCGTTTGAGCATTGGCAGAGATTTCTTGAAAGCATGCAACATGATGATGCTTTCTTCGGCTTTTTGCTTTTTATTTCCGGATTAGGCACTACTATTGGTGGTGTGGCTACTGCTATTATTGTAAAGTATGCTAAAGTAGCTTATGCTATTCTTATTGGCTTCATAATGCTTTTTATAGCCATGCTGGATGTGATTATTTTTCCTTATCACCCTACATTCTATAAAATCTCCATTTTCCTTACTTTCTTCCCTTTTTCGTGGATAGGCGGGAAAATCGTGGCAGTCATTTATGAACGGAAAAAGAAAAGAATTATCGCTGAAAAAATGAATAAATCATAAATAAAAAACGCTGCAATCTGCAGCGTTTTTTGTGGATATGAAATTAAGTTTAGGCACAGCTAATTTGGCAATCAAGTGAGCATAATAACACTCCTGTATTAGTAGGCTGTCCGTAACAGTTATTTGCTCTATGACATTTTGTAACACATTGAGCAGGGGTTTCTGTTATACTTGTTACCGGACCAAGTCTTGCTGATGTAGGGTCTCCTTTAAGAATATTTTTTAAATTATGAACAGTAGATGAATCTAGAGCTTTCCCATTCTCAGCAGCATAATAAGTTGCAATTGGTTTTTCGTTTTTGTCTAATGTGATTTTGAAGTAAAAGCCTTGCCCTAAAGCATTTTCTTTGTATATAACATAGTAAGCTACAGCTTTTTCATCCGATTTTTTATTGAGAAGATTGAACTGCTCGTTTTCAGGTTGTTCATTCTTTTTAAAAGTTTTAAAATAATCCTTATCGTGAGGTCTATTAGTAGTATTGTTTGCTTTTACAAGTGTAATTGTAAATATCAAAAGAAGAAACTGTATTAATATTGTCTTTTTCATAATGTTTTAATTTTGTAGTTCTAATTTGTTTTCTGATTCGTATTCTTTAATCATTTTTTTCTGCATGTCATTAGCCAGCTTTCTAATATCAATCGTATTTCCGTTACTATCTTTTTTTTCAAAAATTTGGGCAGCATTCATTAATTCAAATGTTCTTTGTAAAGGAGCCTGTATATAACTTTCACTGGAGTTGCTAACTTTGTTAGGACACAATTCTTATACTCTTTATCTTTAAGAGTATGAAAAAGATCAGAAAAAATTACAGTCTATAGTTTAAGATCCAAGCAGTATCTTTAAGTGAGCAGCGAGGCAATGTATCCTCGGTAGCTGAAGAATTTGGGATCTGTAAAGAAAGTCTCGTTAATTGGCGAAAACTTCACAAAGAAGGTAAACTTAGCAAGGAAAAACAAATATCCTCTGATCCAATAAGGGAAGAGTTATTGAGACTTCGCAAAGAACTGGAAGAAACAAAGCTTGAACGTGATATCTTAAAAAAGGCGGTAGGCATCTTCTCCAAG
>NZ_AUMT01000009.1 GCF_000430825.1 Chryseobacterium daeguense DSM 19388 | reverse complement strand
CGGGAAAAATATTACCCGAAGTATGAGTGGAAAGGGAAATTGCTATGATAATGCTGTAGCGGAGAGTTTTTTCAAAACTCTGAAAACCGAACTTGTCTATCAAAATAAATATGAAACTAGAGACCACGCCAAAAACTCTGTGTTTGAATATATAGAAACATTTTACAACACCCAGAGAAGGCATTCAGCTTTAGGAAATTTAACCATAAGAGAGTATCAAAATTTAATGTCTAATCAATCTAAAAATGTAGCATAAAGAGTATATAAATTTTGTCTCAAAAATAGTTGCAAGTTCAGTTTGGGCTTTAATGCCCAAACTTATAAACCTTTTACGCCTATAAAAGGTGAAATCACATTTAGAGAAGTATCAAAGATTACAAATAAAAAATTGTATGATGAAACTATAAAAATTTCAAAAGAGAAGTTTAAGGAGTCCTTAAAAAAATCCTTGTTGAAAGAAGAAGATAATATAGGCAGAGAGCAAGAAATTGAGCAAATGTCAGAAGCCTCATCTAACATCTTGGAAAATACTACATTTATACAGGATTCATCAAAAATATATAAGCAAGAGTTTGAAAACTCTAAAATAATAAATTTTGTATTGGAGAATGGTGAAATTACGAATGAATATGATGCCACGGATTTATTTGCAAATAATATAATTCTTGCAATATCAAGAAGATAAAAAAAGTAAGAAGATAATTAATGGATATGAATGTTATAAAGTAAAGTATGAGTATAAAGAAAATAATGAAGATGCGAACCAAGATTATAAGGCTTATGCAGTAAATATTATTTATAAACGTGAAATGTGGGTGACAGACAAAATAAAATCATTGTTTCATCCTATAATATTGGGAAAATCTATTTTGGAAAAATATTATCCTCTTGAAATTTTGGAAACCCAAAATGATATTAAAGGATTTGAGAGAAGATTTATCCTTAATGAAATTACACTTGAATAAAATAACTTATATTTTTCACTAAATTTGCATTTAATGTAAAAAATATGAAGATGCAGAAGTATTTATTTTTATGTGCTTTTTTGTTTGGAATAAGTTTAAACGCCCAGCAAAAAACATTCTGTAACCCGATTAATATCGACTACGGGTACACACCTTTCGAAAATTTTTCAAAACAGGGTAGACACAGAGCTACCGCCGATCCTGTAATTGTAAATTTTAAAGAAAAACTGTTCCTTTTTTCAACCAATCAGGAAGGGTACTGGTACAGCGATGATATGCTGGACTGGAAATTTGTGAAGAGAAAATTCCTTAGAGACAATAAATATATCCATGACCTTAATGCTCCTGCAGTATGGAAAATGAAAGATACACTATATGTCTTCGGATCCACCTGGGAACAGGATTTTCCGATCTGGAAAAGTACAAATCCTACGAAAGACGACTGGCAAATTGCTGTTGACACCTTAAAAGTAGGAGCTTGGGATCCTGCTTTCCATTATGACGAAGACAAAAACAAGCTATACTTATACTGGGGTTCCAGCAATGAATGGCCGTTATTAGGTACTGAAGTGAAAGTAAAAACCCTACAGTCTGAAGGTTTTGTAAAGCCTATTATCAGATTAAAACCGGAAGATCACGGTTGGGAAAGATTTGGGGAATATAATGACAATGTGTTTCTTCAGCCATTCGTGGAAGGGGCATGGATGACTAAGCACAACGGGAAATACTATATGCAGTACGGTGCTCCGGCAACGGAATTCAGCGGATATTCCGACGGGGTTTATGTAAGTAAAAATCCTCTGGAAGGCTTCGAATATCAGCAGCACAACCCGTTTTCCTATAAGCCGGGCGGTTTTGCCAGAGGCGCAGGACATGGAGCAACATTCGAAGATAATTACAAAAACTGGTGGCATGTTTCGACCATTTTTATTTCCACTAAAAATAATTTTGAAAGAAGATTAGGAATCTGGCCTGCCGGATTTGATAAAGATGATGTAATGTACACCAACACAGCTTATGGAGATTATCCTACTTTCCTCCCAAAATATGCTCAGGGAAAAGATTTTTCAAAAGGACTTTTTGCAGGCTGGATGCTGCTGAATTATAACAAGCCGGTTCAGGTTTCGTCTACATTAGGCGGATATCATTCAAATTACGCAGTAGATGAAGACATTAAAACATACTGGAGTGCAAAAACCGGAAATTCAGGGGAGTGGTTTCAGACGGATTTAGGGGAAGTTTCTACCATTAATGCCATTCAGATCAATTATGCGGATCAGGATGTGGAGTTTTTAGGAAAAACATTGGGCAAAATGCATCAGTACAAAATTTACGGTTCAAATGACGGTAAAAAATGGAACGTGATTGTAGATAAAAGCAAAAATACAAAAGACGTTCCCCATGATTATGTTGAACTTGAAAAGCCAGCCAAAGCAAGATTCCTGAAAATGGAAAACTTAAAAATGCCGACAGGGAAATTTGCGTTAAGCGGTTTCAGGGTTTTTGGAAAAGGTGGAGGCGCTGTTCCTAAAAAGGTGGAAGATTTCGTTCCATTGAGATCTGATCCTAAAAAATATGGGGAAAGAAGAAGTATCTGGATGAAATGGAGACAAAATCCGGATGCTGATGGATATGTAATCTACTGGGGAAAATCTCCGGATAAATTATACGGAAGCATTATGGTGTACGGTAAAAATGAATATTTCTTCACCGGAGCAGACAGAACGGATTCTTATTATTTCCAGATCGAAGCTTTCAATGCTAATGGAATTTCAGAAAGAACGGAAGTTTTTAAATCAGAATAATATTTAAAATTAAAATATAAAAGCCTCGGGAATTATTTTCTGAGGCTTTTTTTATTTATTTTCATGTTTAAGTAAATTTTCAATTCATTATCCCTGTACATTGAAATATTTCTAAAAAATACCGAAATTAGCAGCATAAAATAAATCTAATAATAAACTATGAAAAAACTCAGGCTTCTTTCTCTTGTATTATTTCTGCTGTTCTTGTTTGCAGGCTGCGGAGATGATGAAAACGAAAAAAATTATCAGCTGGAACTGGATGCTGTGATGAAAAATATCCACTCCAACCTTCAGAGAGATTTAAATGCCGATATTCCGTCACTGAGCGTTTATGTGGTTTCCCCAAAAGGTATTTTTTTCAGTACAGTAAAGGGAACGAACGGTTCTGCGGTAACACCCAACACTTATTTCCGGTTTGCAAGCAATACAAAAAACTTTACATCCACTGCTATTTTAAAGATGATGCAGGATGGCTGGCTGAAGCTTGATGATAAGATCACAGATAATATTCCCGGAACAACAGTTCCTTATACTCCGGACATAGCAGATTGGAATTTTCCACACAAAAGCGAAATCACTATCCGCCAGATTCTGCAACATAATGCAGGAATTTATGATTTGACGAATGATGATTCACAATATAGCGTCGGTGGGCAGACTTATGCAGAATATATGCTGACCACCAATCCGGACTTCCAGTTTTCTGCTTCGGATTACGCGAAAGTTTTAAAAGACCACAATCTTACTTACGGTCCGCCAAATACAGTGTACCATTATTCTAATACAGGATACACCATTTTAAGTGAAATTATCGCAAGAGTGTATTCCCAAAAAATAAATTCAACGAAAACATACGGAGATTTCATGTATGATCATATTGTAGGGCCAAATTCCAAGAAACCTTTAGGAATAAAGTTTCCGCAGCTTGCTTCTGATAAGCAGCTTCCGTCCCCTTATGTGAAAGGATTTATAAAATTCACTGATCATGATGAGGTAACGGATCAGAAAAACGCAAGCGCACATGTCGGGGAAGGAAATGGATTAGGAACTATGGCGATGCTGAGCGACTATATCAGAAGCCTGATGAAAGGGCAGAATGTTCTGTATGCATCAAGCGCAGAGCTGATGAGAACCAGCAAAGGGCCGGCGACAACTTCCGGATATGCTTTAGGATGTTCAGATTTTACAGGGATTGGATACGGGCACAACGGCGCAACGGAAGGCTATCTTTCTTTAATGGCTTATGACCCGAAATCTGATGTTTCCGTTGTGGTTTTATTTCCATTCTGGGATTTACGAAATGATGAGAATTTTAAAAGATGCCTGAATACTTTAAATACAACTGCCATTGAGGCTAAAAGAACTTTGGGGTATTAATTCTGAATGGATTTCACGAATTTTACAACTAATACGAATTTCTGCAATCAGATGGCGTTAAATCAATAGGAGCGGGCTTTAGCCCGCTTTTTAATTATAAAATTCATTGGCTTTAGCCAAAACTTATCTCAACCATTAGTGTATATCGTGAAAATTAGCGTCATTCGTTTTTAAAATCAGTTTAAATTTCTCAGAAAGCCCGCAATTTTTTTAATTAAAAAAGAAGAATTGGGCTGATCCTCCCACGAAAGGTGGTTCCCGTTAAATTCATAAGATTCATGCGGGACATTATTTTTAACCAGTACAGAATCCAGAATTCTTTTTTGTGATACAGGAACAACGTGATCCTGTGTCCCATAGAATGAAATTGTAGGAGCTGAACTTGCATTTACCCAGTAAGTCGGACTTCCGAAATCCATTAAAGAAATGTTTTTATCAACTATTTTCGGGTCTATCATATGTTTTTCAATGAAAGAATAATCGTCATAGTTTTTAAAACCGGAATCACTCAGGTCTGCAGGCCCAACAATATTTACGACTGCTTTTACTTTTTTTTCCTTGTCAAATTTATAGGCATACAGCATAGATAGATTTCCACCTGCGCAGTTTCCGAGAAGGATGTATTTTGGCTGATATTTTAAATTTTTTTCTACGTAAGACATTGCATCTTTTATATCATCCATTTGATTGGGCAGGGCAAAACGTTTAGTGGTAGCCAGCCTGTAATCGATATTAACGAAAATATTCTGCGGGAATTTTTTCATAAGGTCAAATGTAAAGCCCGTAAGCTGCGATCTTTGTCCGCCCCGCCAGCCTCCACCATGAATAATGATGAAAACATCATTATTGCCCGATTCACTTTCGGGGATGTACATATCCAGTTTTTGTTCCGGATGCTGTCCATAGGAGACATTTTTTTTGATTCTAAATGTGGCGTTTTTTCCTAAATCAATTTTTTGCTGATAGGAAAAAGTAAAGACTAAAACAAGTAAACTAAAAATGAATGACAGCTTTTTCATAATGAATTTTTAACGAAAATATTTAATCCAAAATCAAGCCGTAACCTACTAATAAAACCTTGTAATCGAAAATATATTTATTTTCCCTAAACCCTAAACAAAAAAGTAAAAACCCACCGATTTCTCAGTGAGTTTTACCACAAAAAATGATATATGAAGAAATGATTGTTATCTTGTTCTGTTTTTAATAGCGTCTGAAGCACTTTCGATGTCTCTTACTTTTTTCACTTTCTGGTTTCCAAAGTTGTAAGTGATGCTTACGGTAAGATTTCTTCTGTACTGGTCGTTTCGGATGTAATTGTAGTTTCCGCCATCCTGAAAATCTTCTATTTCCACTATATTTGTTCTCAGGACGTCGTTTACGTTTACCGCAAAAGTCCAGTCGTTCCAGTTTTTCTTTAAGCTTAAATCCAGACTCATTAAGTTTTTAAGAACTCCAAGCTCAATTTGTTGTTTGTCTATATAGAAGAAATTTGCACCCAGGAACCATGTTTTCTTTTTATCAAGACGAAGCGTGTTGTTGGTCTGAATCACAAGGCTTGTTGATTTCCTGTTGTTGATATAATCATCAAAAACCTGTCCTGTTGTAGGATCCGTATTCAAAAATCCGTCATTGATATTATGCTGAACTCCGATATTGAAATTGGTTGTCAGGTATTGTTTGAAAAACGTTTTCTGCATTCCAAGCATAGCAGACATTTCCTGCTTGTCTCCGAAGTTGGTTCGGATGTAGGCAAGCTGTATTTTTTCCTGGCCTGTTTCAGGGTCTTTATAACTTCTTTGTAGAGGAACTTGTGTAATTTGATCTTTTACAAAGGTGTGATTTAAGATCAGGAAGTAAGAGTTTTTATACATATAAGTCAATTCCTGATTGTATGTGGATGATGCTTTTACGAAAGGGTTATTTTGTGTATAATTATCTTCCGTAATAAGGTTTTTCACAGGATTAAGCTCCCAAAAGCTTGGCCTTCTCATTCTGCTTGAGAATGAATAGGATATATTGTTCTTATCATTTAATGCATAATTAAAGCTTAAATAAGGAAGAATGTTATTGTAGTTTCTCTTTATTTCCTGTTTAGATTGTACATTATTTTTCCAGCTGTCTGCAGTCCCGAGACTGTTGGTAATTTCATATCTGGTTCCTACTTTTCCGGAAAATTTGTCGGAGAATTTCTTTTCAAAAGTTACATATGCCCCGTAAATGTTTTCGTCATAAATGAAGTGGTTAAAGTCATTTTCAGAAGGAAGCTGATTTCCTGACAGATCATAAGGATAGGTATAATTCTTTGTATCATTATCAGTTTTGGTTTTATTAAAATTTCCCCCGGCTGAAAATGTGAAATCATTTTTAAACTTTTGGATATAATCTACAGTTCCCGAAAAATTGTTGATGATCTGTGGAATATCCTGAATGATCTTTTTACTGTTCTGACTGAAATCTCCAGCTGCATCTTTTATCATCGTATTGTTATCGGAATACTGAAATCTTTTATAATTAAGATAAGCGGCATTCAGATTTAGTTTGCTTCCCAGAGAGTCAAGCTTTAATTCATAGTTTAAGTTTACGGAGTTATTGTAGTTTCTTGCATCTTCGTCATTCTTTGTTTTAGTATAATCAGTAGAAACCAGATTTCCGTCCTTATCGTATCTTGTGATTGTATTCAATAAATTAATAGATGAATTATAACTTTTATTGGCCCAAGAATTCCATGAAAGAGCCAGATTGCTTTTATCGTTGAGCTGATAGTCAATATTTAAATAGCCGCCGATGTTTTTGTTTGGATCATCAATATCGCCCACAGATTCATTCTGAACATTTCCTGTTTTGTTTCTTAAAATATAAGACTGGGGGTTGATGTTCTCACCGCCGCTTAGATTAGCATTAATTCCAAGCTTATCCTTTCTGTAATTAACGGAGAAACTTGCCTGGCTGGAGTTGTATTTATTCTGAGAGTTAGACATTCTCATATTTCCGCTGGTTCCGTCGCTCATTTTTTTCTTCAGGATAATGTTGATGATTCCGTCTGAAGATTCTACTTGGAATTCACTCCCCGGAACAGTAATCACTTCTATTTTCTGAATATTTTCTGCCGGAGTGTTTTTTAGAAATTGAGTTAAAGATTCCGCATCCATATTGGTCTTTCTACCATTGATATAGATCAGTGCATTGTTTTTTCCTGCAATTTTCAACGTTTTATCATCCGTTGTGGAAAGAAGCGGGGTCTGCTTCAATAGGTCAAATGTAGTATTTCCTTTAGTAACCGGTGATGCGGCTACATCATATACAAAACGGTCACTTTGTTTTTTGAAGACCTGCTTTGTCATAGTTACTCCTTCTATGGTTTTTGTTTTTACGGTGTCTTGTTTTTTCTCTTGTGCGAATGTCAATCCGCTGAAAAATATGGCTGCGATGAAAATAGGCGTTTTCATGTTCTTTATTTTTGTGGGTTTAATAGCTTGTATTTGTTATTATTTAACATTGCAAAGATATGTAATAAATTTGGTATCATGCAATACAAAGTACTTAAAATGTTTTAATAATAAATTTAACTTGTTGATAATCAGTGTTAAAAATTTTTAAGTTAAATTTTAATTTTAATGACTTTGTTATTAATTAGACAATTAAAGATGAAATTTTGTTACATCTTGAAGGTTGATTTTTTTTAATTGTTAGAAAAAAATGACAAGAAAATATAGGGAGATAGAATAATTTAAAGCAAAAAAAAAGAACCAACAACTGGTTCAATTGTATGTTATTCTCTGTCGAAACGGGCGAGTTTTTTATCTACCCAAATAGTAGCAAAAGGGAAAAATGCGGAGAGCAGGGCAAAGACAAAATCTTCATCGTCCCACTCAAAAATTTTTCTCACCGGAAGACAAAGCAAAAGATAAAGTGTAAAAAATAATCCGTGCAGGCTGCCGATAACGCTGATGAAAATAATAGAATACAAATTCTCATCATAGCGGATCCAGATCATGGCAACACCATACAGCAACAGGCAGGAAATAGCTTCTGCGAGACAAACCTGCTTAAACCATTTAATAATCCTTTCCTGAGAATATTTTGAGAAAAATTTTTCGATGAAATTCATTGTAATAATTTTGTCTAACTTCTAACTTCTAACTTCTAACTTTTATAAAAACTGCTGCCGTCCAGATAATCAAAAACCTCTGGTGGAAGCATTGGCCTTACATTTTTCCCGCTTTTAATCATATTTCGGATTTCTGTGGCTGAAAGTTCTATAACCGGAGCTTTTATCAGAGAGATATTATCGTGCTGAAGATATTCAGAATCTTTTTTCTCACCTTCGAACATTCTTGGATAAACAATAATATGATGATTTTTGATCAAAATATCTGCGTTTTTCCATTTATGCAGATTGTCCAGATTGTCTTCTCCCATTATTAAACTAAAAGAATAGTCAGGATACTTTTCGTGAAGATAAGTCAGCGTATCAATAGTGTAGCTTGGCTTTGGAAGAGAAAACTCTACATTGGAAGCCCGCATTTTAGGATAATTTTTTACGGCAAGCTGCACCATATCCAGCCTGTTGTGGTCGCTTAGTAAAGATTTTTTGTCTTTGAACGGATTTTGTGGGCTCACCACAAACCACAATTCATCCATATCGGAATTCTCCAGAATATAATTCGCCAAGATCAGGTGTCCAATATGTATTGGATTAAATGAACCGAAAAATAAACCGATTTTTTTCATTTTGAGATAGCAGATTATATTTCCAAGGTGGCAGATTTATTCTCTGAATTTCACATCCTTTATATTCAAATAATGCGTCACATTTCCTTTCCAGTGATTTTCTTCTAAGGTGAATGCCAGATCAAAGCTTTTTGTTCTGAAATCATCAGCAAACTGTCCCAGTTTGAAGCCTACACATTCAATATTTCTGCCCGTAGATTCCTGTTTAATGTAAAATTTAAGGTGATTATTATCTTTTCCCATCGTTTTAATGTATCCGGAAACTTTTTGGTTGGTTAAAGCCAGGATAGGTTTCATATTGTGAGGTCCGAAAGGTGCCAGTTTTCTGTGGAAATTAATGAATTCGCGGTTGATCTCATCAATCTGTATTTCAGAATCTATGGTGATGGAAGGTTCTTTCTGATGCTCTTTGATCTTTTCAGAAACAATTCTTTCAAATTTTTCTTTAAAAGCCTCAAATTTGTCTTTCTCCATAGAAAGCCCAGCCGCAGCGTGGTGTCCCCCGAATTTTAAAAAATATTCTGAGCACATATCCAAAGCTTCATGCACATCAAAATCGGAAACCGATCTTGCGGAAGCCACCATTTCGCCATTATTTCCATCAGTGAAAACCAGGGTAGGCTTGTAGTAAGTTTCAATCAATCTTGAAGCTACAATCCCGATAACGCCTTTATTCCATTCCGGATGATAAACGATGGTAGTGTATTTTGTTTCCTGCTGAGATTCAATAATTTGATTTAATGCGGAAAGCGTAGAGTTCATATCCAGCTCTCTTCTTTCATCATTAAGATCCATAATGTCACTCACAATCTGATGAGCATGCTTAAGATTATCTGAAACCATAAGCTCAACAGCTGCTTTTCCGTGAGAAATTCTTCCAGCCGCATTGATTTTCGGTGCAATTTCAAAAACAATATTCGAAATCTCAAAGTGAGACAGCTTTTCATCAGGAATAAGAAGCCTTAATCCAAGATTTCTTGTTTTGCGTAAAGTTTTTAATCCCATTTTTGCCAAAACTCTGTTTTCGCCGGTCATGGAAACAATATCGGCGGCTATGGAAATGGCCAAAAGGTCTGTTAGTTCAAACAATTCTGCCTCGGGAAGCTTATAAATGGTATTTAAACCCTGGCAAAGCTTGAAACCGACTCCACATCCGGAAAGTTCCTTGAAAGGGTAGCGGCAATCGCTTCTTTTGGGATCAAGAACTGCAACGGCATTGGGAATTTCTTCACCGGGTAAATGGTGGTCACAGATGATAAAATCAATATCCAGGCTTTGCGCATAGCTGATCATATCCAATGATTTAATTCCGCAGTCCAAAGCTATGATTAATGAAAAACCATTTTCTTTGGCGAAATCAATCCCCTCGGTTGAAATTCCATACCCCTCAGAATTTCTGTCAGGGATATAATAATCTAAATATTTTTTCTGAACAATTTTGCTGAGGTACAGGTACATCAAAGCAACAGCAGTGGTTCCGTCTACATCGTAATCTCCGTACACAAGTATTTTTTCCCCGTTTTCGATAGCAGTGGCAATCCGCTCTACGGCTTTCTGCATATCCGCCATTAAAAAGGGGTTGTGAATATCTGTAAGATTGGGTTTAAAGAACTCTCTAGCTTTCTGATAATTGTCAATTCCTCTAAGAACGAGAAGCTTAGATTCAAAAGTTCCAAAACCAAGTGACGAACTTAATCCGTCCACAATTTCCTCGTCGGGTTCGGGCTTATAAATCCATTTTTGACTCATTTCACAAAAATAGGGAAAAAAACTCAAAAACCCTATTGTAAAAAACGGATGAAAAGTGATTTCAAACCATTTTGAAAAAAAAGAATTTTATGATAATGCCCTGTAATAGATAAATATCAAATTATTAAAATCAGAAGCTTATAAATAAAAAATAGCTGCCCGACGAGCAGCTATTTTATTTTAAGTTTAATAAAGATTAAGAATACATTTTTTCTCTTAATTCTTTTACTTTTTTATCAGCAAGATAATCATCGTAAGACATTTCTCTGTCGATGATTCCTGTCGGAGTCAGTTCGATGATCCTGTTACAGACTGTTGAAAGCATTTCGTGGTCATGAGAAGCCAGTAAGATATTTCCTTTGAAGTTTGATAAAGAGTTGTTCAAAGTCGTAATACTTTCAAGGTCTAAGTGGTTGGTAGGTTCATCCAGTAAAAGAATGTTTGCTTTCTGAAGCATCATTCGGCTGAACATACATCTCATTTTCTCACCTCCTGAAAGTACTTTACAAGACTTCAAAGCTTCATCACCCGAGAATAGCATTCTTCCTAAGAAACCTCTTACGAATTCTTCGTGGCGTTCTTCGTCATTTTTTGTGAATTGTCTTAACCAGTCAACCAGGCTTAAATCTTCCTGGAAAAAGCTTGTATTATCTAAAGGCATGTGAGATTGTGTCGTGGTAACACCCCAAGCAACAGTCCCTTTATCCGGCTGAACGTTTCCTGCCAGGATTTCGAAAAATTCTGTAATAGCTAGAGAGTTTTTAGATAAAACAGCAACTTTATCTCCTTTTTTAAGGTTTAAATCAATATTTGAAAATAATAATTCCCCGTCTTTCGTTTTTTCAAGACCTTTTACATCAAGGATCTGATCTCCTGCTTCTCTTTCCATTTCGAAAATAATGGCAGGGTATCTTCTTGAAGAAGGTTTAATATCATCGATGTTTAATTTATCGATCATTTTCTTTCTCGCCGTTGCCTGTTTTGCTTTTGCAACGTTTGAACTGAATCTGGCGATAAAATCCTGAAGCTCTTTCTTCTTTTCCTCAGCTTTTTTGTTGGCCTGAGCTCTCTGTCTCGTAGCTAATTGAGAAGCCTGATACCAGAAAGAGTAATTACCTGTGTAAAGGTTTAGTTTGGCATAATCAAGGTCTCCGATGTGCGTACAAACCGTATCCAGGAAGTGACGGTCGTGAGATACAACGATTACCGTATTTTCGTAATCTGCTAAGAAATCTTCTAACCAAGAGATTGTTTCAATATCAAGGTCGTTCGTAGGTTCGTCCAAAATTAGTACATCCGGATTTCCGAAAAGTGCCTGAGCTAAAAGAACCTTTACCTTGTCTTTGTTTTCAAGCTCGCTCATCATCTGCCAGTGCATATCATCTGTAATACCTACGTTTGAAAGCATAGTCTGTGCATCAGATTCAGCTGTCCATCCTCCCATTTCATCATAGATTACACCTAGTTCCCCTGCTTTGATTCCGTCTTCGTCTGAGAAGTCTTCCTTCGCGTAAAGCGCGTCCATCTCCTCTTTTATCTCGAATAATTTCTTGTTACCTCTCAAAACCGCTTCCAGTACAGTATATTGATCGTAAGCAAAGTGATCCTGCTCAAGAACTGACATTCTTTTTCCAGGTTCCAAAGATACGTGTCCTGTTGTTGGGTCCTGTTTTCCTGTTAATATTTTAAGGAATGTAGACTTTCCTGCACCATTTGCTCCGATGATTCCGTAGCAGTTTCCTTTGGTAAACATAATATTTACCTCGTCAAAAAGAACTCTTTTCCCGAATTGTAAAGATAAGTTAGATACTGTTAACATATAGTTTTGTAAATTTGGCGCAAAAATACGAAAAGAATTTGGGTATTTCGTAATAATGTAATATTCAAGTTTTTAATGTGAGGTATTTTTTATATATTTCAAGTAAAGAAATTTTAAGATGAAGATCGAAAAGACAGTCAATATATTAAACAGGAGGGCGAGATTCGAATACGAAATTCTCGAAGAATATGAAGCAGGAATGGTTTTAACGGGTACGGAAATAAAATCATTACGCTCTTCTAAAGCTTCCATTACGGAATCGTTCTGTCAGTTTATTGATGGGGAATTATACATTATTAACATGATGATTGATGAGTATAAATTGGGAACTTTTTATAATCATAAAACAAAAAGGGAACGGAAATTGCTGTTGCACAAAAAAGAATTGCAAAAGCTGGAGAAGAAATTAAAGGACGCGGGAAATACAATTATACCTTTAAAATTATACATTAATGACAGAGGTAAAGCGAAGGTCTTAATAGCGTTGGGAAGGGGGAAAAAGCTTTTCGATAAAAGGGAGAGCATAAAAGATAGAGAAAATAAACGTAACCTAGACAGAATATTAAAGAAAAGTTAAAAATCATTTGAAAAACTTTGTATATAAAGAAAAATTATATTTATTTTGCATTATCAATTATTTAATCATTTAATTCTATGAAAAATCTAAAATTAGGAATTTCAGCATTGGCGCTTACTGTTGCTTCTACTGTGTTCGCTCAGACTACCAACAATCCGTGGATGATCGGGGTTGGTGCTCACGCGGAAAACCATATGGCACAGAGAAACACTTTCAGTAATACGTTTTCTGCTAATAATTTGACGAAGACGATGTTCAATATGAACAACTTCTCTATTACACCACCTTTGTCTAAGCTTACAGTTGCTAGAAACATCGGTAAAGGTTTAGTTCTAGACTGGCAGACTACGGTAGGTAACGTTGAGAACAAAAGATTCAACATGGGGAAAGAATTCTTCCTTCAGACGGGTCTTGGTATTCAATTCAAAGCTGCAGGTCTTCTATGGAACGAGGAGTCTTGGTTTGACCCTTATTTAAGAGTGGGTGCTAACTACCTGAGACATGACCATACTTCTCTTACTTTCCCAAGAACTGATGCAAACGGTGAGTGGATTACAAACGGAGAAAATGGTAATGAAAACGGTAAAGCTAACTTCTTTACTGTAGCTACAGGTGCTGGTGTTAACTTCTGGGTAACTAAAAACTTCGGTCTTGGTGTTCAGGGAGATTATGTATCAACTCCGGGTAACAAGTCTGGTGTTGCTAACTTCTGGCAAGCTGGTGCTTCATTGAACTTCAGATTTGGTAACAGAGACAGAGATAAGGATGGTATCCTGGATAAAGACGATTTATGTCCAGATACACCAGGTTTACCAGAATTCCAAGGATGTCCTGATACTGATGGTGACGGAGTTCCAGATAAAGACGATCAATGCCCAGATGTGGCAGGTCCGGTTGAAAACAACGGATGCCCTTGGCCAGATACTGATGGTGACGGTGTAATCGACAAAGATGATGCTTGTCCTACAGTTGCAGGTCCTGCTGAAAACAACGGTTGTCCTTGGCCAGATACAGACGGAGACGGTATCTTAGATAAAGATGATGCTTGTCCTACTGTTCCAGGTCTTCCAGAATACAACGGATGTCCTAAGCCTAAAAAACAAACTGCTATCGAAGTAGAAGGTAAATTAGGAAGTGTATTCTTTGATTTCAACAAAGCTACAATCAAAGCTGAATCTACTCCTGCATTAGATGCTGCTGCTGAATTAATTAAGAAAGACGGTGGTAACTATCTATTAGAAGGTAGAACTGATGCTAAAGGTTCTGAAGCTTACAACTTGAAGTTATCTAGAGAAAGAGCTGCTGCTGTAGTTGCTGCTTTAGATGCAAGAGGTGTAGATGCTAACTCTCTTAAATCAGTAGGTGTTGGTGAAGCTAAAGCTACAGTTTCTGAAAAAGCAACTGATGCTGAAAGACAAGTAGACAGAAAAGTAGTTGTAACAGCTATTGAAAACGCTGACGAGTGGAACGCAATCAAGAAAAGAGATTACGAAGATGCTCCAGTGAAAAAAGCGACTACTAAGAAAAAAGCTACAGCTAAGAAAAAAGTAGTTAGAAAGAAAAAATAATTAATTTTTCTAAATATAAATACCTCCAGTTTTCTGGGGGTATTTTTTTTTCGTTGACTTTTAATTAATTTTGTCAAAATTTAAAAATAAAAATGGGAAGAGCATTTGAATATAGAAAAGCTTCTAAAATGGCCAGATGGGATAAAATGGCCAAAACTTTTTCTAAAATTGGTAAGGATATCGCACTGGCAGTAAAAGCCGGAGGGCCAGATCCTGAATCCAATCCGGCGCTGAGAAGATGTATCCAGAACGCCAAAGGCGCAAATATGCCAAAGGATAATGTTGAAAGAGCTATCAAAAAGGCTAGTGGGGCAGATGCAGAAAATTATGAGGAAATCACCTATGAAGGATACGGGCAAGGAGGTGTGGCATTTTTCGTAGAATGTACAACGAACAATACAACAAGAACGGTTGCCAATGTAAGAGCAATTTTCAATAAGTTTGATGGAAACCTTGGTAAGAATGGGGAACTGGCATTTATCTTTGATAGAAAAGGGATTTTTACAATAGATTTAGCCCAGATTAAAATGGATTGGGATGATTTTGAAATGGAGATGATCGATGGTGGAGCAGAGGACGTGGAAAAGGATGAGGAAGAAGTAATGATCACGACTGCTTTTGAAGATTTCGGTTCTTTATCTCATAAGCTGGATGAGCTTAAAATAGAAGTGAAAAGCGCTGAATTGCAGAGAATTCCAAACCTCACAAAAGAAGTAAATGAAGAGCAGTTCAAAGCAAATATGAAAATGCTTGAGCGTTTTGAAGAAGATGATGATGTACAAAACGTGTATCACAACATGGAAATTACTGAAGAGCTGATGAACTCTTTATAAAAAATAATATAACATTCATATATAGTTAACTTTCAATTAGTTTCTTTGCAAAGATTATGAAAAGAAACGTTGAATTAGTTGTTATATCGGATGTTCATTTGGGAACTTATGGATGTAAGGCTAAAGAATTACTGAGATATCTCAATTCTATTCAGCCTAAAACTTTAGTTTTGAACGGTGATATCATCGATATCTGGCAATTCAAAAAGTCTTACTTCCCTAAACCTCATTTGAAGGTGATCAAAAAGATCCTTTCATTCGCTACAAAAAATACTGATGTGTACTACATCACCGGAAATCATGATGAGATGTTCCGTAAGTTTACCGATTTCGAATTAGGTAAATTAAAAGTCTGCAACAAAATCTGTCTTGACATTAATGACAAAAAAACATGGATCTTTCACGGAGATGTTTTTGATGCATCCGTTCAGCACTCGAAATGGATCGCAAAGCTGGGAGGTAAAGGCTATGATCTTTTAATTGTAATCAATAATGTGGTCAATTGGTTTCTGGAGAAAATGGGCAGGGAAAAATATTCATTTTCAAAAAAGATTAAAAACAATGTAAAAAAAGCCGTGAAATATATCGGCGATTTTGAACTCACCGCTTCTGAATTAGCCATAGACAATCATTATGATTATGTAATCTGTGGACACATTCACCAGCCGCAGATCCGTGAGGTGGTCAACAAAAAAGGATCTTGTACTTATCTAAATTCCGGAGACTGGATAGAAAATCTTTCCGCTTTGGAATATCATGATAAAGAATGGAAAATTTTTTATTACGATGACCATAAACATTTGCTTCAGGATGACGGAACAGAAGAAATTCAGGATATTGACAGCAATGAGCTTTTAAAAATTGTAACTAATTTCACCAAATGAAAATCCTATACGCATTTCAGGGAACAGGAAACGGGCATGTTGCCAGGGCTCAGGAAATTGTTCCTATTCTGAAAAAATATGCATCGGTTGATACCCTGATCAGCGGACACCAGTCGCAATTAAAGGCTGATTTTGACGTTAACTTTCAGTATAAAGGAATTTCGTTGCTTTATAACAAAACAGGAGGTCTATCCTACCGTAAAACATTTACGGATAATAATTTTCTTGAAGCTTTAAAGAATATCAGGGAAATCGAACTTTCAAAATATGATCTCGTCATCAATGATTATGAGCCAGTAACAGGCTGGGCATGTAAGCTTAAAAAACATCCGATGATAGAATTGAGCCATCAGGCTTCCATGTTGTTTAAGGAAACACCTAAGCCGGAAAAGAAAGATTTTTTTGGAGAAATGGTGCTTAATTATTATGTTCCGAGCGAAAAAAGAATAGGCTTCCACTTTGAAAATTACCATCCGCAGATCAAAAAGCCGGTTATCAGAAAGAAAATCAGAAATCTTAATCCGGACAAAAAAGGATTTTATCTGGTTTATCTTCCCAGTTTTTCGGATGAAAATATTATTAAAGTGTTAAAGCAGATTCCGGTGGAATGGAAAGTTTTTTCCAAATATTCCAAGCTCCAGTATAAAGAAAATAATGTTGAGGTTTTCCCGATTGATGAAATTCAGTATCTGAAATCATTTGAAAACTGTGATGGAATTCTTTGTAACGCCGGTTTCGAGAGCCCAGCTGAAGCACTTTTTATGGATAAAAAATTATTCGTTATCCCTATTCATAATCAGTATGAACAGGAATGCAATGCCTGCGCTTTAGACAAAATGGGAATTCCGAACTCTAAAGTTTTAAAATTAGAAGAAATTCAAAATTGGGTAGCTTCTGATCAGCATCTTAGAGTGAACTACCCGGATGACATTGAAGAAATTCTTGTGAATGAGGTTTTAACGCTGTAAGAAAACATCGTCCACATCGCTCATTCTGGTCATTACGGCTCTTGCATAAGAACAGTGGGGATAAACCTTCCAGTTGTTTTCTCTTGCAAATTTAATGGCTTCTTCTACCAGATATTTTCCCATTCCTCTTCCTTCAAATTCAGGATGAACGAGGACAAAGGAAATGATAAACCTGTTTTCTTCAGGAAAAATGGTGTATGTTAACCTTCCGATTTCTTTAATTTCGTTATTTAATGTAATTACTCCGCCGTTTCCTGATTTATTGTTTTCAAATTTCATAATCTAAGCTTTTATACTTGTAAAAGTACAAAAACCGCACCGCGAAAGTTTTGATGTAAATCAAGAAGTTGTAACACTGATGGCACGAATTTTTTCCACGAATATCACAAATTTATTCTTTGAAATTCTATCGATGAGAAGTATCAATAGGAACGGGCTTTAGCCCGTTTATAAATGAATAATCAAATTGGCTTTAGCCAAAACTTAAAAGTAAATTAATTGTCTTTTCCCGTATAATAATTATAATCTTTAATGATAACCCCGATAAACTGCCTTTCCGTCATTTTTGTAGAATCAATTTCAAGCTTCAGAATGCTTTTGATCTTTTCAGAAAGCTTGCTGATAATCTGGCGGTCGTCCACGCGAAGGGCTTTTGTGTAGTTATCCTTAATGATTCTCATGTCATTATCACTCAGGGCAATAACCTGAGGAAATGTCGGAATGTAATCTTCTTGGATATTTTCGAGGATAGTGTGAGAAATATTAATGGTATTTTTTAAAGAAATAACGGCTGTTCCGGAAGCAATATCCCCCAAACGTTGGTTGTTTTTCGATACAATCATGGAAATTAAGCCTACAACTCCCGCAAAAGAAGTATCAATAATCCTGAAAATCCACCGGATCATATAATCTCCAAAACCTGCCTGATAACCGTCTATTTTCACCACTCTGATTTTCATTGCTTTTTTTCCCGGCGTCTGTCCTTCCATCAGGCTTTCCAAAACTACAGGGTAAATAAAAGTGGGGAAAAGCAGGATAATATAAACCGCCATTACAGACCACTGATCCAGCCCGTTCAGCAGATATCCCAAGTCCAGAATATTGAAAAAAACATACAGAACAGCAATTACATAAGCAACCTTTATCAGAAGATCAATGATAAATGCAACCATTCTGTCTCCAACACTGGCAATGTTGAAATTAATATTTACATTTTGTGATGTATTAATCGCAATTTGAGACATAATTTTTATTATTTTAGCCTTACAATTATGAGAGAGGTTTATTTTATTAAACAAAATAAAGAAAAATGGTTGGGAATCGAACAGGTTATTCAAGGGAAAATTAAAAAAAATCCTGATGACCTGTCTTCGTTGTATATAAACCTGGTGAATGATCTTTCATTTGCCCAGACCTATTATCCGAAAAGCAATACAACAGTTTACCTGAACCACCTTTCTTCACAGATTTTTCAGAAGATTTACAAAACGAAAAGAGTAGAGGAAAACAGGGTGCTGTATTTCTTCAAAACTGAGGTTCCGCTGCTGGTGTATCAGTACAGGAGATATCTGGGCTATGCTTTTCTGTTTTTTATTTTGTTTACATTAATCGGGATGCTTTCTGCAATTTATGATAAAGATTTTGCCAAAATTATTTTAGGGGAAGATTATGTAAATCAAACTATTGAAAATATAAAATCAGGAAATGCGGTTGAGATTTATCAGAGCGGATCTACCTGGGGAAGTACGATCGGAATTATTTTTAACAATATAGGAGTAGGTGCAAAACTTTATATCTACGGAGTTTTTGGAGGTGTAGGCACATTATGGGCGCTGCTGTCAAACAGTGTCATGCTGGGGTCTTTCCAATATTTCTTTTATGATTATGGAGCTCTGCAGGACAGCGCAAGGGGAATCTGGCTTCACGGAGTATTCGAGATTTTTGCAATGGTAGTAGAAGCAATGTGCGGATTGATCTTAGGAGCATCTATTTTGTTTCCTAAAACTTTTTCGAGATTTAATTCTTTTAAAAACGGTTTCAGGGATTCCTTCAAAATATTTTTAAGCACGGTACCATTTACGATTTGTGCAGGAATTATCGAGGGTTACATAACGAGACATGCTCTGAAGATGCCTTTGTTTTTGAACCTGATCATTATCTTCGGTTCGCTTTTTGTGATCGGATTTTATTATTTTGTGTATCCGTTTATCGTAAATAAAAAAATTAATAACCAAATCAATGATACAGTTTTATAAAAAAAGAGATTTTGGAACTTTTATAAGTGACAGCTTTGCTTTTTTTAAGTTTTACGGAAAAAATTACTTCAAGAATTTTCTTCTTCTGAACGGATTGCTGCTGATCTTGATGGTTGTAGTGATTGTTTTGGGATTCAGAGAGTTTTTCGGGGTGCTTTTCGGTTCGAATATTAGCGGGGAGAGTTATTACCTGGAACAGTTTTTTACGGATAATTTAGGGCTGTTTATTGTGTCGGGGATTTTACTTTTTATTCTTTCGACAGCTTTGATGACTATCAATTTACTTTTTCCTGTTTTTTACATGAAAAGAGTTGCGGAAGGGTATAAAGACATAAAAACAGATGATATTTTAAATGATTTTAAGCAAAATAAAAGCAAAGTATTAACAGCTTATTTTGGCCTTACGTTTCTTGTAATGCCAGGCGCAACAATACTTTTCGGGATTTCTTATTTTCTGATTCTCATTGTTATTGGGTTGGTTTTAATGCTTTTCGTGGCTCCTACGCTGTTTAATGTGGTTACCTTTCTTTGTTACGATTATTTCAACGGAAACAGAGGTTTTTTCGAAAGTTTGAGCTATGCTGTACGATCCCAGTTTTCATATACCAACGGAAGGGAAAATTCTCCATATTGGAAATATTGGGGATCAAGCCTTATCATGGGTGCACTTTTTTACATTGTAACAGGGATATTTTCTGCTGTTCCGATGATTTTATATTTCATGACCTTAACCACCACGGCTCCCGATGCAGATTTTGAACAAAATCCTTTTAACGGAGTTTTTGGGGTGTTAATATTCTTTATGTATGGGGTCTCTTCTGTAATTTCTACGGTGCTCATGAATGTTTTATATATAAATTCAGGATTGATGTATTACGACAGCAGAACAGACCTTCATCAGAAAATAGAGCTTGCAGAAATAGAAACCATTGGCAGTAATGAATAAAATTCTTTTTTCTTTTCTGATTTTATTCTCTGCTCAATTTATCTACGCACAGACTGAGAATGATCCGCCGCCGCCAGTTGCGGAGGTGTACGTAGATTCTCTGGATACAGGGCATTATAAAAATATGTACCGTGCAGATTCTGTTTTAGCAAAAAACCTTACTACAGAAAATACAGTTTATCCCAAAAAATTTAAAGAGAATATCCCGTCAAGATACAAAGGAAAAGACTTTGATTATACTACCGTAAAGCCAAGAATGTCTTTCTGGGAGAAGCTTATGGATAAAGTATTCAGGATTCTGGAAGCTATTTTTGGTGAAACTGTATTTACGAAATCTGGCAATATAGCAGGGATTTTGGTTCGGTTGTTCGCTATTGTCCTTATTGGCTTTCTGCTTTATTTTATCATTAAATATTTGATTGGTAAAGATGGAAATTTCTTATTCGGGAAGAAAAACAGGAAGGTAGAAATTAAAGATGAAGAACTGCATGAAAATATCCATGAGATTAATTTCCCTGAAAGTATTTTGAAATTTGAAAAATCGGGAGATTACAGGTCTGCGGTACGTTACCAGTTTTTGTTTGTATTGAAAAAATTAAGTGATAAAAAGCTCATCGTGTGGAATCCGGAAAAAACCAATAAAGATTATGTGGCAGAACTAAAAGCTCCACATCTTAAAAATGATTTTTTTGATCTTTCTTATATCTTCGATTATGTATGGTACGGAGAATTTGGTATCAATGAAGAGAGCTATCTGAAATTTAAAAGCCAGTATCAAAATTTTAAACCGTAATTAAAACTTATCATGAACAAAACTTTCAAAATATATGCTGTAATTTTCATCGTTGTGATGGTGATTATCGCGTTGTTTGAAGTGAATAAAACAGAGAGTGTTGACTGGCGGAAAAATTTTGATACCAACAAAAAATCACCTTTCGGACTTTTTATTTTTAATTCTGAAATAAAAGACCTTTTTAAAAATAAAGTTAAAAAAATAGACCAGACTCCTTACGATTATTATAATGCCAATAAAAAACCGGCGCACAATATTTTGATCATTGAAAATGATATCGACAGGCAGTCCTGGAATAAAATTCTGAATGAAGTTTCCAAAGGTTCCAATGCCATGATCATGGTAAGCCAGATGCCTAAAGATATCTCTGACAGCATCGGGTATTATGATTCCAAGATTTCTTTTGAGGATGAAAATGTTTTAAAATTAACCGATAAAAAATACCAGAATGATTTCATTAAGCTTGATAAATTTCCTTCAGGAAGAGGTTTTACTTTTATCAAACCTTATGTGGAAGTTCTTGGGAAAACAGTAGAAAAAAATAATACCGACCAGGCGAATTTTATTAAAGCTAAATTCGGGAAAGGAAATATCTATGTTCACAGTGAACCCCTTTTCATTACAAATTATTACCTGCTGAAGCCGGGAAGCATAAAATATGCACAGGATGTTTTTTCCTATCTTGATGATAAAGAAACCTTGTGGTTTGTGGAAAGTCAATCCAAAGCTTCGCAGTTTTTCCTGAGATTTATTCTTTCAAATCCGGCATTGAAATATGCCTGGTGGGTGCTTTTGGGTGGTTTGATTTTGTTTATCTTTTTTAATGCAAAAAGAAAGCAGCGCATTGTTCCGGTCATTGAACCACTAAGAAATACGTCTGTCGATTTTGTAAAAAGTATCGGGAACTTATATCTGCAGGAAGGGGATTTTCATGATATGATGGCTAAAAAAGCCCAGTATTTCCTGAATAAAGTGAGGATGGATCTTTTAATTGATACCCAAAATCTGGATGAAGAATTTGCCAAAAAACTGCAGCTCAAAACCGGAAAACCGATGGAAAGGATTACTGAAGCGATCGGCCTGATAAAAAAAGCTCAGGATCCCTACGCCAACGTGATGAAAGAAGATCTGGCAAAAATGAATACCTTGCTGGATGAAATAGTAAAAATGTAACAATCTAGAAGTGTAACAATGTAACAATCCTTCATTAATTGGTAAACTGCTGCATTGGTATATTGTTAAATTAAATAAATATGGAAAACCTTGAAAACCAAAATGTAGAAAATCAAAGTTCTATAAATTTTGATAAAAAAGAAGATCAGTTTCAGTCCAGGATAGATATGATTGAGCTTCGGACAAGTTTGGAAAAAGTAAAATCCGAAATTGCAAAAGTAATTGTAGGCCAGGAAAGCATGGTGGAACATCTTTTGGCTGCATTGCTCTCGAACGGACACGTTCTGATTGAAGGTGTTCCGGGGGTGGCAAAAACCATCACGGCAAAATTATTAGCTAAAACTATTGATGTAGGCTTCAGCAGAATCCAGTTTACACCGGATTTGATGCCTTCTGATATTTTAGGAACATCAATTTTTAATGTAAAAAATTCTCAATTTGAATTTAAAAAAGGTCCTATTTTCTCCAATTTTATTTTAATTGATGAAATTAACAGGTCGCCGGCTAAAACTCAGGCTGCGTTGTTCGAGGTGATGGAAGAAAGGCAAATCACCATGGACGGAATCCGCTATACTATGGAAGAGCCGTTTCTGGTAGTAGCCACGCAAAACCCGATTGAGCACGAAGGAACTTATAGACTTCCGGAGGCGCAACTTGACCGTTTTTTATTCAAAATAAATGTAGGTTACCCAAATCTTGAGCAGGAGATTGCAATCATCAAAAATCAGCACGAAAGTAAAAAAGAAGATAAAACAGAGGTTGTAAACAAAGTAATTACGGCTCAGCAGCTGAAAAACTATCAAATGTTGGTAAAAGAAATCATTGTTGAAGCTCAGCTGATGGAATATATTGCGAAAATCATCGTCAATACCCGTGAAAATCAGTTCTTGTATCTCGGAGCTTCTCCAAGAGCAAGTTTAGCTTTATTAACGGCTTCAAAAGCTTTTGCAGCATTAAGAGGGAGAGATTTCGTAACTCCTGAAGATATTAAAGAGGCAAGCTATGCGGTTTTAAGACACCGAGTAATCGTATCGCCGGAAAGAGAAATGGAAGGCTTAACAGCCGACGAAATTATAAGACAGATTTTAGAGGGAATAGAAATTCCCAGGTAGATTTTAGAAATTAGGGCTAAGGATTTAGGGAAATTGCATTGTTTAATTTAAAATGTATCCTAATCTTAACTCCTAATCCCTTTGCAACATGAAGAATTTATACATCAATACACGCTTTTTCTTCGCGCTCATTGGAGTGGGAATTCTGTATGTCTTTGCATTTTTCTTTCCGTTTCTGATGGTGGTTGCGCATATTGTTTTGTTGTTGATCTTTTTGGCGGCAATGGTGGATTATCTATTTGTTTTCAATAAAAAAGAGGGTATTTCTGCGCAGAGGATTTTACCTGAAAAACTATCGAACGGTGATGAAAATCCCGTGAAAATTGACATCAGAAATAATTACAGCTTTAGAATTAATACAAAAATTATAGACGAAATTCCGTTTCAGTTTCAGAAAAGAGATTTTTTGATTGAAAAGCAGATTGAGTCGGGGAAAAATTCATTTTTTCAATATATTTTGGAACCGAAAGAAAGGGGAGAATACAATTTCGGAAATCTGAATGTATATGTTTCTTCTCCTTTAGGATTTGTTTCGAAGAGATTTACTTTCCAGAAGGATGCTAATCTTCCGTCTTATCCGTCATTTATTCACCTTAGAAAGTATGAATTAATGGCTATCCAAAGTGAATTTCTATTAGGCGGAATCAAAAAAATCCGCAAGCTCGGCCACACGATGGAATTTGAGCAGATCAAAGAATATGTTCCCGGTGATGATATCAGAACGATCAACTGGAAAGCGACTTCCAAAGTTAACCGCTTGATGGTGAATCAGTTTCAGGACGAAAAATCACAGCGGATTTTTATGCTGATTGATACCGGAAGAACAATGAAAATGCCTTTTAAAGGATTAAGTTTGCTGGATTATTCCATTAATGCAACGATGGCATTGTCCCATATTATTCTGAAAAAAGGAGACCGGGCCGGAATGATGACCTTCTCTAAGAAAACAGAGAACAAAATTGCAGCAGAAAATAAATCCGGTCAATTAAGAAAAATTTCCGAAGCGCTGTATAATATTAAAACGGATTTCTTTGAAAGTGATTTCAGCCGATTGTATCAGGATGTAAAATATTCTTTAAATCAAAGAAGCTTAATTTTATTATTCACTAATTTTGAAACGCTGGATGGATTAAACCGTCAGCTGAAATATCTCCGGGGAATTGCAAAAAACCATTTGCTGGTGGTCGTTTTCTTTAAAAATTCGGAATTACAGACCTTAATTCATAAAAATCCTGAAAGTATGCAGGAGATTTACGATGAGATTATTGCGGAAAAATTTGAGTTTGAAAAAAAATTAATTATCCAGGAGCTTCGTAAATACGGAATTTATACGGTTTATACCCTGCCGGAGAATTTAAATATCGATGTTATCAATAAATATCTTGAAATAAAAGCAAGGGGAATTTTATAATTTTGCACAAGCAACAAGCAACCAATATGAAAATAACACTTAATAGAATCAATGACGATTTTTTATTTGAAGCTACCAATTCTCAGGGTAGTTCAATCCTTTTAGATAATACAACACAGCCTGGTGCAAAAGGTGTTTCGCCGATGGAAAGCGTATTGATGGCGGTTGCAGGCTGCAGCGGAATTGACGTAGTTTCCATTTTGAAAAAGCAAAGACAGGAAATTACAGGTTTCAAGGCGGAAGTAGAAGGTGAAAGAATTCCTGTGGATGATGCGAAACCTTTTAAATCAATTAAGGTTAAATTCCTTCTGGAAGGTGATATTGATCCTAAAAAAGCATATAAAGCTGCCCAACTGTCTTTTGAAAAATACTGTTCTGTTTCTAAAACATTGGAACCGAATGTTGAAATAGGCTACGAAGTTTTTGTAAATGGAGAGGTGGTTACGGCTTAATTTATTTAAATATAAAAAATCCTCTTTCGGATGAAAGAGGATTGCATAAAAGTTTAAAAGATAATTTTAATTCTTAATTACTTTTTTCATCAATGTATTTTGTTCTGTAATAATTTTGAACATATATAATCCCGAAATATTATTATGTAAAGAAACTTTAGTATTCTTAGCATTAATACCTGTCTGCTTCTGAATAATTCTTCCCTGGGCATCATAGATTTCTATAGACTTGATGATTGAATCAGCACTTATATTTACATCTCCTTTGGTAGGATTTGGGTAAACATTTACCTTGTCTTTATCTTTTACAGATTCTGTAACCGCTAATGTTGTACCGCCAATATTAGTAACCGCTTCGTTAGTTGCCACCGGGAAATTGTAATCAAAATAAATGTTGGCCTTATTCATTACGCTGTCTCCGTTTACAAGATTATTTTTGGTCTTAATCTTAAATGCAATATTTCCATGTGCTGATGCAGCAAGATTGATATTTTTCATCATAAACTCTACTTTATTACCTTTTATTTTTGTAAAAGTATTGTGCGATGTATTTTGTAACTGAAGAGAATTGATGTCGTAATCATTAGGATCAATATCCATTTCCACAACAATATTTACCGCAGAAGCAGTTCCTGTATTTTCAAAATTTACTACGTAATGAAGATCTTTTCCAACCATAGAAACAGGGATTTGATTTCCTTCAAGACAGGTAATATCATTAGGGTCAAACGAATTGACCACCGTTTGTTTAAAATTAAATGAATTGTCTTCTGGATTCACATCGCCGGAAAGCGGAGTTACATTTGCCGTAAAATTAAGAATATCTCCATTGTTCACGGGGTTTGTAGGATGTGTCGGCGGATTAATATTAAATGTAATTTCCGAAGCCGTATTTCCATAAGGCTTTAAATTTACAAAATCAAATGTCACTTCGTTTCCACTTACAACTGAAGGCAGTGATGATGTAACAAAAGTCATTCTTGAAGTATCGAACGAAAGAATTGCTTTTCCTGAAAGCGTAGCATTTCCTTTATTTCTCCAGATAAGTTTATATTTTGCATCAAAGCCGGGTCTTGCATCAGTAACGGGAGCAATGATGATCTCCAGGTCTTTTACGTTTCCGTTTTTGGTAACACAGATGTTTTGAGTGGAAATATTATTGTTATCATTTGTAAAATTCACCGTGAAACTGGAAGGTGTTACTGTGTAAAGAGAAGGGTTTTCCGGTTCAGTAGTTACTGTAAAATTACCAGTTTGTGTAAAGAAGTTATAAGTTCCGTCACTTTTAACAAATGTTTCTCCGGTACTTGTGCCGTCATTGATTTTCAGCTTCATATGCTCGAAAAATTCGTCATTCGTATCGCATCCATTGTTGTTTTCATCGAATCTTACGGTTCCGGTGATGGTGTTGTAGTTTCCGCCGGGAGTAATATTGCAATAGCTGTTCACGTTGCAGCCTGTATATCCGTTCTGGCTTATCATGGCTTGAACCGCGGGTATTTCGGAGTCATCACAGCATACATAATTAAGATTAGGAAGATTAGAGAAATCATAATAAGAGCCAAATTCTGAAATACCATTTTTCAAAATAATTATGGAGAGCTGTGGGTTATCAGAGCATATAAATCCATCTATGGATGGGGGGGTATTCTGACCATGATAATATTTGCTGAAATCAAGTGTTGTAAGCTGATTATGAGAACAGTTGAAACTGTAATCCGTACTTGTATTGTCTAAATTCAAAGAAGTCAAATTATTATATGAACAATCTAGATGTAAGAGATGTCTTCCGGCAATATTTAGATTTTGTAATTGATTATGTGAAGCATATAGTTCATCGAGATACTGTAATCCGGAAGTATCAAGTGAGCTCAGTTGGTTGTAGCTACAATCTACAAATGAAATGTTTGAATTACTGGTAAGATTTAATGATGTCAGTTGATTGTTTGAACAGAATAAACTTGTTAGGTTGTTTAAATTATTTATAACTAAATTAATTAACTGATTGTCTCTGCAGTCTAAATATTTAATAGGTAAGTTTTGAAGGTTTAGATTTGTTAAAGAATTAAATCGACATACAAGCTTTTCAATTAACGGCATATTGTTTAATACCATATTTGATAATTGATTATTATTAAATACTAGATTCTTTACTTTTGGCAAATTTTGAAAGTCTAATGAGGTTATAGTTCCATCACTATAATCAAAATTTATCAAATTAGGAAGGTCATGTATATTAAGTGTTGTAAGATTATTTTTTCCGCATATAATAGTTTCCAAAGATTGCAGGTTGGAGAAGTCAAGATTATTTAAATAGTTGTCACTGCAATCGAGAGTTTTTAAATTAGGTAAGTTGGGTAGGTCCAAGCTTGAAAAGTTGCATCTTCTAATATCAAGATCTGTAAAATTGTTACAACCGGTTAAATTAATATTATTTATAGCATATCTGCCTTCGTAAGAATTTCCATTATGCAAAATGATATTTGATAATGAAGAGCAATTCTGCAAATTGATTGATTGTATTTTGTAAGATCCTTTTATATCAAAAGTAGTAAGCATTGGGCAATTAGAGGCATTAATCTGAGTTAATGTCAAAGAACTTGCAGGGCTGTAATCACAATGTAAAATCTTTAAGCTTTCTAATTTAGGAAGGTTGCTCACATCAAGTGAGGTTAGTTTCAATTCATATGTTGCAATCTTTCTTAATTTTGGGCAGTTTTGTACATTAAGAGATGACATGAGGGTAGTTTGTTGCTGCATGCAATCAAGAGGAAAAAATAATATACTATCTAAGTTTTGTAAATTACTCAGATCGATGGAACTACAGTTTGCAGCCCCTGATATTGTCTTTAGATTAATACAATTATTAACATTCATTGTATTGTTGTAAGAATTAGCCTTTAGATCGACCAAGTTTGTACAATCTTTTACATTCAGATTTGTAATATTTCCGCCAGTAACTGAAATTAAATTTGGACAGTTATGAGCATCCAACGTTACATTATACTTGTTAAGCGTTATTGTCTTTAGATTAGGTAAATTGGCAACATTTATAAGGCTACTCACAGCATTAGTAAAATATTCTTTAAGTGTAAGGTTTTCTAAGGCATTGCAACCTTGAAGTAATAATGTATTTAAATTAATATTTTCAATATAAAGATCCTTTAATGAAGTGAAATTATTAAAATCTAATGTTCCTATATTAACAGTTGGAGTTCCATAAACGTCATTGTAGCCAATTATTTTAGCATTATTTAATACAGAGCATCCTGAGAAAGATAAAGCTGGAGAAGCTCCATTGTATCCCGCTACAAAAGTTTTTAAAGCTGTACAGTTGGAAACATTAATGTCATGATTGGCAGTAGTACTGAAAACTAATGAAAGGTCTAAATTTTCTAAATTCGTCATACCGGATAAATCTACTGCTCCCGAATAGTGATTCGAATTTCCTATCTTTAAAGCAAACTTTTTTAAAGCTACAAAACTTTTTATTCCGTCGATAGAATTTATTGTTGTATATGAAATGCCAGTACCTTCCCCATAAATAGAAACATTCAGCTCACTTACTTGCTGTGCTTCATTCACCTGAATATCTCCATCGTCATTTGCATCAATTTTAAAATAATTTCCGTTAAGATTTTTTGCAACCGTATTACTAGGTGATGCAGAAAGCAGTTTTGCCTTAAAATTAGCATCTGTAAAGGAGATGTTCTGTGCCCTTATTCCCAAGCTAAGCATACAAGAGAACAATAAATAAAATAATTTTGTTTTCATTAAAATTTTTGTGTTAAATTTTTTGAGGTTTTGTGTTCAGTAAATCGGCAGGGAATTAAAATCCCAACCAATATTCAATTCGAGAAATGTTTTGAATGAATTGTCGAATTCCCAATATAGAAATCAGGAAAGCAAAATAATTTGTCTTCATCTGTATGTGTTTTGTACTGCAAAGATAACCAATTAATTAATGCTTTTTTTGCAATTCCTGTCGATATATTTCTACAAAAAAAGCTCCTAAAAAGGAGCTTTTTACTATAATGTCATTCTTGGTTTCATCAGTTTTGCGACGGTTGCGGTCCATCCTGTCTGGTGTGAAGCGCCCACTCCCCGGCCGTTATCTCCGTGGAAATATTCAAAAAAAGTAATGTAATCTTTGAAATTATCATCATAATTGAATTTCGCATTTCCTCCATTAAACGGGCGTTGACCAAATTCATCTTTAAGAAAAATAGAGCATAACCTGTTGCTGATATTTTTGGCTACTTCATCAAGGTTTCTTTTGTCTCCACTTCCGGTCGGAAGCTCCACTTTAAGGCTGTTTCCATAATAAAAATGGAAACGCTGCAGGCTTTCTACGATCAGGAAATTGATAGGAAACCAGATAGGCCCGCGCCAGTTGCTGTTTCCTCCGAACATTCGGCTGTCACTCTCGGCAGGTGTGTAGTAGACTACGTTTTCGGTACCGTGAACAGAAAATACAAATGGGTTTTCCTCGTAAACTTTAGACATGGCACGGATTCCGTAATCGCTTAGGAATTCTTTTTCGTCCAGCATTCTGTTTAAAACCTTTGTGAGCCTGGTTTTTCGAAGAATGCTCATCAGATGCTTTCTTCCCTGGCCTTCTTCTTCCCAATGCGAGACGAGTTTTGTAAGCTCAGGTTTATTCTTTAGAACCCAATCCATTCTTTCCCTGAAATTAGGCATTTTATCAAGGAGATGGTGGTCAATAATCTCCACGGCAAACATCGGAATCAAACCAACAATACTTCTTAATTTTAATGAAATACTATCGCCGTTTCCAAGCTGTAAAACGTCATAGAAAAATCCGTCTTCTTCATTCCACAGGCCTTTTGTGCCTTCGCCAAGATTTTCCATGGCTTCGGCAATATAGAGATAATGTTCAAAAAATTTGATCGCCATATCTTCATACACCTGATAATATTGAGCGAGCTCCATGGCAATTCGCATCATATTCAGGGCGTACATCGCCATCCAGCTTGTCCCGTCGGCTTGCTCAAGGTGCTGCCCGTCTTTTAACACCATATTTCGGTCAAAAGCACCCACGTTATCGAGTCCCAGGAAGCCTCCTCCAAAAATATTCTTACCGTTTTTATCTTTTCGGTTAACCCACCATGTGAAGTTCAGAAGCAGTTTTTGGAAAACTTTTTCTAAAAATAACAGGTCTGGCTTACCATTTTGTTTTTCATCAATTTTAAAGACCCTGAAACAAGACCAGGCATGAACAGGCGGGTTCACATCACTCAGGTTCCATTCATAAGCGGGGAGCTGCCCGTTTGGATGCATATACCATTCTTTTGTCAGCAAAAGAAGTTGTCCCTTCGCAAATTCTGCGTCAATAATAGCAAATGGGACACAATGAAAAGCCAGATCCCAGGTTGCATACCAAGGATATTCCCATTTATCGGGCATTGAGATGATGTCTTTATTGTGAAGATGGTTCCATTCGGTATTTCTTACATAATTATTGAAATCTCTCGGAGCTTCGTAATTCGGGTCGCCCTTCAACCATTTTCCAACGTTGTAATGATAAAACTGCTTATTCCAAAGCAATCCTGCGAAAGCCTGTCTTTGAACGTTTTTCTCATCGTCACTTTCTATATCTTGCTGAATATCACGATAAAATTCATCAGCTTCTTCTATTCTGGATTTAAATATTTCATCAAAATTTTCGAAAGGCTCGTCAGTTTCATTCGGAGATAATCTGAAATCGAAGGTTTTGCACTGTCCGGCTTCAATGGTTTCATCAATTATAAAAGAAGCTTTTGTTCCTCTTTTTTCCGGATTTACGGTATTGCTGCCGTAAGTGATGTAGTCATTGATACCGTCTTTATAATAAGTGTTTCCGGGATATGGTGCGCCGTGCAGCTTTGGAGTATTGGTTTCATTTTCGCAAAAAACACTTTCAGCATTAATGTTTCTGGAGTAAAACTTTTTGATTGAAATGCTGTCGTGATTAATATCAATACAGCCTTCAGATGACGCATTTGTATGGCCTTTGTAAGTATTGTAACCCCATTTCCAGTTGTTTCTGAACCAGGCTGTAGGGATTACTACAATGGGTGCGTCAATTTGGCTTCTGTTGCAAACTGTTACCCGAACCAGAATATCATTATGGTCAGCCTTTGCATATTCAATAAAAATATCGAAATATTCATCATTATCAAAGATTCCGGTATCGATAATTTCGTATTCGGGCTCTTTCTTGCTTCTCCTGGCGTTTTCCGCCCGGATATCATCATAAGGGAAAGGGTTGATGGGGTATTTATACACCATCTTCATATAGCTGTGAGTAGGCGTATTGTCGAGGTAATAAAAAATTTCTTTAATATCTTCTCCATGGTTTCCCTGAGGATTGCTGAGTCCAAAAAAACGTTCTTTCACCATCTTATCTTTCTTATTCCAGAAAGAAAGTGCAAAACAAAATAGCTGCTTTGCATCAGAGATTCCCGCAATTCCTTCTTCGCCCCAGCGGTAGGCATAGCTTTCTGCATTGTTGTGATTGGCGAAATTCCACGCATCGCCGTTTGAGCTGTAATCTTCACGTACGTTTCCCCATTGCCGGTTGCTTACGTAAGGTCCCCAGTTTTTCCAGTCGCTGTCTTGTAATCTTTGTTTCTCAACACTCATATTTCACCATATTTCAATACGAAGTTAGTTTTTTTGAGAAATAATTCCAACTTCACCCTTCTGAATAATTTTGGAAATAAAGTCGGAAACCCTTTATTGATCGGCGTTAGAAATATTAAATTAATTTTTTTTAAATTTTTTAAAAGAAATATTCTATCTTTGCATCATTCGTTCATTCAAATATTGAAAATGTTATCAAGAAAGGTTGAGGGATTAGACCCTGTGAAACCTTAGCAACCCTTTGCGCAAGCAATGAAGGTGCTACGTTCTACCAAAATTATTTTTGGACAGATAACTCACTGAAGTTCTTTCAGCCATTTCTCATGGCATTTTCAATTGTATTTAAAGTAAATAGAATTGAAAACAGAACTAAAATATTGTCATTTTTTGTATAAAACCAATTCCGGTAAGGAATACAATATTCCGTTAAGCTACCAGCTTTTCGGGAGAGATCTGCTTTCTTCACCGGTAGTTTTAGTTAACCACGCTTTAACCGGAAATTCCAATGTCTCCGGAGAAAAAGGATGGTGGAAACAGCTTATTGGCGAAAATCAGGTTATTGATACAAACAAATACACGGTTCTGTGTTTCAATATTCCCGGAAACGGTTACGATGATTTTTTAATTGGTGAATATGAAGATTTCACACCTTCAGATATTGCGAATATCTTTTTAAAGGGACTTGAAATTTTAAATATTAAAAGTTTACATGCCATTATCGGAGGTTCTCTGGGAGGAGGAATCGGCTGGGAAATGCTGGTGAAAAAACCAACCCTTGCTGAAATTTTCATTCCGATTGCCTGCGATTTTAAAACTCACGACTGGCTTCATGCGCAATGCCTGGTTCAGAAATTTTTGTTAAATCAAAACGATGAGCCATTGCAAAAAGCCAGGATTCATGCGATGTTGTGCTACCGGACACCCCAGTCCTTAAATGATAGATTCCAGAATAAATATAATCAGGAAAAACAGAGATTAGAATCAGAAGACTGGCTGATTTATCACGGAAAAGCTTTAAACGAAAGATTTAGTTTAAAATCTTATAAGCTTATGAATCATCTGCTGATGAATATTAATGCCAATGAAGATTATTTGGAAAAAATTCAGGCACGAATGCACATGATCTCCGTTGATACAGATTTATTCTTCCCGGCTTCTGAAATCCGAATGTGCTTTGAAAAGCTAAAAGAAAAAAAGGAAAATATTTTCTGTCACGAGATCAAATCAATTCATGGGCATGACGCCTTCTTAATGGAATACCAACAATTAAATAACATCATTAAAAATATTTTGTAAAAATGAGCAAGATTAATGCAAACGAAATAAAATTTTTGAAAAACCGGTCAATTATCAAATTTGAAGGAGAGGATTTTTTAGGTGAAATCGGGATAGACGGACGAATTTTCAAGGCGCTTACATTGGCTCGGATCAGTGTGGGGGTAATTTCCCAGCAGGCTATTGAAAACGGGATTTCAATTTTAGTTCACGAAAATGATTCTGAAAAGGCGGTCAACTGCCTGATTGATGAATTCGAGGCAGAAAGAAAATCGGGAAAAGTTTCCCAGATTTACAGTATAAATAATGTTTCAGTAATAGGTTTTGTTGCGGAAGATTTCAATAAAGTTCTTGCAGAGCTGGCTAGAAATAATGTTTTTCCATTGCTTTTAAACCAGATTGCTGCTGAAAAACGTGTAAATATCGTCGTAACTTCTTCACAGGATGAAAAAGCAAAAAATATCATAGAGTCTGAAATTTCTAAGAAACCGAAAACTGTTCATTTAGCAATTATCGGCCACGGGAATGTTGGAAAAACCCTGATAGAACAGGTTTTAGAATCTTCAGACGAGATTAAAAGACGTAAGAAAATCGATCTTAAGGTTGTCGCAGTTGCCAATTCCAGAAAGATAGCCTTCAATAAACAAGGCTTTGATAACAATTGGAATGATGAGGTGTTAACAGCAGAAAGTCCTTCAAATGTTGAAGAACTCATCAATTTCTCAAAAGAGAATCAGCTGGAGAATCTTATAGTTGTGGATAATACGGCAAGTAAAGATTTTGTACATAACTACCATACGTTGGCAGAAAATGGTTTTGATCTTGTGTCATCCAATAAAATTTTCAACACGCTGCCTATTGAAGAATACCGTAAACTAAGATATACGTTGAACAAAAATAACAGACGTTATTTATATGAAACCAATGTAGGAGCAGGATTACCATTAATTGACACTATAAAATTATTACACCTTTCAGGAGAAAATATTACAAGGATAAAAGGTGTTTTCTCGGGAACACTGAGCTATGTTTTCAATAACTTTTCCTTGAGGGATGATAAGTTTTCAACCATCATTAATGAAGCACTGGAAAAAGGATACACGGAGCCTGATCCAAGAGAAGATTTATCAGGAAATGACGTGGCCAGGAAGCTTCTGATATTAGCAAGAGAATTAGATTTAATCAATGAATTTAATGATATCAATATTCAGAATTTAGTTCCTGAAAGCCTGCTGTCTGTTTCTAAACCTGAATTTTTATCGAGATTGGAAGAATTGGATGAAGAATATCAGAAAATTAAGGAAAATCAGGCACCGAATCATGTTTTGAGATATGTTGGCGATTTGCATGGCGACTTGCAAAAAGAAAAAGGAGAGCTTGATGTAAAATTGATTTCTGTACCTGCCAGTTCAGCTCTAGGACAGTTAAAAGGTTCAGATTCCATTTTTGAGATCTATACAGAAAGCTATGGAGAACATCCGATTGTCATCATGGGAGCCGGAGCCGGAGCCAAAGTTACGGCAAGAGGAGTATTCGGAGATATTTTAAGAGTAAGTGAAACAAAATAAATACAGCCATTTGAATCCGGAGGGTTCAATATCAATAGCCTTAGGTGAAACCTATGGAAAATAATAAAAGAATGGAAAACGAAAATTTTGAAACCTTCGCCATAAGAACCCAAACTGAAAGAAGTCAGTTTGATGAACATTCAACGCCTTTGTATTTAACATCCAGCTTTATTTTTCAGGATGCGGAAGATATGAGGGCAAGTTTTGCAGAAGAAAAATCAAAGAATTTATACAGCCGGTTTTCAAACCCGAATGTTACGGAATTTACCGATAAAATCGCAAAAATGGAAGGTGCAGAAGCAGGGTATGCTTTCGCAACAGGAATGGCAGCGATTTATTCAACGTTTGCGGCTTTGCTGAATGCTGGAGACCATATCGTAAGCTGCCAGTCGGTTTTTGGATCTACACATACACTGTTCACAAAATATTTCCCGAAATGGAATATTGAAACAACCTATTTCAAAGCTGAAGATGCCGAAAATGTAGAACAATATATTAAGCCGAACACCAAAATTTTATATCTGGAAACTCCTACCAATCCGGCCATTGAAGTCCTGGATTTGGAGTTTTTCGGACAGATTGCAAAAAAGCATAATCTGATTTTTGTTGTAGATAATTGTTTTGCAACACCCTATCTGCAGCAGCCTGTCAAATATGGTGCAGATCTTGTTGTTCACTCAGCCACGAAACTTATTGATGGTCAGGGCCGTGTTTTGGGTGGAGTTGCGGTTGGAAGAGAAGATCTGATTCGTGAAATTTATCTTTTTGCAAGAAATACCGGGCCTGCAATGTCGCCTTTCAACGCCTGGGTGTTGTCGAAAAGCTTGGAAACATTGGCGATTAGGGTGGAAAAACATTGTGAGAATGCCTTAAAAGTAGCTGAGTTTTTAGAAAATCACCCGAATGTAGAACTGGCGAAATATCCGTTTCTGCCATCGCATCCAAGCTATGAGATTGCAAAAAAGCAGATGAAATTAGGAGGAAACATTGTAGCATTTGAAATCAAAGGAGGAATTGAAGGAGGAAGAAATTTTTTAGATAAAATTAAAATGTGCTCGCTTTCCGCAAACTTGGGAGACACGAGAACTATTGTTACACACCCGGCTTCTACAACACATTCAAAACTGTCAGATGAAGAAAGGAATGAAGTAGGAATTACTCCAGGCCTGGTGCGCTGTTCGGTAGGTCTGGAAAATGTGGATGATATCATTGCAGATTTGAAACAGGCTTTGGATTAAATTGATTTGGGCAGCTTTATCCGCCTTCCGCTCCCGCTTTTTTGCCTCCGCTTTGCTTCGGCAAAAAGAGCTCCGCTCAAGTCGGGCTGCGAAGATTTGGTACATAAATTTGGGAAATTCGAATCTAATTCGAAAAAATTAAAATAAATAAAAATGAAAAATTCAGAACAACTATACAAAGCATTATCCGAAAGAATTTTAATTCTTGACGGAGCGATGGGAACCATGCTTCAGCGATATAAATTCGAAGAAGAAGATTATCGAGGCGAGCGCTTTAAAGATTGGGAGCATCCGGTGAAAGGAAACAATGATTTACTTTCATTAACCCAGCCTCAGGCTATTGAAGAAGTACACAAAAAGTATCTTGAAGCCGGGGCAGACATTATTGAAACCAATACATTTTCGGGAACTACTATTGCAATGGCGGATTACCACATGGAAGATTTAGTTTACGAACTCAATTACGAATCTGCAAAAATTGCCCGAAAAGCATGTGACGAATACACTGCAAAAAATCCTGACAAACCGAGATTTGTAGCCGGATCCATCGGACCAACCAACAGAACGGCAAGTTTAAGCCCGGATGTAAACGATCCTGGTTACAGAGCGATCACGTTTGAAGAGCTGAGAGTGGCTTACAAACAGCAATGTGAAGCTTTGTTGGACGGAGGTTCAGATATTCTTTTGGTGGAAACTATTTTCGATACCTTAAATGCTAAAGCTGCACTTTTTGCTATTGATGAAATAAATGAAGAACGTGGAATAGACATTCCGATCATGGTTTCAGGAACAATTACCGATGCTTCGGGAAGAACGCTGAGCGGACAAACGGCGGAAGCATTTTTAATTTCCGTGTCACATTTAAATTTATTAAGTGTAGGCTTCAACTGTGCCTTAGGAGCAAATCAGTTGACGCCATATCTGGAAACACTGGCCCACAATTCAGAATTTTATGTTTCTGCCTATCCGAATGCAGGCCTGCCGAATGCCTTCGGAAAGTATGATGAGAGCCCGGAAGATATGGCCAGTCAGATTAAGGAATACGTAGAGAAAGGATTGATCAATATTATCGGGGGCTGCTGCGGAACAACACCGGACCATATTAAGGCAATTGCAGATCTGGTTTCACAGTATCCACCAAGAAAATTGAAAGAATTTGTCTGATTTAATAGAAAATTTTAATTGAATCATTAAAAAAAGGAACAGTTTTTAATATTATCTTTAAATATCACACAAAATTTAAACGTAATGGAAAAACCTATTTACTTAAAAGATTCAGATGATGCAAAATTGTTTAATGAACTCAGAAAAAAAGTGAACCAGCGAGTAGAATCCATTCCCGAAAACAGGGATCTTTATATTCAGATCAAAGCCATTATTTTGCCTTTGGTCTATTTAGGTTTATATGTGTTTGCTGTTCTTAATGCTGATAAGCCCTGGGTTTATACTTCGAGTTTTGTTTTGATGGGGATTTTCCTTGTTTTGATTTATCTGAATTTGATTCACGAGGCAGCTCATAATAATATTTTCAAAAGTAAAAAACTAAACAGCGCAGTTCTGCAGATCTTCGATTTTGTGGGAGCCAATTCATATATCTGGAAAAAAAGGCATATTGCAAGCCATCACGCATATCCTAATGTGGATGGATGGGATACGGACATTGAGCAGAGCGGACTTTTACTCATTGTTCCTTGGATTAGGGCTAAAGGAGTTCAGAAATACCAGCATTTCTTTTTCTTTTTGGTTTATCCTTTATATTTATTCAACTGGATGTTTATCCGCGATTTCAGGGATTTTTTCGACAAAGAAAGAGTAATCCTTAAAACGCAGGGTGCCATTCCTGTAAAAGAGAAAGTGAAAATGGTTGCGTACAAACTGTTTTATTTTTTAAAGTCTCTGTTGGTTTGGCTTTGGGAGCCTGGTTTTTACAGGTAATTGCGGCGAGTATTTTTGCGCTTTTCGTGCTGTTGCCTTTGCATCCGCTTCCTGATAATGCCTTTCCGAAATTAGATCAAAAAAATGGATTGCCTTTCAGTTGGTTAAAACACCAATTTGAAGTTACTAATGATTTACAGGAAAATAACTGGTTTGTGCGAAATATACTTGGGAATTTCAACTTTCACGTTGCCCATCATCTTTTCCCGAATTACAGCTATTTATATTATAACGAAATTACAGAGGAAATCGAAAAATTTGCTGCGGAGCACAATCTCGGCTATAAACGGTTTCCAATTTTTACCGCTTTGGGCAAACATATTGATTTGCTGAAGCAAAATGCGAATAACGCATATTTTATTTTAGAAGAATAATAAATTGATGAAATATTTAAGATTATCGGGGCTTGAGCCTTTGATTATTACACCGGAAAGTAACTTTATCAACGTTGGGGAAAGAACCAATGTTGCCGGCTCAAAAAAGTTTTTAAGATTAATAAAAGAAGAAAAATTTTCAGAAGCACTGGATATTGCCCGTCATCAGGTAGAAGGCGGAGCGCAGATTCTGGATGTCAATTTCGATGACGGACTGATTGACGGAAAAGCTTCCATGATCAAGTTTTTGAACCTCATTGCTTCAGAGCCTGACATTTCCAGGATTCCTATTATGATCGATTCTTCAAAATGGGAGATTTTAGAAGCGGGATTACAGGTAGCACAAGGAAAATGTGTGGTAAATTCCATCAGCTTAAAAGGCGGTGAGGAAGAATTCATAAAGCAGGCAAAAGCCATTAAAAGATACGGTGCAGCAGTGATTGTAATGGCCTTTGATGAGGTAGGGCAGGCAGATACTTTTGAACGCAGAATTGAAATTTCAAAGCGGTCTTACGACATCTTAGTGAATCAGCTTAAATTTCCTGCAGAGGATATCATTTTTGATTTAAATATTTTCCCTGTTGCCACAGGAATGGATGAACACAGAAGAAATGCGATCGACTTCATTGAAGCAACAAGATGGGTTCGTCAAAACCTTCCGTATGCATCAGTAAGTGGAGGAGTTTCCAATGTTTCCTTCTCATTCCGTGGAAATGATACAGTGAGAGAAGCAATGCACTCGGTTTTCCTATATCACGCAATTCAGGCGGGGATGAACATGGGAATTGTAAATCCTGCCATGCTTGAGGTTTATGATGAAATTAATAAAGAGCTTTTGGAGCTTGTAGAAGATGTAATTCTTGATAAAAGAGAAGATGCAACAGAAAGACTTCTTGATTATTCCGAAAAACATAAATCTGTTAAAAAAGAAAAAGTAGAAGAGCTGGAATGGCGCACCAAACCTTTGCAGGAAAGAATTACACATTCTTTGGTAAAAGGAATCGACCGTTTTATAGAAGAAGATGTAGAAGAGGCGAGATTGCAGGCAGAAAAACCACTTCATGTTATCGAAATTAACCTGATGACCGGAATGGGAGTTGTAGGAGATTTATTCGGAAGTGGAAAAATGTTTCTGCCACAGGTGGTAAAATCAGCAAGGGTGATGAAAAAAGCAGTGGCTTATCTACAGCCATTCATTGAAGCTGAAAAAGACGGAACAAAACCGGCAAACGGTAAAATTTTAATGGCAACGGTAAAAGGTGACGTTCATGATATCGGTAAAAATATTGTGAGCGTGGTTTTGGGTTGTAACAATTATGAAATTGTGGACCTTGGAGTGATGGTTCCTGCCGAGAAAATAATCCAGGCAGCCATAGATCATCAGGTGGACGTTATCGGTTTGAGTGGCCTGATCACGCCAAGTTTGGATGAAATGGTGTACATTGCCTCAGAATTGGAAAGACAAAACTTAGATTTTCCTTTGTTAATCGGTGGTGCAACAACTTCCAAAGCCCATACCGCAGTAAAAATCGATTTAAAATATAAAAATGCCGTAGTCCACGTAAATGATGCTTCCAGAGCAGTAAATGTGGTAAGCTCATTGCTGGGCGACAGAAATAAAGAATATGTTTCGGAATTAAAAAGTGATTATTCGGAGTTCAGGGAAAAGTTCCTGAACAGGCAGGTAGATAAAGATTATGTTTCCATTGAAGATGCCCGAAAAGACAAGTTTAAAATTGACTGGGAAAATGAAGAAATTTTCACTCCGAATCAGTTGGGTGTTACGGTTATCGAAAATCAGGATTTAAGAGAGTTATTACCTTTCATCGACTGGTCGCCGTTTTTCAGAAGCTGGGATCTGCACGGAAAATATCCGAATATTCTGGAAGATGAGGTGGTAGGAGCCCAGGCAAAAGAATTATTCAAAGATGCACAGGTTATCCTAAAAAGAATTTTAGACGAAAAATTATTAACCGCAAAAGCTGTTTTCGGAATTTTTAAAGCTAATTCTAATGAAACGGATGATATTTTAATCTTCGATGAAAATAATGAGCAGAAAGTAAAATTTTTAACATTAAGACAGCAGGCTCAACGCTCAAAGGGGAAAGATTATCTGGCTTTAAGTGATTTTATCGCTCCTCAAAGTTCTGGAAAGACCGATTATATGGGCGCTTTCTGTGTAACGACAGGTTTCGGGACGGATGAGCTGGCGGAAGAATATGAAAAAGCAAACGATGATTACAACGCGATTATGGTAAAAGCACTGGCAGACCGTTTTGCAGAAGCCTACGCCGAGTTTTTACATAAAAAAGTAAGAACCGAATATTGGGGCTACGCGAATCAGGAAAATTTAACCAACGAAGAGCTTATTGCCGAAAAATACAAAGGGATTCGTCCGGCGCCTGGGTATCCTGCCTGTCCGGATCATTTGGAGAAACACGCGATCTGGGATCTATTAAAAGTGGAAGAGAACATCGGTGTTTTTTTAACCGAGAGTCTGGCCATGTTCCCGACTGCTTCGGTTTCAGGATATTATTTCGGAAGCCCTCACGCAAAATATTTCGGTTTAGGAAAAATTGCAGAAGACCAGCTTAAAGATTATTCCCAAAGGAAAGGAATTTCTTTGCAGGAAGCGAGAAAATGGTTGTCACCGAATTTAGCAGATTAAATTAAAGTTAATGGTTTATAGTTGTCAGTTGCTGGTTTTTACCATTCTGACTATCAACCAGTAACTCCCAACAAGCAACAAAAAATATAATGAAGATTACAGACCACATAAAAAACGCAAACGGAAAAACTTTATTTTCCCTGGAAGTAGTACCGCCACAAAAGGGAATCGGAATTGAAGACTTATACAAGAATATTGATCCATTAATGGAATTCAAACCGCCATTCATTGATGTGACGACTTCCAGAGAAGAATATATTTACATCGATAAAGGAAATGGCCTGATGGAGCGCAGAATCACAAGAATGCGCCCCGGAACACTGGGGATTTGTGCTGCAATTCAGCATAAATATAATGTAGATACCGTTCCTCACTTGCTTTGCGGAGGATTTACCAAAGAAGAAACAGAATACCTTTTGGTGGATTGTATGTATCTGGGTATTGATAATGTAATGGCTTTGAGGGGCGATGCAATGAAGGGACATCAATATTTTGAACCTACTAACGGAGGCCATGCCAGCGCCATGGATCTTGTGCATCAGATCAATGATTTAGGAAGAGGAAAATATCTACATAATCAGGACGAAGAATGTGATGAGCATAATAAATTCTGCATTGGTGTTGCCGGTTATCCGGAAAAGCACATGGAAGCGCCATCCATGAATTATGATTTAAAATGGCTTAAGCAAAAAGTGGATGCCGGTGCAGACTATATCGTTACCCAAATGTTTTTTGATAATAAAAAATTTATAGAATTTGTAAAAAAAGCCCGCGAAATGGGAATTACGGTTCCAATCATCCCGGGAATAAAACCCATTGCGACTAAGAAACACTTAAAAGTATTGCCGCAGATTTTCAAGATTGACCTTCCGGAAGAATTAATCAATGAAGTGGAAAAAGCAAAGAATAATGAAGCGGTAAAGCAGATCGGAGTAGAATGGGCTATCAACCAATGCAGGGAATTACTGGATTTTGGAGTTCCTGTGCTGCATTTTTATTCGATGGGGAAAAGCGATAATATTAAGAAAGTAGCCGGAGAGCTATTCTAACAAAGTAAAATGATATTTGATTTTTAAAGCCTTGTTTTTTTGCAGGGCTTTTTTTGTGAGTTTAGATTTCGGCGGGCTCGCCAAAGGCAAGCCCGCCGAAATCTAAACTAAAGCATCGGATGCCGTTCAAACTCTTTATTCCTGTCAAACAAATACCTGTAAGTCGCCAGTTTTCTGGTCACGGTGGTATCAAGACTTTCGGCAATTTTGATCATTTTTGGATTAAAATCACCTATCCATTGAAGCTCTGTGGTCTTAAAATCGGTATGTTTTCTCAGGTGCTGGGTTCCTTCCCAGATCATGTAGCCGTCTATTCCTTTTCTCTGCCACTCGGGGACAACACCGAATACCAGTCCTACCATTTTTTCATTTTTTACGAACCTTTTTACCCAAAGAAATTTCAGCTTTTCCCAAACCCCGAATTTCCCATTTAGATATTTAAACCACTGGTTTACATCCGGAAGATTCATCCACATCGCAATCGGCTTTTCGTTTTCGTAGACAAACCATGAAATATGTTCATTCATGATAGGTTTCATGGTTTTAAACATTTTCAGAGCTTTCGCCTCTTCCATTTGCTTTCCTTCTCCGTGTGCTGCCCAGGCTTTGTTGTAAATTTCGGTAAAATCCCGGGCAAATTTTTCAAGATTATTTTTCGTCATCGGTCTTGATGAAATATCAGGATTTCGCTTATGTTTTGTATGCATTACGGTAAAAACCCGGGAAACTTCGGCAAAAATAGGGCGGGTGAAACAAAGCTGCTCAAAATAAATTTTAAAGCCGTAATTTTCAAAAAGCTCCTTGTAATAAGGGAAATTATAATTCATCCCGTATAAAGGCTCAATGAAACCATCAATAAGAAGTCCCCAGAATTTATCACGTTCCCCAAAGTTTATCGGACCGTCCATGGCTTCCATTCCTCTTTCCTGAAGCCATTTTTTACAGTGGTCAAATATAAAATTGGCTGTTTCCTGATCATTGATACAGTTAAAAAAACCCATTCCTCCCGTTGGCTGTTTTTGTTCATAAAGATGATTAACGAAAACCGCAACTTTCCCAACCGTTTGATTTTGTTTATTTTTAAATAAAAACCGTGTGCATTCCCCATTTTTGAAGAATTTATTTTTTTCAGGGTTAAAAATATCTTCAATATCCTTATTTAAAGGGCGGATGTAATTCTTATCACCACGAAAAAGTCTCGCGGGAAACTCTAAAAATTCTTTTCTCTGGTTTTCATTCTGTACTTCTTCAACAATAATCATGGCTAATAATGAGAGTGTTTTTGAAAGATAATATTTTTAGTTTAATTTGAAATTAATGAAACAGATTTTATCCGTATTTTTGTGCAAATTAAATAAAAATGGTTGATTTTACTGATAACGACGATGATATTTTCACTGGAAAAGAACATACGCCTATACGGGAAGATGCTTTTGATAAATCACCAGAAGAAAAAATAGAAAAAATTACCGAGCTTTTTGGGGAAATTATGCATACGTTGGGGATGGATATGACGGATGATTCTTTAAAAGATTCTCCGAGAAGGGTCGCAAAAATGTACGTCAATGAAATTTTTGGAGGATTGCTGCCGGAAAATAAGCCGGGGATTTCCACATTTTCCAATAAATATAAGTACAGCCAGATGCTGGTGGAAAAAGATATCACGGTATATTCTTTCTGTGAACATCATTTCCTTCCGATTATTGGCCGTGCGCACGTGGCTTATATTTCAAACGGAGAGGTGATCGGGCTTTCAAAAATCAACAGGATTGTAGATTATTACGCAAAAAGGCCGCAGGTTCAGGAAAGGCTGACCATGCAGATTGTAAACGCCCTGAAAGAAGCTTTGGGAACTAAAAATGTAGCATGTATCATTGACGCAAAACACCTTTGTGTTAACTGCAGGGGAATTAAAGACACGGCAAGCTCTACCATAACCGCGGAATTGAGCGGGATTTTCAAGACCAATCCTATTACAAGGCAGGAATTTCTGCATTATGTAGGAAGTCACGCAAAATTGGATTAAATTTGAAGTAAATGGATTATCAAATTCTAAAAAATATTGTTGAAGAACAGCTTCTGAGATTTCAGGAAATATATGAGGAAGACTGGACTTACAAATCTTCTCCGGAAAAATGGTCTAAAAAAGAAATTCTAGGTCATCTTTGTGACAGCGCAATGGCGAATATCAGGAGATTTGTGATTACACAATATAAAGAAAACGAGAATATCGTATATGATCAGGATTTTTGGGTAAAAGCTCAGAATTACCAGAATGTGCCGACACAGGATATCATCAGCTTATGGAAATTTTTGAATTTTCAGCTGGTAAATACAGTAGAAAATATTCCTGACGAAGCGCTCACAAGAACCTGTGATATGACAAAAACCGATCCTCAGGTTTTCACACTGGAATTTATAATTAATGATTATATTGATCATTTGTGGCATCACTTAAAAGCTATTTAATAATGATAAAATTTAAAAAAGTTTCAGACAAGATTTTTATTACAACGATTATTTGTTGTGACAGAATCTGTCTGGCTGATTTTTAAAGCTTAAACGTTATGCTTATGATTATCCGAAAATAGATATAGTTGAAGAGATTTTGTGATCTTTGCTGAGTAGAACGCCTTCGAACTTTAAAAAACAGTTAGTAGTCCAAAAATCTTGCGCACTTTGCGTTAAAAACAATTCAATTTAATTTAAAATAAATGCAACTAAAAATATACAACTCGCTTACAGGCGAAAAAGAAATATTTAAACCAATTTTAGAAGGAAATGTTGGGATGTACGTTTGTGGACCCACTGTTTACAGCAACGTGCATTTGGGAAATGTAAGAACTTTTCTCTCCTTCGATTTTATTTACAGAAGCCTTACGCATCTTGGCTACAAGGTAAGATATGTAAGAAATATTACCGATGCGGGTCACCTTACAGACGATGGAAATGTGGATAATGACAGATTTGTAAAACAAACCCGTCTGGAAAAACTGGAGCCAATGGAAATCGTACAGAAATATACGGTGGATTTTCATAAAGTTCTGGATATGTTTAATTTATTGCCTCCGAATATTGAGCCGACAGCTACAGGACATATCGTGGAGCAGATTGAATTAACCCAAAAACTTATCGAAAGAGGATTCGCTTATGAAAGCAACGGTTCCGTGTATTTCGATGTGTTGGAATATAACAGGAGAGGTTTAAATTATGGTGAACTTTCAAAAAGAAATATCGAAGAGCTTTTTGCAAATACCCGTGATTTGGACGGGCAGGGTGAAAAGAAAAATCCGCAGGATTTTGCCCTTTGGAAAAAGGCTTCTCCGGCACATATCATGAGATGGAATTCGCCCTGGGGAGAAGGTTTTCCGGGTTGGCATCTTGAATGTACTGCAATGAGTACGAAATATTTAGGTGAAACTTTTGATATCCATGGAGGAGGAATGGACCTGAAATTTCCACACCATGAATGTGAAATTGCACAGGGAAAGGCCTGCAATGATACCGCTCCGGTAAATTACTGGATGCATGCTAATATGCTGACAATGAATTCTCAGCGTATGAGCAAATCAACAGGGAATTATATTCTGCCGATGCAGTTGGTAACAGGAGAGAATGATTTCTTTGAAAAGCCCTTCCATCCGTCGATTGTTCGTTTTTGCTTTTTACAGGCTCACTACAGAAGTGTTTTGGATATTTCCAATGATGCGATGATTGCCAGCGAAAAAGGTTTTATCAGATTAATGGAAGCGATTAAAGTTCTAAATTCAATTACTCCGAATGATGAAAAACAATCAGTTTTCAATCTGGAGGAATGGAAAGGTAAAGCCTATGATGCTTTAACGGACGATTTCAATTCGCCTGTTTTAATTGCCCACTTATTTGAAGCCGTAAAATATATTTTTGCTTTAAATGACGGTAAGGAAACAATTTCAACTAAAGATTTAGAGGATTTAAAATCTACTTTAATTGCTTTGATTTTTGATGTTTTAGGTTTACAGACCATTGAAGAGAACAACAATGAAAAACTGGATCAGACCTTAAAAGTTTTAATTGAATTAAGAAATCAGGCCAGAAAATCGAAGAACTTCGAACTTTCAGATCAAATTCGTGATAAGCTGCTTGCAGAAGGTATTGAGCTGAAAGACGGCCGTGACGGAACAACTTATGTTTTGAACTAGAATTTTAAAATATTTATATTAACTCCTGCAATTTTGTAGGAGTTTTTTTATATATAAATTTTATCATTTCAATTAACGGATCTAAGCACGAATTATATCATTCTATTTTAAACATTGCTTACGTATTGACAAATATGGAAGTAAATAATTTTTCAAGCCATGGAATTTTTTTAAAATTCAATTTAAAAATTACGTAATTTAGTCATACTAAAATGATTAAAAACTAAAATTTATAATATGAAAAAACATTTATTCCCTTTGTTTTTGCTTTTAATAGGAGCAAACGCAAACGCACAACAAGATATTTTCGCACTGGTAGGAAAAGATACGCCGAGTATTGTTTTCAATGATTTCCGCACCATAGATACATCAAACGGTACTTCGGGTGAGAAGATCTTTACGGCTGATTCTCCTGCAAAAGTTTTTTCTCAAACAAGAAACGGCGCTGTAACTGAGGATAAAAATACGTACAACAATGCTCAGGCAGTGAATATGGCGACTCTGGCTTTTGATTCTTCCAATAACAATCTGGTGTATATGCCGATGTTTTCTTCCAATATTTATGTTTTAAATTCAAAAACAAAAGAAATTACTTTGGTTGAAAACAATGTTGCAAAAGTAACTTCCTGCGATATTAATTCTCATATCACAAGAATGACAACGGGTTATGATGGAAATATTTACGCCATCAATAACGCCGGAACACAGTTCCTGCAGATCAGCAAAAAAGGAAACCAATATGTGGTAAATGACCTCGGAATTATAAAAGATGACCGTTCGAATGGTAAAAATTCTTTTACAATGATTCAGACGGGCTTTGGGGGGGATATGATTGCCGATGCAGAAAATAATTTCTATGTTTTTTCAGCATACGGAAATGTTTTTAAAGTTTCTGCAAAAGATTTAAAAGCAAAATTTATAGGTAAAATTTCCGGAATTCCTGAAAACTATTCAGTAAACGGTTCTGCTGTAAACGCAAAAGGAAATGTAGTGATTGCAAGTGCAAAAGGCGCTCCTTTGTATGAAGTGAATCTTGAAACTTTAGAGGCAAAACAAATGGCAGGCGAGCAGAATTTACATATTTACGATTTAGCAAGTAAATATTTCGTGAATGATAAAGCTGTTTCCAATACTGTTTTTGCTAACCTTGATATTTATCCAACCAGAGTGGATGAGCACATTATCAATGTAAATGTGAATGATAAATCTGTAAAAGGAAATATTAAAGTAAATGTTTTTGATCTGTCCGGTAAAAACGTCATGAAGCAAAATCTATCTGTAAAAGACGGACTATTAAACCAACAGGTTAATCTTAAAAACCTGGTGAGCGGAGCTTATCTGGTGAGCATTACAGATAAATCAGGGAAAATATTATTAAACAAGAAAATTCTGGTAACGGAATAATCTTTAATTAAAATAAATACAAAAACCTTTTCGAAATATTTTGAGAAGGTTTTTTTTAATGAATATTTGACATTCAATTAGTTTTATTTTTCGAGATTAAAATGTATTTTTATAAAAAAATGTAAATGAAGCTATACTTTAATGTAGGTTACAGCGCAAAAGTTGGAGAAAAACTGCAGGTGGTTATTAATGAAGAAAATGCTGTATCTCAGACTCATACTATGTTTTATTCTGAGAATGGTTTGTGGAAATGTGAGGTTGATTACTTTTCAAAAGCCATTTCTTATCATTATCAGCTTTTAGATGAAAGAGGGAATATGATAAGGGAGGAATTTGTTCCGCATTATCTTAATTTTCCGCACAACTACAAAGAATTTATGATTTTCGATGAATGGAATAATAAAAATTTCCCCGAAAATTATTTAAATAATAAAATTCTTTACAACAAGCTGAATCATTTTTCTCCGGAAAAAGTTTCGGTTTTAAAAAAGCATACCCATTTATTCAGGATAGAAGCCCCGATTTATAACCCCGACTGGAAGATCGTTCTGATAGGCAGCACTACATCTTTGGGCAATTGGAGTTATGAAAATGCCATTCATTTCTGCCAGACAGACTTTGGGATTTGGGAGGCTTCCGTTGAAATTCCTGAAAATGAATTTATTCAGTATAAATACTGCCTTTTCGATATCAGAGAAAATAAAATAATTGATGTAGAAACAGGTGAAAACAGGTTTGCATTACCGAATCCTTTGAAAGATGTTCTGCAGATTGTTTCCAATCATTATTTCAAATTTAAGCTGTATCAGATGTATCATGATGCGGGTGTTGCGATTCCTGTCTTTTCTTTGAGAACAGAAGATGGTTTTGGGGTTGGAGAATTTTCTGATATGAAAAAACTGGCAGACTGGGCTAATGAAACCCAATTGGGAATAATCCAGATTCTCCCGATCAATGATACAACGGCTAATTATTCCTGGACGGATTCTTATCCATACGCGGCAGTCTCGGTTTATGCGCTGCATCCACAGTATATTTCTCTCGAAAATCTTGATTTTGAACTACCGAAAGATTTAGTAGAAGAATATGAAACCGAAAAATCAGAGTTAAATGCTTTAGACCTGATTGATTACGAAAGGGTGATTTCCGGAAAATGGAAATACCTGAAAGCTGTTTTTCAAGAAGATAAAGACAAAATTTATAAAGACAGAAATTTTAAAAAATTTATAAAGGATAATGAGTCGTGGCTCATTCCGTATTCTGCGTTTTGTGTTTTGAGAGACAAATACAAAACCCCGAACTTCAATGAATGGAAGACTCATAAAAAATATATTGCAGGCAAAATTTCACAGTTTTTCTCGGCGAAAAGCAAGGATTATGATGCTTCAATGCTTCATGCATGGGTTCAGTACCAGCTTCATAAGCAGCTGAAAGATGCGATTGATTATACACATAGTCTGGGAATTTCCGTGAAAGGGGATCTGCCGATCGGCATTTACAGGCATTCTGTGGAAGCCTGGACGGAGCCGGAATTGTTCGGAATGGATTTCCAGGCGGGAGCACCACCGGATCAGTTTACGGAATTAGGGCAAAACTGGGAATTCCCAACGTACAATTGGGAAGCCATGAAAGATGATGATTATCAATGGTGGAAAAACAGGTTCAAAGCATTGGAGCAGTATTTTGATGCAATGAGAATTGACCATATTTTAGGGTTTTTCAGAATCTGGAGAATGCCAATTTCTGCTACTCAGGGCATTTTGGGGTATTTTTATCCTGCGGTTCCTATTACATTAGAGGAATTCAATGCATGGCATATTCCGTTTAATTTTGACAGATATTGCAAGCCTTTCATTAATGATGAGATTCTTTGGAAATATTTTGGTGATAACAGGGCTAAAGCTCTTGAATTTATTAATAATAATCAGGACGGAACTTATTCATTTAAAGAGGAATTCAATACACAGCGAAAGCTAGCTGATTTCTTTAAGAAAAACCCGCGAGGAGATATTGAAGAGCAGCTAATATCACTTTGTGCCAATGTTTTATTTTTAATTGAAGAAAGAAACGGACAGATAGTTTATCACCCGAGATTTAATGTTTATCACACAGATTCATATCAATATTTGTCGGATTGGGAAAAGAAATCCATTTATGATCTATACCATGATTACTTCTTCAGGAGACAGGATCATTTATGGTATGAGAAGGCTATGGAAAAGCTCCCTGTGATCCTTAATGCGACAAAAATGCTTATTTGTGGGGAAGATCTGGGAATGGTTCCGGACTGCGTTCCTGTAGTTATGGATGAGCTGGCAATCATTGCTTTGAAAGTACAACGGATGCCGTCTGATGATATTCCTTTTTATAATCCGAAAAATGCAGGTTATCTCAATGTGGTAACGGCTTCTTCGCATGACAGTTCTACTTTGAGGCAGTGGTGGACAGAAGATCCTGCTTTAACCCAGAAATACTTTAACCAGCAGCTGGTACAGTACGGAAAAGCCCCTGAAGAAATAGATTCCCACATCGCGGAAATCATTATGAAACAGCATCTTTATAATGATGCCATGCTGGCTATTTTCCCGATTCAGGAGTTTCTGGCAACAGATAAAGAGCTTATGAATAAGGAAATGGACAATGAAAGAATTAACAATCCGGCGATATTTCCACACTATTGGCGATACAGAATGCATATTAACCTTGAAGATTTAAAGCAAAAAGAATCTTTTAACGAAAAAATTGCAAACTGGATAAAAGATAGCGGAAGGCTGTAAATTTAACATTTGATTATCAAATAGTTAATAAATAATTTAAAGAAGTTATGTCGAAAGATTTAACTTCTTTTTTTTATTTATATCCAAAAGATAGAATAAGATATTCTACTATATATTAACCAATTAACGACTATAAAATGAAAAAAATATTAATCGGTTTTGCTATGAGTTTTGCGACTTTGTCGTTTGCTCAGCAGTATCCAAATAACGGATGGGGTGATGATGACGGATATTATGAAAATGACGGCTATTACAGTGACCAGGACGATCAGAACTATTTCCCTGATGATTACTATTATAACTATCCTCAGGATTATTATCCAAGCAACTATTACCAAAGCAATTATAATGATTACAGAAACAGCATTGTAAGTATCAACTGGAATGTGTTCTTTAATCAAAACAGATTGGCTCCATGGCAGATTGACCAGATTTTAAGGCTGAATAACTTATATGTAAGCTTTTCATCATGGAATAATTACTACAGATACAACCCGGACAGATGGTATTACGACAGATTCTATGCGCTGCAGAGAATTTTAGGACCGAGAGTTTTTGTAGTTTTCCAAAACAATTATTATCACGGATACAGCCCGGTAGTATATTTTCAAAATTACAGAAGAACGCATTATGCTTCCATCTGCAGACCGATGCCTCGTTACAGAAACGTAAACATCAATATCTATAGAGTAGACAGAGCAAAATTCCGAAGATATGACAACCCTACGTTCAATATTGTAAGATCCCAAAGACCGAATAACGGATTCCGTGGACCTGTGAGAGATAATAACGGTGGTTTCCGCGGTCAGGCAGAAAACAGAAATAATAACAATTCTGGTTTCAGAAATGAAAATAATGGAGTAGGAAACAATGACAATGGGGTAAGAAGCAACAATGGAGGTTTCAGATCTGAAAGAGCAGACAATAACAGAAACGAAGGTATCAGAAATAACGGCGGCTTCCGTGGAAATAATGAAGTAAGAAGAGAAAGCGCTCCAAGAAGAGAAAATAATGGAGGAGGATTCCGAAATGACGGCGGTTCCAGAAGAAGTGAAAATGCTGCTCCGAGACAGCAAAATAATGGCGGACAGGGCAGAGGAAACGGAGGTTTCAGAAACGGATTTGCAAAGAATTAATTTTCATATATTATATTTAAGTGGTGTGAAGGGCAGGTTTTAGGATCTGCTCTTTTTTATTTTTACTATTTTCAAATTAATATCAAAATTTAACATTTTTTTATGAATGTTGTCTTTTAACTTTAGTTTTAACTAATAATCAAAAAGATGTATAACAATTAATTAAATAATTAAAAATTTTAAAAAGATGAAAAAATTAGTTTTAGCAATAGCATTTATCGGAATGGGAGGTTTTGCAATGGCACAACAGACAACTCCAACTCCTCAGGAAAAAGAAGCAAAAAGAGCGGAAATGAAACAGAAGTTCCAGCAAAGAGAACAGGAACATCTGGCTCAAATGCAAAAAGACTTAAACTTAAGCCAGGATCAGGTAGATAAAATCAAAGCACTTCACGAAAAGAAAAAATCTGAAATGAAAGCCAACTTCGATAAAAACAAAGAAACAAGACAGGCTAAGATGGAACAGATGAAGGCAAAAAGAGCGGAAATGGATGCTGAGATGAAGCAGATTTTAACTCCTGAACAATATGGAAAATGGCAGGCAGACAGAAAAGAAAAAATGGAGAAGAGAAAAATGGCAATGAAAGAAAGAGGCATGAAAGGAGGGAAAATGATGAAAAAACCAATGACTACAGCTGCTCCGGCTGCTAATTAACAGTTTATAATTTTGATTTTTAATGTGTAAGGGACGGGATTCATTCCGTCCTTTTTTTATTTAATAGACTAAAACTTTTGATTTCGGGCATTTATTCCCTAATTTTGACTGTAAAATTTATTACTTATGGTTAGCAAGAAAATTGCGCAATTAATTAACGAACAAATAGCTCACGAACAATACGCCGCACAATATTACCTTTCAATGTCTGCCTGGTTTTCGGCAAAGGATCTTGACGGTATTGCGAATTATTTCAGAGTGCAGAGCAAAGAAGAGCTGATGCACGCAGATAAAATGTTTGATTATTTGAATGATGTGGGAGGCGAAATCATTATCGGAGAAATTCCAAAGCCGCCACATGAATTCTTAGGAGCTATCGATATTTTCGAAAAAGCTTTAGAACACGAACAAAAAGTTACAAAAAGTATTTTCAATATCGTGAAAAACGCCAATGACGAAGGTGATTTTGCTACAACTTCTTTTCTTCAGTGGTTTATCAACGAGCAGGTGGAAGAGGAAGCAAGTGCTTCACAGTACGTTACTAAAATCAAAATGGTAAGCGACAATCCGTCTGCATTGTATCTTTTTGATCAGGAGCTGGCTCAGAGAGTTTTTACTCCGGATGCAACGGCTTAAGACTTAATATATTTATCAGCAATAAAATCGGAGGCCTCGTCATGACGAGGCCTCCGAAATTTTTATATAAGAATAAGATTATTCCTTGGTCAGAACAATTTTATTACCTTCAGGCTTTAATGTTCTGTCTTTTTCATTTTCGTGCATAAGCTGAAGCTCCAGGGTCTTTCCATTTATTTTAAACTGATACAGATCAGAATCGGTAGAGTTTCCTTTAGATAGAAGGATTCCGTCAAATTTTTGAGTCCCGTCAGCAAAATCGTAAATTACATCATATTTAGTATAATCTTTAAAATTAACCTTGCCATCGCTTCCGAAAGTAATTTTAGTTGGAGCCCCTTTCTCAGTGTAGTTTCCTTCAAAAAGGATTTTTCTTAATTCCGCAGCAAGGTCGCTGTTTATTTTTTGATATACTTCCGTTTTGCCGGACATTACCATCTCAAGCTTCTTAGAACCGTTCATTTTTAGTTCAAAGGATTCTTCAAAATCGGCATTATTAACTTTTATTCTTTCATCTTTTGCAAAAGCTTTTTTGCTTTCATCAAATTTGATTTGTACATCATAGCCACCCTCATGAGCAGTAAATCCTTTCAGCATACCTACGCTATTCAGAAGTTCATTTTTATCAAGAGTGAAAAATAAGACTTTAGTTTTGCTGTCCCTGTTCTGGTAAACGGATTTTGTTTTTTTGATGCCTTCCAGAAAATTATCCGCAACCCATGTTCCGGAAACCTCCTCTGCCGATGTTGCTACAGGAGTTTCAGGAGTTGACTCGCTTTGAGTGGTGGAAGTTGAATTTGCAGGTTCGATTTTATCCTTACCGCACGAAATAAGAATAGCAATAAGCGCTATTTGTGAAATTTTTCTCATTTGTTTTTTTATTTGAACTGAACGTGCAAAATATGTGCCTATTTACAAATAAATCAACTGCGTTTTCAAAACCTTTCTTCCTAATTTTTGTAAAATATTCTTATAATTTTCTATTTGCCTTTCATTTTTTGAAGTTTCTTCTCCGGTTTTAAAATCTACAATTATATAGCCTTCTTCTCCCTTCAGAATACGGTCCGGACGATAAACCCGGCTTTCGCCGTTTTCGGAAATCATAATGTCTTTTTCATTGATTACTTCCCATTTTTTATCAAAATATTCATGATAAGTTTCTATGATATGTCTTAATTTTTCTTCAATTTCAATGCTTTCTTCCACAGTGATATGACCTTCCAGAACATAGCATTCCAAGACCTTTGCAATGTCTTTTGAGGTATTAATCTGGGACAATAATTCATGAACAAAAAGCCCTACTCTTACTTTCTCATTTCTTACCTGATAATTTTTAGACGGAGTGGCAATCTTTATAGAAGTATTTTTTTCGCTGATATTCTTTAAAACACGAATATCTTTTGTTTTAAAAGTTGAGGTTTTATCTTTGGAATGTTTTTTCAATATTTCAGGATGTACATCATACAGATCAAATTCGTCAAGATTTTCCGTATTTCTGGATTGAAGAAATTCCAGAAGTTCAAGATTATTTGAAGTTTTATTCGCTTTTTGAATGTAAAAAAACAATTGCTCCACAGGCCGCGTCGTGGCTACATACTGCAGGCATAATCTGTCAACAAAATTTTTGTAAGAATTCTGCTTGTTGAATTTTTCAATTTCGGGATCGTAAACTTCGAGGTTTTTACTGAACTGATTGATATTCACAGATTTTAATACTGCATCCTGATTGGTTTCAAACCAGTTGGTAAATTCAGCATCCCGGTTTTTATTCATCATTGGGATAAAAACAATCGGGAATTCCAGTCCTTTCGCTTTATGGATGGTCATAATCTGTATCGCATCAATATTTTCCGAAGCCTGAATGGTGTAGGTGGAAGCCTCTTCATCCCAATATTTTAGAAATTCTTTCGTGCTTGCACCGGCATTTTGTGTAAAATTGAAGAGCATTTCCAAAAAGTTCAAAAGAAAATCTGTCTCCTTATTTTCAACCGAAAATTCGTTGATATAATATTCTACGAAATTGTATAAATTAAACTTAGGGAAATGATCTTGCTTAAGTTTTAATGCGTATTTGTGCAGGATAAATTGCAAAATTTCTTCATGAGATTCAATATCTAGAATTTCTTTCATTTCCAGTGTGAAATCTGCCATGTGAATTCTTCCTAATTTATTCAAATAATACATCATCATGATTAAATTAGGTTTATTCTTAGGATTCACTTCCCATTTCAGAAACTCAATCACAGCCTTCAGCGTATTGGATAGCTCCAGTGTAAGGCCTTTTTCCGAGATCGTTTTGATGTTGGTTTCCTCGCCTTTATAATTAACTTTTAAAGTTCCTAACTTTTGAGAATAACTGAAAATATCAAAATTTCCACGGCACAGAATGGTAATGTCGGAAAATTTAAAACCATTATCCAGGCTTTCCTGAATATCTTTCCGCATCCTTTCTGAAGTGTCATTGTAAAAATCTTCATTGGTGAGATTTTCAATAAGATTTACTTTTACCCGGCCTTCAATTCCGGATTTCGGGGTTTGTTCAGCGTCCGTCCCGAAAATATTTTTATGTTCTTCCTCTAAAATATCAGAGTGAAATTTATAAAGGTCATTGTTAAATTTTACAATATTTTTTGCACTTCTCCAGTTGTCTTTTAAAATGAGAAGAGCCGCTTCTTTAGGTGATATTTCTTTTTTATTGATAATATCCAGCATTAGCTTGCTTTCACCGCCGCGAAAACGGTAGATACTTTGCTTTGGATCCCCAACCAGCGTAAATGAAGTATTTTCCATCGACACAGAATGGTCTCTGAGCGGAACAAAATTCTGCCACTGCAGTTCGGAAGTATCCTGAAATTCATCAAAAAAATAATGCTGAAACTGTGAACCTACTTTTTCATAAATAAAAGCGGAAGGCTCATTACGAAGATTTTCGTTAATTAAAATATTGAATTTAGAAAGTAAAACAAGGTCATTTTCGTCTTCAATTTTCTTCAATTCATCCTGAATATCTTTGTTAACTTTCAAAGGGAGCAACGCGGATAAAATTTTCTCTTTTTTTTGCGTTTCAATGTATAAAAGAATCAGCTGCATTCTGTTTTCCAGAAGCTGATCCAGAATTTCAAAAATATCCGCTTCTTTGCTTTTTGCCTTTGACGAAGCGCCTTTTGTGTAATTGTTGACTACAGATTCTTCCAGCGTGGTAGGAAAAGGGAAACCCGGCCTTTTTTGATTGTAAAAATCTAAAACTTTAGTAAAAAATCCTCCGATTCCATTTTTTCCCTGTGCAAAATCTTCGATCTCAATATTTCTTGACTGGAATAATTCAATAGATTTTGTTGCAATCTCCACAGCCTTCTTTTTATTAAAAACAATTTCTTTCCGCAGCGTATTTTTTATATTTTCATAATTCGTATTGTCGAAGTCTTTATTGTTTTTAAGATGCTCGTAATGAATGTCTTTTACAAATTCCTTTGCGGAATCATAGAGGTTTTTATTTAAATTAATCCTTTCATTATTTTCAAGGCTGTAATCTACATAATCCATAAATGAATTGGAAATTACTTCATTTTCTCCGATCTGATCAAGCATTTTATCGACAGCTTCAATCAGAAAAGGTTCCGCTTCTATTTCAAGGTTGAAATTTTTAGCCAAACCTAACTCATAGGAAAAACTTCTTACCAGACGAGAGTTGAAACGGTCAATTGTCCCGATATTTAATGTGGAATAATTATGAAGAATGTAATCCAGCAGCTTCTTTGCACGATGATGAAGTTCGTCTATGGTAATTTTTAAACCTTCTTCTTCAAAGGCTTTCTGAATATTTATTAAATCTACATTTTCAGCGAAACTCTCAGCCGAAAAATTTCCCAGCCAGGTCAAAATTCTTTCTTTCATCTCATTGGCAGCCTTATTCGTGAAAGTCAGTGCCAGAATATTCCTTATCGACTGCTGCTGATTAGGATACCGAAGACAGATCATCAACAGGCGCTGAACAAGGGCATACGTTTTCCCCGAACCCGCTGAAGCATTGATAACTGTATAAGAATTTTGCATTTTCTGAATCGATTAATAGTGCAAGTTAGCTAATTTTTAAATGAAATTTTAACAAATTTAATTCACTATTTAACACTTTTTGAAATGAAATTTCTAAAATAATTCCTAAAACAAGTTAACTGTGGTTAAACTTATCATTTAATTTAAAAATAACTTTAGTTTTGCTTTATAAAAAATAGCCAGTGAAACTTAAACTATTCTTTTTTCTATTTTCTCTTTTTTTCATCCATTCTAATGCCCAGGATTATATCTTCGGAAAGATTGTTTCTGAAAATAATGTGGAAATGCAGGATGTCACCGTTATCAATATAAGAACTGATGAAAGGGTAACCACCAATCGGGACGGTCATTTCATGATTTCCGGCCGCGCCGGCGATGAGCTTAGATTCGTAAGAACGGGCTTTGAGCGGGCAAACAGAAAGGTAACTAAGGAAAATATCACCTCACCGATTAATGTCACTTTAATAAGGGCAGCCACGCTGATTGCTGAAGTGGAGATTAAAAAAGGCATAACAGGAGACCTTAAAGTAGATGCAAAAAACCTGAATCCTCCAAGAAAAGTACAAAAGCTGAAAAATGATCTTGGAAAATATATGGCGCAAAAATCTGATCCAAGAGTTTTGGCGGCAAGACCGGGAGAGTTTGTACAGCCTGTTACAAAGGGAACTTTTACTATTGGTAAAATTAAAAACAAGTGGGATGATGTGGATTTCATGAGCTATCTTCAGACGGCTTTAGGAGATAAGTTTTTTGAGGATTTAAAGGTTAGTAAACCACAAATACAGCATTTTATTCTTTATATTTTCAGAACCGGATTTGAAAGAAAAACAATTTTAAAATACGGATATTGCAGCGAGGCGGATATAAACAGGTTTAAAAGCGCTGTCCTTAACAGAATTTCTACGTATAAAACGCCTTAGTTTAATTCTTATGAAAGGAACAATTGCCAGATTTTTCTACTTTGCTTTTCTTCTTCTGTCTGCTGGTTTTTATTCGCAGCAAATGGTAACGGGAAAGATTTCGGATGAAAATAATAATGATCTGTCTGCTGTTACGGTCATTAATATTTCCTCTGATAAAAAAGTATTGACCAATTCTTCCGGAGAGTTTTCTATTGAAGCTTCTCCCAATGATGAAATCAGATTTATAAAAACAGGCTTTGAAAGGGCTTCTACCAGGGTTTTAGCCAATGGAAATAATCCGTTTCTCTTTGTAAAAATGATTAGAATTATTCAGGAAATTGAAGAAGTGGAGCTTACAAAAATTACCGGAGATCTGGAAAAAGACTCAAGAAGAGTGGCAAAAGTGGATAAAGGACAGATTGTAGAAGATGCAGTAGGGCTTCCCCAGCCGGCCGGGAAAATGAGGGAAAAACCGGCAGAAGTAAAGCAGGTTCTGTTACCGATGCTGTTGGGAAGTCTGAATGTGCAGGGTGTTTACGACCTGGTGAGCGGAAAGGCAAGAAGACAAAAGCGCCAGTACAGATATGATGATCTGCAGGAGCACATCAAATGGGTCCGGGACAGAGTGGAAGATGATTATTTTACGAAACAGGGTATTCCGCAGGAAAGAATTTCAGAATTTATTGAATTTGCTTTTTTGGAAAAACCTCAGTCAAGAATTTTTGTAAGGGCTAAAAATCTTTCGGGAGCATTATTGAGAATGGATGAAACAATCCCAATCTTCACAGCAAGGCTGAAGACCTCAAATAAATGAAATTTTCGAGACATTTCAGATTTTCTTAATGATAAACAACGTCATATATTTCGTCTTTAACTTCCTCTAAATTCTCAGGGATGTAATTAGCCAGCAGCCATAGATCCAATGGGCTTTTTCCTTCGCCGTAGCTTGGCTGTACGTATAGCTCATCAATCAGATGAAAGCCGTTTTTCTGATAAAATGAAAATCTTCTTAAGGCGTCATCATTAGAATGTCCGTGTTCAACTTCAAGGACAATTCTGGGATAATTTTCGAATAAATAATTGATGATATGCGAACCCAGTTTCTGATTCCTGAATGCTGCAAAAACTTCAAAATGTTCTACAAAAGTAAAACAGCTCAGTTCCCAGATAATGAGATAGCCGATATTTTTTGATTCATGTAAAACGGAAATAATTTTTACATCAGGATGGGAGAATAAAGCTGCAAACTGTGCCTCATTCCTCCGTTCCGCCTCCGGAAAAGTACTGCAGTATGATGCGAAGATTTCCTGGACTCTGTAATCGTCAGGAGAAATAATGTGTAAAAATTCCATGATTTATAGGTCAAAAACATTGGGTCTTCTGGTAATAAAAATATCTTTTACCCAAAGTGTGAAGGCTAATCCGAGATAAATAAGAAAGAAAAAACCTGCTGTAGCAAAAGTAGAGTAAATGAAAAAAACTCTCAGCTTAGATACGGGAATTCCCAGCTTGGCGCCGGTTCTTGTAAGAACGCCAAACCATTCTCTTTCCATTTTATGACGGATATTATCAAACATTTGAAGATTCTTTTAAAATTTTAAATCCAATACTGCAATTTAAGCAATTTTTTTCTTCACAGGAATTTTTGAAGTGATAAATCAGACTTTGGCTTTCCAAAGCTGTTTTCAACGGGGCTCCAAGCTTTTTCCAATCGGTTGTAATTGAATTTTTTTCTGCTGAAAGATGAGTATAGAAAACCAGAATCTCGTCTGCAATTTCTTCGTTGTGGTATTTGTGATAAGTATATTTTAAAGGTAAAATGGTATTTAAAATAATCAATTCAATAAAATCCTTACTTACAACTTTTGGCTGATCAACAGTAGATATTTTTCCGAAATTAAAATGATTATTCCAGTATTCGGAAGCTTTTACCGTTTTAAATATTTCGAACAGCTGATCAGAATTTTTCGCATTAATAATTTTCGAAAATAAGCTTTGATGCTGATGATACAGATTGGCAAGCTGTGAAAGGCGGATGGTAGGAAAATTTGGAGGCCGTAATCTGAGGAACTTTGGGTGAAATTTTAATTCGGAAATAGAAAATTTAGCTTTAAGAAAATCAAATTCGCGTTTCCAGATTTTCATTTGTTCGTCTACGGGATTGTCCAGCCAGCCGGAGATCCCGAAAAGTAATGCTTCCAGTTGCATCTCATTATGCCTGATTTTATTGATAATACTAAAATCAATGCTTTCTGCAATCTGCTTAAAAATAAGCGCATTCACCTTTAAGCCAAAAGAATAGGCAAGGTTGTGAAATAAAACAGCCTCAAAATTATTTTTAAACTGAATTAAACTTTTCTCAATTTCCAAAGATTTTTCTTCCAGCTTTTTAAGAATATTTTCTTCATGGAAGTTGACCGGGATTTTTTTCGGATCAAATATATTCTCGCAAGGAATGAACTGATTTCCACTGATGAGCTTTTCATATTTCCAGAGAATGCTTTCATCAATGTGATTTCTCAGTTCCAGTGTAGGGACGTTTTTATTTTTAAGCTCATCAATCTCAATATCATTCTGGAAAACAGCGTGAAGGATGATGTTTTGATAATTGGGATCCTGGGAATGATTATGGAAAATCCAGTCGGAAGATTTTATGTGAAGCTCGATATTTCCGGCTAAAATAATATTGTTGATTTTAATTTTCGCCGTCAGGAAATCCGGACCGGAATCTGTATTCCATTTTCCGAAGTCTAATATTTCAACGGCGTTCCCTTCAATATCCTTGAAGTCAAAATGTTTGAAAACCTTATAGTTCCAAAGATATTGAAGTAATTTTTCCGTCATGAGTGTGACACAAATATAGCAGAAGTGCTACACTCTTGTCAACTCTTTTTTAAAATTTTCTATAGTTGTTCTATACATTTCTTCATATATAGGAAGAATGTTTTTCAAATCGAATTTTATAGCCTGATCTTTCGCATTTTTCTTCATTTTGGCTAAAAGTTCATCATTGCTCAGCAGCTTAATGGTATAGTTGCTCATGGCTTCTACGTTTCCTATTTCTGCGAGATATCCTGTTTCTCCCTGAATATTTACCTCAGGAATACCACCTGCATTGGAGCTTATTACCGGAGTATTGGCCGCCATTGCTTCCAATGCCGCCAGACCGAAGCTTTCCTGCTCTGAAGGCAGTAAAAATACGTCTGAAAGCTGAAGAATTCTATATAAATCATTGACTTTACCCAATAAACGGATCTTTGAAATCAAATCGGGATTTTCTTCGAGGAATTGATTCACTTTTTCCATGTCCGGACCTTCGCCAATGATAATTAATTTTGATTTTACTTTTTTCTCAACATTTTTGAAAATCTGTAACACTTCATCAACACGCTTTACAGGTCGTAAATTTGATACGTGGATCAATATTTTTTCGTCCGGATTGGCGAACTGGGTTCTCTGGCATTCATTGCACTCATCAAACTCAGAATTATCAATAAAATTAGTGATTACTTGGATTTCTTTTTTAATATTGAAAAACTGAAGGGTATCTTTTTTAAGACTTTCGGATACAGAAGTAATGGCATCAGATTTATTGATGGAAAACTCCACCGCATGCTTGTAGCTTGGATGCTGGCCAACCAGGGTAATATCTGTTCCGTGAAGTGTTGTCACCAAAGGAATATCGTTGTTATCTTCCTGAAGCATTTGCTTTGCCGTATAAGCCGCGTAGGCATAAGGTATTGCATAATGGGCATGAAGCAGGTCTAGCTTGTAGAGGTTTACAACGCGGTAAATCATGGAGCTCAATGCAATATCATAAGGCTGATACTGAAACAGCGGATAGGTTTGAACATTTACCCTGTGGAAGAAAATATTCGGATTGGTGATATCTAATCTGGCCGGAAGCGCAGAACTGATGAAATGAACCTCATAGCCTTTATTGGCAAGGGACATTCCCAGCTCTGTTGCAACGATTCCGCTTCCTCCGTATGTTGGATAGCAAAGTATGCCTATTTTCATTATTTTATGGATGTTTTAGTGTATCAATTTGTAGTGGGGTGAAGTCTATTCCCATTCCTGCTTTTAGTTTATCATTAACCAAAACCGGAAGTCTTCCGGATATTTTTCTTTTGCCGGTAAGGGCGTGAGCCGTTGCAGTCATGGAATCATCATTGTTTTCATAAGAAACAAGAACTGTTGAAACTTTTGAAATATCAATATCTCTTAAAGCATAAGGGCTTCCGAAAACATTTAGGATAACGTTTTGGTTTTTCGTTAAATCAGCTAAAACTTTTTTTGATTCTGCTGAGATTTTATAAGGCTTGTAAGCGGTAGAATTATCTTTATGAAAACCTACAATTACTGTGGAATTAGCAGGAATTGAATTGATTTCAGCCACTTTTTTAATAATTATATTAGATCCCAGCAGATTGGCGAAAGTCTGATAAGGTGCTTCCTCCAAAGGAACATAATAGGTTTGTTTTCCGGATAACGGGAGCAGTTTCTTTTCATCTTTTAATAAGGTAATCGCCTCGGAATAAAGATTTGTTACCAAAATCTTATGAGATTCATTATTAAGATCAGCATTAATGTTTTCAGGATTTTTCGGGGTGTATTTGTCTAACCCCAGGAAATATTTGGTCAGAAGAATTTTCTTAACACTTTCTTCTACTCTGGATTGAGGAATTTCTCCATTATCAATCGCTTTTTGGATTAATTTTTTTCCTTCCGCAACGCCTTGTGAGAAAAGCATAATATCATTTCCTGCTTTGAAAGCCAGTGCATCAAGTTCCCCAGGCTTGTATTTATTGGCTACAGCACCCATATTTAAAGCATCGGTGATGATCAAGCCTTTAAATCCTAATTTATCTTTTAATAATCCGGTAATAATATTTTTAGAAACTGAAGCCGGAATTCCTTTAGCCGGTTCAAGTGCCGGAACGTATAAATGCGCTACCATTACACCACCGATTCCTTTATTTATCAATGCTTTGAAAGGAGCGAGCTCAATAGCGTTCAAACGATCCAGGTTATGCGAAACAACGGGTAAATCCAAGTGTGAATCTGTACTGGTGTCTCCATGGCCCGGGAAATGTTTGATTGCTGCTAAAATATTATTGTCCTGAAGGCCATTTGAATAAGCTAAAGCCGAATTGATCACATTATTTACTTCAGATCCGAAGCTTCTGTTCCCGATAATAGGATTTCCCGGATTGGTATTGACATCTACAACGGGAGCAAAATCCCAATTGATCCCCATTCTATGGCAGTCTTCGGCTATTTTTGCGGCCATTTGCTCAATAAAAATCTTATTCTGAATGGCTCCCAAAGTCATGGCCCACGGAAATTTGTGAGCTGTTGCAATTCTCTGGAACAATCCCCATTCTGCATCCATCCCAATCATTAAAGGAACTCTGGATTTTTGCTGAAATTCATTAACGAGGTTAATTTCCCTTGCTGCATCATCCTGCATTAAGATTAAACCTCCTATTTTGTCATTTGTAACGATATTTCTTACGTTATTAATTTCATTTTCACCTTTATTGGTATATAAAGCTACAATAAAAAGCTGTCCAAGCTTTTCGTCCTGGGAAAGGGAGCGGTATGTTTTGTCCACCCACTGGCTGGCCTTTTTCAAATCTTCTTTAGAAATGTTTTTAGGCTGATACTGGGCTGTTACTTTTGAGCTGAAAAATAAGAATATAAAGAGGGATGTATAAATTATTTTCTTCATAATTTTTGAATAAGAACAAAAATACGATTAAAAAAATGACGAAAACAATGTTTTTGAAATTTTTGGTATATGATTTGAATACGCTTTATAAATAATAAACAACTAAACTTTTATAAAAATGAAAAAATTTCTTCCAATTTTATTGCTGGCGTTTGTGAGTTTGTTCATATTCAGCTGCGATGATGATGATAACAATAATAATTTTGTAGATCATGATACTTATTCTCAAATGAGAGATGCTACCGGAACATTTTCCAGTTCTAACAGCTATACACTTTCCATGGATATTAATATTTTAAATACAGATGTAGTTTTAGTATACAGAAAAGTAGGTGGATATTGGGAAAGCATTCCTAAAACTTATTATTTAGATAATGTTACAGTACCGGCTACGGGTAGAGAATTAGATTATAGTTTCGATTTTAATACACAAGAGGTTAATATCCGTACTTCGGCAAACTTTAATCAATCTACGATGTCTTCTGCAGAAGCCAATCAATATTTAAATAACCAGACATTCAGAGTAGTACTAGTTCCGGCAAGTGCTGCGAAAAATACAGCCTCTGTAGATACTAGCGATTATAATGCAGTTGTAAAATATTATAATCTTGATGAGTCTAAAATAAAGACCATTAAAATCAATTAAGAATATATCTTTTCAGTTTTTTATTTTTAAATGTAGGGGACTGGGAACAGAAAAACCGAAATGACAGCTAGACACTCACAACAAATCAATAAAAAAGCAAAACTCTGGAAGATTCCAGAGTTTTTATTTCTTTAATTATCATTATCATCAAGCAGATGACCAAAATAATCTTTTTTTGTCTTTAAATATCCCCGACTGATCTCATTGGCCGGAATTTGCAACGGAATTCTAGAATTGAGATGGATGTTGCTTTCCGTTACATATTTTACCTTTTCAGGATTGTTGGTTAGCAGGTTAATGTCTTTTACTTCCAATACATTTAAAATCTCAATTGCTACCCCGAAATTTCTGTCGTCTGCGGGAAGTCCCAGTCTCAGGTTGGCTTCTACTGTATCAAAACCTTTTTCCTGCAAGGAATATGCTTTTAATTTATTTATAATTCCTATATTTCTCCCTTCCTGTCGAAGGTAAATGATAATTCCTCCGTTTTCGTGGATATATTTCATAGCAGCGTCAAGTTGCTGCCCGCATTCACATTTTTTTGAATGGAAAACTTCTCCAGTAATACATTCTGAGTGGAAGCGTACGTTGACAGGTTTAGTAAAGTCTGTATTTTCGGCGATAATGGCCATGTGCGGCATCCAGTCGTTTTCGTTTTCGGAGAAAGCGATCATTCGGAAATTACCGTGCTCCGTAGGAACGTTGGCTTCCGCCTGAATTTTAATCATGAATGTTTAATAGTTTTTTAATTTCCTTTTATAGAATCTTCGATTACAGAAATATTGGTTTTTAATCTTACGAGATACCTGTTAAGGACTTCATCATCATCCTTATTAAGCTTTTGTCTTAATTTCTGAATTTTTTTGTAAGATCTTTCAAAGTTCTTGATGGCTTTATTTTTCCCGGCAAGATTATTGGCATCTATAGCATACAGATAATTTTGGAGGCTATATTTTAATCCTGTAATTTCTTCGTTTAAGGCAGAATTTTTAAACTGAGGAAAAGTAGCGATCAGATTAGAGATTTCCGAAGCGTTCACATTTTCTTTGATATTGATATCAATGCTGTTTTTAGCTCCTCTGTCTGAATCAGAACCTTTGGTTTCGCTATAAAAACTGTTGGACAGCGGAGAAAAATTTGGTTTTTCCGTTGCACAGGATGTTATAAGCAGTAATACTCCAAAAAAAAGTAATCGTTTCATTTTTGTTGCCCCTTTTGATAAAGGATTGGGTTAAGACTTTCATCGTTGTACATTTTCATTTGTTTGTACACTTTCATCTTAACGTCACCGTTTTCAATATCAGTAAGCAACTGATTAATAGAAGTTGAGAGATCTTCTTTCTGGGTAAGAAGCACGTCTAATTTTGTCTGGCAATTAGCCCTGTGCTCTTCAGAAGCAGATTCTCTGTTTGCTTCTAATGACATGTGATAAACCTTTAATGCAAGAATAGAAAGCCTGTCTACCGCCCATGCGATAGTTTCAGTATTGATTTTTGCTTCAGGTTTAGGAGTTATATTTTCAAACTTATTAAGAAACCAGCTGTCTATAAATTCCACCAGATCAGTTCTTTGCTGATTGGAAGCGTCTATTCTTCTTTTAAGTAGAAGAGCTTCAGCCGGATTAATATTTTCATCTCTAATAATATCTTCCAAATGCCATTGAACGGTATCAATCCAGTTCTTTGCATACAAAATCCGTTCCAAAGTATCTTTTTCGAACGGGTTATTAATTAGAGTGTTAACGTCATCAGACACGTGATAATCTTCAATAGATTGATTGAAGACTTTCCATGCAGTCTCTGTAAAATTCATTGAGCGTTAAAGATTTTAGTTGCTGGAAGAGTTATTGTTCGTGGTTTTGTTCTCAGAACCCGGCTTGTCTTCTTCCTTTACAGCGTCTTTAAATTCTTTAATCCCAGAGCCTACACCTCTCATAAGTTCAGGAATTTTTTTGCCCCCGAAAAGTAATACAAGAAGTATTGCTACGATTAAGATATGTTGCCAAGATAAGGCAAGTATTGTTAAAGTATTCATTTCAAATTTTTATACAAAGTTAATCTTTTTTAATAAGAAACCCAACCTAAAGGATCAACTGGTGTAGTTCCGTTCCAAACCTGGAAATCAAGGGTATAAGAGCCATCAAAATCCTGACCTACAACTCCTACCAAAGTGCCTGCAGAAACCTGCTGCCCTTTAGAAACACTTACGCTTCCTAAATTGGAGTAAATGGTGAAATAAGTTCCATGTTTTACCATGACGGTCTTTGTTCCGTCACTGTTTGCCAAAACCGATGATACGGTTCCCGGGAATACAGACTTTGCACGTGTACCTGAAGGAACGGAAATCTTAATCCCGTTATTTTCCTCCATGATATTTTTAAAGACAGGATGCGGCTGCCTTCCGAAACGGTGGGTAATCTGACCTTTATCTACAGGGAAACTCATTCTTCCTCTGTTCTCTGCGAAATTGCTTCCTGCAATGGTAGAAACTCCAAAGTTCGTCATGGCTTTGGATTCCGCAGCTTTCTTGTCGTCTTCTTTTTTCTTTGCCAGCGCGGCTTCAGCAGCTCTTGCAGCAATTAATTTATCGGTAGCTTCTTTTGCTTTTGCAGCAGCATCGTCAGATGCTTTTTTAGCGGCAACTTTTCTTGCTTCGTCTCTTGATGTGGCTTCGGCCCTTGCAGCTTCCTCGCTGCGTTTTCTTTCTTCTTCAGCTCTTCTTGCTGCCAGTTCTGCGGCTTTTTTCGCTGCAGCTTCAGCGGCTAATCTTTCTCTTTCCAGAGCTTCGGCTTTTGCTTTATTTTCGGCTTCTATCCTTGCTTTTTCTCTTTCGGCGGCTATTTTTGCCAGTCGTATTTTTTCAGCCTCAGCCTTTCTTCTGGCTTCTTCTTCAGCCTTTGCAATTCTTATTTCTTCAGCAATGATAGCTCTTATCTGGCCTTCCAGTGCTTTAGACTGTGTCTGCTTCTGTCTAAGCTCGGCGGTAAGCTTGGTTTCGTTTTTCTTGAAATCGGCTACCAGCTGCTCTTTTTGAGCCCTTTCAGCATTAATTGTTGTTAAATCTTTTTGCTGATTGATCAGTAGATTGGCTTTCTCCCTTACAGAATTTTGCCTTTGGGCAATGGTTCTTTTTATCTGAGCAGCAGCATCAGTAATTTCTGCGGCTTTTTTATCCTGATAATCAGAATATTGTTTTAAATACTGAACTCTTCGGATAGCTTCACCCAGGTTTTTAGCGGAAAGAATAAACGTTACTTTATTTTGTACCCCTTTATTTTTATAAGCATTTACCAAAACTTTGGCGTAATTGTCACGAAGTACTTTAAGCTCTTTATTCTGGCGGTTAATCTCCAGCTGGCGAAGATAAATATCATCTTCAATAAATCTTTTTTCCTTCTGGGTATTATTGTAAACCTTCTCACGTAACGCCAGTTTTTTATTAACGTTATCAAGATAGGCAATAGAAAGTTTGGATTCGTTTCTGGTCTTTGCCAGATCAGAATTTATTTGTGCAATTTGTTTTTTAAGTTCGGCATTTTGTTTTTGTAATTGCTCCTTTTTTTGCTGTCCCTGATGCAGTCCGAACAATAAAATACCTATTAAAAAGCTAAATTTTTTAATCATTTAATCTCAATTTTCTTGTAACTAGATGGTACAGAATAGGGTGTATCCATCCTCGAAAAGTCAAATTTCGTATTTTCCAGTAAGATTTGACTGCTTTTTGAGCCTTTTATAATTATTTTAACATTTCTCGGAAGTCGGATTCCATTGATCTCTTCCCAATTGCTGTAAGATATTTCAAGCTCGTCGGGAGATAAAACGTCTTTTAAATTAACACTTAAAAGATCATAATTATTATCATACTGCAATACCGTTTTGTATTCTCTGGTTTTTTCTTCGGTTTCAAATTTTTGATTAACATTGGACGCCATTTTATAGCCTTGGGCGTTTTTTGTTAATGTGAACTGAGAATCATTAAGCTTTACAAAAGTTCTTCCGATAAGGATTTTTTCCAGAGATTTATAATCGATGAAATTCACGTTCAGTAAATTATTCAGGTAATCAAAATCTGAATCTATGTAAGTTTTGCTGGTTTTATCCTGGCCTTTTATACCTTCTGGCGTAGCAATTCCGCGGGCAACAGTAAGAAACAGTGCCTGAAGGTTCATCCATACTTTTTTATCTTTTTCAATATAAATAGTGGCATCCAGGGTAGGAATAAAACTTCCGGTTTCCACATTTACTTTGCTGTTGATTTTTATCTGCTCGAATTGTGGCGGGATCAGGACATTTTCGAAAAACGTAAGCTTATTTCTTATCGGCTGACTGGCGTCTTTAGGCCTGCTGTCATCCTCCAGTACATACGTGCTGTCTACTTTTAGGGTATTGTCCCTTTTTTTATGGGCATTTCTGGTTTTGCAGGAAGTGGCCACAAAAAGTAATAATAATGCTATGATACAGTTTTTCATGTATTTACCTTTTCAATTTTTTAAAAAACGTTGCAATATTAACGCCAAACCACACAAAATCTTTTGTGTGGCCTGAATATATCTTATTTAAGTTAAATATTTTCTATCCTGAATTTATTTGGACAAAAAATCCAAAACAGAATAATCTCCCAGCGAAATTTCCCTTGCAACGCCGAAATACTGCGCGGAGTTTCCGATCATGGAATTGGAAAGATTTCCGTGGTTGATTTTTGTATTTTCCTGAATCAGAGAGTTTTCGATATTTGAATTTACGATAACGGTATTATTTCCTAAGGAAACGCCAGGGCCTACTTTTGAGTTTGAAATTTTCACATTTTCACCAATAAAACAAGGCGGAATGATCAAAGAATTCTCAATAACAGCCGAAGCAGGGAAGTTTACCATTACTTCTTTTTCATAGTCAAGAATTTTACTGTTGGTTTCCACGGTAGCGTTTTTGTTTCCGCAATCCATCCAGTCATTTACCTTTCCAAGCGTGAATTTTGCTCCTTTTGCTCTAAGGTTTTCCAATGCTGTAGTTAATTGGTATTCACCGCCATTTTTAATATCATTATCCATGATATAATTGATTTCGTTCATCAGCTTTTCAGCACTGTTAAAGTAATAGATACCGATAATAGCAAGATCTGAAACGAAAGTCTGGGGTTTTTCAACGAAGTCTGTGATAAAGCCGTAATTGTCCAGTTTTACAACTCCGAAAGCAGACGGATCATCGACACTTTTTACCCAAATAACCCCGTCTGAATTTTTATCCAAAACGAAATCTGCACGGAAAAGGGTATCTGCAAAAGCAATTACCACGTCTCCGCTCATGGATTGCTCTGCACATTTGATGGCGTGCGCTGTTCCAAGAGGGTCATTCTGGTAATAAATGCTTCCTTTTGCTCCTAATTTTTCAGCGATCTGAATAAGAGATTTTTCAATCTCCTGACCAAAATCTCCGATGATAAAAGCTACTTCTTCAATCTTTTCTCCCGCAACTTTAGCAATATCTTCTACCAGCCTCTGTACGATGGGTTTTCCTGCAATAGGAATAAGAGGTTTTGGAACTGTCAGAGTATGTGGACGTAATCTGGAGCCGCGTCCAGCCATAGGAACAATAATTTTCATAAACTATGTATGTATGTTTTTTATTAGTTAGTTTTAATTTTAAAGTTAAAGATAGTAATTAAAACCATTGGTGTGGTATGATTTATATCTTTTTAAACATTTGTTTACATTGAAATAAAATTCAATGAATAGCAAATTCAAGACCAAAATTTATCTTCTTATTTTTGAAAGTAGCATATCTTTTTCGGAATAGATGAGAATTCCGGCATAAATGAGGAATAGTAAGTTTCCTATCCATAAATTGTAATCGAAGAAATCGGCAATTGCATAACTGAAAACAGCCAAAAGAACAATGAAAAATGCAATTTTCTTCATTCTGTAAGGGATAGGGTAATATTTTTGTCCTAAAAAATAGGATAGAACCATCATTGTAAAATACGCCGCCAAAGTTACCCATGCAGAAACCATAAAGCCATATTGACGTAAAAGAGCTAGATTTAAAATAATAGTAAGAATCGCCCCGGCCCAGGAAATATAAGTTCCTACTCTTGTTCTGTCCGTCACTTTATACCACGTAGAAAGGTTATAATAAATACCGAAAAATAAATTGGCAATTACAATAATTGGTATGATATTAAGGGCAACCCAATAAGAACTGTTTGGAACCAGTAAATGCTTTAGCCAAGAAACATTTGCGATAATTCCCAAAGCAACTATAGATGCGAAAAACGAAAAATATTCTGTTACTTTTGCATAGGTAAGCTTGGCATTTTCATTTTGCATTTGTTTAAAGAAGAACGGTTCTATTCCCATTCGGTAAGCGGTAACGAACAGAGTCATTAAAACCGCCATTTTATAGCAGCCACCATATGCTCCTGCATCGCCATCATCGATAATAAATTTCTGAATAAATTTATCAAAATTTTCATTAACCATGAATGCAAGGCCTGCAATCATGATCGGCCAGGAATATTTGATCATTTGAGAAAAAAGATCTTTTGAAAACTGCAGTTTTACCTTTAAGATAATTGGGATTACCAATAAGACTCCAAGAAAACTTGCTGCCAAATTACTATAAAAAGGATAGGAAACTTTTTCTTTTAACCCTAATTGTAAACTAAATTCCTGCGGAATATATAGAAATAAAGCAATAGCAAAAATACTTTGGAAAACAGCCTGTATTACACGAATTGCAGTATATTTTATCGGTCTGTTATGAAATCTAAACCAGGCTAAAGGGATCACCAGAATATTATCAAAAAAAGCAATCCAGGCAAACCATCTGATGAATTCAGGAGTTTGTGAATATCCGAAAACATTGGCAATCGGTTGATTAAATAATAAAACCAATATCAGGAAAACACTTGACAATCCCGTTAAAAACCAAAATGATGTATTAAATACTTTTTGCTCATTATCCTTATCTGAAGAAAACCTGAAATAAGCCGTTTCAAAACCAAAAGAAAGCACAATATTTACAAAAGAAATAAGCGCATAAAGATTGGTGAAAATTGCAAAATCTTCGTTGTTAATATTTTTAATAAACAGATAATTCAGCAATACGACAATTATCCTCGGCATGATCGCCCCAATTCCATATATAATAGTCTCGTTGAGAAGCTTCTTCAAAATATGATATTTTTCTGCAAATGTAAATATTTAGAAATTGATTTTTTATCAGCGACATTAAAATTTATGATCGCGAAAACCAAAAGTACAAATTTTTAAAACCAAATGCCCAAAAAAGGGCTTTTAAAACAATAATTGACGGCATCCACTTAGGGTGTCTTTTTTATTTAATAAGGTTTTAAACCCAGTTTAAACACCCTTTAAAAAATCTTTTATAATAACCTTACGGATTACCGTAAATGAAAATAAATCATTATTTATAACTATGCAAAAGTAAATCATATCTAGCGATTTAACATAAAAAATAAATTCTTTGTCGTTTGATATATTTTAATACATTTAAGTCGATTTTTAAATTAATCATTAAACAAAACAATTATGAAAAAAATGATTTTATTAGCAACTGTATGTGTTGCTGGATTAGTAAGCGCAAAGAGCGCCGAAGTTAAAACAGAAACAAAAGAAGTAAAAACTGTTTCTACTGCTAAATTCTTTTATCACCCAATTACCCTTACATCGTCTTGCGGTTATACTCAAACTGTGGAAGTAGGTCCTAATGATGCCCCGGATTGTTTTTTAACAGACTTACAGCAAATGGAAGACGAATGCGCTGCTCCATTTACTAACCCAATGATGGGAATGTGGTAATAACCTAAGAATTAATTAAATTTGAGGATGCGTAAATACTTTTTAATTTTATCAATACTTTCATTTGCTTGTGGCTTTTCTCAGCAATCTAATAAGTCTATTTCAGACCTTGAGGTTCAATATGAATATTCTTTTGTACGAGATACAACAGATGTAGATGAGAACCATAGATTCAAAGAACTTATGCTTTTGGACTTCAATTCAAACAATTCTTTGTTTTACAGCCAACAATATGTAGCTGCAAGGGATGCAGTTAAAAAAGCAACAACTGCGGCTCAAAGTGGTAGTAATGTTGAAATCAAAGCAGCTGAATTGCCAAAGTATAAAGTGGGTTACTCTGTATATAGAGAAGGTTCAAAAATCTACTTTACAAGTAATATAAATCGTGATTTTTTCACATTTGAAAACACTTATTTAGATTGGGACACTAATTACAAAGATGTAAAAACGATTCTAGGATATAAATGTAATAAAGCTACAACGAAATTCGGTAATAGAGTTTATACAGCTTGGTACACAAAAGACATTCCAGTATCAGAAGGACCTTACCGATTTAAGGGCTTAACAGGTCTAATCTTAGAAGTTAGCGACCCGAACAAATTTCATTCATTTACAGCAATTGGAATTGAAAAAAGAGCAGTTGAAATTGCACCTTTACAAAAAGGAATTCCAGTAACACGAGAACAATACATTAAAAAGAGAGAAGAGTTTAAAAGTAATCCGTATCCTCAAAGCAAAACTCTTACAAAAGAAAGAAGAGATCAAATGATTGAAGCTTTTAAAAAAGACAATAATTCAATCGAAAATTAAAAAATGAAGCTGTCCCAAAGGACAGCTTTTATTCTTTTATATCATTAATGAAGTTAATAAGCCGATCTTTTATCAATTTTTTATTTCTTATCCATATGTATTCATGTTGTCCCTTATTATATGCCGGGTAGGGTTGTTGAGGGCTTTTGAATTGAAACCTTTTACATAGCGGAAAAATATATCTATAAGTGTCAACTTTGAAAGTCTCGAAATCACCGAGCAAATAGGCTATATTATCGCGAATAAAACGTGTTTTAGATGTAGAGTTCGTTAAGTTTTGTTGATGCGTTATTTCGCCCGTTAATTTGTTTTTCAGGAATATTGTTTGATGCTTACCAAAATATTTAAAATTTGACGCCTTATAGATAGTCCCGCAACCAAGACGACCGTCCGCAAAAGATTGGACCGCAACAATATTTTTATTTAATCTTTTCAGCATTTTTAATGAGTGTGCAATCAAAATACTTTCTGCATTTTTACCCAATTTATCAGAAATCCACATCCTATTCAATTCAATCATCCATGCTTCCGGGTTTGGGTGATAAAATATTTTTGCTTTTAAATTTTTCATATATCCATAACTCGCAACACCAAGACAGTCGTTTTCTTCTTCCTTTCCGGCTTCGAATATCCCGAAACTATAAAGTCCGAAACTTGGATTATTCCATTTTTTTGAGTAATGGTTATTTACAATTAATTCCTTTGCTTTTTCTTTGCTGATTAGCTTTATTACTAATTCACCTAAATTTTTACTGTTTATTTTAATCTCCATATTTAATTTATATATTTGTAGCTCTCACACAAAAAAAGAACGAACCGCGATCAGAAGACTTTATGTCCTCCGACGGCGGTTCGTTCCGTTTTAAATTTGTGTGAGAGCTTATTTATTTTGTCGGAGGGCTTTTTTCCGAATGCCTTATAGAATTATACCACTATCTTTAATTTTCTGACGTAGCATTGTATTTTCTTCCTTTAATTGTGCATTAATCCTTTTATGAAGGTTTATTTCATCTTCAAGAAGTTTTACTTTCATTTCATACATACTTGTAACCTCTTTAAATTTTACCTCATATCTACTACCGAGATCATCAATAGCATCTTTATAAAGTTTTACTAATTTATCGGCGTTTTCAATTTCTTTACCCTCGTTATCTGCCGACAGACCGTCAACTTCCGCCTGTATTTTTTTTCTTCCAAATAAAAACCCCGCTACTCCCGTTAAAATAGCCCCGATAAACGTCCCAAAGTGTTCTATTAATAAATCTTTCATTCTTTCGTAAATAGATGGTTATAGTAATAATTTTGCATATCTGTGATTGCTTCTTCACAGTGATTTTTACCCAATATTTTTAAAAACTTTCTCAGCCAAGTATCTTTCTCATATAACTTTACAAGTCCTGTAATTGCTGATATCGTTTCGTACCATTTCCCATATCGGGCGTAATCATTTTTTATTTTAAAGGAATCGTTCAATAGTTCGCCTGCCCCGGCATTTGCTAAACCATCAAAAACAAGATTTATACTTCTTAAAATTGGTGTAAACTGTCTTGAAATAGAGTAATCCCACTTTACAGCGTGCTTTACAAAAGTGTAAAAGATACCTACAATAAAAAGAGCTAAGAAAATCGGGATTCCTATTAGCATAAAAAGGATTTCAAGCAATAATTTTAATACTGTTTTCATAGGTTATATATCGTCTATTTCTGTTTGAAATTTATCTACATACTGAATCATGAATCTTGCAAGGATATCAACCAAATAGACCGATTTTGTTTTATTGAGAAAACGGACGTATTGGATAGAAGGCATTTTAATAACCTCTTCATTTTCAGATATTATATTCCCCTCTTCATCCTTAATTTGTCTTATTCCTGTTATAAAGGTCCCATCAGGACGCATTACCTCTTCTTTATTCCATTCGTAAATAACCCAATCTGGCATTCTGATTTTTTTATGCACATTATTAGTAGTTTTGAGGGTTAAAACCTGTGTAACATACACATAAATTCTTTCTTCCGGTAACTCCATGTCAGGATTAGAAAACCCGGATACAATTAACTTTCTACTAAATTGCGGGTAAACCGGATGGTCCGGGATTGGCATTTCGTGCCAGCTGTCACTTGTCATGTTGATTGCGTCTAACATTTCTTTATCATTTGTATTAATAATTAGTTCCGAAGTGTTCATGATTAGGATTTTTATTAATTAGTTTGTGTTTAAAAAGTGTACATGTCTTTAATAGTCATGGTCATAAATTTTTGTTGAGTATAGGCTGTAGTATTTTGAAAAATTGCAGAAATATATAAAGCCTGTCCGTCAGTAATCGTTACGTTATCAATAAAAGTCATAGGCGTGGTTTGTTGCGCACGTTTTGCCGTAATTATTCTTGTTAGAGTGTTTCCACGCTTCACCAAAATAACATTTACTGTTTGATTCCAATCTAAATTACCTGTAGTATTCGTAAAATTCACCCAGTTTAAATAATCCCCTCTTACACCTAAAGCAACACCGCCAATGATGTCATTATTTAGTGTTTGATAGTCTGCAATTACAGATAATCCAAAGAAGTTGCTTGAGATATTACCGTTAACCCATAAAGCAGGACAATCAAATTCAAAGTAAAAATCTTCTCCTGCCGGAAATACCGGAAGTTGTGTTTTGGCTTTAAATATAAATACAGCTTCATCGGCAGGGGCTTTTACGGTGCTATCCAGTGCGTACTGAACCGTATTTCCAGCAGCAAACATTTTACTTGTAACTGCATCCTGATAAACTTTTGTATTCCAAAGTAATGTCGAAGGATCAATACTGTTGACATTGTCGACTAATTGGAAATTGACAGAAGTAGTGTATTCCGCTAGTCCGTTTCTTAAACGCACCTTATAACTGCCCAAAGGCAGGGAAAATAAATTAACATAAAAAACCAAATCTAATCCGGTGCTGATTAACTGTACCTGTGAGTTAGGAACATTTAATACTACGTTCCCGCTCATATTAACAATGTCGACCTGAAAATTGGCAGGATTCAAGTAAAGATTAGCACCACGTAATGAAATGTAATTATTACCGTTTTGTTTTTTAATAACAACAGGATTAATAATAAAAACGCTCATACTCGCAGTGCTAAAACCGCCGTTCATTTCCGTTTTCCATGTGGTTTTTTGCGCTTCGGTTAACTGGGAAGGAAGAAGGATGAATTCAGGCAAATAGTCTTCTTTCATGAAGACACGTTTTTTCGTACCGGAGTTGTCGGTATAGTATAGCAATCGGGCGGACTGGGTAAGCTGATTCGGCAAAGTTTCCGTATTATCATCAAAGACAATAGCCTTTGATCTCATCCTGCCATTATTCAAATGTAGCATTTCGCTTGGTGTCGTTGTACCAATTCCATATTTACCGGCATTATTATATATATCAGAAGCCGTAAAATCTGTATTATTCCAAAACAACAGATAGTTAGCAGTCGGATTTATAGCACGGTAAGTCGTTGTTCCGTTATGATTAATGAAATAGTTTCCTGCGGCGGTTGGTTTATTCATTTTAGCGTCTAAAGCAGCCTGTAAGCCCTGAACCATTGCAATAGTTATATTGCTTAATCCAGTCGGAATATAATTTCCTGAAACGGTTTTAATTCCGCCTCTGTAGATGTATAAAGAATAATTTCCTGCACCATCGGGAATGGCGATCATGTCGTTTTTTTCGTACTCATAATTTGCATTATTCGCCATAAAAGCGGATAGAGACGTTTCCGTAACTGTAATAAGTTCTGTAAGCCCTAAAGCTTCAATTTTTGAAGCCATAATTTTACCATTGGAAACAAACTCGTCGACGATCATATACAGAGCATCGCTCTGTTCTTTTTTCCAAACATTACCGTATATATTATTTGGAGAATCGTCTACCGTTGCAATATTAGAAGGAAGTGAGCCAACCCCTAAAGCAACTTTCCAAGATTCTTTATTTTGATCTGTAAGATTTGAAGCATCTTTTTTTGCTAAATAATTAGTGTGTGCTTCCGGGTCAGTCAAATGAGTATTAAAAGAACTGATCGGCGTAGTTTGCTGTAAAAATTCATCAATGCCTTGAATTTGATTCAAGGGAATCAATTCTGATTTATGCCAAAAGGAAGTCCAAGAAGCTTTAAATTGTGATTCGGTAGGATAATCGCCAGTCTGAAACCAGCTTAAAATATCGTTTATTTCTGTGTATGGCATTTTATTGGAAGTTAGGTTCTATGAATAATACTATTTTGTAAGGGTTCATTATGTTCATTGGCTGATCTCCGCCAACTTCTGAGGAATCGGCATCACCAATGTTAAATTGATTTCCTCCGCCGGAGAACCCCCCGCCACTGCCGGAAGCCCAAGGCAATGTCCTTGTATATCTTACCCTATGTTTAGGCATTTGACCGAGTGTTTGAGTAATTGTTTTATTTCCTCCGGTGTTTCCCAAATTGGAAAAATCAACATCGTTCGGGTCACAGTGTAATAATATTTTACCTCTTGTATCGGTGCATTCTTTCCAAAATTGGGGTATTTCCGACGCGGACTTTCTCCAGGATAAAATAATCCCGCCGTTTTGAATCGGTGCGGTTTTCATTTCCTGTATTACCATGCGAGCTACCAAAGCATTAAAGTCTGATAGAGAAACGCTATTATTTACTTTTTCCTGAATATCCTTTAATGTTTCTAAACGAACAAAATCAGCCCAATTGTAAGTGGTTACCGCATTGCCGAATTTTACTGTTCTTTTTTCGATAAGGGTTTTATTTGCCTGATCTTGAAAAGTTTCTTGTATTTCTTCGGTATGAATGTAAACGGTTGGCGTTGAAAGTCCACCTTCAAAGTAATAAAGCTTACCCTCAATTGCTACAATACCCGGATTAAATGTCGAGCCGATCTCTTCGCAACCTGCTAAAATTGTTAGGTTTCCCGCTATTTCCCCTAAAACTTCAAAAATACCGTAAGCTTCTTCAAGTAAAGCCATAAGGTCATTTGTCAGCGGTACACCACCCGTTTGTAAAAATTTGAAAGTATATTTCATTATTGTATAATTTCGATGTTATAATTTTTGCTTTGCAGAACATAGAAGTCTATTTCCGCTCTTAATCTGATCTGATTAATATTTGTATCAGGAATTCTCACAATAAAATCAAACTCACTGTATAATTCCGATTTTGTTCTTAAATAAAGAGGTTTATCGGTTTTTAGCCATTTCATTTTATTGTTGGGAGAATCACTGTAATAATTTGGGCTGTTTGGGTCGATTTCTCCTTTCGTATATAAATAAACGCCCTCGTATTGAACTCCTTTGACGATTTCTATTCTTCGTAACTGAGAATCAAAAGCATCATTTAACCTTTTCTGAATTGAAAACTTTTGGTAATTATGATTCATCTTGGTAAGATTACGTTTCCGGGTTCTCTCAAACTCTATATACATTAATTCAAGGGGAAAAATCAAAGCCCAAAGGAACGCTTGTATTATTTTTTTTCTTAGAAATGTCGGCAGATACCAAATCGCCAATTTTCTAAAATTTATATTAAATAATTCATCATTCATTATTGTTGTGGTGTATAGTTAAAATATGTAATACCGCTCCAATCTTCAATTTTAAACCTTCCTGATCTTGGAATTTTAGAAATTGTTATCGGCTGAAGCATTCCATACCCGCCGACAGTTGGGTCAATCCATTTACTTTGAACATTTAATTCCTGTAAATCCTTTACACCTTCGGTTGCTTTTATGGCTTCTCTTAAACTTTGGACGCTCAATTCACCATTAAAAGGAGTGTTCAATAAAAACCTTTGTATTGTTTCCTGAACCGGATATTTCCCCGTAATTATGCTCATACCATTGTTATTTAAAATAAGCGAATCAATGGCTATTTTAATTTCAAGCTTTAAAATGTCCGGGAGGAAGTTTACGATAACAATATCATCGCCCGCAGCTTGAACTTCTTCGATATAATCTTTGAATGCTAAAGCCTTTTCATCTTCAAGAATTTCATCTACATTTTGCCCCGCGATTTTCATTGAAATTTTTATTCTTCCGTCAGTTCCTTTATTTCGGGTAACTGCACAATATTTTATAATTTTTGATGCTTCTATTTGTTCCGGTGTTGCTTCCACAATCACCCCGTTATCTTCAAAAGATGTGGAAAATTGGTCGCTTTCCGGGAGTAGGTCAAAGCCATATTGAAATTTTAATGCAAGCCCCCTATACCACATTAGGTTTGGTATTTTTTGACTTGCAATTTTATCTTCAATTTCTTTTAAAAATAATCTGCAAGCTTCCTGAAAGTTAAAAATGATAAAAGCGACGGTTTGTAGTATTTGAAGCCACACAGCCGTTTTACTTGTGGATGTTAAGCCGGAAAGATCAGAATTACCTTCTTTCGCGCCCAACATTTCGTTTATAATATCTTGGAATGATTTATTCATAATTAACTCACTTTAAAATTTCCTGCGATTTTCATATAGCCGATTCCACCAAGTTGCGGAACTTCCGATATTTCAGTGCTACCCGTTGCGGGGTGTATTTTCTTTGCGGAATAATAACCTACTATATCTTCGTTTAGCTTTGAGCCTTTCGCATTGCCGAAAGAACTCCCGGCGGTCAAATCAGCAGATACAGAGTGACCGTTTGCAATTGCTATTTGAAAGCAGTTGTCAACACTTCCCGTTGTTTCAATTGAAATGTCTAAAATTGTCTGATTATGTAGGATTTTCCCCATTACGTTATTTTTCCTTGTGTTAATGGTCCGCCATTTCCCGAACAAATTCCGGTTACGGTTGCATTTGTCAATAATTCTTTAATGATTTCAAAAAGAGCATCGACTAAAGCGTCGAGAGCTTCGTCCGGGTCCGTTATATTGTTACGGGCAATTTTTAATTTCTCTTTAATCCGGGCTTTTGCCTGTGCTTCTGTTATTGGCATTTAAACTTATTTTAAAAACTGATTAAACCTATTTTCAACCTCTATAAATTCCTGTAAATTCAAAAGCTGAATTGTAACACCTGTATTGGTTTGGAACTTTAAATTTTTGCAGGCTTTAATAAAATCTGACATTAATTTTTTTAATGTTTCATTTTCTTTTTTTAAGAGAAAACCCTCTTTATCAACTTGAAATCGGACATCTTCTATTTGTAAATCAAAATCTTCTATATCACTAAAAAACTCAACATACAGCCTGTGTAAATCTTCATTTATCGGCGATACTAATACAAAACTTCCGACTTTAGGAAACAGAAAAAAACGTTTTCCGTTTTCTTCCACAGTTGCAGAAAGCTGTACGTCTGTATATTCAATTTCTCCGTCACTTACTTTACAGACGCCGTTTTCTTTATCCACAGAAATAACTTCCGCAGGGAAAGTATCAACACCTCTTTTTCCAAGTTTCGCCAAAGCATCCTGTAAAGCCTTATTCATAATTTATTGCTTAATGTAACCTCTCGCCGTGCGCCATTCATACCGTAAGACGTGACTACTTTTTTTATAAAATATTTACCTTCTCTGTTTTTGTGCTTTTTATCTCTAATGACTGCTGCCATTCCCCGTGTAGCATACGGAATAAGAAATGATGTGACGGAACCCTCGAAACCTGAATATTTGTTTTTCTTCAATTCCGCTCTTGCCATCTCTTCGAGCTTTTTCTCGTCAGAAACTACCGAAGTATGAAACGTTCGTAATTCCCCGTCACTGTCTCCAACCTCAACACTTTTTTTATGATTTTTTTTATCGATGTAAGTGTATTTTATTTTTAGTTTTTTTTCGTCTTCTGTTTTATATTCAAGATTGTTCTCAACAAGGTTATAGTTGAGATCATAAATAACTTCCTGACCGATATTATTAAGTTCCTGTAAGCCACAATAAAGTTTACCTTCATCATCCAAATAAGCACTCAAAGCAAAGTCTTGTTTAAGCTTTTGCAAAACCTGTGTTCCGTTAGCTTGCTTGATAATAAATTTGTCGATTTCCATTCCCGGAATTTTGTCAGACAATTTTATCCCAGTTCCGTAAACAACTTCCTGCAAAATTTCTTTAAGAGTAGTTTTCTCAAAAGCTTTGGTAATGTTTTTTCTACGCAATAAATACATAGAATCTTCGCACTTAATTTCAAGCGGGATTTTAGAACCTACACTTAAAACAAAACCGACAAATTCGACACCTTCATATTTTCCGGCATAACCTAAAGTAATTGTGACTTTATCGCCAGGTTTTATTATTTCCTCAGTGTATTTCAATTCTCCGTCATTTCTAACCTTGAATTTTGAAGGCATTTTAACGATTGCGGTATCGACCAAATCTTCGACACTTTTAGTGATTTCAACTTCATTTATTGAACGAAAAATAAAATCACCTATTTGTATTTTTCCCTTTAGTATAAACATTACGGTAGATTTGTTTTTTCTTTTTCTGCTAAGTCCGCGTAAAAGTCTTGATCGGAAACAGCAGTAATTGTATATTTCTGTAAGCCCTGTTGACCAGACATTTCATCATATTCAACATTTTTAATAACAATATTTTTAATATCAAAAAGCAATAAAAATGGATTGCTTAAAACTTCTAAACTATCATTAATTGCAACAATTCTGTGAAGCTCCTGAACCTGTTCTGCCGGGTAAAGCTCTCTTTTTTCCGGGTCCTCATTTACACAAACACCACGTATTGTTAACTGATAATCTTCGGTAGTGATGTATTCTTTTACGGTTCCTATTCTTTCATCGCCAACGGTAGCCGTTTCTACTATGGTTTTTGCCAAACTCATTGTTATTAAAGGCTCATTTGGAAAATCAAATTCTTCACCTTTATAAGCTACTTTTAGCGTCTGAAAATAGGTTCCACCAAGTACAAGCTCGCGACCGATTCCCATTAATGAAGGAAGTTCAAATTTTGATTTATTTTTCTTCCACCATTCAGGAAAATAAGGACCGATATAATTATTATGCACTTTCGCGACAAGCTCTTTTAAATCAAAATCCGCCATTATATTGTTTGCATTTGGTTTACACTATTTACAGCTCTTAATATTTCTTCTTGGATTGCATCTCCCAATTTTTCGACACCTTTTTGTGTGCTGTCAACATGAATTACCGTCTGATCTTGAAGTTTATTTATGTTGATTACAATGTGCATTTGTTTGGAACCACCCGCGACAATTCCGTCACCGTCTTTTTTACCTTTCTTCTTTTTATCGTCAGCCATTCCCGGAGCTTTCGGCATACCTTTATTATTTTTTAAATAATCTTCGTATGCTTTTGGGTCACCCATTTTATCCCCGCCTAATCCTTTGAAAGAATCTTTGATTTTCTTAAAATCTCTCGAAATCCCGTCTTTATCAACCGTTATACCGATATTCTTAACAGAATTCACAATTGTTTTAGCATTATTAGCACTTTGTGAGAAGATTTCCTTTTGTTTAGCTGCCCAAGCGGCCTGTCTCTTTTCAATTTCTGCCGACGCCGTATTTGTGACATCATCGCCCGACTTGAAAAAGTTTTTAACATTTTCCGCGACCTCTTTCGCTTTAAGAATAATCATGTCAAAATTGTACTTAAACCTTTCGACGTACCAATCAAAGGTTACTCCGATCTGATTCCAAACAGCTTTAAATAAATCTTTCACAGCAACCCATGAAGCCCCCCAACCGTCGGTATATTTCGTAACCATCCCGATAACAGTCATTAACGCAATAATTCCAATAATAATTAAACTGACAGGGTTAAGAGACATTACAAGGTTAAATACTCCGAAAGCGATTGCTGCATCCAATAAATATGGAGCTAGTGGTCTTATCCAATCAATGAACTGTACCAATCCGGTAGTTAACCAGTCAATGAACATTAAAACACCGACTGCTACATTTCCGAAAGATTCTAAAGCACTTTTTGAATCTGAAATACCCAATACACCTTGAAAAGCTTCTTTAAAGAATACTTTTAAAGTTTGTACTAAAGGTGATATAAACTTCCAAAGCAATTCAAACCAATGTGCGACATATGGAAGGTTATTCTTCAAGAATTCTAATCCTTCACTTGCAACCCCTAAGAAGTCCCCAAGAATTCCGCCGGAATAACCGCCGACAGCTACAAGAAAACTCCACCACTGATCTTTTAGATTTGATATTCTACCGCCTAAAGTTTTAGAAATGACATCCATTGAGCCTGCAACACCTTTCATTTGTCCGAAAGCTAAAACAGCCCCATAGATTGCTTCCTCATTATTTTTAACGGTTTTTGTTACACCTTTAAAAGTCAATGAAACAGAATCGCCACTTTTTGAAGCTTTGATTCCAAATTCTTTCATTCTCTCAAACTCACCTGTTTGAGCATCAAGAATACCCTCAGTTAATTGATCGAAAGACTTTCCTTGCGATGAAGCAAGATCACCAAGCGCGGTTAACTCGTTACGGGTCGGTAAAACCCCACGATTCACCAACTTAATAAAAGACCCAGTAAGCTCGTTTAACTGATAGGGCGTTTTAGCTGCAAAATCGGTGAGTAATGCGAGCGCGCCCTGTCCGACATCTTTATTTTGAAATGTATTAGTAAGGACGGCATCGAATTTCTCATATTCCGCCCGTGCTTCTATAACTTGATTTGTGAAGGCTAATAAGGAAAACCCGGCAAATAATCCGATAAGTTTTCCTTTTAAACCTCCTAAAGTATTACCCAAGCTTCGGGAAACACTTTCCGTAGTTCTTAGCCTATTATTAACCTGATTCGCCTGTCTATCCACAACGCCCAACTGTTGAGCTACATTACGTAGCCCGGACGTTGCATAATCTCTCATTTTAAGGATAAACTCGTAAGCGTTCATTTATTGTTGTGTTGATTTTTTTTCCTGTTCCCGGATAAAATGAAGAAGTTGAATTTTATCAGCCCAATCTTCAACAGACAGTAATTCCGGGTTTGGTATGTGCATATAGTAGCTCAAATAGCCATCTAATAAGCGGATGTTTAAATTATCAGCGTATTCATAAGCCGACGCGTCATTTTCATCAATAATCGCGTCGTTTAAAGCTTTTTTAGCTGTGCAATTTTTTTGTTTTGTACTTTCTCGATTGCCTGATATAGTGGAAATCTAATTGTAGCGTTATTCCTATCTTCGAATTCCGGGTCAGCCGAAACTTTTACAAGATCATAAAGGGCTGCCTGTGTTACAAAAGGTTTCCCGCTTGGGTTTCTTCTTTCTGCTGCCTTTAAATCTTCTTTTGTGATTACGCGAATAACTGTTCTTACATCACCGATCACAATTTCATGTTGTCTATCTCCAACCTCTTTAATTTCGGGTTCGTCATAGTTCAACATTCTCATGATTTCTTTTTTTGCAGGCGTAAAATAGTCGTTATCGGTTTTGATAACATTATCACCTTCTAACCAAAGTTCGGTTATCATTGTTTCACCAAAACCGACCTCACCGTCATTTTGCATTGCGATAAATGCCTTTTTATAATCTTCGATTTTTGGTTCTCTTAAATAGCAGATTTTATCATCAATCGGAAGCTCAAACACACCGCCGTATTGTTGTTTCCATCCGTTGATTTTTTCTTCTAATGATTTTGTTTCTTTTGACATTTTATTGATTTTTTTGATTGTTGTTTTTAAAAATACCCGCCCAATCCGAGCGGGTTCCATTAAAATTTAGATATGAAAAAGTTTACTGTTGAAGTAATAGTTTTGTGAATTTGTAAGCAATTTCGACCAGCATATTCTTATCACCTTGTTTAAAGGCTTTTTTATAGCTTCCGAACCTAACGTTTTTACATATATCGGTTACGGATTGTTCGCCTTCATCACCGGAATAAGTGTTTACTATATCCGCTTTCAGCTTTGTAATATCTTTGTTAGGAGCGTCTCGAATCATCGCTTCTAACTCAGATTGCCAAATCGTGATTTTTCCTTTATAAGACTTATTTCCTTGTACAATATCGTGAGGTTCATCACCGCGACCGTAAAGAAAATCGTCTTCGACTTCGACTTCATATTCATTCTCAGTAATACCTTCGATAATTCTTCCGCCGTAAGTGATTGATAGGTCCTTCCAACGATATTGTTTTGAGTTATAATTATCTGCCATTTTTATTCAGTATTTGTAGTGAAACCAATTTTTACAATGATTGTTTTTGCGTAGCCAACAGGTTGTAGCCCGATTAATACTTCCATATTATTGTTTAGTAAAACGGCTTGCGTTTCATCAATGAAAACAGAACAGCTACTTAATTCGCCGTTAGCCGTCATTAATGTATTGATGTTGTTTTCTACATCATTTTGCCATGACTTAACAATTGCCGGGTGAATTGTTCCCGAAGGAGTTACCGGAATTTCATCGTTAAAGTTTTCAACGAGAACGTTGTAAGCGATAATCACCGCTTTGTCCATTACAAAACCATTTGCAAGGCTTCTGAAATCGTCGTTATCTTTGGTTAAAGTTGGGTCGTCTGTAAAATAAAACCCTGAACGTCCGGGAAAGTTTCTAAGGAAAATGTAATTTTTATCGGCTATTGTATCCCAAGAAGTCGTCAACGATTCAACTTTTGCACCGTTTGTGAAATAAGCTGCTAAACTTTCAACGGCTCCGTCTCTCACCCTTCCAATATTTCTTTGAACAGGCGTAGAAGCTAATCTTCCTAAAGCTAAACCGATAGATGCTTCTTTTGCACCGTCGGTATTTGCCAATAAGAGTGAAACCCTGTTAAATTCGGTTGTCTGATAGTCTTTTAAATCTGTCACATTTCCGTTGAAACTGTTTGCAGAAATAATGGTCCTGAAAGGAAAATATTTATCAGAGAATTCTTGTGCAAGTTGCTGAGCATTTACAACGGCTTTATGAACATCGCCATCGATTCCGTTTTCTATTGTTTCGGTTCCTAAAGCTTTTTTACAAAGTGCCAATACTCGAATTTTTCCGCCTGCATCATTGAGAAGCTTTTTTGCGAAATTTTCTGTATTGGACGCAACATCTTCGAGCGGTGTTGCATCACTTGTTAGCATAAACCAAAGCTCTGCACCGTTCCCGGCATAATCGTAAAATGCTTTGATATGTTTATAAGCAAAAGGATTCTCTACGACAGTAATACCCAAATTTTCCGCATCTTCCAAAGAGAAAATTTGTTTACTTTCTCCGATAGTGATTTTGTCGGCTACGGTGTTTCCGGTAATTACTAAGCCCGGCGTTTTTTGGATATCCGCAGTAACTAAACCAAGACCGTTGTTTGCTATAATAAATGTAATTTTAGGTAGTCCTCCCATTATTATTATTTTAAAATTTGATTAATTTTCCAAGTACAAACCCGACAATAAGAGCAATTAAAATGTTTACAAACCCACCAAAAAAGCCTGTTCCGGTTTTTTCTTCACGGCTGTTATTAGAATTACTTTCAGAGTTTGTAAACTCCTTTTCGTAATACTCTTTTATTTTAGCTGCTATCGCGAGACTATCACATTCGGCAGATATTTTTAGCGAATCACCTTTTAATTCAATTTTTGCGGTAGCGTTACCGTTTTTTTGTGTCCAAACCTTTGTTTTTGGCTTTTCCTTTAATTGTGTAGAAAGTCCATTTAAACGGGGTTTAAATAGGGTTTCAGTACATCTGTTTGAAATTTCCGAAATCGGAATATTAAATGATGTTTTCGCGGAATTTGTAAAAAAAACAGTGTCTTTATAAACCGTTTTTTTTTCCTTTAGTACTTCTTTTTTTGAATCGCTGTTTTGAGTAACCTGCCGATATGAACGGCAGGCTGTCAAAAGCATTATTAATAAAAAGAAGAGAAATATTTTAAATGTTTTCATATTCTTTTTTCGCATCGAAGCTCGGACAGGCTTTTGCAACCTTTGGGAAATCCCGGTGTCCTTGAATAATAGCTTTCGGGAATTGTTTTCGTAAGTCTTTGAGGACTTTTAGTAAACTTGCCTTTTGTGCTTCCGTTCTCGTGTCTTTTGGCTTTCCTTTGGCATCAATTCCGCCGATATAACAAACATTAATCGTTACTGAATTAAAACCTTTAACACCATTAGAAACTTCTGTAATAGGAAGTAAATTCACAATTTGCCCGTCAGCAGTTATAATAAAGTGGTAGCCGGGCATTTTCCACCCTTTTTCGTTTTTCCAATAATTTTGGATTGCAGACACTGTCGCGGTCGGTTGCGTAGCGGTACAATGCACGGCTATGTACTTTATATTTCTATTCATTACCTGATACGGGATTTTGATTTTTTTCTAAATGTTGTTTTTCCAGACGTTCGTTTTCAGCATCGATCAATGCTTGAATTTTTTCAGCAGATAATTTGCTGTCGGGTTCCTTTTGGAATAAAGCGATATAATCAGCTTTTGCTTTGTCTTTTATCGCCTTCATTTCTGCCGGGCTTTTTTTGCCCGCATCGGCGTTTGTTTTTGTTTCCGATTTTACAGGAACTTTATTTTCCACAGCAATACCCGATTTTTCGTGTGTAGTCACTTCTTTGTCTTCTAATGTTCTTGCGTGGTTTACGGCAAAAGTTTTAGAATTTACAGAAAAGAGGGTTTCGTCAGAAGTGCTGTAAACTTTTGTTTCAAAAGGGTTTCTTTCAAAATAATTTTGAACTTTTTTATCTAATGACATAGGTTTGATTTTTATAAAAGGCTGTTTTATTATATGAAACAGCCTTTTTTATTAGCTGTATAATTATTAAATGATACCTGCGAAGTATTTCGGATTATTAGCTCTCATAGCCCCGATTAATGCTCTTTGAGCAAATGAAACGGTATCAGCTTGTAAGCCCGAATCTTTTAGGGTTGCGTACATATCAACATCTCCAAGACATCTGAATGTTTCGTCGGAAGACCACAAGAAAGATGATTTTTTGTCTCCCGCTTCTGCTGCTGAACCCATAGGTTTTTTAGTTCCGGCAGAAGTAAACAAAGGCGTTTTAGAATATTCATGAACCTTGAAACCATACATTTGTTTTTCGTTAAGAATTTCTTTGTATAGTTTTTTATCTTCTTTTCTGATTCTTGCCAAGTGATCGGCATTAAAACAAACGTTCAGGTTAACAGACATATCAAAACCTCCGAAGAACGCTTTAAGGTCAATAACTGCATCAATAATTGAATCGTCAGCAGTTAAATTCATTAATTTATTGAAAGCGTTTGTTACGGCAGGCGTCCAAGCAAAGGCTGCTCTCGCACCCATATTTTTAGCCAATGAATCTTTGTGTCTTTTTAGAACACTTTGCATTTTCTTATAGCTCAATTCAATTTCCTGTAAACTTCTGTGTCGAGTTTGAGCGGTTGAATAGGTTTTCAATACCACAGAATGAGGAATATCTGTAATATTTTCAACTGGAAGCGGGTCTTCGTTACCTTCGAAATAGTTTTCATAAACCGTAGGTTCCACGCCAGCTTCGACCAAATTAATTGTATTATGTTCAACCCATTCTGATAAATCCTGCGATTCTAAAACGAATGAATGATCGGGCAAAGGATTTTCGATTAATTGCGAGGTCCAAACTTCGGTTAATAAACCTTCTTGAAGCACTCCTTTATGAATCGGTTTGAAATAGGTAACTACTGTATGCAAACCAACCATACCGAAAGTAAGTAGTAAAGGGTTGATTTCCACAAATTGACTTACCACAAAAGAAGTGATGAAAGCCAAAAATAAGTTAATCCCCAAACCTGATAATGAAAGTCTTTTTTTCATAATTTTTATTGTATTGAAATAGTTTTTTAAATTGATTTTAAATAATGTTTAAAGGGGGCTTTACTTACCTCCTTTATATCGAACACCTGATGCGAAATCTTTTCCCAATTGCGCGTATTTGGTTGGGTCTTCTTTTTGGATTCTTGCGAGTTCTACCGGGTTGTGTTGTCTCAAATAATCGAAAGATTCTTTTTCGTTCGCTTGTACTTGCGTTTTAGTATCTTTTGATAGACTTACAGCAGCAGAAATAGAATTTTGTATTCCGTTTTTGTTGTTTTCTCCTTCTTTATCTTCGATAAGCTTAGAAAGCTTTGTTTTTTGTCCGTCGAAATCTGCTTCAAAAGCAACAATTTGAGCGTCTTTCAAGTCTTCAGGAATTAACCCAAGCGAAACGGCTTTATCTACTAATGTTGTAGCTTCACTTTTTTGAAGAGAAACGAATTTTTCTTTCCATTCGTCGCGTTCTGTTTCTGCTTTATCTTTAGATAGTTTTAAGTCGTTTACAGCCTGTAAAACTGTGGTTTCGTTGCTGTCAATGCTTTTACCTAAAGCAAGCGCAACACTTTTAAAATCTGACATATTATTTTCGGTTTTTTGATTGAGTAATTTTAATTCGAAGGGTTGACCGTTTCCATTAGAAAGTTTTAACGCGTCGTCATTACCGCCAATGTCAACTATTGAAATTTCTACGAGTTTACATTTGGTAATAGTTTCAAATTTTTGTCCCGGAAGTATTAATTCGGTGTCAGAAGATTGCTCGATCACATCTGCATGAAGTGAAACCATTCTTAAATAACCTCTTTCAACTTTTCCGGCGATAGTTTTTGCAAAGTCGTCGTCAGTATCAAATTCGATTTCTGCTATCAGTTCGTTGTTTTCTACATAAAGTTTAACACACCTTCCGATAACTTCCGTTCCTTTTGCATTATATGTACTACGATTGTGCATATACAAAACCACAGGATTACGCATATACTGTTCATAATCAATCCCCGCAGTTAAAATTCTATAACCGTATGTGTTTACATTTTCGGTATTTACTATAAACTTGTGCGTCATTCTTTTTTCCTGTTTTGTTTCGTTTTGATGAAGCAAAATTGCGGTATCAAAAGCCCCGAAAAAAATCACTGAATAACGGTTCACAGAAACTTTAAAACCATTGTGAAAAAATCTCTAATCATTAAAAGCCAAATTTTTATAAAGCCTTATTAAATGGAATTTTGCTTGAAATAATTAAGGAATGCAGGATTTAACATTTACTGACGATTTGGAAATTAAAAACGGTGATTTCTCATTATCTGAGAGCGACGATCAACACGTACAGCATATTCTTATCGCCAACAAAGGAGAATTTAAAAAGTCTCCCGAATTAGGTGTGGGAATGGAATTAATGCTTAACAGTGAAGACCCGATGGACTTCCTTATTGAAGCAAAAAAGAACCTTGAACATGACGGCTTGAAAGTTAAAAACATCTCTTTCACCGATCAGGAAACTTTAAACATTGACGCAAAATATATTCAATAAATGGCAAGACTAACGGCATCAGACAGTGACTATAAAAAAAGTCAGGGTAAAGATTTATTCATAAAGGGTTTTACGCTTACATCAATTTCTGAAATTATCGGTATTGGGGTTAAAACTTTATCAAATTGGAGAGAAAAGTTTGAGTGGGAAAAGGAAAGAGAACTGAACAATATAAGACCCTCAGAAATTAAAAAGTTAATCCTGCAATATGTTCAAGACATTAAAGATGGGAGGAAACCAACACATAAAGCAGATGATCTTTCAAAAATTTCCGCTGCTTTTGACAGGTTAAATGACAGCAGAAAAAAAGCAGTTTATACAATGGAAACTCTTGACGGCTTTTGTTCTTTCATGCTTGAAAAAGCAGGTAAATCACAGGGTAAAAAAAGAGATATACTATTGGAAAAGATTAAGGAGGTAAGAATTGAATTCGATGAATATGTAACAGAATTACTACAAAATGACTAAAACCGAACTAAAGGAAGCTAAGGAAAGGTATTTCATGCTTTCGAAGATGATAAAGGATGCAACCTATAAATCTTTAGAAAATGAAAGTACCGATCAACAAAAAGACAGAATCAAACGTCTTTTAATGCCTGAGAATTATATTGAATTCTTTGACTATTACTTTGGTGTAAATTCAGGTCTTCCTTTGGCTGACGCTCCAAGTTCACAATTTCATCACGACAGTTATCAAAAGGTTTTTAATGATAATAAAATAAGACAATTCCGTGAGTGGTATCGTGGAGCTGCAAAATCAATTCATACCAATGTAGGTAATATTTTACATCTCAAAGAAAACGATCAATTATTTTTTGCTGTTCTGATTGGAGCTAATGAAGGTTTATCAAAAATTCTCCTTAGTGATTTGCAAATGCATTTTGAAAGTAACGAAAGAATTATCAAAGATTTCGGACAACAATTGAGCTATGGTAATTGGGCAGATGGAGAATTTCAAACAAAGGATGGTAGATTTTTTAAGGCTTTAGGATTAAATCAACCTTTTAGAGGTTTGAGATTCGGACAGTATAGACCGGACTTTGCAAGTGTAGATGATTGCGAAGACAGAGAGAGAGCTAACAATCCGAAGATGGTCCGGAAATATGGCGAGAAAATTACGGGAGATTTAAAAAAAGCTTTTCATAAAGAAAGAGGTCGATTAATTATTCCTAATAATTATATCGTTAAAGATGGTTTACTTGATTTTATAAAAGAAAAATTTAAAGATAGTAAGCACTTAGATATTAGTCGGGTTGATTTGGCGACCAAGAATATTACTGCTGAAGATTGCAGAAAAAGAACAGATTGGGAACCATCATGGAAAGAACGATATACAAGAGCAGATGTTATTGAAATTGTCGAAGATGATGACTATTACACCTCACAGAGGGAAGACTTCAACAACCCAATTGAAGAAGGTAAACTTTTTAAAGCAGATACAATCATCCACACAAAAATTGCAGAAAATGAAATTTTTGACGGAATCTTAGATCATTGGGATTTATCCTATACGGGACCGGGTGATTATAAAGCGGGTGTTTTGCTAGGAATCAAGGGAATCAAACTTTTTGTATTGGAAGTTTTCTGCGAAAGGTGTGAAATAAATTCAGCAATGGAAGTTCGTGCAGAATGGTTCAAAAAGTACCTTCGAAAAGGTTATAATATGATGGGGTTTTTTGACGCAACAGCAGCTCAACAAGCTGTATATACTCCTATTATTTTGCAATCGGCAGAAGATAATAATTGCCCTAATATACCAATTGGACTTCATCAAGAAGGAGACAAACATAATCGTATTTCTGCCGGAATAACAAATGCATTATTTAGAAAAATCCTCTATTGGGATGAATCTTTAAAAGTACGATCTAAACAGCATTACGACATTTTTATGAAACAGGTTTTAGCATTTGAAAAAGGGACAACTTCAAATGATGATGCACCGGATACATTGGAACGGGGTATAACACTATCACAAACTTATTTCGGTTTTTCAAAAGAGGAAAAAAGCAGTAAACCTGCTTTAGGTAAAAAAAGAAAACGCAGAGTATGACACCACGAAAAGAACTATTTATAAAGGTAAAAGAAGAGTTAATGACTATTCCCGAACTGGATTTAGTAGACCTCGAACGTAAGCAAATGCAAAGCGATAAATTCCCGAATTTATTTGTTGCAGCTCTCGTAAGAATCAACCGTATTTCTTATACAACCATGACAGAACAAAACCAAGAAGGCGAAGCGTCAATCGATGTGGTTCTTTATTGTCGCGATGGATGGTTAGATCAGCACAACGGAACACAGGACCCGGAACACGGTCTTAATGAAATTGATTTGATGGATAAAATAGCGGAAAAACTGCAATTTCTTAAAGGCGATCAGTTTACACCATTACAACAAACTGACGACGAAACAGAAGAGCAGGATATGGACGGTTTATTTGCATACCGTCAAACCTTTGATACACGAGTTTACAGAAAGCTCGCAGGAAAATATACCAACAAAAAATTAAACATTTAATCATGCCATTTTTAACAATTAATGAGCTTACAACTAAAGCTCCGAAATCATTCATAGATATTTTAGTAGGAACCGAAGAACAGGCAATTACAGAAGTTATCGACGAAGTTATCGATATATTTATAACGAATCTCGGTCCGTATTATGATACTGACGAGATATTCGGACAAACGGGCGATAAACGGTCAAAAACAGTTTTAAAATATGTAAAGGATATAATCTATTACATGGTTCAGAAAAGGAGAAAACCGGGAGCTTTGGACCGTTCGGATTATGACGAGGCAATGAAATGGCTCGAAGAAATTTCGACCGGGAAAAGAAAAGCAAATCTTCCACCGAAAAAAATCGATACAGACGGTGACGGAGTACCTGACAAAGAAGTCCCTTTCATGAAACTTGGAAGTAATAAATCTTATAAAAATGGCTGGTAATTTACGCGATCTTCAAAGATTACTGAATAGAGCTGCCGATCAAATCCCCGATCAGGCATTACGAATTATAGAGGTTGAGGGTTTGAACTTTATTAGAAAAAATTTCAATGACGAAGGTTTTAATGACAATGGTTTGCGAAAATGGCAGGCGAGAAAAACCACTGATAAAGACGGCAACGATTTAACTCGTTATCGTAGTAACCGACGAGGTCGTCAGGGTGATTTAACAAAGTTCGGTCAAAGAGAAATAGGAAGAGCCATTTTAACGGGTCACGATACGGGCGGGGATAAATTAAGGAACTCATGGAGAGCCAAAAGAAATAAAAGCAGAAAGCAAGTCGGTTTTTACACCTATAAAGGTTATGCAGAATATCACAACGCCGGAACCGGAAATTTACCAAAACGTCAAATGATCGGAAAATCTGCCTATTTAGAACGTAGAATCTTTGATAAAGTAAAACGAACACTTGATAATCATTTCAGATAAGCTAAAGCAATCGCTAAAAAAATATTAAATATGTTTACTCAAAATTCAACAGATATAAAAAGAAATATTGGTTACGGACAATCAAAAACCGGAATCGCCGGGAACCTTGTAAAAAAACCTCTAAAATTATCGGGAAAAGATTCTTTCGATGTAAATAAGGTTACAAATTTAATGCTTGACGCAATACGTCAGAACAGAAGGCTTTGGCGTAAAGAGATCAACGATTGGATTGCAGCAAGACAGGCGAGATACAGCCGGGAAAATCCCCGAAACTATCTTTTGCAGGAAGTGTACGAAGATATTATGCTTGACGGTCAGCTAACCGGAATTACCCAAAATAGAACGTTCAGGACCACAAATAAAGACTTTATTATCGTCAATAAAGAAGGTAAAAAAGACGATAAGCTTACAGAATTTATAAAGGAGAAATCTTGGTTTGAAAATTTTATTCAAATCGTTCATGAAACGGTTTATTATGGCACTGGCGTTATTTGGATTAAAGAAGTTGAAAAAGGAGAAATAAAGAAAGTTGAACTTTTATCAAGACACCATACAATCCCGGAGCTTGGTTTATTTGTCACAGATTTAACGAACCTTAATAGTGCATTTAATTATCGAGAATTTCCCGAATTTTTGGTAGAGGTTCAAATGTATGATAAAGTAGGATTATTAGAGAAGGCAGCACCCTACACAATTTTAAAACGTCACTCTTGGGGAAGTTGGGACGAATTCGAGGAATTATACGGCGTTCCTATTCGTATCGCGAAAATCGCGTCACAATCTGAAACGGTAAAAAATGAAGTTGCGGAATGGTTGGAAGAAATGGGCTCGTCTGCGTATGGAGTTTTCCCGATCGGTACTGATATAGAAATAAAGGAGAACAGCAAAACCGATGCTTTTAATGTATTCTTGCAAAAAATACAAGCTTTGAGATCAGAACTTTCAATGTTGTTTTTGCATCAGACAATGACAACCGAAAACGGAAGTTCCAAATCACAGGGAACCGTACATGAAAACACATTAAAAGAGCTGATCTATGCAGACGAAAAGAAAGAACTTTCAATTTTAAATGACTTACTTCTTCCGGTGATGCGTTTTCACGGTTATTCTATTCCTGACGGTTATAAAATTTCAGTTGCACAAATTAAGGACCCTAGCGAACAAATTAAAATAGATGATGTTTTTTTGAAAAACGGCTATGTGCTTAAACAATCCTACATAGAGGAAACTTACGGTTCTGAAATTGAAAGTATGCCGGGAACTCAAACCGCAAAGCCTGAACACCCAAAAAAGGACTAAGCCTGCTCCAACTCAATTACCGTTCTAAATGTTGTGAACATGAAACGGTAAGTCTGACAGCAGATTATAGTTTGAGTAGGCTTATTGAGCAATATATCCGGGAATTATTCGACGAGAAAGATGTTTCGGAAGAAACAAGCGAAAAACTAAGAAAACATTACTACGATAAGTTAGCAAAAGGAATTGACGAAGGTTTCAATCCTGAATCATTATTTTATGATGAAGAACTATCAAGCTCACTAAAATTAAATATTTCCGAGTTTTCCGCTTTTAAAGAAACGTCATTTAAACAGGCTTTACAGGACCTTTTAACAAAAGACGGAAAATTACTGCCCTGGTCTGAATTTAAGAAAGAAGCTTACAAGGTTTCGGACGATTATAACGTAAGATGGCTTGAAGCGGAATATCACCAAACGGTCGCAACGGCACAGATGGCGGGAAAAATGAAAGATTATGAAAGCAATCTTGATCTTTACCCAAATTTAAAGCTTGTAAGCGTAAAAGACGGAAGAGTCCGCCCGGAACACAAAATACTTGACGGAACTATCCGCCCGTATAATGACCCGTTCTGGTCTACACATACACCACCTTTAGATTGGGGTTGTAGATGTGATATTGAACAAACCGACGAGGAAACAACGGAAATTAAAGGAGGTTTACAATTAAAGTTAGAATTTCAGAATAACCCGGCACAAAGTGGAAAAATATTTCCTGAAACTGCTTACTCGAAAGATTTAAGCAAAAAGGAAAAGGAAACGATCATTAAAGATAATATTGATCGTGTTTCCGCCCAAAGAGATAAGGACGCCAAAGGAATTGTAACAACAAGCCCGAATTTTCAAAAACAGGATTTTAAAAGAAATTTTGAGATAGCTAATATTTGCGCAAAACAAACGCAGTTTGATTTTCATATACGGGAACACGTAGAAAAGCAAAATTTCCCGAACCCAGAATACCTTATCAATAAAATGTTTTTCGGTGACAGAAAGTCTGTAGAAAACGTTTCCAAAGGTATTTTAAACGGCATTGACGGTTCTAAAGCTCAAATGCTCAATAAGAATATCAACCCGCAGCAACTACCATATTATATTGTTTGGGATTTCGATTTAATAAAAGATTTGGATATAAATACATTGGTTAGAAATCTACAAAGGAAAATAACGCCTGAAAGAGGAAAAAATATCAGAGGAATGTTTTTTCAGTACAAAGGAAAAGCTGTACATCTTTCGAGAGAACAAATGATTGAACGTGAATTTTTAGACCTTCACAAACTTATAAAATAATAAGAGCCCTAAAAAAGGGCTCTTATCATTCGGGCTTTCTTGGGTTTCCCCGCGAATGCTTCTTTATACTGATTTTAAGTATCTCGATGTAAATATGTTACAAATATATAAAAAAATATTTAATCCGCATACGCTCCGTTTTTTTTTAAAATTGCGGAAACGGTAGCGGAAGAAATCGGCGGAAATTGATTTGCAGTTTCTTCCAATAATGCTGAAAGCTTCCACTGCGGATGCTTTTTTTCGAGAGTTTCAAAGTATTCCCGGACTTTTTTATTTCTTAACGTTAAACGCTCTTTTCTACTCATATAGCAAATATAAAGAGTCGTTTTTAATTATACAAGCTGACGTTATACCTTGCGAAGTAAATAATAATCTTCTAAAACCATAAACCCACTTTCAAACATTTCATTGATGGCTTTATCGGTTTCAAAGCGATCATCTTCGGAATTATAATTCATGGTAACATAGATAACAATAAACCTATCTTTTAAAGGGTAAAAGAAGCCTTTAAATATCTTTTTTTCTTTTTGAAGGTATTGAGTGCCGACAAACACTTTTTTATCGTCAATTTGAAGTATTTCTTTCGTTGACTTCCCGTTCAGCTTCATTTTATTAAAAAGTTCATCGACCAACAATTCCGGGTTTTTATTAACGGGTTTTGAATCCTGTTTTACTTCAATGCGTGGAACTCCATTTGAAAGAAAAGAACCGTCTTTTTGTTTAACATAGGGCGTTTGCTTTTCTTTATTCTGCGTTATGTAGATTTTATTGTTTCCAATCCTGATAATTGATGCAGGATTATTATTTGACATTATTGTGTCTTGTGTGAAGTTTTGCCCAAATGCAAAGCTTGAGAAGAGTAAAAATAATAATAGTTTTTTCATTTTATAGTATTACTTATTAAATTATTATAGATTCAATTTTTATGTTTAAAGGTGTCTGAACTTCCATATTTTTAATTACGAATCGATCTTGGTTCAATGCTTCTTTCAAAGCTTCTATAATTTCACCTTCTAATTCTATCATATCGTCAGTTTTAGGAAGTTTATCATTCTCAAATTCAACAGTAATCGTAATTTTTCTTTTCTGCTTTTTCATGTCAAATTTATTTATTTTTTTTAGATTTTATTGAGCTGAGTAAAACATGCTTTTTTTGTTCGCATTTTTTGCATGTATGCTTTTCAAAATCCCTTCCTACAAAATAACCTAACATAAAAAAATCTGAATGCTTAATATTTATACCGTCTTTTGGAGCAAATTTAATTGTTGAGGAATAATCACCTTTTAGCAATTCAATATCACATGCAATTGAAAGTCCAATCCCGACGGAAACTTCTTTCAAAGCCAATAATATTAAATCGATCATATCGTTCTGAGAATTTATTCTATATTCTGTCATGTGTGAGAGCTTTTGAAAGACAAATTTACAATTTGTTACAAAAAAAGGTTACGGAAATCCGTAACCTTTAGATTAATGGCGGTTTTTTGTGAAATTCTTTTAATGCTACGCTTTTTAATTCGTTCAAAACATTTGGTTTTTCATCACCTTTTATTGCGTACCAATCAACAATCACACTACCTCTTTTGTCGGGCTCATTCTCTTCACGAATAATTGTGTAGCCTTTTTTCTGTAATGCTTCGACAATTTCATCGTGATTATACCAATATCCATTTATTTTAGTCATTTTTCTTTTTCTTTTTAGGTTTTTGATCTTTTCTTCTCTGCTGTTCCTGCAGTAAAATTTCATGAGCCGTTTTACTGCTATATTGCGTCCGCATTATTTCATACTTTAGATCACTATCAGATAATTTCTTACAGCTTTCGGGCAAATTTTCGAGATAGCTATCCATACTGCTTAAAACATCTTTTACACTGAAAATCTTTACGGAAGCCTGAACGGGGTTTGAAATCCTATTTTGTAGTTCTGTAAACTTCTGATAAGCTTCTTCCGACATTTCGGTGTTGTCTTCTTTCAGCTTTCTTTGTCGTTTTTTTGCTTCGATTAGTTTTTCCCTTTGTTCTGCCTTGTATTGGAAAAATAAGGGGACATAAGCCATTATTTTGTCGTGAAAACTATCATAGTATTTAAGCTTTCCCAAATCACCTGTACGAATCATTTTAAACAACAAAATCACATCTTCGAGTGTATCGGTTCTGAATTTATCGTACAGATCACCCGCTAAAATTTGTGTCTGATAACTTTCAAGCTCTTTTCCGGTAATTTTCAAATAAAACTCAATAATTTTTATTATCTCGATCACTACCTCATATTTTGCGCCTTGCTTCATAATCAACTCACCGTATTTTATAGCATCCTTAATGGTGAGACTTTGCTCTATTTTAGCGATCGCGTTAAAGGCTTCTTTATCACCCGAACATGGCTTTAAGATCATCAACGTTGTCTGCTGCGCTTCGCTCGATTTTATTAAGCTTTTCATAATGCTTTTGGTAAAGTTGTGGGTTTTGCTCTATGTCGAGAACCTGATTTAAATATTTTTCAAACTTCGACGCTCTGAAAATAGTTTCGATACAAAGGTGTTTTGACATATCCGGGTTGTTTTTCCAATCCAATGTTTTAACAACAATTACCTTCTTAATCTCTTCTATCGTGTAACCGTCCTTTAAACGCGCTTTAATTGGCGTTAAATTGCTTTTTAAAGGTCTTTGGCTCCTTCCGGTAGTCTCATTAAAGAACTTTAAAATTTCAAGCTCCGGTGTTATTGTTTCTGTATTCTGTTTCATTACATAAATATTGCTACATGGTTCTCTTTTACACTTTCAAACAATTCCATCCAATCTTCGTAATAAGAGTAATAATGTGAGGGTGAAGAATTAAGAGCTTTAAAAATATCGTTATACTTTAAAAAGTCTTTATGTAGTTTAGTACAAGTCTCAAAATTCATTGCACCTTCATTATCAGGAAAATTTATTAACTCGAAGAATGGTAAATCTTTATATTTACTTGGATTATTCCAAATTATCTGATCGGTAACATTAAATAAAGAAGCTAATTTTCTTCTAAATTCATTGTGTGTTGAATATGAATAAGATGGCTTTCTATAAACTAATTCTGCTGAATAATAACCATCTTCTAAGTTTAAACATCTATCCATATACGGGTCATTAAATTTCTTTATCAGAAAATCGCAATCGTCATTTTCGTTGTTTACCAATACGAAATTTTTATATACATAAACCGCTAAGCCCATAATCAATTCTTTATTAGTAATCCGTTAACCATTTTAAAAGTAGGAGGTTGAGTAACAGGAAATTCTCTATCAAATTCGATATTAAGCCCTTTGAAAATATACATTGACTTTTTTATTCCTGCCTTTTTTACGGTGTGCTGACCTTTGTATATGTAGCTGTAACCGTCAATTTTCACTTCTTTTTCTAACGGAAGCCCAGACACGGGAATTAATTTTATTGTTTCCATTTTATTTTTATTTATTGGGGTTATTCTTATGGCTTCACGCTCCGGGAAAAGAGCGTGAAGCGGGGATTTTCTCTTTTTAAGCATTAGTTCATATTTATTTTTTCTTTTCCATTTTTCCACCAAGCTTTTGTCATGGGTTTTTTAGCACTTTTCGCATTATTACTTTTTACACCATGCAATTGTTTAAACAAATCTTTTAATTCATCAATTGAATGAGCGTTTAAATGCTTTTTAAACCTGCTACTTGTAAGCATCCAATTATTAAATTTGTAAAAATCGTTCGGGTCTTTAATCCCGGTTTTTTCTGCCAATTTTAAAATTTTGGCTTTCCAGCCTTTTTTAAAAAGCTCTTCCTTTAATTCGTTAAACTCCTGTTCCAAATTTTCTTCGTTCGGCGTATGGATTGAAAGAAGCTTTAATGCTTCCTCGTCTGTCAGATCATCAATAATAGTGGTTCTGCGTCCTGAAAATCCGAAGATTTCCATTGCTACTTCTACCGCGCTTCTATGCGAAAAAAGTACTTTTAATTCTTCTTGTGGTTTCATATCTGTAATTTTAATTTTGCTCCTATTGGCGGAATCGAACCGCCAATTAAAAACCGTTTAGGATATTATTTTAAATCGTCTGCTAATTCGTATCTTTTATTTAAAAGATGTGGAAAAGTTCCCGTCGGATATTCTCTAAACAAAAGATCATCGTTATATCTTACTGTAAGAACTTCTAAAGAAAAATTTTGTACTTTCTCATATTTATGAGATATATTTTTAATATCGAAATTCTTATAATTCCTTTTTGTAAAGCAATACAGCAAAATTTGCTGTCTCTTTTCTTTAATTAGTTTTAAACTCAGTTCAGAAACTTTTTTTTCTATCTCAAGTTCTAATGTTGGTCTTTTCATTTTTTTAATTTTTTAAAGCTTGACGAACCTATAATTGCAGAAACTAAAACACCCAATAAAAAACCTCCGAGAAAGCAAACCGTTGTTATTCCTGCTAAAAATTCTATATCTTTCATCTTAGTTACATTGTAAATCTGAATTCCAATTTCTTCGGTTTTCCGTCAATTTCGACGTATTTAAAACCACTTACATACATACTATTTTGACGGCGGATTTGAGCATCTAAGATTATTTGCAAACCATCCTCGAAACGCTCGTCATTAAATTCTGATTTAAGCTTTGAAAGCTCTATGATCTTCGCCGGGTTCAACATTCCGGTTTTCATGTTCGGCTTTAAAAAAGTGTTTACGGCGGAAGAAAGTTTCTTAACATTTTCAGCGTCGGAAGAAAGAGACTTTAAAAATTCCTTTATTTTTTCAACTCCCGCGCTTTCTGTTCCGTCAAAACCGATTGTTACATTATAACCCACTGTAAAGCTTGAATTACCGTCTTTCGAGGTTACGGTGTAACTGTCTTGATTTTTGATTTTAACGCCGTACATATTTGCTTTAAGTTCCCGAAGCGGTTTAAAGTCGGTCCAAAGCTTTTCAATCATTGATTCCGTTATTTCGTGGTGATGTACAAACGAATCGATATGTTTTTCGATAAAATCTTCTGATAAGCTTTTGAAGGTTTGCAAATCTTCGGTTCTTTTTTTCTTTTTTTCTTGTTTGTCGGTTTTAAGCTGATCTTCAAGCTTTTTTTTGTCTTCTTCTGAAAGTTTTGTAATGTCTATTGTTGTCATGATGTTTTATTGAAAATTTAACGATGCTTTTTGAAGATCGAAAGTGATATTAACACCTTCACCTGATCTTTTAATCCCTGTCATTCCTAAAGAGAAACAATGACCAATTTCAAGCCTTGTTAATTCTCTTTTAATATTGATTTTCGCTTCTGTTGGATATAAAGAGCGAGTTTGCATGTACACGAATTTTTCATCAGGGAATAATTCTTGTAATTGTTGTTTGTGTGTTTCTGGATTCATAATGTTTTGTTATTTTATTATTTTAATTTTTGTTGCTATTTCGGGGTGATATTTTTTATATTCTTCTACTTGTAACCATTCATTTGCGAGGTCTAAAAATTCACATTCTTTATATTCTTGCAGATAATATTTTAACCTGTCCTGTCCGTATTTCATTAGCGGGGCTTGAATATTATTTTCTATAATTATTGTAGCAAGTAAAACAACTCTTTCAGGCAGCTCTTCGGAAGTAATTTTTTGATTTGAAAAAAGATGTAAAGCCGTTCGATCATACCAAGACAAAACACCAAAGATGCTGTCTATTGCTAAAACCGTAGCGGGGATTGTGTGTTCTGTATTTTTCATGATATTAATTTTGTGTTCCGTTTAACTCTTCGTATTTCTCTTTCCAAATGATGAACTTTCCGCCGTTGGCTCCAATGCTTCTACCTTTACAATAAGCCCCGAAGGCGTCAATTCTTATTTTCATGTAAGCGTCGAACATTATATCTTTTTCTAACTCTGATCGCGGGTTTGCTCCCTGTGCATGTCCTGTTATGATGAAGATTTTTTCTTTATATTTATTCTTTAGTTCAAGGTATTGTTTGAAATTGCTAAAGAAATATGTTGCAGAATCGATTATCACGACTTTTGCAGACCCCTTTTTATCTAACCTTTCTATCAGTTCGTCGAAACTATCATTCTGAACTGAAAATTTGTCGGCGACGTGGTCCATCATAAATAATTCGGTTCTTTCTATAAATGAAGCGTCGTCGTAGTCTTCTTCTAATGAGTTATAGTGTACTTTAAACTCTCTCGCCAGTTCCTTTGCCAACTGCATAATAAAACTCGATTTTCCACTGGCAGAATTTCCCCAAACAAACCAAACACCCCTGTTTTGTGGTTGGGCGAAAGCCTGTTCAAAATGAAAGCTCAGATTTAGACGATCAATCTTTATTTGTCTGAGACGATGTATTGATACTGCCTGTTTCATTAGTTACCGGGAAGATTTAAGGCTCTTCTAACCAAGTTTAATGTTAATGGTTCCTGTAATCTGTCAGCTTCTCTCATTGCCGGGACTAAGACGTCGTGCAATTCTCCGTAGTTCTCGCAATTCTGCTGTAAGAACTTTACAAGCTCTTTATCTTTAATTTCAAGCTCGTTTAAAAACTCTTTAAACGTCGTATCAATGTTGATTAATCTTCGAATCCCGAACTTTATACGACGGTAAAACTGTGGAACCCCGTCGCGGTTTTTCTTTCTTAGTTTGTCAAGCTTTGCTTCTAGCTGATCGGTCCCGATTAAAACTAAAGCACAATGTTTATTTAAATGGTCGTGAAGCTCTTTTGTGTTACATAATGTAGCTTGTTTCATATATTCAGCTTCATCGAAAATAAGAGCGGGTTTCATTCCGTTTTCCCTTTTGGTTTTCAGGGCTTTTATTATTGAAGTGATCTTTTTAGATTTTGAATGATTTTGAGGAAGTTTTAAAACGTCGCAAATCTTATCAAGCAAATCGTTTATTGTATCAGTTGAGCCGACAGTAACTTTAAACGTAGCTTTGGGGTCATTCGCAACAAAGAGGTCCGAAATAAAAGTTTTTCCGCATCCGGTTTCTCCAATAATCACGTTTGTATATCCGAATTCCTTTGCATCTTCCAAAGTGGCTAAAGTTTGCTTCATCTGCGGTGTAATAATCGTTTTCCAATATTCTTTTTTGATAGAAAAACCGATTGTATCTGCAATTTTTAACCAATATTTCTCACTGATTTCCGATTCTTTGCCACCTCCTGCCGGAACGGTGTATTTTCCTGATCTCATTAACGAAAGATAATTCGAAGGAACGCCTGACAATTCAGAGAATTGATTTGCTGACAAATCCTTTTCATCAAGGTAAAATTCTAAGTTTGTTATGATATTTTCTTTAGTTTTCGTATTCATTATTGTAGGTATTTATTGAGGTTAAGCTTATTATCTAAATATTCGTTTTGTTCTTGGAACCAATTTTTATTATTTACTGCGGTTTCCTGTTTTTTTATCTTTTTATTTACTTTTTCTGCCTGTACTTCGATTTGAAGCCTTTCTTTTGATTTTTGGTTTTTATGCTGACCCAAGCTGTCAGTTAAAAGCATTTTTGCGAGTGTATCGTTAAGCTCCGGGCGGTCTTCGAAGAAGCCTTGTAACACTTCGGCGTTTTTGGCTCTTTCTTCAATGATGTAATTTTCTGCGTAACTGTTGAAGTCTTTTACTTTTTTCAATTCCGCGCCATCTTCGAGAATTCTGTCTGCAATTGCCATTGACGGGCGATATTTTTCTTGTAATAGAAACTTATGTTTTCCGTCAGGAGAAACCGCGAGTACCTTAGTAAGATTATGCGGGTCGAATTTTATGGTCCAATCAATGTGTGATAACATTCTAAAGCTTAAATCGAAACTATCATAGCACCTTTCTTCTCCTAAAATGGTCGGTGTAACTCCGTCCGGGTCCAATTTGTTTGTATATCCGGTTGTGTTTCCTAAAACATCGAGTAAATAGTCTTGTGACATTGTAGAAAGGAATTCCTGCGGGATTTTATCAAAACCTTTCATGAAATCATTGATAGTGTCTTTTCTATCAAGTTCAATCATTTTTTCAATCTGCTTTATACACTCTTTTTGGTCCGGAAAATTGTGCTTTATCTTATTTAAAAACTCCGTATTTGGTTGGTTTTTGCTTCCGGTAGTCACATTATAGCCTGACCAATTCGGCATCATCTTACAGTATTTATTATTAAATCTTGCAAACCAGGGCTCGATAACTTTTGCCTTTGCATTTTTTACTCGAGCGGGTGTATAAACATTGCATAGACTTTCATATACTGATTTTAAAGAACCTCTTCCGTAGTTATCGGATTGTATCTGATATGGTTTATAAAAATCTCCGAACAAATCGTTAATATGATGCTGTGCGTTTTGTAAAGCTGACTTTATAAGCTCCGGTGTTTCATGTGTGCCAATTGCATAACCTACAATGTGATAATTAAACGGGTCTATAACTATAACTGCGTTTAGTCTGTTGTGGTAAGTTGTTACGGAATGCCCTTTTTTATTTACTTCGGTTTTTTGGTAAAGTAATTCAACGTCCCAACCATCCAAAGTCCAATATAAAAGCGGTGCGGAAGGTTTTCTTCTTTTGTTCTGCATTAAGATTGTATTTCTTAACTCAGTCACACCGTTTCTTCCCGCAAATACAACTAATTCCTTTTCCTTCTTACGGTTCGCAATGGTTCCCGATGTAATATCTTTCCAACCTAATTGTTTTGCGACAGCATTATACATCGTACAGATAATTTCATTATCGAAATTATTATGCTTTGATAATAGTTCGTCGATCAATGCCGTTTGTTCATCAGAAGCGACTTTTTTCGCATTGCTATTTTGCAGTTTTCCTGAAATCAAAGAAGCATAACCGTTTTTTTTGATAATCTACCGTTTTACGACGTAAAGCATCTTTGTTTTTTGGGAGGTTATGGTGAACTAAAGTAAAAGAATTGACATCACGGCTTAAAGAATCCCAAATATCCATCGTTGTAGAACCTAGAGCTTTCTTCATCCCTTTTCTGTCAGCCTTCAACGTTAATACAGTGTTTAAAATACTTGCATTATATGTATAAAGCAGTACAGTTTCATCGTCCAAGTATTTTTCGTTTCTTTCGCCGTACCTATGAGTTTTGAAATACTCTAAAGCTTTGTTGTCGGTGAAGTAATGTTTAGCAAAGAAATTTTCTTTTACCTTTTCCGGTGGATTACCAAAGGTAGTAGTTAATAAATCCTGCCATTCCTGACACAAACTTCTAAATTCGACTAATGCATCAACTCCAATAGAAGCCCGACGTAATTGCTTTTCAGGACTTGTTAAAGAATCCATACGTTTTTTAAACGCTCTGTAAGTCATTAGATGCAAAGTATCTTTATGACTTCTGTCGGAAGTCAGATACTTTACTTTGACACAGAGTTTGTCGTTATAAAATTCGTATGGAGTTTCTTTAATCATTTTTTTATCCTAAAAAAGGTTTGTACGTCATTTTGATAGTAATACCGAAAACTTGATAACAAGTCGCAATTTGTTTTTCGTGAGTTCTTACATCTTCTACCGGGTTTGATTCGTGAACCGTTTTACAGAAGATTGCGTGTAATACTTTTTTCATATCTATTGGTTTAAAAGTTCTTTTCTCTGATCTATTACCTTTCTTAAAGCTTCAATCACTTCAAAATGGTTTTTTGAGTAAACCCTGATAAAAGCTTTTTCTGCTGCCATTGGTGAAATCCCCACCATTGGACCAACAATTTGCCAGTCACCACGCCTTTTGTCATTTATAAGGCTTTCTAATACCTCTAAATGCTTTCTTTCTTCCTCATTATTAGGGGAGAAGGAGATTTTTGTTTTCGTAGGTATTTTTACGGTTTTTACGGTTTCCCTCATTTTATCTTCTTTTTTTGTCTTACTTTTGTCTTGATAACGATACAAATATACGCAATTTGAGTATGTATCAAAATAAATTTACGCAAAATGAGTATGATTTTTGATAAATCGTTGATTCTCAATAAGATTAAATTGCATTACGGGTTTGATTCTGACGCAGAATTTGCAAGATTTTTAGAGATTCCGGCAACGACATTATCTTCATGGTATAAAAGAAATACATTTGATGTTAACTTAATATACGCAAAATGCGTAGACATCTCAGGTGATTTCATAATATCAGGAAAAGAACCAATGTTAAGACAGCAGGGGTCTTATGTTTTAGAAACAAATGTAAATTTTGAAAGTAAAGTCCCGCAGGTTATCACAATTGATAGTCACGCAAAAGATAATGTGGTTTTAGTTCCTTATACGCTAAAGGCAGGTTACATTAAAGGTTACAATGACCCGAAATTCATACAAAAATTACCATCTTATAGACTACCGGGTTTAAATAATGGTATTTTCAGGATGTTCGAAGCCGAAGGAAACTCAATGTTTCCAACAATTCCAAGTAAAAGTTTTGCCATAGGTCAATTTGTGGAAAATTGGAGTAAAGACATAAAAGATAATCAAATTTATGCGGTTGTGTCAAATGAGGTTGAAGACGGCTTATTAAAACGTGTAGTGAACAGAATAGATAAGTATAATAATTTACTCTGTAAATCTGATAATCGCCGAAATTACCCAAATCAGAATATTGACCCAAAGTCGGTTAAAGAAATTTGGCATATAAAGGCTGCAATGGTTTTCGATTTCCCGGACCCGGCAGATATTTACGATCGTTTGAATGATTTAGAAGCCAATTATCAGCAAATAATGAAAATAATCAATGTTAAATAATCACAATCAATTGATTTTCAATTATTTATTTTGTTTTTCTATTAAAAAAAATGGTTATTTTGGGGTGTTTTTCTTTTGGTTTTTAGTATTTTCCTTATGTTTTTAGTGCATTTTGATGCGTAATTCTTATGCTTTAAACATTCAAAAAGTACACCCATTAGTACACCCATTAGTACACCCAATTGCGAAATTTAGTGTTTTTTGGTGTTTTTTTGGGCTTCTGATTTAATTACCAAAAACAATAAATATCAACTATAAATTATCTATTCAGAAACCGTCAAAAACGTTTATTTAAGGCGTTTAAACGTATTACGGGTAATTATTTACCTTATATAAAAGAAAAAGCCCCTTTTGAGGGCTGATATATATATTTAATTAATAATTAAAGAGCAATTAAATGGCAGTTAAAGTACATTTCGTTTCATTTATTGAAAACAGGCTTTTTATCGGCAAATCCTTTAATAATAGGCGTTTTCAGCTTTTTTTTAGCTTTTTATTTTGGGCTTTTTGTTTTACTGCCCATAAATTCATTCATAAACCTTAATTTTGCTTTTATTATAGAAGTTAGAGATTAGAAGTTAGAAATTAGTGATCAGTATGATGCCTTATTTATAATGTATAATTTTAAAAACTAACTTCTAATCTCTAACATCTAATTTCTAAGTAAAAAAATGAAGACCTTAATAAAAAACGTTAAAATTGTAAACGAAGGAAAGATCGTTGAAAGCGATATTTTAATTGAAAATGATTTAATTTCTAAAATAGATTCCCAAATCTCTGAAGAAGCAGACCAAATTATCGATGGTGAAGGAAAATACCTTTTGCCAGGTGTAATCGATGATCAGGTACATTTCCGTGAACCGGGATTAACGAATAAAGGAGAAATAGAGACTGAATCCCGCGCTGCCATTGCCGGAGGAACAACAAGTTTTATTGATCAGCCGAATACGGTTCCAAATGCTGTTACACAGGAATTATTGGCCGATAAATATGAAATCGCTTCTCAAAAAGCGTACGCCAATTACGGTTTCATGATGGGTGGAACAAATGATAATTTAGAGGAAGTGTTGAAAACCAACCCTAGAAATGTTCCCGGAATCAAATTATTCTTAGGCTCTTCTACTGGAAATATGCTGGTAGACAATCCTGAGACATTAGAAAATATTTTCAGCAATACAAAGATGCTGATCGCCGTTCACTGCGAAGACGAAGCAACAATTAAAGCCAATACTCAAAAATATATTGATGAATATGGTGAAGATATTCCTGTGAAATTTCATCATTTGATCAGAAGTGTAGAAGCTTGTTATAAATCTTCTTCGAAGGCTATTGAACTGGCGAAGAAAACAGGAGCAAGGCTTCACGTTTTCCACTTGTCGACAGCGAAGGAAACGGAACTTTTCAGAAATGACATCCCTTTAAAAGATAAAAAAATTACCGCAGAAGTCTGTGTTCATCACCTTACTTTCACCAATGAAGATTACGAAACAAAAGGCGGATTAATCAAATGGAATCCTGCTGTAAAAACGCAGAAAGATAAAGATGGTCTTTGGGAAGCACTTCTTGACGACAGGATTGATGTAATTGCAACAGATCATGCGCCCCACACTTGGGAAGAAAAGCAAAATGTCTATACAAAATGTCCCTCCGGAGCACCTTTGGTTCAGCATTCTTTGACTGTTATGCTTGAAAATTACCGAAATGGAAAAATTTCTTTAGAAAAAATTGTTGAAAAAATGGCTCACAATCCTGCAATTCTTTTCAGAATTGAAAAAAGAGGTTTCGTGAGAGAAGGATATAAGGCTGATTTAGTTTTGGTTGATTTAAATGAAAACTGGACGGTTGCAAAAGAAAATATTCTGTACAAATGTGGTTGGAGCCCGTTGGAAGGAATGAATTTTCATTCTAAAGTGACCCACACTTTTGTCAATGGAAATCTGGTCTATGAAAACGGAAAAATTAATGAGCAGAAATTCGGAGAACGTTTACTTTTTGAGGTTCAGGAGTAAATTATAAAAGAAATAATTATATCAATAGGGGCGGGCTTTAGCCCGCTTTTTCATTTACATTATCAATTGGATTTAGCCAAAACATATTTTTATCTCGCAGATAGCTAATATTAAAAATCTGTATTATCTGTAAAATCTGCGAGAGTTTTTATTTTGAAATCCCACAATTGGCTCAGCTAAAACTAAACTTTTCTTGTCCCAAATTTTGCAGATATTTGAGCGCAGTCATCTGTGAAAATCTGAGAAATCTGTGGGAAATTTAATTAAAAGACTGCCGAAACTCCAAAGGCGACATATTCGTTTTCTTTTTAAACAAAGTACTGAAAGACTGCGCGTGCTCAAATCCCAGTTCATAAGCAATTTCACTTACCGAAAGCTCCGTTGTTGAAAGCTTTTCTTTGGCCTTACTGATCAGCTTTTCATGGATGTGTTGCTGCGTATTTTGTCCGGTATGAACCCTTAAAAGGTCACTTAAATAATTCGGAGAAAGATTCATCGCTTCTGCAATTTGATGAACGGTTAGCAGCCCTTTTTCAGAGGATTCATTTTCAAAATAATCATTCAAAAAAGATTCAAACTTCGTTAAAAGCTGGTGGCTTCCGCTTTTTCTTGTTATAAACTGTCGCTCATAAAAGCGTTTGGAATAATTCAGTAACAATTCAATCTGGGATAAAATAATTTCCTGGGTATGATGATCGATATGCTGGCATTCCTTATCTATTTTTTGTAGAATTTCAAGCAGGTCATTTTCTTCATCTTCAGATAAATGAAGGGCTTCATTCACAGCATACGAGAAAAATCCGTAAGAAGAAATGGTCTTGGCCAAAGGATGTCTCAGCAGAAAATCCTCATGAAAAATCAGCAGATAGCCTGTATTTTCACAATCCATCGTTTTCAGATCCAAATATTGAACCTGATTGGGAGCCGTAAAGCTCAGCACCCCTTTATCATAATCATAATGCTGCTGTCCGTATTTTATTTTTCCTTTTGCATTGCGTTTGAGGGCGACACAATAATATCTGCTTACAAAGCCTTTCCAGATCTCATCTTCAATAAAAACGCTTTCATAAAGATTGATCACACTTACCATAGGATGTTTTGGTTCTGGAAGCGACAGCAGTTTGTGAAATGCTGAAATGGATTTTATAGTGTTCATAATTTTCTAAACTTTTTAATAATTTGGCCAGCTTTCCGTCATAAAACCTAACAGGTTTCAAAAACCTGTTAGGTTTGAGTGAGCTTTTCAACAATTAAAGTTACAAATTAATAATCCAAAAGTCCCATTCCAAACTCATCATACGTTGCTCCGGTATCTGTTCCCAAAGGTACAATACTTTCCAGTTTCTGAATTTCAGAGTCACTTAAATGAATGTTTGCCGCTTCAATATTTTGTTCAAGATATTTTCTGCGTTTGGTTCCTGGTATTGGAAGAATTCCTTTGCTGATGATCCATGCCAAAGCCAATTGTGATGAGGTAATGTTTTTTTCTTTAGCCATATTTTCAATAGCTTCTACCAATTCGATATTTTTTTGAAAATGTTCGCCCTGAAAACGTGGAATTCCTCTTCTGAAATCATTTTCTGGCAAGTCATCTATTGTTTTAATATTTCCAGACAAAAAACCTCTTCCTAAAGGAGAGTAGGCTACGAAACCAATCCCCAGTTCATTTAAAGTTTTGATAACTCCTTTTTCTTCCACCGTTCTTTCAAACAAAGAGTATTCACTTTGTACCGCAGAAATTGGATGAACGGCATGTGCTTTTTCCACCGTTTCAGAAGATACTTCCGATAATCCGATATAACCGATTTTTCCTTCTTTTACCAAATCGCTCATTGCTCCTACAGTCTCTTCAATCGGCGTATTTTTATCGAGACGGTGCATGTAGTAAAGGTCGATGTAGTCTGTTTTCAGGTTTTTCAATGAACGCTCAATAGATTTTTTTACATAATCCTTAGTTCCGTTGATTTTCCATGTTACCTGATCATTATCATCGATTTCCCAGCCGAATTTTGTAGCAATAATATACTGATCGCGGCTGCTTTCAATAGCTTTTGCAATCAATTGCTCATTTTTGAAAGGTCCGTACAAATCGGCTGTGTCGAGAAAGTTTCCGCCTAGTTCTAAAGACCGGTGAATTGTTGCGATAGCTTCTTTTTCATCGGTTTTACCGTACATATCTGCATCGCCAAAACCAGTCATTCCCATACATCCCAAACCAATATTCGGAACTATTAATCCCTGATTTCCTAATTTTACCTGATTCAATTTCATATTGTTGATTTTTATTAATACAAAATTCAGCAGAAATTAAAAACCGGATGTATGCAAAACCACGGTTGTCGTATGCAAATTACGGATTGATGTTTTATAGCTTGATCCTTGTCAAGCCTCAAAATCTTAACAAGGTTATTTACTAGCTTTAGAACTCATATAAAAGCTCAATTTTCCGCCATTCATAATATCGGAATGTTTCAATATGAAATTTTTAATTTCCTTTCCATTCAAAAGAATTTTCTGAACATACACGTTTTTCGGACTTTGATTAATCGCTTCAATTTCGAAAGTTTTTCCGTTTTCTAAATTCAAAACCGCATGATCAATTGCAGGACTACCAATTGCATAATCTTCCGAACCCGGAGCAACAGGATAAAAGCCAAGCGAACTTAAAATATACCAGGCGCTCATCTGTCCGGCATCATCATTTCCACCCAATCCATCAGGCGTTGCTTTATATTGCATTTCCAAAATTCTTCTGATTTGAGCCTGCGTTTTCCAGGGCTGTCCGGCCCAATTATAAAGATAGGCAACATGATGCGCCGGTTCATTTCCATGAACATATCCACCAATAATTCCTTCTCTTGTAATGTCTTCCGTATCTGCAAAAAATTCGTCCGGCAAATGCATTGTGAATAATTCATCCAGTTTTGAAGCGAATTTTTTCTTTCCACCCATCATTTTAATTAATTCATCGGGGTTTTGAGGAACAAAGAAGCTGTAATTCCAGGAATTTCCTTCAATAAAGCCTTGCCCGTGAGTGCTTAAAGCATTAAAATCCTTCTTGAAGCTTCCATCCGCAAGACGGGGACGCATAAATCCGGCAGATTTATCGAAGTTATTTTTCCAGTTTTCAGACCGCTTGATGAATTGATTGTAAACTTCTGTTTCACCTAAATGTTTCGCCAATTGAGCAATCGCCCAGTCATCATAAGCATATTCCAATGTATTAGAAACCGATGTTCCGTTTTTCTCAACTGGAATATATCCTAAATCAATATATTGCCCGATACCTTCGTAATCTCTTTTGTTGGCTGTTGTGACACAAGCCTGTAAAGCAGCTTTTGCATCACCCTGATAATTTCCTTTAATGATCGCATCGGCAACCACACTTACACTGTGATATCCGCTCATACACCAGTTGTCATTGGCATAATGTGACCATATTGGCAGCATTTTCATAGAAAACTGGTCATAATGTGCCATCATTGATTTCACCATATCTCCGTTTCTTTTTGGCTGAATAATGTTAAAGAAAGGATGGAGCGCACGGTATGTATCCCAGATGGAAAACGTTGTATAATTGGTGAAGCCTTCTGCTTTATGAATGTTTTGATCTAAACCTTTATATTCTCCGTTGACATCCGTATAAGTGGTAGGATTAATAAAAGTATGATACATTGCCGTATAAAAGTTCGTTTTTTCTGTTTCAGAACCTTTAATAATAATTTTATTTAATTCTTTATTCCAGTTTTCCTGTGTCTGTATTTTTACCTGATCGAAAGATAAATTTCCGGCTTCTTTTTCTAAATTTTTCAACGCATTGGCTTGACTTACAGGTGAAATGGCTAATTTTACTTCAATCGCTTCATTCTCGTTTGTATCAAAATCAAAATACATTTTCAGGTTTTTTCCTGCGATTTCCGGAAAGTTTTTGGTTTGGTCAAATTTTCTCCAGAAACCATTGTAAACCTGCTTTCCATCATAGTTTTTCTGACCATAAGATTTAAATGGCTTAGAAAATTTTAAAGCAAAATAAACTGTTCTTGTTCTTGCCCAGCCGTTGGTTTGTCGGTAACCTGTGATTGTATTTCCATTTTCTACCCGAACGTAAGTCCACACATTTTTACCGTCATAATTATAAATTCCCGCCATCAGATCCAAAATAATATGTGCTTGGTCGGATTTTGGAAAGGTATAACGGTGAACTCCAACTCTTGTTGTAGCCGTTAATTCTGCTAAAATATTATGATCTTCTAATTTTACTTTATAATAACCTGCTTCTGCTTTTTCGTTTTGATGGGAAAATCTGCTTCTGTAGCCATTTTCAGGGTTGGCTGCTGTTCCCGGATTTAGTTGTAGTTTTCCAACGGTCGGCATCACCAGAAAGTCTCCTAGATCAGAATGTCCTGTCCCGCTGAAATGGGTCGAGCTGAATCCTACAATTGTTTTATCTTCATATCGGTAGCCTGCACAATATTTATACACTTCACCATTATATTTTCCGTTGAGCTCATAAGAAATGGTATCGGTTTCCGGGCTAAGTTGAACCGCTCCAAAAGATGCCGTAGCTCCGGGATAGGTATGTCCCATTTTCTCTGTCCCGATTAACGGATTGACATATTGATATAATTTTTCAAATTGTTGAGCTTTAAGATTTAAACCAAAAAATAAAAGAAATAGAAAAATAGGGGTTCCTGACCTTTTCATGTATGAATATTTTTTCGAAGAGTAAATGTAATTAAATTTATTGTGTTTTTCGGATGATTGAATTTTTTGATTTCGGGGCGGCGGCGAAGCCGCCGCCCCGAAATCAACCGTAGCAAATACTTATTATTGTAAGCATATCATTTATGACTCGCGGAATCACATAAAATCTTAAATTTACTAAAACAATAAAATATATGAATCTATATACACAGCCGATGCTTCGCGAAGACGCACTGAAAGATAAAGTAGCAATAGTAACAGGTGGCGGAAGCGGTCTGGGAAAAGCAATGACCAAATATTTCCTTGAGCTGGGCGCAAAAGTGGTAATCACTTCAAGAAACCTTGAAAAATTACAGGGGACAGCAAAAGAACTGGAAGAGCAGACCGGTGGAAAAGTTCTTTGTGTAGCGTGTGATGTAAGGAATTGGGATGAAGTAGAAGCTATGAAAGAGGCAGCATTAAAAGAATTTGGAAAAATTGATATTTTATTAAATAATGCGGCAGGAAATTTTATTTCCCCGACAGAAAGACTAACGCATTCAGCTTTTGATTCTATTCTGGATATTGTATTAAAAGGAACAAAAAACTGTACGCTTTCCATTGGTAAGCATTGGATTGATTCAAAAACTTCGGGAACGGTTTTAAATATAGTAACAACATACGCCTGGACAGGTTCTGCTTACGTTGTTCCGTCAGCCTGTGCGAAAGCCGGCGTTTTAGCAATGACAAGATCTCTGGCGGTAGAGTGGGCAAAATACGGCATCCGTTTCAACGCAATTGCACCGGGGCCATTTCCTACAAAAGGGGCTTGGGACAGACTTCTTCCGGGAGATTTACAGGAAAAGTTTGATATGAGGAAAAAAGTTCCGTTGAGAAGGGTAGGAGAGCATCAGGAGCTGGCTAATCTTGCGGCTTATCTGGTTTCAGATTATTCTGCTTATATGAATGGAGAAGTGGTGACTATAGACGGTGGCGAATGGCTGCAGGGAGCCGGCGAATTTAATATGCTTGAAGATATTCCGCAGGAAATGTGGGATGCTTTAGAAGCAATGATCAAAGCAAAAAAATCAAATTAATTTTAAATTTTAACCACTAAGAATAATTTAAGGAGTTAAGATTAATTAATGCATTTGTCATTTTGAACGAAACGCAGTGAAGTGAAGAATCTTAAAATAATGTTGAGATTCTTTGAACTAAGTTCGCAGACCTGCAGTCTGTGTCAGAATGACAAACCAGTAATTATTTAATGCATTAGATAGAAAATCGTAGATTTTCAAAAACGTATGCGTTCTTTTTTTACATCAGCAAGATGAACTTAATTAACTAAAGTGTTAAAATTCTTTTGAGACTTTTGTGTTTAAAAAAAACCTTTAAATAAACTAAAAGTAGACTCCCACCGGGAATCTACTTTTTTTATTTGGGGGGATTTTACGGTACTAAGTTTCGGAATTTTACTGCGATACTTCACTTAATAGCGACATAAATTTGCAGTAGAAATTTTTTAATAACCAAAACAAACAAAAAACATGGAAACATTAAAGTCGGTGTTGGAAGCAAACCACACCAAGAAATCAAAAAATGAATTGATCGACCTATTAACAGGTTTAGAAAAATCCTTAACACCAGCCGTTTACGAAAAAGTTTCAGGAATCGAAACTGCTGAACTGGCTAATCTTTCAAACAAAGATTTATTAAGCATCATCGAAAATTTCAAGAAAAACTACGATGAGAAATGGGAAAAATCTTTTGCAGGAGTATCTTCTGAAGTATTGAAAATGATTGCGGGCAGAATGGCTGCCGATGATCAGGTTTTCAAAACATCAGGTGCTGAAAGTGCAGATTTTGCAGCAGAATTAGGAAGCATCGATTTCGCAAAAATCATCGGAGGTCCGCTTGACGCCTGTGTAAAGGCTCAGTCGAATGCAGCAATTAGTACCGTAAACTTCATCCAGCAGGTAGGCTTTGAAAAAGACGGGGATAATAACAAGCTTCGTATGGCAGAATTCAAGTACAAAAAGCATGTTCCGAATCCTGAATACAAAAACGAAGAAGAAACTCCAAACGTAGATGCAACGATTGAGCAGGATGTGGAAATTTCCGTTCCTTTTATCGCGCTATTGAACGTTCCCAGCTTCAGAATCGAAACTTGCGACGTAGATTTTAACGTAAAATTAAATTCAACCTACACAAAAGACGTAAGCGATGAATTCGGAATCAAAGCTGGCGCTTCAGGAGGTTTCGGGCCGGTAAAATTCAATGTGGATGTTTCTTACAAGAGAACTTCAAGCACAGGTATTAAAGTGGAAAAAGAATATTCTCTTGGAGTAAAAGTAAAGGCTACGAATGACGAAATGCCTGCAGGTTTGGAAAAAGTTCTTGGATTGCTTGCTCAATAAAAACTTTTACGAGACATGGTCAAATTATCAGATTACCTGAATTATCTCAATAACGAGATAATTCAGGCTCGTAAAAAAGCAGACGAAAATGCAGTAGCCATTGCAAAAGAATATGCCAAACACGAGTATTTAAAATATTTTAAAGTTCCCAGATATTCGCTTCCGAGCGTAAAAATGGACATTCCCATTAAAATCACCGATATCGATTCTGATGCGGACAGAAATTTCCCGCTGGATGAATCTAAACTAATTGAAGACGTCAACAAAAGAATTCTTGTCATCAATAAAGAAAGGCAATTAAATATTCAGCCGATTTCTACAAAAACTATTCAGAATGATGACTTCAAAGGGATATTGAATAATGTAAGAGGCGGTGGCGGGATGGAATCAAGCAGGATTTCAAAAATTGAAACCACAACCCAGACTCCGGATATCAAACCTCTACCGACGAGATCAATAGCCGTAACTCCGCAAAAGCCGGTGCAAAGACCAATTGAAGGGACCGTAACGGAAGAGGAATCTGCCGCTTTAAAACAAATTTATTCTGAAGTGCTGAACAGATACAGTTTAATTAATTCAAAATTAAACAACATTTATATCGACCCAAATACCAATTCTGCCGAAGACAAGGACAAATTATTCATCAATCTTCATGTGGAAATGGAAGAAGAAGGAATCAGAATCGTGTCTTATCAGGATAAAGACGGAAAAGCTATCGAACAAATAACTTTTGAATAATGCAGGAGCTCGTTCATCATACGATACAGAAAATTCAGGAACTGCTGGAACATTTTAATAGGGTTCAGGAGCTTTATCTTTCGAAATCTTTTGATTTTGACGGGCAGTTTGAAGCATTTCTTAATGAATTTTTAGAATATTTAAGATCAAAAGGGAACACCACTTATGAATCTGAAGTGTTGAAGGTAATGAACATGATTTCTACCGTAAAAAGAGGTTTTAACCCTGTTCAGATGGAGAAAATCACTTCGGCAAAACGGGAGACACTTTGGGGATTTTCATTCAATGCTATGGAAACCATTCACGGGTTTTTAATGGAAATGTATGCTAAAGAAAAAAAGAAGCTGGATGAGGCGGAAGAATTACTTTCCGGGTTGATCGTTTCTTTATATCAAAACGGAATTCTGGACGACGATAAAGTAAAAGAGCTGAATTCTGTTGCCAAAATTGAAGTCTTCTGGACCTCTCTTGTGAACCAGAATACACAAATTTCCGGAATTAATAAAAAACTGAGATTAAGCATGATCTCGGAAGATATTTTCTTAATTCTTGAAGAAGTTATTTTAAAATTAAGCTAAAAACAAATTGTCATGGAAAAAGAAAGATACATCGTTGTTCTTGAGGATCAACAGAAAAATTCCCTCAAAAAAGTGGAAAATGAATTGGAAGTTACCATCACCTCATCGGAATTTCTTTCCTCAGAAAACCGTTCTTATCAGGTGATTGATAATGAAAATGGAGTTTTATATAAAAACCTCAGTGTCCTTGCTGTGGAAAATATGGATGAAGCACAACTGAAAAGTGCCGTTAAAAACGATTCTAACCCTATCGTTTACTTTGAAAAAGAAAGAGAATTTTTTCATGCTGATGAATTGTCGATTATTAATGAATTAAAAAAGCAGTCTTCAGAAATTATCGATAAAATCACCGAGCTCGAAAAATATATTATAAATAAGCCGCTGCCTCAAAAACCTTTGGTAGAAATGGAGTGGGGGCTGAAAGCCTTAGGTCTCGCAAATACACAATATACGGGAAAAGGTGTAGATATCTGTATTTTGGATACAGGTATTGAACTGTCTCATCCAGATTTTTCGGGAAGAGAAATTGAAGGAAAATCTTTTATCAGCGGGGAAGACTGGAATCGCGACCCAAATGGCCACGGAACGCACTGCGCCGGAGTCGCAGCCGGAAATATAAGACAGGACACCGGAAGAAGATACGGAATTGCAAAAGATGCTAATTTAAAAATCGCAAAAGTGCTTTCCGATGCTGGAAAAGGAACTACGAGCAGTGTTATTGATGCTATCGACTGGGCTATTACAAAGAAATTCAGGATTTTGTCGCTTTCATTGGCCTGTCCGGTAGGTTTGAGTGATGCACCTTCTGTTTTATTTGAAACGGTAGGAAACAGGGCACTGGAAAATAATTGCCTGATCATAGCGGCAGCAGGAAATGACAGCAGCAGGCCCGCTATCCCGAAACCGGTTTCCATGCCCGCCAATTCTATGTCGATTATGGCGGTGGGTGCAATAGACGGGCAGATGAGAGTCGCAAAATTTTCCAATGGTGGCTTAAATCCTACAAATGGCGGGAATGTCAATATCTGTGCTCCCGGTGTGGATATCGTAAGCTCATATTCAAAAAATGCGAAAAATAAAAGCAGCAATTATTACACGATGAGTGGGACCAGTATGGCAGCACCACATGTTTCAGGGCTTGCGGCCTTATTCATGGAACAGTTTCCCGAAAAATCTGCAAAAGAAATATGGGAATTGATTGAAACCAAAGCAAAACCTATCGAAGGTTTGAAATACAGGGACATTGGAAGCGGATTAATACAGGCATAAGGAATGAAAACATATCTGGCAGTTCTGAAAGAAAACATCAACATCAAAGATCTTGAGACAGAACTTAAAAAGAAAAATATAAAACCGGCGGCTCACTATAAAACAATAGGGGTAGTAAAACTAGAAAGTGAAAAGCCGGTTTCCAAAAAAGATTTCCCGGATTATTTTCTTTCCATCGAAGAAGATAAAGATAATTTAACAATATAATTGATATTTGAGGCTTCTCTCTTCGGGAGAAGTCTTATTTTTGTTGCTTTGTTAATTAAAATAAATGATTATGAATTTCAGATTTTCAATCGTATTCCTGATGGTTTTTGCGTTAGGTTTTTCACAGGATCTTAAAGTAATGAGTTTCAACATCAGACTGAATGTAGACTCAGATAAAGAGAACTCCTGGACGAACAGAAAACAGGATGTAGCGGATTTGTTAACGTACTATCATCCGGATTATTTCGGGGTGCAGGAAGCACTTCCCGATCAGATGAGGGATATTAAAAACGGACTTAAAAACTACGATTATGTAGGCGTTGGGAGAGATGACGGTAAGGAAAAAGGAGAATTTTCAGCCATTTTTTACGATACAACAAGGCTTCAGCCGGTGAAGTCAGGTACTTTCTGGCTTTCAGAAACGCCGGAAAAGCCCTCAAAAGGCTGGGATGCAGCTTTGAACAGAATCTGTACCTACGCTGTTTTTAAAGATAAAAAATCGAAGAAAGAATTTATGGCGCTTAATCTTCATTTTGATCATGTAGGAAATGTAGCGAGGGTAAAATCTTCTGAACTGATCCTGAAAAAGATTAAAGAAATCAATCCTAAAAATTTGCCGGTAATTTTGAGCGGTGATTTTAATTTGACCGAAGATTCTGAACCGATTAAAATTATTTCACAAAACTTACAGGATTCTTATTATCATTCTGAAACAAAGCCTTATGGCCCTAAAGCAACTTTTACTGCATTCAATGTAAACGAAATTCCGAAAGACAGGATTGATTATATATTCGTGAAAGGTTTTAAAATAAAATCCCAAAGACACATCAACGACAGAAGACCGAATCTGCTGTATCCTTCCGATCATTTTCCCGTGTTGGTGGATCTTACGTTTTTGAAATAATTTGTTTGAACGATATACATATTACAAGTTTGTCATTCCGTAGGAATCTGGGCACGAATTTTTTCACAATACTATAAGCTATACTTAAATTCCTACGGAATGACAAATTTTTTAAGTGATCGATGTGTGATATTTGGATCTAAAAATTGTAAGGCGGTAATAATTTTATTGCTGTTTTTTGTTACTTTTATGTTAAATTAAATACTTATTTATAAAAAGATTTTAATGAAAAGATTGGTTTTGGGTTTATTGCTTTTGGCTTCATGGCAATTTTCCGCACAGGAACTATATATGCCGAGAAATATTAAAAAAGCATACGAAAACGGAACCCGCGATATGTCTGGTGCTCCGGGGAAAAATTACTGGCAGAATAAAGGGATTTACAATGTTGAGGTAAAGGTGGATGCCAACTCTAAGACCGTTTCAGGAAAGGAAACAATAGTCTACAGTAATAACAGCCCGAATGATCTGGATGAGCTTGCCATTAGGTTCGTTAATAATCTTCACAAGCCGCAGTCGCCGAGATCAGGATTTGTTTCAAAAGATTTTTTATCTTCAGGTCTACATATTAAATCATTTATTGTAAATGGTGAAAAATATAATATAAACAGTGATGACTGGGGAACGGTTGAAAAGGTAAAATTAAATTCAGCTTTAAAATCCAAGGCAAAAGCAGAAATTAAGATAGAATGGGAATATCCTTTATCGGTACAGAGCGGAAGGGAAGGGCAGATTGACCCTGAAACCTTTTATGTAGCCTATTCTTTCCCGAGGATTTCCGTATATGATGATTATAATGGCTGGGATATGATTCCGCATTCTGACAGGCAGGAGTTTTACAATGATTTTAATGATTACAGCTTCGCTATTACAGCTCCGAAAAATTATGTGGTTTGGGCAACAGGGGATTTTCTGAATCCCGAAGCAGTTCTTCAGCCGGAATATTTAAAAAGGTTCAGAGCGTCATTAAAAAGTGATAAAGTAATGCACATCGCCACCGAACAGGAAATGAAATCCGGAAAAGTGACGAAGCTCAATAAGTGGAATACCTGGAAGTTTAAAGCTAATCACATCACGGACTTTTGTTTTGCATTAAGCAATCATTATGTTTGGGATGCAGCAAGTGTTCAGTTAAAAACAAAAAGAGCCAGCGTACAGGCAGGCTATAAAGCCGGAGCAAAAGATTTTGAGCATTATGTAGAATGGATGCGCTACAACCTTGATTGGTTCTCAAAAAACTGGCCGGGAGTGGAATATCCTTATAATGTAATGACAGCCATTCAGGGGTATGCTGATATGGAATATCCCATGATGATTAATGACAGCAGTATTCCGGACAACTTCCAGGATGCGAGACTGACGGCAGATCATGAGATTGCGCATACTTATTTCCCTTTTTATATGGGAATCAATGAAACAAGATATGCATTCATGGATGAAGGCTGGGCGACAACGCTGGAATATTTAATCGGGATAGATGAAAACGGTGAAGCTGCCGCAAAGGAGTTTTATCAGAATTTCAGGGTTAAAAGATGGATTAATGATCCTTCCGCAGAGCAGGATCAGCCGATCATTTCCATGAGTACACAGGTAAGCGGCGCCGGCTACGGAAATAACTCTTATGTGAAAGCATCTTTATCTTATCTGGCATTAAAAGATTTTCTGGGTGATGATTTATTCAAAAAAGCATTACACCATTATATGAATAACTGGAACGGGAAGCACCCGATTCCGTGGGATTATTTTAATTCGATGAATACAGGTTCGGGCAAAAATCTGAATTGGTTTTTTAATAACTGGTTTTACACCAATAATTACATTGATTTAAAAATCTCCAATGTTTCCCAAATGAACGACCTTTTAACGGTAAATGTAGATAATGTGGGTGGCTTTGCAATTCCTTTTGATGCAAACCTTACGTATGAAGACGGTTCTGTAGAGAAGCTTCATTTTTCACCGGGGCTGTGGGAAAAAGATCAGAAGCAGACGATGCTTACCATTCCCATTAAGAAAAAAGTAAAATCTGTGAATCTGGACGGTGGCCTTTTTATGGATTATACTCCGGAAGATAATTCTAAAACACTATAAAAAATGCCTGAGATCTTCTCAGGCATTTTTTTATTACATATTATTTTTCTTTTAATATACTCTCAATCCGGCTCTTGGTCCTGCTGCAGCAACTACAGATTGAATTCTTGTTTTCTGTCCTGCAGAGAACATAAACATAGCAGCATCATCTACATAATCCATATAATTCATAAACATTACAGATCTCTGAACGCCGCTACATGTATTAAGCAAAGGATAGGTTGGCTTGCCATAATTTGCAGTAGTCTGTGTTGGAGTATCTGCTACCATGTCATTTCCACAGTTGGCATCTCCCCAGATGTGTCTCAGGTTCAGATAATGTCCTACTTCATGAGTTGCAGTTCTTCCTAAATTATAAGGAACGGAAGAAGTATTTCCGAAATATTTGGAAGCTATTACTACACCGTCATTCCAAAGTCCGGCAGATTCAGGGAAAGTTGCATATCCTAATATGCTGCCCATATCACCTACTACCCAGATGTTAAAATAATGAGTAGGATCTGTGGCGTCCAAGCCTTTTGAAGAGGTTTTCTTCATAGCATCATTCGTTCTCCAGCTTCTTACCGTTGTAGATTTTCTGTTTACCTGTACCAGGCGGAATTTTATACCAGTATTGCCTGCTGCTACAGAAGCGAATTCAGTAGGAATTTTATTAATATCACTATTGGTAGCTGAAAAATCGGCGTTCAGTGTAGTAATCTGAGACTGGATCTGAGCATCTGAAATATTCTCTGCCGCCGTTCTGTAAAGAACATTTACAATCACGGGGATTTCCACCGTACCATCGGGAAGAACCTTTCCTAGTTTTACGTCATTCATATACTTTTCAGTATTGGCTTCCAATGCTTCATATTTCTGTCTAAGCTGAGCATTGTTTTTTAAAGCTTCCTGGCGTACTTCTTCAGAAGCACAGCCTCTTTTAAATAGATCTGATGATTCAGGAGCTTTGGATGAATCCTCAGGCTGATTAGACAAATTATCATTGTTACAAGATGATACTAATCCCAGAACAAGGATTCCAAATAATAGTTTTTTCATAATTCTTTTTTTTGTAATTAAGAACATGAAATTAATTTTTTTAAAATTAATATGCAATAGCGATTTTTAAAATATGTTATCGATATGATATTTATTTTATACTAATACTGATTTATTTATATTTAATACATAATATTTTTGTTTTTTATGTAAAATATAAGTTGAATTCGGAATATTATAATTTATTAAAATTTTGATATTCCACGGAAATGTGATAATCACAAGTTATTAATCAAAAATAAATCCTGTCTTACAAGAAAAGACAGGACTTATTGAAGTGTAAATATGAGTGAATGAGTTTTTGAGAGAGTCGGCTGGAAGTCTGAAGCTAGGGGAAGGGGGTTAATGGAGGTTGAAAACTATTTACACCCTCTGATAACTTCACTCTTCCAGCCCCCAGCTTCCTTATTTAATTTGATTAAGATTCAGCAAAGCCATTTTTAATAGCAAAAACAGCGAGTCCTACACGTGTTTTCAGGTCTAGTTTATCACAAAGCTGATCCCTGTAGCTTTCTACGGTCCGAGGGCTGCAGCACATTTTATCGGCAATTTCTTTATAGCTTAATTCTGTTACGGTGTATTTTAAAAACTCCTTTTCGCGCTCGGAAATTCTGATGGTATTGGCAGAGTCTTCATTATTCATGTTGGAGAAAATGATTTTTGAGGCCCATTCCGGATAGAAAAATCCATCGTTATTGAGTTTCGTCAAAGCATTTTCAAGCTCTTTCGGGTGGGTATTTTTAAGAAGGTAGCCTTTGGCTCCGTTTTTAATCATCTTGATTACGCTTTTATCGTCTCCTTGCATGCTCAGTGCCATTACTTTGATGTTCGGGTGGTGTTCCTTCAGCCAGAGAACCGTCTCAAAACCGTCCATAATCGGCATGCTGATATCCATTAAAATAATGTCCGGAATTTTGCTGTTGTTTTCAAATTTCTGAATGAGATCTTTACCGTTTTCCGCAACGTAAATGACTTCAAATTCTTTAAAATTATCAATAATTCCTTCCAGGGCTTTTGCGATGAGTACGTGATCGTCTACAATCACTATCGTTTTTTTCATGGCTGTCTTTTTAAAATAATATTGAGCGAGGTTCCCTTATTTTCCTGGCTTTCGAGGCTGAAATCTGCACCGATGATCTCGGCTCTGTTTTTCATGTTGGTGAGGCCTATTCCGTTTGATTTTATATTGGATTTATCGAATCCGGCACCGTCGTCTTTAATGTTCAGCTCCCAAAGTGATTCTTCAGAAGTGTTCAGATTGATGAAAATATTCTTGCAGTTCGCATGTTTTATACTGTTCTGAATGAATTCCTGAGTGATTCTGAGCAACACGTTTTTGTGGGCAAATCCCAAGTCAAGCTGACTGAAATTGTGTTCAAAGCTTACCTTACATTTTTTAAATGAATTGGTATTGTCTACTTCTTCCTGTATTAAAGTTACGATTTCCTTTTGATTTATATTATCATCGGTCAAAGTTTTTGAAAGGCTCCTCAAATCCTGCAGAGACTGGTTGATGATCTGTGAAACCTGATCTATTCTTTCACTCACTTCGGGAACTTTATTTTCATATAAAAGCTGCTGCGTGTACAGGCTTACGAGGGTAAGTTTCTGCCCGATATTATCATGAAGCTCCCGCCCGATCTGCTGCATGGTTGCCTGCTGTATCTCCAGCTGGGTGGCGAGTAGCTCCCGCTTGTGAACTTCGTTTTTTACTTCAATTTCATTTAAATATTCTTTTTTTCGCTGCTTGTATTTTCGGATATAAACCATGATGGCAGTTACGAACAACACAAAGAATATGTTGAAAAGAATTAACGTTACTATGAGCTCTGTTTTCCCCATATAAATGAAATTGAGAATAATAAGTACATGACAATCCCCGAAACAAGGAAATAAGCAAAATAAATATTGAAAATTTCCCGGTACGCTTTTATAAGTTCCAGAAACGTCCAGAACGGCAGGGTTCCTATATAGAACAAGGTTACTCCAAGATTAATGTAAAACATTCTGTTTTTATCAAAATTAAGAATATTTGAGTCATTAATCTGCTTATAATATTCCATTACCACAAGGATCATGAGAATCAGGCAGCCTAAAGTATAGTTTAATGAAAACATGACTTTGTCTGTGGAAAAAAGAAACTCGCTTGGAATAAATGAGAGCAGGTAAACCAATGATAATGTAATGAAAAGCTTTGGTCTCTGAAAAGACTTTGCTGCGTACAGCCAGTAAAAAAATATGAACTGTACAGGAATTACAAAATAATTGAAAAATGCCTGCTTATTATAATCAATAAAATATCCTGCCCATTTTCCTACCGATTCGCACAGGAAGATAAAAATGAGGTAAAACACAAAGTATTTCCATGGCTGATCTTTTATACGTTTGTAAAATATAAGAGATACTACAGCGGCAAGGCCTTCTGCAATGTACATAGATTCATATACCAGTTTTTGGAAATCAGTCATTGTGCTTGAGATTTATTTGATTATAATAATTAAGTTTTAGAATAGCTCGGTTTTTGTGCTATCTGGGGGGATTAAGGTTCCGTGATTCTGTGCAAGTGATTGTTCAGCAGGCTCTCCTGATCTGCTTGATGCCATGGCTAAAACCTGGCCACTGCCGGCAGAGCTTATAGGATTGAAGTCGTAAGGCAAATATTCGCCGTCTTCTTCTTCCATTTTCATGGTAGGGATCATTACCAGTGTATGTTTTTCTGCGTATTCCAAGCCGATTGGGGTGTTTTGCATGATGTCCCAATTATCGGCCTTAGGATAAGCCGCATAGTAGAAACGGATTCCTAAATCTTCTGCTGGTACATTGGGATTAACCTTCTGCGTTTCCGTTTCGATATCAGAAATAAATTTCTTCAAAGTCGCCAGATCAAAATGAATAGAATGTGCATCATCTACTCCTATTGTATCTTTTACAAATTTTAAATGGTTGTTTCTGTAATTGTTTACCAGAGTTTGGATAAAATCACAAGTCAGTGTGCTTGGCACGGAGCTTAGCTCCAGTGTTTCAACGTCTAAATTAGGTTTTGTTTTCATAAAGCTAGTTTTTATAGTAAGATGTTAGTTGGTACTGCAAATTTCGGAAAAATTTTATGTTAAATCGATAGGGCTTTTTCCTGTTTCTTTACCGTGTTTTTACGGATGTCAAATTTTAATTAAAATTATAAAGAATTTGGATGTGTTTGGATAAAAAATAAGTGCCGCAGATTTCTCTACAGCACTTACTTACAAAAATAATATATATGAAAAAAACTACTTATAATTCTGTAGGTCTGAATACCAAACCTGTCTCCTCGAAATAATCCAGTGTAATTCTGTCGCCGTCATTTACATTTCCTGCCAGGATTTCTCTTGACAGTTTATTTAAAACTTCCTGTTGGATTACTCTTTTCAGCGGTCTTGCCCCGAAAGCCGGATCGTATCCTTTATTCATCAGGTAATCTACAGCATCCTGCGTTGCCGTCATGATGATGTTTCTTTTTGCCAGCATATCATTGAATCCTCTCAACTGATACGTAACAATTTTCCCGATTTCCTTTTTTCTTAAAGGCTGGAACAGTACCACCTCATCAATTCTGTTCAAAAATTCCGGACGCAGCGTCTGTTTCAATAAATCGAAAACCTCATCTTTTGTTTTATCAACAATTTCATCCTGATTTTCTTCCGTAATGTTTTCAAAATTCTCCTGAATTAAGTGTGAACCTAAATTGGAAGTCATAATGATAATCGAATTTTTAAAATTCACGACTCTACCCTTGTTATCCGTCAAACGACCATCATCCAAAACCTGTAACAAAGTATTGAAAACATCCGGATGCGCTTTTTCAATTTCATCTAAAAGCACTACAGAATACGGTCTTCTTCGCACGGCTTCTGTTAATTGACCGCCTTCATCATACCCTACATATCCCGGAGGCGCACCCACCAATCTCGAAACACTGTGACGTTCCTGATATTCACTCATATCAATTCTCGTCATATTATTCTCATCATCAAATAAAAACTCTGCTAGCGCTTTTGCAAGCTCGGTTTTTCCAACTCCGGTTGTTCCTAAGAATAAGAAAGAACCGATTGGTTTTTTATCGTCACTTAATCCCGCCCTGTTTCTTCTGATGGCATCGGCAACGGCTGTAATAGCTTCATCCTGACCAACTACACGATGGTGAAGTTCGGTTTCAAGATTTAATAATTTTTCTCTTTCGGATTGAAGGAGTTTTGTTACGGGAATTCCTGTCCATTTTGCAATCACCTCAGAGATGTTTTCAGAAGTTACTTCTTCTTTAATCAGCTCATTCTGATGGTTTTGCATCTCGATTTCAAGTTTTTTCAGCTCTTCCTCTTTTTCACGGAGTGTTCCGTATTGGATTTCCGCTACTTTGGCGTAATCTCCGGCTCTTGAAGCTCTTTCTGCTTCTAATTTCAGAGATTCTATATCTTTTTTAATCTGGGTTAAATCTTCAGATTTTTGTTTTTCTTTCAGCCATTTTGCGTTGATTTCATTTCTCTGCTCAGAAATTTTCGAAATATCTTCTTTTAAATGGTCAATTTTCGTCTGGTTTCCTTCTCTTGAAATCGCTGCTAATTCAATTTCCATCTGCATCAGCTTTCTGTCTAAAACATCCAGTTCCTCAGGCTTTGAATTGATTTCCATTCTCAATTTCGCAGAAGCTTCATCAATCAAATCAATCGCTTTATCCGGTAAAAATCGGTCTGAAATATATCTTTGAGACATTTCTACCGCTGCAATAATCGCCTCATCTTTGATTCTTACCTTGTGATGCGCTTCATATTTATCTTTAATTCCACGAAGAATAGAAATTGCGGATTCCGTATCAGGTTCTTCCACCATTACTTTCTGGAAACGTCTTTCCAACGCTTTATCTTTTTCAAAATATTTTTGATATTCGTTCAAAGTCGTTGCACCGATAGCTCTTAATTCTCCTCTTGCTAAAGCTGGTTTCAAAATATTCGCTGCATCCATCGCTCCTTCACCGCCTCCGGCTCCAACCAAAGTGTGGATTTCATCGATGAAAAGAATGATTTGTCCATCTGATTTGATGACTTCATTTACAACAGATTTTAATCTTTCTTCAAACTCACCCTTATATTTTGCACCGGCAATTAAAGCTCCCATATCTAATGAATACAATGTTTTATCCATCAGGTTTTCAGGAACGTCGCCGCTGATAATTCTGTGGGCAATTCCTTCCGCGATGGCAGTTTTACCAACGCCGGGCTCACCAATCAGAATAGGATTGTTTTTCGTTCTTCTGGAAAGGATCTGCAATACTCTCCTGATTTCTTCATCACGGCCTATTACGGGATCCAGTTTTCCTTCTGCTGCTAATTCATTGAAATTTTTAGCATATTTATTTAAGGATTGATACGTCTCTTCCGAACTTGCAGAAGTAGCTTTGCTTCCTTTTCTTAATTCTTTAATTCCGCCTTCCAAAAGACTTTTTGTAACGCCCATATCTTTAAGCATTTTCGAAACTTCAGAATTGGTTTCTAACAATGAAAGCCATAAATGCTCGATGGTTACATATTCGTCACCCATTTTTTTTGCGATGTTGGGGGCATCAAGCAAAACTTTGTTTACAGATTGTGAAAGATAAATGTTTCCTCCCTGTACTTTTGGAAGTCTTTCCAGATTTTCACGGTTGCGCTCTCTTACTAAAGTGGCATCTGCTTCAGATTTTTTTAATAAGAAAGGCGATATATTTTCATCCACCTGAAAAATTCCTTCAAGGAGATGTTGAGGTTCTATTTGCTGGTTGCCAAACTCCACTGCTACCTGTTGGGCGGCCTGGATGGCTTCTTGTGATTTTACGGTATATTGGTTTAAGTTCATATTTATGTATTTTTGATGTTTACTTTTTCATTATAGATTTTAGACATCAGATTTCAGACCATGAGAGTCAAAAAAATGTTAAGTTTTAAATCAGATTTTCTAATTTCTGATGTCCTCCATCTTATTTAATCATTTAATTCTGATTCTTTTATCACAAAAAGTATTCAATTGTTGATTTTTTAAAAATAATGGACAAATTTTCCGAATTCTATATTTTCGGGTGATATTAAAAAGACAAATTTTCCGATTATACTTAAATTAAATAAAAATTATAGGAAGAAGAGTCCGATTTATAATGAATCATTTTGCTTTATTAAAAGTTGCGTTCTGTCATTCTGATTGGAACGAAGTGGAATGAAGAATCTCCTTTTGATAATCTTATAGACTCTTCCTTCGTCAGAGTGACAGCATTACGTCAAAAATCATAACATGAAAATCAAAATATTAAAATCAAAATAATTACTTTTGCGGTTATCGGATGGAACTTAAAGAAAAACAAAGAAAAATATTAGATGTAGCCGTAGAACTTTTCAAAGAGAAAGGTTATATGGGCAGCTCTGTACGTGATCTGGCAACAAAGCTTAATATTAAGGCAGCTTCTTTATATGCGCACATCCGTTCAAAAGAAGAAATTCTGGAATGGATTTGTTTTGGAATTGCCCAGGAATTTTTTGATGAGCTTCAGGAAGTGAAAAATACGAATATAGCTCCAAAAGAAAAGCTAAATTTATTTATAGAAAAGCACCTGTCCATTGTTCTTAAAAACAGGGATGTTACCCATATTTATTCTAATGAATGGAAGCATCTGGAAGAAAGGCTCCCGGAATTTGTAGAATTAAGAAAAAAGTATCAGCAGGAAGTTGAGGAACTGATTTCTGAAATTTATAAAGCTGAAAACTGGGAACTGAGATCATCTGCTTTTACCACAAGATTTATCCTTCATACGTTGAACAATTCTTATTTCTGGTTCAAAAGAAATATTGAGTCTACAACTGAAATTACGGATGAGATCAGGGATAAGATTCTTTTTGGGTTGTTGGGTAATCAAAATAAATAATATACACTTGTCATTCTGACGAAGGAAGAATCTCACAGTTTATTTACATAGTATAGCCGTTAGTTTGTCATTCCGTAGGAATCTCAACAGCTACAATAAAAATTTTGCATCGGATTCCGTGCTTCGCGGCGCTTTGCTCTTAATGACAAAGTAAACTTAGAGCTTTCCTGATTAATTTAAAAAACATCATTCATTTTTTAACGCAAAGATTTTATTTAAAGATTGATTATTATAAAATGAGCAAAAGAAGAATCAACATGTTGATTTGATGAAGGTGTTTTTTCAAGCTTCGCGTAGCAAACTTCATTTGTTTTTTGCTCCCTAAAGACAATTGGTAAAGTGGAATTAAACTTTGCGTTTAAATAATAGATTCATAAAAATATTAAGTTTAAACAGGCTCTTAGCATCAGCCTTAAACTCAACCTTAGCGCCTTATTCTCAACTATAGAATCATTCAAAATGTGACGAAAATCATAAAAATTTTGCCATGTTCTAAAATATTTTTAAATTTACACCTAACAAATGTTAGTTAGTTATGGATTTTGATGTTGAATATCTAAAGATCGACCAATTGAGACTACTTCAATCGGAGCGGTTGGCTAAATTGGTAGACTACCTTGGAGAGAAGTCGGAATTTTATAAAACGAAATTTAATGAAGCAGGAATATCTCCAAAAGATATCAGCTCGATTAAGGATATTGCAAAACTTCCGATTACTTACAAACAGGATTTAAGAGATAATTATCCGTTCGGATTATTTACCGTTCCGAAAAATGAACTGCAGAGAATTCACTGCTCAAGCGGAACAACGGGAAAACCCACGGTGGTAGGATATACAAAAGAAGACGTTGATTTATTCAGCGAGGTGGTAGCGAGATCTTTGAATGCAGCCGGAGCTAAACCGGGGATGCAGTTGCACAATGCTTACGGTTACGGAATTTTCACGGGAGGGCTCGGTCTTCATTACGGAGCGGAAAAATTAGGAATGAGTGTTCTTCCGATTTCGGGAGGTATGACAGCGAGACAGGTTGATTTAATTGTAGATTTTAACCCTGAAGTGATCTGTTGCTCGCCTTCTTATGCTTTAACAATCGCTGATGAATTTGCGAAAAGGGGAATCCCGGCAGACGAAATCAGTTTAAAATATGCTGTTTTAGGCTCAGAACCCTGGACGGAAATTATTAGACAGCACATCGAAGAAAGATTAGGAGTTCACGCCACAAATATTTATGGATTGAGCGAAATTATTGGTCCGGGAGTTTCGATGGAAGATTTTGAAGAAAAAGGAGGTTCTTACATTTGGGAAGATCATTTTTATCCTGAAATTTTAGATCCGGTTACAAAACAGCCGGTTCCTTTTGGTGAAGAGGGTGTTTTGGTAATTACGACTTTAACGAAAAAAGCAATGCCGCTTTTACGTTACTGGACAAACGATATCACAAGTCTTTATTATGACGAAAGTGGTAAAAGAACAATGGTTAAAATGCGGCCAATCCTCGGAAGAGCCGATGATATGCTGATTGTAAGAGGGGTGAATGTCTATCCGAGCCAGATTGAAGAAGCGTTTTCTCATGTGGAGGGAGTGGTTCCGAATTATTATTTAACACCCATCGAGAAAGAACAGATGTGTGTGGCATTAGATATTGATGTTGAAATTGATGATGAGATTATAGCTTCTGAAAATTTAAACCAAAATACCGATGATTATGCTATTTTTGTCGGAAACTTTGGGAAAAGCATCGAAAACGAAATTAAAAAGAGAGTAGGAATCACCACGAAAGTGAAAATTCATGCTCAGGACAGCCTTCCGAAATGTGAAGGCGGAAAGATTAACAGAATACTTAAAAAATAAATGAATTCATTTTATAAACTTAAAACTGTAAAAGTTCAGAAAGATACCAGTGACGCTGTAAATGTGGCCGTTGAAATTCCTGAGGAACTGAAAGATAAGTTCAGGTTCAAGCAGGGACAGTATCTTAATTTCCGAATGATTATCGATGGAAACGAAGAGCGCCGTTCTTATTCTATCTGCAATGCTCCGAGTGAAAAAAGCAACACGCTGGAAGTATTGGTTAAGCTGTTGGAAGGTGGAAAAGTTTCCGGATATTTCAACGAGCATCTTCACATGGATGAAATGCTGGAAGTGATGCCTCCAATGGGTGGTTTCAACACTTCTTATCACCCTACAAACGTGAAAACGTATGTTGGTTTGGCAGCAGGAAGCGGAATTTCTCCGGTGTTGTCGAATATCAAAGAAAGTCTTTACCAGGAGCCGAATTCAAACGCTTATCTGTTTTACAGTAACAGAAGTATGAATCACGTGATGAAAAAAGCTGAGATCGATAAGTTGGTTGAACAGTTTAACGGAAGATTAAAAGTTGTTTATTTAGTAAGCCGTGAGCAGCATGAAGACCCGATTTTTGAAGGTAGAATTTCTCCTGAAAAACTGGAGCTTTTATTTGAAAGATATGCTGATATTGATGTAAAAGAAGCAACTTATTTTATCTGCGGACCTTCAGACATGATCAAAGGGATTGCAGATTATTTAAAAAAAGATAAAAAAGTACCGGCTATCCAGGTTTTATTTGAATATTTCACAGCTCCGGATGAAGAAAAAACAGAGGAAATGAGTGATGAATTCAAGGCAATTGCCAATATAGAAAGTATGGTAACGGTAATCATCGACGATGATGAATATTCTTTCCATTTGAATTCAAAAAAAGAGAGTATCTTAGATAAAGCATTGAAAGACAATCTTCCTGTGCCTTTTGCATGTAAAGGAGGAGTGTGTTGTACGTGTAAAGCGGAAGTTTTGGAAGGAGAGGTTTTCATGGAAAAAAACTACGCGCTTACCGAAGAAGAAGTAGCCCGGGGCTACGTTCTTACCTGCCAATGCCACCCGACAACGAATGTGGTGATGCTTAATTACGATGTGTGATTAATGTAACAATGTAACAGTTTACCAATGTAACAATTATTGCTAGACTGTTAAATTGATTCATTGTTACATTTTAAAATTTGAAAAATTTTAATTATGGATTTAGAAAAATTTGTACAATACGTACACGACGAAAATAAAGTAGAGCCAAAAGATGTAATGCCCGATGATTACAGAAAATTATTGGTTCGTCAGATTTCACAGCACGCCCATTCTGAAATCGTAGGAATGCTGCCGGAAGCCAACTGGATTTCCAGAGCGCCTTCATTGAGAAGAAAAATGGCTCTTTTGGCGAAAGTTCAGGATGAAGCTGGTCACGGTTTATATTTGTATTCTGCAACTGAAACATTAGGAGATGGAAGCATCAGGGCAGACAGAGACGCAACTTACGATGATATGCTTTCAGGAAAAGCAAAATATTCAAGTATATTTAATTACCCGACTTTAAGCTGGGCAGATATCGGCGCAATCGGCTGGTTGGTTGATGGTGCTGCAATCATGAATCAGGTGATGTTGATGGGAAATTCTTACGGGCCTTATTCAAGAGCGATGGTGAAAATCTGTAAGGAAGAATCTTTCCACCAAAGACAGGGTTACGAGATTTTGATGGCACTTTGCCGTGGCACAAAACAACAGAAAGAAATGGCTCAGGCTTCGTTAAACCGTTTCTGGTGGCCGGCTTTAATGATGTTTGGTCCAAATGACGACAGCTCCCCAAACTCTAAAATATCTATGAATTATAGAGTGAAAAGAGAAAGTAACGACAGCCTTCGTCAGAGATTTGTAGATGTTACTGTTGCTCAGGCGGAATTTTTAGGATTAACCATTCCGGATAAAGATTTAAAATGGAATGAGGAAAGACAGCATTATGATTTCGGGGAACTTCCGTGGGATGAATTCATGGAAATCTTAAAAGGAAACGGACCTTGTAATAAGAAACGTATCGAAACCAAGAGAAAAGCGCAAAGAGAAAACACTTGGGTAAAAGAAGCTGCGGCAGCTTTTGCGGAAAAACAGGAAAAAATTTCAATATAACAATATACCGATGTAAAAATGTAACAATCATTGTCATGCTGAGCTTGTCGAAGCATCTCATTGTTAAACTGGTACATTGATACATTGTTAAATTTAATTTTATTTATGGCAAATTTAGATATGTGGGAAGTGTTTATTCAGACTAAACCGGGATTATCTCACAAACACGTTGGAGTAGTACAGGCACCAACAGCAGAAATGGCTTTGCAGAACGCAAGAGACGTTTATACAAGAAGAAAAGAAGGAACTTCTGTTTGGGTAGTTCCAAGTAAATATATTGTGACTTCGGAAGGGGTGGATAAAGAAGCATTTTTCGATCCGGCTGATGACAAACTATACCGTCACCCGACGTTCTACGACATTCCAAACGATGTGAAAAATATGTAATAAAGAAGTTAGAAGTTAGATTCTAGAATTTAGTCTAATATCTAACCTCTAATATCTAAATTCTATAAAAATGAATCCATTATATAATTATTTATTAAAACTAGCGGACGACAGTTTCATTATGGGACAGCGTTTGTCTGCTTGGTGCGGTGAAGGTCCTTATTTAGAGGAAGATATTGCATTAACAAACATCGCGTTGGATGAACTTGGGCAGGCCAATAACTTTTACGTTTACGCTTCAAGAGTGATTGACAACGGAAAAAGTGAAGATGATCTGGCGTTTTTAAGATACGAGCACGAATATGTAAACGCCCATTGGGTTGAACTTCCGAACGAAGATTATGCTCAGACGATTTTAAAAGTGTATGTTTTCTCCATATATCAGAAATTGATGTACGAAGCGTTATCAAATTCTACTAATGAAGAACTTTCTGCTATTGCTCAGAAATCTTTGAAAGAAGTAAGATATCATTATACTCACGCTGCATCCTGGATGAAAATTTTTGCTCAGGGAACAGAAGAAAGTAAAAATCGTTTAGAAAAAGCAATCGAAAATATCTGGGAATATTCAAAAGGTTTATTCGCAAAAGTGGAAGGAGAAGATGATTTAATCGCTTTAAATATCGCTCCGAATACAGATGCTCTTTACGAAGAATTTTTAGCGATTACGCAGAAAGATTTCGCGGATTTCAAATTAGAATATCCTACAAATCCTTTTATGCAGCCAAAATCAAGAACAGGTTACCATACAGAATATTTTGGATATATTCTTTGTGAGTTGCAGTATATGCAGAGAGCGTATCCGGGTTGTACTTGGTAAAATTTTGAAAAATACAAACCTAACAGGTTTTTAAAACCTGTTAGGTTTAAAAAAATAGCGTTCGTAACAATGTAGCATTTATTCTTTGCTGACTTTGCTGAGTGAAACGCCTTTGCGAACTTAAAAAACGTCTAGTAGTAAAAAAATCTTAGCGAACTTTGCGTTAAATAAAATTTCAGATTAAAAAAGATTGAAAAATCCTTTAGAAATATTAGAACTCGTTCCCGATCCGGAAATTCCGGTAATCAATATTGTGGAATTGGGCATTGTAAGAGAAGCGAAAATTACCAGTGAGAATTCTTGTGAAGTAACAATTACGCCGACGTATTCTGCCTGTCCCGCTATGTTTACCATTGAGGAAGACATTATCAAAATTATGAAAGAAAACGGTTGGGATGCAAAAGTGGTCACCAAAATGTTTCCGATCTGGACAACAGACTGGCTGACAGATGAAGCAAGAGAAAAACTTCGTGCTTACGGAATCACACCTCCGGAAAAAGGAGCAGACGAACATCACATCGGGAAACCGAAAAAATGTCCGCGTTGCGGTTCTATGAATTCAAAACAGATCAGCCGATTCGGGTCTACATTATGTAAGGCCTCATATCAGTGCTTAGACTGTTTAGAGCCTTTTGATTATTTTAAATGCCACTAAATTATGTAGCAATATAATAATGTAGCAATTTATCAATGCTGTGAATATTGTTATATTGGTAAACTGATAAATTAGTACATTATTATTGTTAAATTAGTGCATTATAAATCTTCAATTTTTAAATAATTTAATCTTTAAATTAGAAACTATGTACACACAACTCGATATCGAATCGCATTTTGACGGAAAGTTAAAAATTGCTTACCTGAATCAACCGGACACAATGAATGCGCTTACAAAGCCATCTTTATCAGATCTGAAAGATTTTATTAAAGAATGCAGTGAAGATCCTGCTGTAAGATGTGTTGCCATTTCTGGAAGAGGAAGAGCTTTTTGCTCCGGTCAGAATCTGGATGATGCTTTCGTACAGGGGAACGAGCACCATGACAACGATATTATCAGAAAAATTGTAGTAGATTATTACAATCCTTTGGTGACGGAAATTACAAAATGTAAAAAACCTGTTGTTGCATTGGTAAACGGTCCTGCAGTGGGAGCCGGAGCGATGTTGGCATTGATTTGTGACTTTGTATTGGCAGTTGATAAATCATATTTTGCACAGGCATTCTCCAACATCGGATTAATTCCAGATACAGGAGGAACCTACTTCCTGCCAAAATTATTGGGAAGACAATTGGCTAATTATTTAGCATTCACAGGAAAAAGATTATCTGCTGAAGAAGCAAAATCTTACGGTTTGGTTGCCGAAGTTTTCACTGATGAAGAATTCGCTCCAAAATCGATGGAAATCCTTGAAAAAATGGTAAATATGCCGACTGCGGCTATTAAATTAACTAAAAAAGCTTTTGCAGCCTCTTACAACAATACCTTGAAAGAGCAATTGGAGCTGGAAGGAGATCTGCAGCAGGAAGCGGCAGAAACAGAAGACTTTATCGAAGGAGTTAATGCCTTTTTACAAAAAAGAAAACCTAATTATAAAGGAAGATAAGAATTAATATAACAATGTACCAATGTAGCAGTTTATCAATGAGATGCTTCGAAAAGCTCAGCATGACAATGATTGTTACATTGTTACATTGATACACTGTTACATTATGAAATATGTAGGAATTATAGGTGCCGGAACCATGGGAATCGGTATCGCGCAAGTAGCCGCAACGAACGGATGCAAAGTTTGGGTCTATGACACCAACGCAAAACAAGTAGAAACGGCAACCGTAGGTTTGGAAAAAACATTGACCAAATTGGTGGATAAACAAAAAATTTCGGCAGAAAAAATGACTGAAATTTTAGCCAATATTTCCATCGCTACAGAATTGAAGGACTTCAAAGATTGTGAATTAATCATCGAAGCCATCATCGAAAACAAAGAAATTAAAACCAAAGTTTTCACAGAATTAGAGAAACACGTTTCTGAAAGCTGTGTTATAGGTTCCAACACATCATCCATTTCCATCACCTCTCTCGGTGCGGAATTACAAAAACCGGAGCGTTTCATCGGAATTCACTTCTTCAATCCGGCTCCTCTGATGCCTTTGGTTGAGGTTATTCCATCTTTATTAACAGAAAAATCTTTAGCGGAAAAAATTTATAATCTGATGAAAGATTGGGGCAAAACTCCAGTTATTGCTAAAGATATTCCCGGATTTATAGTCAACAGAATTGCCCGTCCTTACTACGGTGAAGGATTGAGAATTGTTGAAGAAAATATCGCAACTCCCGAGCAGGTTGATGATGCTATGAAAACCATCGGAAACTTTAAAATGGGACCTTTTGAATTAATGGATTTAATTGGCGTTGATGTAAATTTTTCCGTAACAACAACCGTTTACAAAGATTATTTCTACGATCCCAAATATAAACCATCTCTTCTTCAACAAAGAATGTCTGAAGCGAAACTTCACGGAAGAAAAACAGGAAAAGGCTTCTACGATTACACTGAAGGTGCTGAAAAAACTATTCCTCAAAAAGACGAGGAATTGTATCAGCAAATCTTTTTAAGAATTATTTCAATGTTGATCAATGAAGCGGTGGAAGCAAAAAGATTAGGTGTTGCGAACGATGAAGATATTGAATTAGCAATGCAGAAAGGAGTAAACTATCCAAAAGGATTATTGGCTTGGGGAAAAGAAATCGGTTATGCAAAAATTTCCGAAACTCTGCAGAATCTTTACGAAGAACATCAGGAAGAAAGATATAGACAAAGCCCGTTGCTGCGAAAAATGTAACAATATATCAATCTAACAATGTAGCAATTTGTTTGTCATTCTGAGTAAAGCAAAGAATCTCATTGGTAAACTTTTATATTGCTAAATTATTACATTAAAAATGGATATAGACGGATTCAGAGCCGAGTTAGAAACAAGGCTCCTCATTGAAAAAGAATACATCATTCAGGGACTTTCTTCCATGAATGATGATCAGGAAAAACTTGGATTATTGGGGGAATTTAATGAAAAATACCGCGAACTGATCAAAAGATTGGCGAATGAAAATGGTATTGATCTAAATGCTCCTTACCCAACTGAAAATCCGTCAGATTCAGAAAATCTTTCAAACGAGCAGGTAATTCTTGGTAAAACCATGAGTATTTATGACAAATTGGTTGATGAATTATATGAAGAAATCGCCATGATTCGGAAGCACAAACATTGATGATGAAGGCGCGATTATATATGACCTATGAAAACAATAAATATCTACATATAAAATAACAAGCGTAAATTAAAATGAATCCAAGACAGGTTGCAGAATATATGCTCGATCAGGATTATTTTTCCCAATGGATGAATATCAAAATGATCGAGGTCAAAGAAAATTATTGTTTAATAGAAATGCCCATTAAAAAAGATATGATCAATGGGCTGAAAACGGTTCACGGAGGCGTTACATTTGCTTTTGCGGATTCTGCATTGGCATTTTCATCCAACAACTCCGGAGATGCGGCTGTTGCCCTGAACTGTATCATCAATTTTACCAAAGCCGGAAAAGAAGGCGACACTTTCAGAGCAGAAAGTATTTTGGTGAATGATACCAGAAAAACCGCTGTCTACGACATTAAAATTACCAATCAAAACAACGACTTGATTGCAAAGTTTGTTGGAACAGTGTATAAAATCGGAAAGAAAGTAACGGAGCTGTAAGCTCAATGTAGCAATGTAATAATTTGCCAATCTAACAATTAATAATGATGATCAATTTTGAAAATAATCCATTAATTCAGAAAGCACTTCAATTTTCGTTAGATATTGTTGAATTTTGTGAATTGTTAGAAGAAAAAAGAAAATTTGTTATTGCGAAACAATTGTTACGCTCAGGAACAAGCATTGGAGCAAATGCATTCGAAGCACAAAACCCTCACAGTAAAAATGATTTTATCAATAAGATAAAAATTTCAGCTAAAGAATTAGAAGAAACAAAATATTGGCTTTATCTGTGTAAGCATTCCAAAAATTATCCATTTGATGAAAAACTTGAACATCAGATAGTAGAATTAGGAAAAATTATTTATAAAATATTAAGTACAAGTCTAAATAAAAACCAAGGCATTTAACATTGTTATATTGTTACATTGCTACATTGTTAAATTGAAATATCATGAACAACGTATACATTATAGATTACATCAGAACTCCTATTTCAAAATTACAAGGAGGATTATCAGAAGTGAGAGCAGACGATTTGGCTGCCATCGTGCTTAAGGAAATCGTTGCAAGAAATCCTGAAGTTCCAGTTGAGGAAATTGAAGACGTTATTTTCGGCTGTGCCAATCAGGCAGGTGAAGATAACAGAAACGTGGCAAGAATGGGACTTTTATTGGCTGGACTGCCATATAAAATCGGGGGTGAAACAGTAAATAGATTGTGCGCTTCCGGAATGTCCGCGGTAGCGAATGCTTTCCGTTCGATTGCTTCTGGTGAAGGTGAAATTTACATCGCCGGTGGAGTTGAGCATATGACGCGTTCACCGTATGTTATGTCAAAACCAAGCGCTGCTTTCGGAAGAGACAGTCAGATGTTTGATACCACTTTCGGATGGAGATTTATTAATCCAAAAATGAAAGAAATGTATGGCGTTGACGGAATGGGCGACACGGCTGAAAATTTAGCGGAAATGCATAACATCAGCCGTGAAGATCAGGATAAATTTGCTCTTTGGTCACAACAAAAAGCGACTAAAGCCCAGGAAAGCGGAAGATTGGCGGAAGAAATAGTAAAAGTTGAAATTCCTCAGAAAAAAGGTGATCCAAAAATCTTTGATAAAGATGAATTCATCAAGCCAGCCTCTTCAATAGAAGGTTTAGGAAAGCTTCGTCCGGCTTTCAGAAAAGAAGGAACAGTAACAGCCGGAAATGCTTCGGGAATGAATGACGGAGCGGCAGCCTTAATTTTAGCAAGTGAAGAAGCTGTAAAAAAATATGGATTAAAACCAAAAGCAAAAATTTTAGGATCATCTGTTGCGGGTGTTGAGCCAAGAATTATGGGAATCGGACCTGTGGAAGCGACTCAAAAATTATTAAAAAGATTAAATCTTTCTTTAGATGATATAGATGTTATTGAATTGAATGAAGCTTTTGCAGCTCAGGCTTTGGCAGTAACAAGAAGTTTAGGTTTAAAAGATGACGATTCGAGAGTAAATCCAAACGGAGGAGCGATCGCAATCGGGCATCCACTTGGAGTTTCCGGAGCAAGAATCATCGGTTCTGCGGCCTTAGAACTTCAGAAGCAAGATAAAAAATATGCTTTGTGTTCGCTTTGTATTGGTGTCGGACAAGGCTATGCAATGGTGATTGAAAAAGTATAACTTTTTCAATCATGTAACAATATAAAAAATGTATCAATGTAACAATTCCTGTCATTCTGAACAAAGTGAAGAATCTCAATTGGTAAACTGTTAGATTGATATATTGTTAAATTTAAAAATTATGAACATCTACTCATATCACGGAATTCGTCCTATCATAAAACCTTCTGCTTACGTTCATCCGCAGGCGGTGATTATTGGAAATGTGGAAATCGGCGAGGAAGTTTACATCGGTCCAAATGCGGTAATCCGTGGGGATTGGGGTAAAATTATCATCAAAGACGGTGCTAATGTTCAGGAAAACTGTACGCTTCATGTTTTCCCGGGTATTGAAACGATTTTGGAAGAATCCGCGCACATCGGTCACGGTGCGATTATCCATTCTGGTCACATTGGTAGAAACTGTCTGGTCGGAATGAATGCCGTTGTGATGGACAAGGCGGTAATTGGTGATGAATGTATCATCGGTGCATTAGCTTTTGTACCGGCCAATTTCAAATGTGAAGCGAGAAAATTAATTGTGGGAAGTCCTGCAAAAATCATTCGTGATGTTTCTGATGAAATGATCAAATGGAAAACAGAAGGTACAAAACTCTATCAGGAATTGGCTAGAGAAGGAAAAGATGCGATTTTACCTTGCGAGCCCTTTACGGAATATGTTCAGCAGATACCAAATAAAGTTGTCGATTACAGCATTTGGGATGATGTGAAATAATTTGAGATATTAGTCAAACCTAACGGGTTTTCAAAACCCGTTAGGTTTAATATTATTAGATTTTGAATTAGAAAATAATGATTAACACGGAAAGCTTTGAGTTTGAATCTGTTTACCATATTTTTTCTCATGTTAATGGGAAAGAATTGATTTTCCGTGAAAAAACAAATTATCTTTTTTTTCTGAAGCAATTAGATAAATACATTATTCCGATTGCAGATATTTATGCATACTGCTTGTTACCTAATCATTTTCATTTATTATTAAGATTTAAAAATTTTAATGCTGTTAGTATAGAGGATGAGCATCAATATTTAATGAAAAATTTTGGAAATTTTCTGAATTCTTATGCAAAAGCATTTAATAAAATGTATGATAGAAAAGGAGCTCTTTTTCTCAATGCTATAAAAAGAAAGAAAATATCTGATGATAAATATTTATTAAAAGTTCTGCATTATATTCACAGTAATCCTGTTAATCATGGATTTGTAAATAGGATTAGTGAATGGGAACATTCTTCGTATAATTCATATTTAAATCCTCAGAAAGAAAGTAAACTGAATAGAACAGAGATCATGCAATACTTTGATTCTTCGGTAGTTTTTAAAAATTATCATGAATCTAATGTTGAGTATGATTTTCTAAATTTTGAATAACTATAAAAATCAAACCTAACGGGTTTTCAAAACCCGTTAGGTTTCTGTAAGTAAAAAGTAAAAAACTATATGGAAAAGTTAAAAAACTATATTCACGGCGAATGGGTGGAAGGTACCGGAAACGGAATTCCTTTATACAATGCCGTGACGGGAGAGCAGGTTGCCGTTTCCGATACGGAAGGGCTGAATTTCGAACAGGCTTTGGATTACGGAAGAACAGTAGGATACAAAAACCTTTCATCCATGACATTCTATGATCGTGGCGAAATGTTGAAAAAAGTCGCGCTTTATCTTTTAGAAAGAAAGAAAAAATATTACGAATTATCTTATAAAACGGGAGCAACACACGTTGATTCCTGGGTAGATATTGAGGGAGGTTTTGGTACTTTTTTCACGTACTCAGGATTAGCAAAAAGAATGCTTCCGAACACTCCGTTTTGGGTGGATGGTGATACGCAGAAAATTTCTGCTAACGGTACTTTTTTAGGAACCCATATTTTAACTCCAAGTGAAGGTGTTTCTGTACAAATCAACGCTTACAATTTTCCTGTTTGGGGAATGTTAGAGAAATTATCAACTTCTTTATTGGCAGGTGTTCCTTCCATTGTGAAGCCTTCTCCATTTGGTTCTTACTTAACCAACGCAGTTTTCCACGACATGATTGAAAGCGGAATTCTTCCCGAAGGAGCCGTTCAATTGGTTTGCGGCGAGCCGGGAAATATTTTGGATTATGTTCAGGATGGAGATTCTGTGTTGTTTACAGGTTCTGCAAGTACGGGTAGAAGATTAAAGTCTTTACCTTCAATTGCAGGAAATGCAGTTCGTTTCAATATGGAAGCTGATTCTTTAAACTGTTCGATTCTTGGTTTGGATGCAAAACCCGGAACTCCGGAATTTGATCTATTTATCAAGGAAGTCCGTAATGAAATGACCACAAAAGCCGGACAAAAATGTACCGCAATCAGAAGAATTATTGTTCCGGAAAACTTAATAGGAGACGTTCAGAATGCTTTATCTAAAGCTTTAGATCAAACTAAAATCGGAAATCCGTTAAGCAGAGAAACAAGAATGGGTTCTTTGGTAGGAAAACAGCAGTACGATGAGGTTTTAAGAAAAATCAACTTATTAAAAGCTGAAACGGAGCTGGTTTATGATGGACAACACGAATTGGTGGACGCCAATTATGACAGCGGTGCATTCATGTCTCCGAAATTATTTTTAAATGATAAACCTTTCGAGAAAAATATCTCTCATGATGTTGAAGCCTTCGGTCCGGTTTCTACGTTGATGCCTTACAAAGATGCAGAAGAAGCGGCGGAGTTGGCAAAAAGAGGAAAAGGAAGCCTTGTAGGCTCAATTGTATCTTATGATAATGCATTTGTGGCAGAAACTTCCTGGAAGATGGCTTCTCAGCACGGTAGAATTTTCGTGTTGAACAGAGATAGTGCGAAAGAAAGTACGGGCCACGGCTCTCCGCTTCCTACATTAATGCATGGCGGTCCCGGAAGAGCAGGGGGTGGCGAAGAAATGGGCGGACTGAACGGTCTTCATTTCTTCCTTCAGAAAACGGCCATTCAAGGTTCTCCGGATGTTTTGACGGCTATTACGAAAGTTTATCAGCAGGGAGCAGAGAAAAAGTTTGCTGACAAACATCCTTTCCAGAAATATTTTGAAGATGTAGAGGTTGGGGATTCGTTGGAAACAGCAGGAAGAACGGTTACTGATGCAGATATTGTTAATTTTTCAAACGTTTCTTGGGATCATTTCTACGCACATACTGATGCAACGAGTCTTACAGGAACGATCTTCGATAAAACTGTAGCTCATGGATATTTTATCCTTTCTGCGGCGGCCGGATTATTTGTTTCAGGGAAAAAAGGTCCGGTTATCGCCAATTATGGTTTGGAAAACTGTTCGTTCTTCAAGCCTGTTTATGCGGGAGATACAATCACCGTTTATTTAACGGCCAAAGAAAAAATCAACAGAGGCGTAAAAGGAAGAAATATTCCTTCTGGTGTGGTAAAATGGCTGGTGGAAGTGGTGAACCAAAGAGATGAGATTGTTTGCGTAGCAACTATTTTAACATTGGTGGCAAAACACTCTCCTTTTATCGATTTAAATATAAAAAACATTCAAAAAGCGTTGAATGGGTTAACCGAATCTACTCAGCCAGGTTGGGGCAAAATGTCTCCTCAGCAAATGATTGAGCATTTGGAGCACGGTGTTTTGGTAAGTCTTGGGGAGCCGGAAGCGGATAAATGCTTCACTCCGGAAGAACAGTTGGAAAAGTGGCAGGATTCTTTGTACAATCACAGAAAAATGCCGAAAGATTTTCCTGCACCGTTCTTGGCTGAAGACGAAAAATTATTAGAATTAAGACATAAAAACCTTGAAGCTGCAAAACAGTCTTTCATCGATACATTAAAAAGATTTTCAATCTATTATAAAGAAAATCCGCAGGCAGAACACATGAATTTTGTATTCGGAAAATTAAATAAAGAAATGTGGGAACTGATGCACAGAAAACATTTTACGCATCATTTTGAGCAGTTTAATTTAATTTAACAATATACCATTATAACAGTGTAGCAATATTTGTTACACTGTTATATTTTTAAATTGCTACACTGATATGAAAACCTTCGCCGAGCAAGTTGTTAATTTTAATCTGAATTTAAAATATAATGGAAATCTTCCCGATAATTTTCAGGTTCTGAATCCGTATCTCAATAATCCTGAAACTGTTGTTGTCATGAAACAGTTTTATCAAAAATATTATAATGATTCCAACAAACGGAAATTTATCATCGGGATCAATCCAAGCCGTCACGGAGCAGGAGTAACAGGCGTTCCGTTCACCGATACCAAGCGTCTGGAAAGTGTTTGCGGCATCAAAATGAATTCAGCTTATACCCATGAAGTTTCTTCCGTTTTTATGTATGACATGATTGCAGAGTATGGTGGTGCAGAAGAGTTTTATAGCGATATTTATATTAATTCGCCTTTTCCGCTTGCTATTGTGAGGAAGTCAAAAGGAAATTGGATCAACGCAAATTATTACGATGATAAAGCACTTTTTAATGATGTAAAAAGTTTTATGATTGATTCTTTAAAGAATCATTTAAGTTTAAATCTTGATTCTTCCGAAGTTTTTGTTTTAGGTAAAAAAAATGCAGAATTTATATCAAAATTGAATCAGGAAGCACATTTATTCCAGAAAATGACGGTTTTGGAGCATCCAAGGTATATTCAGCAGTACAAATCTAAGGAGAAAGACCTTTTTATCAATAAATATATTCTGGAGCTTAAAAAATAAAATCCCCTGAAAAATTTCAAGGGATTATCACACTTATGCATTAGAATCTTTCGCGGTACAGTCACCTGTTATTTATTCTTAAAGTTTCATGGTTATTAGTCTTTCACTTTAATAACAGTGCTTTTTACCTTTTAATAACTTTATAAGATTCTGAGGAAGATTTTATTAAATATGCTCCTGCAGGAAGTTCCGAAATATTGCTTTCGTTTACTCCTTTTTTAGCTTCAATGGTTTTCACCAGTTGGCCGGACTGGCTGTAAACTTCCAGCTTTTTATTTTCTTCAGAAGTGATGGTAAGCGGGCCATGTGTAGGATTAGGGTAAATTTTAAGTTCTTTTTTCGAAGATTTTACCTCTTCTGATGCTAATACCACGTTGCTGTCTTTTACCCATGTGAAAGAATCAAGGCCTCCGTAAGTATAAGCACCACCTAGTGTTACCTGCAGCTGATCGATCACAATATTAGAATAATTTTGGCCGTTTAGGTTGGTAAGATCTATCAATGTGTAGCCATTCGTTGCGCCGAGACTTGTTGCAAAACCGGTATTTTTTGTCTGGGTAAATTTTGTTACGCCGCTCAGTTTCCCGGTAACCGTTAAATTACCCACAACTGTTTGGTTTAAATTCGTGTCAGATAAAAATATCCAGAATCTGTTTACTTTAAACAAATTAGATGTTGTTTTAATGCCGAAAGAAGCTCCGCTGGCAATATTTCCGGTTCCTGAATTATCAATATATCTGTTGTCATTAGATGTTCCGCTCCAGCCTGTTCCCGGATAATTTGCCTGAATATCAAATCCTCCGACATGTGAAATGATATTGAAAATCACTCCATTGTCTGTAAAGCTGCTGCTGCTGTGAGACTCAGTTTCAAACTGCTCTGTGCTGGCCTGTCCAAATGAAAAAATCGAAATGAAAAGACTGCAGATCGTAAATAGTATAGTACTTTTCATGATGTAAAGTTTTAATGTTTAGGTTTTTTATGTTTTAATTATGGTCTTGATGGATAAATACCTTCTACACAAATGATGTAGTTCATTCCTAAGTAAGGAGACATATTATTAACAGGTGCATTGGATCCCGTAAAAGAAACAGAAGCTCCATTAATAATAGTGTCCGGTGCAGTATCTACAAAGCTTGGTACCGCTGTAAAATCTCTTCCCGTCGTAGTTCCGGTTACTGCAATAGATGAGGTTGGAGATGGAGTGGAAGAGGTTGCATTAGATCTTGAAACTCTCATCTGGCTCATGAATGAAGGCATATTTGATGTTAATAGTGTATTTGTAGGAGTTCCTCCGACTTCACCAAGACTTACAGATTTTCCGGTATTTGCATTTCCGGCTCCAGCAGGATAACGTCCGTTAAGGTTAGGCAAAGCAAAAGTAGTAGTTCCGTTTCCACCGTAGACAGTTCCAAGAAGTGAAAATAAAGCCTGATTTTGTGCAATGCTGAGAATGGCTCCGTTGCATAAAAGATATCCTCTTGGTGCAAAGTTTCCTGCAAACATTTTAATGGTTCCTAATATTTCTTCCATGATTTTTTAGTTTAATTGTTAAATAATTTCAGTTTAGAAAACTATGGTCTTGAAGGGAAAATACCCTCCACACAGATAATATAATTTACTCCTAAATAAGGAGGCATATTATTCACGGGTATATTTTGCCCCATAAACATTACAGACTGAGGATTGATTGGCATATCCGGAGCAGCATCCACAAAGCTTGGTACAGCCGTAAAATCTCTTCCAGTAGTAGTTCCTGTAACTGCAATTGATGAAGAAGGAGATGGGGTGGAGCTTGTAGCATTAGAACCTGAAACCTTCAACTGGCTTGAAAAACTAGGTAGGTTAATCGATAAAAGCGTGTTTTGGGATGTTCCTCCCTGTTCTCCCAGTAAATAATTTTGAGATCCGTTTGTTCCGGGTCCTAATGGATAACGTCCGTTTAAGTTCGGTAAAGCGAATGTAGTAATTCCGTCTCCACCGTAAGTAGTTCCTAAAATTGCAAAAAGTGCAGTGTTCTGAGCAATGCTTAACAAAGCTCCGTTGCAAAACATAAATCCTCTTGGTGCAAAGTTTCCTGCGAATACCTTTACAACTCCGATCAGTTCTTCCATGGTTAATATCTTTTTTTCAGTTTTAAATTTTCCTACTCTTTTCGTGGCTTTTCGGATACCGCCTTTTGGTTGTAAATGTCATTATTGATTGACAACCCAAAGTAACAACAATAGCTAGCTGTAGGGTAGAGTAGAAAATACCAAATTGAGGATTACGTATTTCTACGTAGTGAGAATTTTAATGAAATCAAATGTTGAAATTTATATGAACTAATTTCTTCAAACGCAGTGTAATTAGTATTTTTGTAAGAATCCAATTAAATTTAAAAATGAACGAATTTGTAGCATCAGAACTTAAAAATAATATTGCCGAAATCACATTCGGTACCCCGAAAAGTAATTCTCTTCCGGGAGCCATTCTGGAAAAATTAGCCCAAACCATTCTTGAAGAAGGCACAAAAAAAGAAGTAAAAGCCATTCTTATTAAAAGTGAAGGCGAAAAAGCATTCTGTGCGGGTGCAAGCTTCGATGAGCTTTTATCTATTGACGAATTGGAAGCTTCTAAAAGATTCTTCGGAGGTTTTGCAAAAGTTTTGAATGCTATGAGAAACTGCGGTAAAATTGTCGTAGTAAGAGTTCAGGGAAAAACTACCGGTGGAGGTGTAGGTATAGCATGTGGGGCAGATTATTGTTTTGCAACAAAAGATTCTGCTTTAGCATTAACGGAGATTAATCTTGGGATAGGCCCATTTGTAATCGGACCTTATGTTGAAAGAAAAATAGGAAAATCTCAATTTTCTGCGATGGCTATTGATGCAGATTTCAGATCGGCAGAATGGGCAGAACAGCATAATATTTATCACTCAGTTTCAGCAAGTATTGAGGAGATGGATCTTAAATTAGAGAAGTTTTTACAAACGCTTTCATCCAGAAGCGAAGATGCTTTGGCTTTGATCAAAAAAGTTTCATGGGAAGGAACGGACCATTTTAATGAGCTTATGCCAGCTAGAATTCACATGAGTGCAAGCTTAATTCTTGAAGATTCTGCCAAGAAAAGTATTGAATCAATAAAAGAAAAGTTAAGAGCGAAGTAATTCTTAATCTTTTATAATATTACAGCCGTTGAATTTTCCGGCGGTTTTTTAGTTAAAGATAAGCTGAACATTCATTAATAAAGCATGAGATAAATTCATTGCTATCTTTTTAAAAATTGTAATAAAAATTTTGTTCATTCAAAAAAAGTACTAACTTTGTATTTCAAAGTTCTTTATATGGATTCGAAAAACTATCACGAAGACTTATCACATATCCGTTCCATGATGGAGCGGTCCTCAAGATTTATTTCTTTGAGCGGATTATCCGGTGTTTTTGCAGGATTGGCGGCTATTCTTGGAGCAACGTATGTTTTCTTTGTTTTTAAAAGAGAAGGCATTGATTATTTTGACGGGGATAGAAACATCTTTAGTCCATCTTTGGTAAAGGAGCTCGTAGTAATTGGAACTTTGATACTTGCAGCAGCTCTTTTCAGCGGCTATATTTTTACGGCAAAAAAAAGTAAGAAAAAAGGCCTGAAGATTTGGGATGCTACTACAAAACGTCTTTTAGTAACCTTTGCTGTTCCTTTGGTAGCAGGCGGATTCTTTTGTCTGGGTCTTCTGTATCACCATCTTTTCGTATTTGTTGCGCCATCGACTCTCATTTTTTATGGCCTGGCCTTAATAAGTGCAGAACGCTATACTTTAACAGATTTAAAAAATCTAGGATATTGTCAGGTGGTTTTAGGACTGGTTTCTCTTTTCTTTTTGGGTTGGGGACTTCTTTTCTGGGCCATAGGCTTTGGAGTTTTGCATATTGTTTACGGGCTTATTATGCATAAAAAATATAAATAAATATAAATTCAGGTTTCTGGAAACTATAACCTAAAACCTGCAACCTATTTAAATCATGATTAAAATAAATCAACTCAATAAAGAATTCGAAAGCCGTGTAAGATTGGGCATTATGTCCGTTCTCATGGTCAATGATTGGGTTGACTTTTCCGAAATGAAAAATTTGCTGGAAATTACAGACGGTAATCTCGCAAGCCACAGCAATGCATTAGAAAAAAGCGGCTATATTGAAGTAAAGAAAGAATTTGTAGGTAAAAAACCAAGAACGTCATACAGAGTTACCCAAAGCGGGAGAGAGGCTTTTACCGAACATTTGAATGCACTGGAAAAGCTATTAGGAAGGTAATCCTATATTTTTTTACTAATTAACTTTGAAAAACAAAGTACTTTACAAAATTAAAACATAAAATTATGACTACACAAAAACAAAAAACAACAATTATTTTCGCTGTACCGGCATTGCTAATGGCGGCAGCTTTTTTCGGCAACATCTTTGTAGAAGGCTGGAACTGGTCTCCTTTTGATTTCCTCATTGCCGCGGTTTTGCTTTTCGGGACTGCCTCTGCCATTTTTGTCGTAAGCAGATCGAAGAAAAGCTTTGTTTCAAAAATTATAATCAGCCTTGTTATTCTGGTAATTCTGGCTCTGGTATGGGCAGAACTGGCAGTCGGGATTTTCGGAAGCCCTTTTGCCGGAAGCTAGTTTTGAATGTAACTTAAATGATGAATAGAAGAACATTTTTAAAAAGAATAGGCCAGCTTTCTGCTCTTGGGGCGTTACCTGTGCTGTATTCGTGGCAGATAGAACCATTCTGGCTGGAGTTTGTAGAAAAGAAACTGCCGGTAAAACATCTTCCTGAAAGCTTACAAGGAAAAACTTTAATGCAGATTTCAGATTTGCATATAGGGCCCCGGTTCGACTGGAATTTTATTATCGATTCTTTTCAAAAAGCAAAAAAGTACAACCCGGATTTTGTGGTGTATACAGGAGACTTTGTCAATCGTGGGACGGAACAGGAGCGTGAAGATCTTAAAAAGGTGATGAATCATGCTGTTTTAGGAAAGCTTGCCACCTTTGGGATTTTAGGAAATCATGATTATGGGGTTAACTGGAAAGAAATGGAGGTTGCCCAAAGTATCTCAGATACCCTTGAAACCTTTGGCATAACAATGCTGAAGAATGCTCAACAAGAAATTCACGGATTGAATTTTATCGGCTTTGAAGACCTATGGACATCCAATTTTAATCCACATCAGGTCATGCAGGATTATGACTCTTCAAAAGCAAATATAATTCTCTGCCACAATCCTGATGCTTGTGATCTGGATATCTGGAATGGTTACCAGGGATGGATTCTCAGCGGGCATACCCACGGCGGACAATGTAGAATCCCGGGAGTTATAACCCCAGTGGTTCCTGTAAAAAACAAAAAATACATTGCAGGAGAAATTGATTTGCAGGATGGGAGAATGCTTTATGTAAACCGTGCTCTGGGGCATTCTTTTCAGGTTCGTTTCATGGTTCGTCCGGAAATTACGGTTTTTACTTTAACTCAGGCTTAAAAAATATGGAAGATAAAAATATTGTATTGATTGGGAAATCAGCGTTTTGGATTTCTTTTATACTGGGAAATATCTGTCTCTTCGGATACATCTTTACTAAAAAAGACTTTTTTGTCGAAGGCGGTCTCATGGTTGTATGCTGGGGTTTTATTCTGAATATGATAATTACTTTAGTATTAATTATCTATGGAATTTCCACTCAATCGAAACTTGACTTGTGCCTAAAAGCAATAGGAATAATGCTGATCAATATTCCTGTAGCTATTATTTACACACTCATCGGAATAAACATAGTAAGAATTTAAAATTATAAAAATGAAAAAAATACGGGTTCAGTTCCTGCTTTTCGTGTATGCTAAAACTCAAAAATTGTACAGGAAATATTTTAAAAAGAAGAAAAGGCAATGGCAGTTTACAGAAAAACAGCTATTGGAATTTCAGGAGGATTCTTTGGGAAGGAAGCTGGGAGAATTTTATAAAAAACATGGCTTTACGATGATTCCAAAAATGGAAAACCACGATGTACATCACCTGATTACCGGCTGTGGAACCAATTTCGAAGATGAAATCGCCATGCAGTTTCTTCTTTTGGGAAACGGAAAGCTCAACTCTCATTTACTGGCAGCAATCGTTTTGGGAAGTCTCATTTTACCGGAATACTATAAAATGTATTTCAATTCCTATAAAAAGGGACAAAGCATGAGACCTTTCCATCAATGGGATTTTGAGGCATTATTGTGGCAGAATTTCGATCACCTGAAAGACTTCATACAACAAAAGCAAACCGAAGTATATCACTAAAATTAACCACTAATTTCTAATCTCTAAAAAATGAAAACACATCACTATATATTCCTCACAACCGCTCTGTTCATCATTGTTTTTTATGATCAGAATGTGGGTCTGAATCTTGGAATCATCAGTATTTTATATGCTATTCTTACGTTTTTCAGAACACCGTCGAAAAACAGGACGAAAACATTTCTTTTCCTTTTCGTAACAAGTATTCTTTCGGGGATTGCATTTGCGTGGTACGGAGATTTTCCTTCATTTCTGGCGGTTGTGAGCTCAATCTTACTGCTGGGTTACCGGTCCAAAAACAGGAGGATGAAAATTTTATTGCTGATTCCCGTATTTGTTGTCAACTGCTTTACAGCAATTTGCAGGTTTTTCAGCTTTGACACATGGCTTCCTAAAACAAACGTATCAAAACTGTGGCAGAAAACATTTGCATTTGTACTGATTCCTTTGATGCTGATTTCTGTTTTCTTTGCAATTTATTCTGTAGGAAGTAATCATTTTGCGAATCTTTTCACCAATATAGAAATTGATATTAATTTCTGGCAGCTTATTGCGATCACTGTTTTAGGTTTTTTCATCGCTTTCAATTATTGGAATTATGCCGTGGAAAAGCTGATCTACAAAAGCAATCATATCCTTGACAATGAATTTCAGGAAAAGGACAAAATTCAGAAGCCGACTTATTCTTTCCTGGATCTGGAGATCGAAAGGATGAGCGGGATGATTTCTTTCTTTGCACTAAATATTTTATTGATTTTCTTTTTATTTACCTACAATTATGAGCAGTTTTATGAAGTTACGAAAAGCCCGGTAAAGCTTTCAGAAGAAACCCATGAAAGAGTGAATGCCGTCATTATTTCTATTATAATGGCAATTCTGGTGATCATGTTTTATTTTAAATCAAATTTTAATTTTGACCCGAAGGCAGGATTAATGAAAATTTTGGTCAAAGTATGGATTGTACTGAACGCCGTTCTTGTTATTTCAGCGATGGCAAAAAATACGGAGTATATTGTCAGTTACGGATTTACCTACAAAAGACTCGGGGTTTATGCGTTTTTGATATTATCATTGATTGGTTTGATCCTTACATTTATTAAAATTCAGACGAAGAAAAGAAATGCTTATCTTTTCAATACCATGACGTGGTATTTTTATGGAACAATACTGGTTTGCAGCTATATCAACTGGGGTGGCATCATCACTTCCCAAAACATGAAACGAAAAGATTTCGTTTTGGATTATCATAAAAGAGAAATTAATTTCAATGAAAAGCACTTGCTGAAATATGCTGAAGAAAAGCATAATGCAAAATTGAAAGCTGAGATTTTAAACCTGGACAGAGTGAAATTCCAGAAAAATGAAAAATTCCTTTCTAAAGTTCTTTATTATCAAAATATAAAATAAAAGAAGAAATCTAATAATTTTTTAAGTTTTAAAAACGGTCAATGGAACAATTTTAGCTTCAAAGTATATTCAAAAGTCAGAAGACTTTTCAGAATATTCATTTAAAAATCATTATTATGAAAAAATCCTTATTTCTAATCCCATTGATCATTCTTTCATGCAAACAGGACCCGAAAGTCTCGGAAACCCAGAGCAGTCAGGATTCAATGGCGGTTACAGAACAGCCAGATTCAGCACAAAAAACAGATTCCGCTGCATTGAGGATGAGGGATTCAATTATTAATAACGCTCCGAAAACTAAAGAAGTTCTGCGTACCGGTGTTATGAGAAACGTGAAAGACGGGCAGATCATCAGAACAGCAGATGCAGAGCAACTTCCGTTCACTTTGGGTGAAGAATTTACAAAAGACGTTCAGGAATTTATCTTAAAAATCACAAATTATGATAAGCCGGTTATTAAAGCTTCAATTTCTACGAAAGAAAAAGATTTTAATATCCGTTTCAATCAGATTAAGCTTCCAAATGGGGATTATGACGGGCCTTTCGGAAGAGAAATCACTTACGACTTAAAAGACAAAGGTGAAGTATGGCTTATCATAGGCAAAAGCAATATGGCATCCGGAAATACTAAAGGAAGCTTTACGGTAAGTGTAGAATAATTTTTATTTTTTTGGTATAATTTGTGCAACCTAATCTTTAAAATTTATCATTATGAAAAATATTTTTTTGACAGCGGCAGTGGCTTCAGTAGCGTTGGTAAGTTGTGGAACGGTACAGTCGTTGGTTCAGAATACATTTCCTTATACAGCCAATGTTTTAGTATCTACGGGAGTTCCGGCCGATAAAGAGGTTTCTTCCACCGCAACTGCTTCTAACGTGCAGACGTGGTTTGGAGGCAATAACAATGCGAAAATTAAAGACGTAAGAATTTCAGAAGCTAAAGTTTCTGTGGTTACTCCATCGGGAGGAAATCTGAGTGCTTTCAAATCTATAAAAGTATATATTTCATCCAGCGGAACCGGGGAAAGGCTGGTCGCTTCAAGATCAAATATTTCCTCAAGTGCGTCCAGCTTAACGCTTGACCTTGAAAATTCAGGATTTTTGGATGAAGTGGTAAAAAGCACCGGAGTTACGGTAAGAACGGTTTATGAGCTGAAGAATCAGACCAGCTCGGATATGAACCTTAGAATTGCACTTAATTTCAGCAGTATTCCTGCGAATTAATTTTTATAAAAGTTTGTTAAAAAAACGTCTTTCAAATCTGAAAGACGTTTTTATTTTTTAAGGAATACTAGATTATTTAAAATCAACCAATTCCACATCAAAGATAAGCGTTGCTCCCGGAGGAATTACACCACCCGCTCCATTGTCGCCATACGCAAGTTCAGATGGGATGTAAAATCTGTATTTAGCACCTTTTGTCATCAGCTGAATTCCTTCTGTCCAGCCCTTGATCACGCCTGAAAGATTAAGCTCAATCGGCTTTCCTCCGTTTTTATCAGTAGAATCGAAAACCGTTCCATCCATTAATTTTCCGGTATAGGTTACGTTCGCTGTACTTGTGGCTGTTGGTTTTGCTTTACCGTCACCAGGTTTCAACACCTCATACTGCAGTCCGCTTGCTGTGGTTGTTATTTTTTTGTTTTGCTTGTTTTTTGCAAGAAAATCAGCTCCTTTCTTTTTATTTTCTTCAGCTTTTACTTTTTCTTCAGCTTGTCTTTTTTCATTTTGCTTCTGCATGAAACCTTGTAAAAAAGTTCCCATCTGATCTTTCGGGAATAATGCCGGCTTGTCCGAGAATTCATCTTTTATTGCCTGGGCCAAAAGATTAGCGTCTACCGGGAATCCTTGTCTTTTCATATTTTGAGCAATATCAAGACCGATATAATAAGAAGCTTTTTGCTCGTCTGAGTAATTGGTTTGAGCAAAAGAAAAATTAATTCCTGTCAAAAGAACTAAGGTAATTAAGGTTTTTTTCATTTTTGAATTTTAATTTTTTAAATATGTTGCGAATTTAAGATTTTAAAATGGAATCCATCACAATTGTCTGCTGTGAAAATTTTATTAAGGTGTAATGTAGTTAAGCTTAAATAATATCCTGCGAATTATGCCGGTAATGAATTTATTGTTATTTGTAAGCCAGATTATCGTAATATTTTTCTCTGGAATGAGTAGCAAATGAGATTTGAATCCGCCCTGATCCCCCGCATGTTCTACTACATTTACATTTTCTTCTGTTTTTGTATAATAATAAAATCCATTATGTATAAACCATACCCCTGAATGATAAAGTGGTTTTTCTTCTTTCCAGTTTTCGGGATTCCATGCTGTTTTAGATGACTTTATAAGCTTGCAATTTGCGAATTTACACTCGTTAATAGATTTTACATATTTTTTCAGATCCTCCACGGAACTCCAGACTCCGCCGTTTCCGGCAGCTGTAAAAGTAGGATACTCACCATAATCATACTCTTCGTATTTATTATTTTTAAGAATATAGGCATGGGCAACATTTTTATCCGGGAAACTTCCATCAGTGATTTTACTTTCCATCATCCCGGCCGGTTTGAAAATGTTTTCCCTGATGAAACGCTGCCATTTCATCTTCGCGGTTTTTTCAATAATTAAGGCTAAACCGTTGTACGCAGGATTTGAATAACTAAATTTTGACCCAGGTTCAAACTCAAGTGAATCAGACAATTCCAGTGGTCTGAAATTATCATCATCTTTAGCCGTCAAGTAAAAAATGCTGTCTTTTTCTACATGCCTGTTGTCTGGAATACCCGAGGTATGTGTCAAAAAATGTTTCAGTGTAATTTTGGAAGCAATTTCTTTATTTTTAAAATCAGGAAAAAATTTCAGCAAATTATCATTTGTAGAAAGCTTTTGCTTATCCTCAAGCAATAAAATTCCGTAAGCAACAAATGTCTTGCTGATTGAGCCTAGGTTGGAAACCGTTTTGGAAGTAAACTTTTCTTTCGTTTTAAGATCTGCCAGACCGTAAGATTTTTCATATAAAACCTTGTCACCTTGTTGGATAAAGATGCTTCCGCCGGGTTCATTTTCCTTGAATATTTCAGAAAAAGCAGAATCCAATTTAGTTTTTAAAAGCTGGTCATTATTTTGCCCAAACAATAAAAATGAGTTAATGATAAGTAAAAATATGCTGAATTTAATCTTAAATGCCATATCAGTTTTTGGTTATGGAATCCATCACAATTGTTACCGGACCATCATTGATTAATGAAACTTTCATATCTGCTCCAAAAATTCCGCTTTCTGTTTTTAATCCTGATTTTGAAATTTCTTCTTTAAAATACTCAAAAAGAGGGATTGCTTTATCCGGTTTGGCGGCTTTAATGAACGAAGGACGATTTCCTTTTTTATAATCTGCAATGAGAGTAAACTGACTGATACAAAGAATTTCTCCGGAAATATCTACAACAGACAGATTCAGTTTTCCTTCATCATCCCCGAAAATTCTAAGGTTCAGAATTTTCTGTACGAGCCAGTCTGCATCATGTTTTTCATCATTTTCATCGATTCCTACTAACAACATCAATCCTTTTCCAATTTCCCCGACTATCTTTCCGTCTACTTTCACATGGGATTCGGAAACTCTCTGAATGACAACTTTCATTTTTTAATAATAAATATTTAAAATTTTCCCCGTAGGATCGTAATTATACATATAAGTTTTAGGAGGAACATTCGCTACTGCTGTCGGCTGGCCGGTTAATAAAATCCATTGGGCATTATCCTTTGGGCAGACAATCCTTATATTATCCTGAACCTCAAGCGTTGTATTGCTGTCCGGGCAGGTGTGAGGGGCATTCCTGTCGTAAACTTTAAAAGAATTGTCAGAAGCTCTTACAATGATCAAACCTCTCGTTCCGGACTGCTGCTCATTGATGTAAACCCAGCCGCCAACCTGATTCAGGACATAATAAGCGGGAAGATTAAGATTCAGGGTCACATTGATGGGATTGTTCGGGAAACAACTTACGGTATCTTCGCGACTTCCACAGGAATTTATTGCTAAATTACTGAAAATCAGCAATGTGATTATAGATAGGATTGAAAAAGTTTTTTTCATTTGAATTTAAATTTTTATATATTTGTAAAAGTTAAACGATTACAACACGAAAACATTGTCCGGCAAATGTCGGATTATTTTTTTATACTAAAACTAAATTTTGAAAATTATGGCAAGCTATGTTACAAAGGAGGGATTAGAGAAAATGAAAGCTGAGCTGGAACAGTTGGAAACTGTAGAGAGACCAAAAATTACTCAGCAGATCGCAGAAGCCAGAGATAAGGGAGATTTGTCTGAAAATGCAGAATATGATGCGGCTAAAGAAGCCCAGGGAATGCTTGAAATGAGGATTTCTAAGCTTAAGGATGTTATTTCTACTTCTAAAATCATAGACGAGAGTCAGCTAGATACATCAAAAGTTTCTATCCTTACCACAGTGAAACTTAAAAATAATGCGACAAAGCAGGAGCAGGTATTTACATTGGTTCCTGATAACGAGAGTGATCTTAAGACAGGAAGAATCTCTGTAAATACACCTATTGCAAAAGGACTGCTTGGAAAAGCGGTAGGAGAAACAGCGGACATCACGTTACCAAACGGAAACAAACTGTCTTTCGAAGTATTGGAAATTACTTTATAAAAGATAAAAGATAAAATTTTCAGAATAAATTTTGAATAATTTCTAACTTCTAAAATCTAATTTCTACAAAAAATGAGCACAATATTCACAAAGATCATCAACGGTGAAATTCCTTCCTATAAGATAGCCGAAGATGAAAATTTTATTGCGTTTCTGGATGCAATGCCTTTGGTAAAAGGACACACTCTGGTAGTTCCTAAAAAAGAAGTTGACCTGATTTTTGATCTTGAAAGAGAAGATTATAAAAACCTTTGGGGTTTTACCCAGGAAATTGCCAAGAAAATAAAAAATGCAGTTCCCTGTGTAAGAGTTGGCGTGGCCGTGGTAGGATTGGAAGTTCCGCATGCCCATATTCACCTGATTCCCCTGAATAAAGTGGAAGATATGAATTTCAGGAACGAGAGATTAAAGCTGTCAGCGGAAGAGTACACTGAAATTCAGAACTCAATTATCAATTCTTAAAAAATCACAGAAACTCGTAAATCCTATTTACGGGTTTCTTTAATCAATACCTTATATATTATATATAAAAAATGAATTCAAACCAATGTTCTTTTTGCGGAAGAAAAAGAAATGAAGTACAGATGCTGATTTCTGGCCAGAACGGATTTATTTGCGAAAACTGTATCGAGCAGGCCCACGCAATTGTAAAAGACAGCAGCTCAAAATCAGGTTATGCACCCGCAGAAAATATAGATGAACTGAAAAAGCCAAAGGAGATCAAAGTATTTCTTGATCAGTATGTCATAGGGCAGGATCAGGCAAAAAAGCAATTATCAATAGCGGTTTACAATCACTACAAAAGATTGCTTCACGCTCAGGATGAAAACAGGGAAGTTGAGCTTGAAAAATCAAATATCATTATGATCGGTGAGACGGGAACAGGAAAAACGTTGCTTGCAAAAACCATTGCAAGAGAACTGAACGTGCCTTTCTGTATTGTAGATGCCACTATTCTTACGGAAGCCGGATATGTGGGAGAAGATGTGGAAAGCATCTTATCAAGGCTGTTAATGGTAGCAGATTATGACGTGGAAAAAGCTGAAAAAGGAATTGTTTTCATTGATGAAATTGATAAAATTGCCAGAAAATCAGATAATCCAAGTATCACAAGAGATGTTTCCGGAGAGGGCGTTCAGCAGGGATTATTGAAGCTATTGGAGGGAAGTATTGTGAATGTTCCGCCGCAAGGTGGAAGAAAGCATCCAGACCAAAAATATATTCAGGTAAATACACAGAATATTTTATTTATAGCCGGAGGAGCCTTTGACGGGATTAAAGAAATCATAGAAAGAAGAATGAATAAGCAGGCGATTGGTTTCAGCTCAGAAAAAATCAATAAAACGGATGAAGAAGATTACATATTAACAAATATTAATGCCACTGATCTTCGTTCTTTCGGATTAATTCCCGAACTTTTAGGAAGATTTCCAATCATTACTTATCTCGATAAACTCACGAAAGAGACGATGGTAAGAATTATGAAGGAGCCGAAAAACTCAATTGTGAATCAATTTGTGGAACTTTTTAAAATGGATGGCACAAATTTAGTATTCACGGATGGTGCTATAGAAAAAATTGTGGACGAGACAATAGAAAAAGGTTTAGGTGCAAGAGGGCTAAGGGGAACCACTGAAAAAGTCCTTGAAGACTATATGTTTTCAATAGGTGAAGAGAAAGAAATTACATTAACTGAAGATAATATTTTTGTTAATAAATAAATTAAATTTTTTTTTCTTGAAAAAAAGACATACCTTTGCGGTTGAGATATTGTATTAACACACAAATAATTATATACAATGAGAAAAAGTTTATTTGCTATTGGTTTATTAGCAGCGATAGGTTCTGTTCAGGCGCAGAATGTTCTACTACACGTAGACGACGCAGCTAACACGTATGTGAGTGAGGGCGCTCTGGTTTATTCCGGAGGAGGCGTTCAAACAAGAGGTGATGGTACTATGGATATCCATGGTAATGTCATGATAGTAGGGGCAGCAGGAGATGCTTTTAAAACAATTACTACTTTAGGTGCAGACAAAACATTTGGTGGTAGTGTTATGTTAAGGCTTAATACTCCAGGCTCTTATGCTACATCTACTTATGGTCAATTATATATTGACGGTATTAGTCAAGATAATATTACAGGTATTGTAAGTAAAGAATTCAGAGCTGAAAGACACGGTAACAGTAATAGTTATTTCCAACAAATTGCTATGCCTTTCTCTGGCAAAGTATTAGGAAGTTTATCTGCAGAATTTGGCAAGAATTTCAATATAAACAGAAATGGTGAGCCTATTTTGAAATGGGATAACACTAATGCTGTTTCTAATCATTTTACAAATCTGGCAACTGGTGCTACTAGTGATCCTACAGGATATTACATGTTGAAATCAACAAATAATAACCTTAATACAGCTACTCCTCCAGTTACTCAGCCAACAATTGCTCCAACTCTTCAAGGAACCGTTTACACTTTAAATGGAAAGCCGTATGCTAATCTTACAGCTCCTGTAATATTACAGAATGCAGGGAATGTAAACTTCGGCCCAGGTGGTTCAAACAAAAACGCTTACAACGAGAGCTATAACACTTACCTAGATGATAGTTGGGAGTATACTATAAGCCCTTGGGCTGGTACATTTGGTAAAAATATTTATCAGTTTGGTAACCCTTTCCTTACTAACCTAGATTTATCTAAAATCGGATATGTAGAAAATGGAGGTGTTACAGATGGAAATAATATATCAAACATTTGGGGTGTTGAATATAACCCAGGTACTGTAGTTACACTTCCTAATGGTGCTACCTATGCAACAGGAAATCAGGTACAGAATTTTGGTGCAGGTGGTATACCTGTAGGTGACATTGGTCTTCTTATTAAGCCTATGCAGTCATTCAAAATTAAATTAAGAGATAATACTCTACAGACTTTAGATTTTAATACTTTAAGAAGATTCGCTAATACAACCAGAGCTGCGGGTACTGATTACAGTGTAGTTGCTGCTAAACATACAGGTGGATCTAATAAAGGAACTACAAATACATTAAAGCAGTTAGGTGTTATTGCTTTAGATGCATCAGGAAAAGAAATCGGTCGTTCTTATTATGTAGTTTCTCCTACATCAACTACTGGTCACCAAAACACAACAGCTACTACTGTTCAGGCTAGAGCTTTAGGAGGCATTGTTTTAGGGACTTTTGAAGAAGCACCTACAGGTGGTTATGATCCTAACTATAGCTCAGTATATGCTTTATATATCAATGAAGCAAATGAGGATAACTTTAAAGGTAAGAACATTAAGTTAGTTAACTTTAACTCTGAAGTTAAATCTTATAAATTCGAAATCAGAGAAAATGCAGAACTAATTAATCCTGGAGTACATCAGTTATCATCAGGTACTGGTTTCTATTATAAGGCAGCTAACGGAAGTGTTCAGCAGGCAAAACAAGGTGAAACTGTTCCGGTAACAGGATCAGAATATGACCTTTATTATGGTGAGCCTAGCAACCTTGTTCTAGCGGTAGATACTAAAGCAACAGCACCGGTAAGAACTCAGGTTGTGTATAACTCAGCAATTGAAAACTATATTGTAAGATTTGATCCAAATTGGAAAAAAGCAGATATTGAAGTTTATGATATGAGTGGTAAATTGGTAATCTCTAAAAAAGCAGTAGATGCTTCAAGAGACTTTGTAATTGAATTAGATGGTAAAATCAAAAATTCTTACATTGTAAAAGTTGTTTCTGACAAAGGAGATATTGTTAACACTAAAATCTTAAAATAAAGTATATGAAAGCTATAAATAAACTAGTATCACTTCTTTTTCTTTTTGCTGCCATGTGGGTGAGTGCAGACACACCCCCTAACCCAATCGGAGGCGGTAGTGGAGGTAACGGAACAGGAGCGGCTTCACCAATTGATATGTATGTATATGCATTAGGTGTTATTGCGGTAATGTTCATTGTATTCTTTACAAAGAAATATTCAAGTAAAAAAATATAAAATTTTATTAAAATATTATTAAACTCTCTGTTTACTCAGAGAGTTTTTTTATTTTTACCATATGAAAAAGATTTATACAATTTCAGCTTTACTAGCTGTATTTTCTTTACAGGCACAGTTTACTGTTACAATTCAGGCTCCTTCTGACTTCAAAGAACAAGACGCTATCCTATATACTTTAAACGGTTCTAAAGATATTATTTTCTCCAAGGAGCAGAATAAAAATAATACCTGGACTTTTAAATACCCAAAAAATTATATGGGTATGATGAAAGTATATTTTCCAAACTCAAATAACGCATTTAATTTTATTTCCGAGAATAAAAATGTAAATGTGAAGCTTGAAACCCAGACGAACAAAATTAAAAATGTTGTTTATTTGGATGAATCCAATGATATTATGAGTAAAATACAGGAAGGATCTCAAAAAAAGGAATTGATCTTACCTGCATTATCTCAGATTAAAGAATATTATAAAGATGATACAGACTTCGGAAAAGCTCTTAAAACGGAAATAAACAGACTTTCCGGCAGCGCTGATGGTATAGATCAGACAAAGCATCCTTTCATTTATTATTATAATACAAACTATAGTAAATTTCTTTCTAATGATGCCTCAAAAAAAGCAAGTCAGGATGATATTATCAACTTTATAGATAAGTCAAATGATATGCTTGAGACCTCTACATTATTGAGACCTATACTTGTCAACTATCTTAATACCGGCGGAAATACAAATGTCACTGCTTCTGTAGATAAGCTTTTAGATAGATTGAAAGTTGAAACTCCGAGAGGACAGACGGTTTTATCTGAGCTGATTGATATTTTTGACGTCTATGACATGGCTGAATATAAGGATAAGTACCTAAACCTGGCCAAAAATCTGAAGTGCACCATTACGGATAGGCTTGCTTCTACATTAAAGTCTAACGCAAACGTAGAAATGGGAGCAACTTTTCCTAATACGAAATTTCAGTCACCTGTAAATACTACTGCTAAATCATTGTATGATGTTAAAGCTGATAAAAAGGTGATTGTATTCTGGTCTTCTACCTGTTCACATTGTGAAAGCGAACTTCCTCAATTATTGGCCAAGTATAATGATTTAAAAGCGAAAAATATTCAGGTAGTGGGATTGTCTTTGGATGTTGATAAAGATTCTTATTCTAAAAAAATAACGGCATTTCCTTGGGTAAATGATTCGGAATTGAGAGGATGGAACAGCAGCTATGTAGATACGTACAATGTTCATGCAACTCCTACGTATTTTATTTTGGATGCTAACAATAAGATAATCAATAAACCAGACCATGTAGGCGATGTTTTAGAATATTTTAAGTTAAAATAATTTTGGAGGTAAGTAAATATTTTCTATATTTGCACCACCAAAACGGCGAGGTAGCTCAGTTGGTTAGAGCGCAGGATTCATAACCCTGAGGTCACGGGTTCAATTCCCGTCTTCGCTACAATAGCGAAAAAAAACCGAAACAGATGTTTCGGTTTTTTTTATGTCTTTTAGTTAAAAATTTTAACTTTCATATCCAATAATTCTTTCTAATCAAGAGCTATCTGGAGTTCCATATCTATTCGAGAAAGGAACTATTAAATAAGTTTCCTGCTTTGTTGATACAAAAGGTAAATGACTCCTACTATGACACAATTAACAATGCTTATAAAAATAAGTGTAACTATAAAATCCGAAAAGCTATAAGAAATACCATCAGTAGTTGTATCGTATAAATATGATTTATAAGTACCGAAATAATTGATAATTCCGTGAATTGTTATACACGCTATGAGTTGCTTTGTTCGATAATAGATGTACTGTAATATCACGCCTATTCCAAAAGCAAAAAATATCTGATTGATAGTAGAATAAAGGTCATAATTAACTTTTAACAGATTAAGAATATGTACAGCAGCAAAAAAAACAGAAGTTATTAGAATTACCTGAAATTCGTAATTTTTGGTATTAGAATTATTTATTTTTTCAAATAGAAACTTCCGAAAAAGTAGTTCTTCAAATACTGCTACTGAAATGCATGAAAGTAGGAATAAAAAATTTGTAATGATTTCTATTTTTTCATTCTGTATAGAAAAAAAACTAAAAACAATTACAATTGATGAAAGTAGAATACCTTTAAAATTTACCTTTACAGGTTCCTGATTATTATGTTTTATTAAAAGTATTATTACTATAGAAAGCATAAGCTTTAAAGCTACTTTAAAAGCTAAAGCTTCATTTGTGGAAGAAATGAAAGTACTTATTAGGTTCTGAAAAACTGAATTTAATAGAAGAATTAAAATTAATGCAAATACAATATCTTTATTAAAAACTTTCATTATTTATAAAATTGAAAATCTCACAACTATACGAATTATTTTATCATTTTAATGTAAAATAGAAACCCGTATTAGTTGTGAGAATATTTACTTATAATATTAGAAATCTATTCCGATTTCAAAAGATGCCTCGCAATCATAGAAAAATACGCATGGCTCTCCAAAATAAGAAGTATTGTACCAGCTTGTATTCGGACATTTACCTAGTTTCATTTACATCCAAACTTAATACCTCCTCCAGGCTTAACTTTGCCGGCATATTCAGTTTTTACTTGGGTAACTAATTTATCTTTATGAAGGAAATCCTCACCAATACTAACCTCTACACCGTTGTAGATGTCTTCCTGAGCAAGCTTAAGATTTTCAACAGATGTGTAAATACCGTCTCCTGCTACTGCATCATTAAATAATCCATTATCAGAATACTCTACACCATCGTACTTATAAACAGGTAAAAGTTCATAATTTTCGTCATAAGAAATCATTCTTACCGTTAAAAGAACACTTTCCGAAGGAGTTTGTCCATAATTGAATTTCACAATAGCTACTGATTTAGTAAATAATTCTATTTCAGTTGCCGGATCTGTTTTACTTAGTACGTTTTTATTGATAACAAAGTACTAAAAGAATTTTTTCATTTAATTAATTTTTTAATTTAAGTTAAAAATACCCATCTATTCACGCTATTTTATGTCTTTAATTTTGATCCTAACTCTGATAACCCAGCAATTTTCTCATCTGATAGAAGAATCTTTCAATCAGCCTTAAATCTTGGGTAACAATTTCAGCATTGCCTTTTAATTCCTTATCAAAAGGAAGGTTTTTATTGTAACTAGTTTTTAGTCCTTTTGGAAGAATTACATCCACATAATAATTTCCATCTTTATCCGGAGAAAGCGAAATATTTTGCACCTTTCCTTCAACAATGCCGTATTCCTGATAACGATAATTATCTAATTTAATTAAAACTTTTTCTCCAGATGTTACCTTTCCGGAATTAACGGCTGGTACAGCCATTCTGCCTACTAAATTTTCCCTGTTTTTGGGAAGAATAGAGATAATTACATCTCCGGCTTTTACAAACTGATTTTCGCCAAAAAACTGCTGAAAACTGGCCAGTCCTTCAGTATTGGAAATGATCAGGTAATTTTGTTCCCATTGTTTAAGCGATTTTCTTAGCTGTTCAAACAACTGCAGTGTCTGGGAAGAGTAGGTGATCTTATCTTTTTCCGTATTAATGGCGGTTCCGCTTTTTGTTTTATTTAAATTGGATATCTCTTCTTCTATTTGAGAAAGGGAAATCGTAATATTTTCTAAATTCTGCTGAGCCTGAATAAATTTAATCTTTTCATTTTCCAGTTCTACCTGGGCGATAACACCCTGGTTAAACAATTCCTGAGAACGCTGATAGTTTTTTCTGGTAAGCTCATATTTTGCCTGCTCAAGGTTTTTCTGCTGCTTTAAAGTTGCAATTCTTACACGGTATTCAGAAAGGCTCTGATTCGCAGCTAAATTTTCAGGCGCGTAAGGCTGAAGCCTTGTAAATAACGCTTCATCCTGAAATGCTTTTGCAAAACTGTTGTAATCACTTTGTAGTTCACCCAATTTAAAATGGGAGGTTTCCTGAAGAGGGAAAGCCGAAAGCTGATTGGGGGTAAGAGAATCAATGATTTTTTTTAGCGCTAAAACATCTTTATAATTAGCAGTGGACTGCATCACCATCAATACTTCATTTTTATTAACCTGCTGATGATTTTTAATGAATATTTTTTCAATTTTAGAATTGGTTCTGGCTTCGAGTTTTTCAGGCGGGTTTTGTGAAGTTACCACAATAGGAGCCGGAACAAATTCCGGATATTTGATGATATAGCTCATTATTAAAATGAGAATGAGGATGATGAGAATGATAGTATTTCCCCAGAGGATCATCCAGTGAGGCGGTTGAGTAAGGATATCCTGAACGCTTTCCGAGCGAAGCTCAATATTGTCTAAAATGTCTTTTTCCATATGAATTTAAAACTCAATAACCTTCACCCGAAGATTATTGAGTGTGCTTTTAAAATAATCTTATAACGGCAATGTATAATCACATTTCGGATTATTGCCTGGTTCTACCCCCGGAATGTCTCCATCCGGGCAATAGCGGTTACATGCATTCCACTGCTTTACATTGTTGATGTAGCAAAAGCAATTGCATGGAAATACAGGAATCGGCCCTGAACCGTGGATTTCGCTTAAATTTTTTCTTTCAATTTTTCTTAAATTTTTCATAACTATAAGATTTTGAGTTGGTTATTTAAATTTAATAAAAATATTTAATTAATTTCCAAGTTCTAATTGATTTTTTACCAATCTGTAATATTCGCCTCTGGCTGCAACCAGTTCTGCATGATTTCCTTCTTCCACTACCTTTCCTTTATCCAAAACAATGATTTTATCTGCATGCTTTACTGTAGAAAGCCTGTGCGCAATCACAATGGCTGTTTTGCCTTTGAAAAACTGCTCAAGATTTTCCATGATCACTTTTTCATTATTGGCATCGAGTGCTGAAGTAGCTTCATCAAAGAAAATATATTCCGGAGATTTGTAAACTGCCCTTGCAATGAATAACCTTTGCTTCTGACCGCCGCTGACCCCCAATCCTTCATTCCCTATTTTGGTATTGTAGCTGAGGGGCAGCTCTTCGATAAAATCTTTAATATTGGCAATTTCTACAGCTTTTCTCAGCTTTTGCTTGTCGACATAATCTTCTCCTACAGCAATATTGTTGGCAATGGTATCATTAAAAACATAACCTTCCTGCATCACAACCCCGCAATGATCTCTCCAGAATCTGGGGGAGATATTTTTCAGTTTGGTATTTCCTAACTTAATGTCTCCCTGAGTGGGCTCATAAAATTTCATCAACAGCTTTAAAAGGGTTGTTTTTCCGCTCCCACTGGCTCCTACAATGGCGGTAGTTTTCTGATAGGGAATATTTAAACTTAAATTTTCAAAAACAAACTGGTCTGAACCAATATAACGGAATGAAAGGTTTTCTATTTCAATATCTTTCTGAGGCAGATCATGTGCATATTGTTCGTCTTTACTTTCTTCATCGTCTTTATCGTGAATTTCACCCAATCTTTCCAGGGAAATTTTAGCATCCTGGGTTTGTTTAATGAAATCAATGAGCTGCAATAGCGGACTATTCAGCTGGCCGATGATATATTGCACAGAAAGCATCATCCCTAAGGTTAAATTTCCACTCAAAACAAGTTTCGCTGAAAGAAAACTTACCAGGATATCCTTCATTTGGTTGATAAAATTACCACCGACCGACTGCCATTGTTCGAGTGAAAGTGATTTTATTCTAATTTTAAACAATTTAACCTGTAAAAACTCCCAATCCCAGCGTTTTTGCTTTTCGGCGTTATGCATTTTAATTTCCTGCATCCCGTTGATGAGCTCAATGACCTTGCTCTGTTCCTGCGAAACCTGGGAAAATCTTTTATAATCAAGCTCTTTTCTTTTGCTGAGGAAAAAACTGATCCATCCGATATAGGCAATTGCCCCGACAAGATATACGATAAACAGCCTGTAATCATAAAATAAAAGGACAATACTGAAAATGATCAGGTTGACTAATGAAAACAGGGTGTTCAGCGAAGAGCTCGTTAAAAGCTGCTCAATTCTGTGATGATCGTTGATTCTCTGCATGATATCGCCGGTCATTCTCGTATCGAAAAAGCTGATCGGTAATTTCATTAGCTTAATAAAGAAATCGGAAATAATGGAGATATTAATTCTCGCGGAAAGATGCAGCAGGATCCAGCTTCGGATAACTTCAATACCCATCCGGCCGAGAAAAAGCATGATTTGGGCTAAAAGAACAAGATAAATAAAATTAAGATCTTGATTCTGAATCCCCACATCCACGATACTCTGGGTAAGAAAAGGAAAAATAAGCGACAGTAAACTTCCGGCCAAAAGCCCGATCGCAAGCTGGATAACGAGCGATTTGTACTTCAATAAATATTTAGATAAAAAGCTGAAGCTGGCCTTACTTTCCTGATCATCAAATTCTGTCTGGAAAAAAGCGGGTGTTGTTTCCAGGATTAAAACAATTCCTTCTTCTGTTTTTTCATTGGCATTTTCGCCGATCCAAAGCTTTATAAATTCGTCCCTGTTATAAGTAATTAATCCATAGCTAGGGTCCGAAATATAGGCTTTATTATTTTTGTCAATTTTATAAACAACTACAAAATGATTTTTGTTCCAGTGAACAATGCAGGGCAGCGGAACTTCTTCCGCAAGCGTTTCAAAATTGATCTGAACACCAAGCGATCGATATCCCAAATCTTCTGCAGCATCGCTTAATCCCAATAAGCTGCTTCCTTCCCGTGTGGTTTCTGAGAGGTTACGAATCTGTTGCAGCGAGATAGTTTTTCCATAATATCTGCTTACAATACGGAGGCAGGTAGGACCGCAGTCTTTTGAATCGGGTTGGCGGTAGAAAGGGAAGGATTTCAATTTTTTATCAATTTGTATTAAAATAATTGCCGCCTTTTCAACGACAGATTTTTTTTAGATTAAGCTTTTTTAAGCTTTAAAAATAAGCAATTTTGTTGAATACTAATTCTTTATTAAACCTCATCATCTTCTATTAATTCATCAATAAAGTAATAAATGTCTTCTCTATCATATTTTTCAGGAAACTGATGCCCATTGATTAAAATAATTGGTGTAAAGTTTAGTCCGGCTTCTTTATTTTCTTCAGACATTTTGATGAGTGAAGTAAGATCTTCAGTGGCGGAAGCCGTTCCTGCTTTTTGTATTATTTTGTTTTCATCTTTAGTTTCGAACCAATAATCAACAGTTTCAAGAAAATCTGCTTCCGGTTTATTTCTGTAAATATGCATGAAATCTGAAATAAGGCGGGTAAATTTTTCATCCTGCTTTTCTGGGAAATAATTGAATCTCATCTGTACAGAAATGTCATTCGGATATTTTTGCAGTAAAGTCTCCATGATTTTGTGAGCACCTTTGCAAAAACCGCAATATGGATTTGAAACAACCGAAATTTTTAATCCTGCATCCCTATTTCCCAACGCAAATGTTTCATTGTCGGAAAAAATAATTTTTTCATTTTCTAAAAATTCTCTTTTGAAGAGGTTATAATTTCTTTTGAACCTTAAATTTTTTGCATTTGATTTTTGCAGGTTTTCTTTTTCATTAAGAGTGTTATTTAAATATAAAACCAATGAGAAAGAGGCTATCCATAAAATCAGGCTCAATAAAATAATCTTTAGATCAAAAAAAATCTGCTCGAATAAAAATGAGGAAATCAAAAGTTGAGCCACAAGAATTGAAATAATTAAAAGACAAACCCTGCAAAATGTTTTTTCTACAAACCCCTGTATATACACTGAATATCCAATGGCAATAATAGAAGCCAGCGCAAAACCTTTTATGATAAATGAGGTTGAGGGCAGGAAAATGCCGAGTACAGTAATCCCGATGAAATATATCAATGAAAAGTCTGAAAATTTTAAACCTAATATGCTTGTTTTATCCTGATCAATGATTTTATTACATGAATTTACACTTTGTTGGGCTGTAGTATCGCCACAGATACTTCCTATAACTGCTGAAGTATTTCCGAACTTCTGTTTGAAAATTTCCAGGGAAATATAAACTCCGGCCAAAGAAAGCACATTAAAAACAGCTTCATACCAGACATGATTCCAAAACGAATAGATTGCTGTAAGTGCAAAAATTGCATAAATAAATGGCTTGTAGCTGGTAACTGTTTTTGTTTCTACATTTTCTTTCTCAAAAAGTAAGACAAAGTCTGTAGAATTTTTGTAAAGTTCTTCTTTATTGAGCGTTTTTGTTTTATCTGAATATATTGAATAGGAAGCTCCGGTTTTCTTAACCAGTGAAAAGGTATTATCTACAATGGCTATAAATTCTTCCGGCAGCTCATCCCAATATTCCTTGTCTAATTCATAGGCATCATTTCGAATGCCCATAAAATTTAAAGTATCGCTAAAGGCCAGTGCGGAAGGGTAATTGGGATGTGAATTGAACTGAAACAGGAACTCCTGTTTGTCGAGTTTCAGATAATTGATGAGTTTGTCCAATAGCATATTAATATTTTTAACTAAAATACGCAGATGTTTGAAAAAAACAAATGGTTTTTCAATTTTGTGGGATTTATTGTGTTTTACTTAATGAAATTAATTAAATCTTTTTCAGAAGACAATCCAACAGTTGTCTTTAAAATCTTAGAATTATCATCAAGAAGTACGGTATAAGGGATTGCACCGTTTAACTTGAAATATATCTGTATTTTTTCATAATTTGGATCTTTATCACTTATAAACATCTGTTTCCAATTCATTTGCTCTTGATTTAATGCTTTTTTCCATGCATTTTTATCTTCATCAATTGAAATTGAAATAAATTCTATTGATTCATCTTTTGTACTATATATTCTTTTCAAAAGAGGAATTTCCTGTCTACATGGTCCGCACCAACTTGCCCAAAATACGACAAGATGCTTTTTGTATTTTGAATCCAAAACTGGAGATTTAACTCCTTTTAAATTTTCCAACATAGGGAGAGAAGTATTTTTTTCGGCATACCTTTTTTTGTTGTAGGCATACAAATTTTTAAATAGATCATTTTTGGTAATATCTCCTTTGAATAATTTTAAATATAGATCCACTTGTTCTGGAGGAAAACTGTTTTTATTTTCACTTATTTTTTCTAATAAATAATATGATGAAGGGAAAGTGTAAATTTTTTCTTTTATAACTTGTATCGTTTGAGCATTTATTTTTTCAAATAGGTCCCCATCGATATTGTAAAAAGCTTCAGTTTGTATACCAGACTTAATAGGTGTTTTCAAATCGACAGACCTTATATGTTCTGGAAAACCATTTGGTGTGTTGTCAAAAAATTCGCCATTTATTTTTATAAAAGGGTCTGACATAAAAACAGATTGTACTAATGGGGAACCTTTATATTTAGACTTTGTAGGAAACCCAAAAACTCGTTTAACATTCTTTTTATCAATATGAAATATACCAAGATATACAGGCAAATTAGTTTTATTGAAATATTTAAATTCAAATTTTCCACTAACTACTTTTGTACTATCTATTTTTTCCAACATTGTTTCTTTAAAAAGGTACATCGTTCCATCTGGTAAATTAGGAATATTACCTGTTATTAATGTTTTATTAGCGTTTTCTTTAGAACAAGAAAAGGTTGTTATAATTAAAAGAAAAATTGATATATAAATTTTCATAATAAATTTTATTAAAAAGGCTGTGTTACCAGCCTCTATTTTTAGTCATTGCAATGGGAAACGCCTCCGTTTGATGTTAGTGTCAAATTTCCTAAACCAGTTTCACAATATCCTGGTGAAGTCAATGCCCAATTTACTAAATCCGACAAGACTGCTGAGTTTGGTGGTTTAGTTGTGGAACATGTACCAGGGTAAGTTTTAAATGATCCATCAGGTTGTTTAACAACAACAGAACATGCCTTTCTTCCTCCTGAAATTCTTTTCAACTCATTTCTTGAAAGTTTTTTTAAATTTTTCATTTTTTGTTTTTTAAATTTAATAATAATTTATTGTCATATAATCCCTGACATGGGCTTTTTCTAATTATTTTTAATTTATACCTGCGCAAGTGTAAATTGAATAATTAAAAGCGCTTTATCAATATTGATTTTCAAAACTATAAAAAAACTACATTTCGAAATAGACAAAAGGTTGCGATTTTTTTGCAATTTTCGGCTTAATTTTGCATGAAATTTGCATACATTTGCAAAAAACACAGCAAAATGATACAAGAGAAATTAAGAAATCTTAGAAAACAAAGGGGCATGTCTCAGGAAAAATGGCAAAAATATTATCTACAGATACTTCCAGCTATTCCCGCAAGGAAAATGGAAAATCTAGAATTCATGATGATGAATGGGAAAAACTTGCAAAAGCATTAGATGTTTCTGTAGAAGAAATTAAAGAAGAAAATGGATTAGGGATAATACATAATGAAAATTCAACATTTAATGATAATGCAGGGAATTATAATCATTATTATAGTGTACCCAATTCAATCATAGATAATCTGCAGGATTACATTAATCTTTTAAAAGAACAAAACGGATCATTGAAAAAAGAAAATGAAGATTTGAAATCTCAATTGAAATGAGTTTACAGTATTTAAAAAAATACAGGCATCTAAAAATTAGATGCTTTTTTTATTTCCTTTTTATTGTAATCGATAGTTTTCGCAAAGTATAAAAGGGTTTTATATCCCAGACCCTTAAAAACCAAAATTATGAGCAGTTAGAGAAATATTACGGCAGGGAGTTTCCGTAATGGTGAATTGTAGACAAATTGATAAAAATTTGTATTATTGTATCAGAAAAAACACAAAAAAATAAAAATGCCCCAGTTCCCATATCAATTTTTTGAGGAATACGTAGTCCGGACACCTTTTTTTTCAAATAAGGACTTTCAAAAAAAGTTTGAGAAAGAAAAGCTATCTGATGATGATTTGAAAGAAGTCTGTAAAGATCCTGTTTTTCAGGAAGCAATCTACCTGGCTTCGCCGTATGTGTACCAGGAAGTTCAGCAATGGTTTTCAGGGAAAGAACTGCAATCTAAACAAATTCAAAAACTAAAAAATACCATTTTAAAATATTATAGCCGGATGAGTACGCGATGTACACCATTCGGCTTATTCTCGCAGGTTGGTCTTGGCAGATTTAACCATACTCAATCTTCGGCTGGTGCTGCAAAAATAATAAGAGATACCAAGCTGGATATGCACTTTTTAGTAAATTTAGCGAGAAGTTTTGAGAGAATTCCTCATATAAAAGAACAATTATTATTTTTCCCGAATAACAGTATTTATAAAATTGGAGACAAAATCCGGTATGTAGAATTTGAAAATAACAATGGAAAAAGAGATTACATTATCTCATCCGCTGTTTATTCCAACGAGCTGGAGAAATGCCTGAAATTTTCAAAGTCAGGAAAAACAATTTCCGAGCTTGCAAGTATTGTTATCAGTAAAGAAATAACCATAAATGATGCAGAAGAATATATGGCAGAGCTTATAGACAATCAGATTTTGGTGAGTGAAATAGAACCGGTGGTTTCGGGAAATGATTTTCTGGATACACTTATTTCTGCTTTGAATAGGATAAATGCAGAAAAGGAAGTTGAAACTTTACTTTTAATAAAATCAAAATTGGATACAGTTGATGGAACAATAGGAAATTCTATTAAACAGTATCTGGAAATTGAACAACTCATACAATCCCTCAATGCTGATTATGAAAAGAACTACCTTTTCCAGACCGATCTCTATAATAATGTAGATCACACTTTATCGCCAAATTGGAAAAAAGAGCTCAAAAAGGGAATTAGTTTTTTAAGCAAATTATGCCTCCTGCAAAAAGATAATCATTTCGAGCAATTTAAAAAAGCTTTTAATGAAAGGTTTGAAACTCAGGAAATGCCATTAACTTACGTCCTCGATGTAGAAGTTGGGATTGGTTACAGGCAAGATGTTCAGTCAAAGGGAATCCATCCATACCTTGAAGATCTGAAATTTCCATTTTCTGCTAAAAATGAATACCAGAAAATTGAGCTGAGCCCCGTACACAAAGTCCTGAATGAAAAACTGCAACAAGCTTTGTGGGAAAATCAAATTATGATTGAATTATCGGATGAAGATTTTAAAGGTTTTGAAGAAAACTGGAAAGATATACCTGAGACAATTTCTTTTATGGGGGAGATTGTTTCTGAGAATAAACAAGAAAAATTATTTTTGAATGGAGGCGGAGGAAGCACGGCAGCAAATCTTCTCGGCCGGTTTTGCTCTGAAAAATCAAAGCTGAAAAATTTAACCAAAATAATTGCTGAAAAGGAAGAAGAATTAAATCCCGACTTTATTTTAGCTGAAATCATCCACCTTCCTGAGGCCAGGATTGGAAACGTAATTCGCAGGTCGACCCTGAGAAAATATGAAATTCCATATTTAGGTCAATCGGTTTTAGCAGAAGAAAATCAAATTCCAATTGATGATCTTTATATTTCTTTGAAAAATGGCAGTATTATTTTAAGATCAAAAAAGCTAAATAAAGAAGTTCGGCCCTACTTAACGAATGCCCATAATTATTTTTCAAATAGCCTTCCGGTCTATCATTTCTTAGCAGATTTCCATTCTCAAAACAGAAGAACGGGATTATATTTCAATTGGGGAGGCTTAGAACAGGTGTATCATTTCCTGCCGAGAGTGGAGTATAGGAACATTATACTTTCAAAAGCTCAATGGAAAATTTCAGAAATGGATGTATCTGCACTGGAGCTCATCACTAAAGACAAGGCAAACTTTTTAAAGGAGATTAAAAACTGGAGAAACAAAAGAAAAATTCCCGCATGGATTCAGTGGGTAAAATCTGATAATAAGATTACCATTAATCTTGAAAACTATGATCTTGTAATGATGTTTGTGGATGTAGTTAAGAATGAAAAATCAATTATAATTGAAGAATATCTGTACAATGAAAATGATGATTTTAAGCGAGAATTCATTTTCCCAATTTTTAAAGTGAACTGATAATGAAAAGAAAATTTATCCCGGGAAGTGAATGGCTCTATCTTAAAATATATACCGGAGTGAAAACTGCAGACCTTGTTTTAAGTGACAGTATCATGCCTTTAGTTGAATTTTTAACAGAAAAAAGGCTTATAAAAAAGTGGTTTTTTATCCGGTATAATGATCCTAAACCTCATCTTAGATTAAGATTTGAGCTTGCAGAAACCGGAAATTATGATACAATTATTTTAAAAATAAATACTGCCCTTGAAAAGTATATGGACTCCGGTGAGATTTCTAATTTTTTGATAGACACCTACAATCGTGAAATTGAAAGGTATGGTGAGCAAACCATTAACGAAGCTGAATATTTATTTTATAAAAACAGTGAACTTATAGTAAAGGAATATCTGGATTTTGATGATGAAGAAAAACTCATCGTTTCGGTATTTTATATTGATCAAATCCTGGGAAAATTAGGGCTTTCCATTGAAGAAAAATTAAAATGGATAGAAGATTCAAACCGCGCTTTCAAACAGGAATTCAATGCTGATAAAACGCTTAATGCTCAATTGGATAAAAAATACAGGGCGTTTAAAATAAAATATTCTGATTTTCTGGATCATGATGAATATAAATATTTCAGGGACACAATTATTTCTGAAACAGACAGCCTGAATGAAACTATTAAAATTATTTCTAAAAAATCTGATAACATACTTCTTCAGAGATTCTTTGAAAGTATATTTCACATGAACATCAACAGGCTTTTTATTTCAAATCAGCGGGTTTTTGAGATGGTGATTTATGATTATATGTACAGGTATTATAAATCGGAGTGTTTTAAAATTAAAGCTTGATAAAGTCTTATCCGCATATAAATAAAAACTTTGAAATTATTAAGCTATGTATTTCATATAAAAAAATACAACAATAATATTTCTAAACGTGAAAAAAAATATTTTTCTTAAAATGCATGTCTGAAATTAACTTATTACTAAACGAACGTTTGATATTTTATTACTTTTAAGTTAAAATTTATTATAAAATACTATTATTTTCATTAAATTTGAAATTACAAATAAGTCACTCAATCGTGACTAAAACTTGAAAAACTTAAAAATTCTTAAAATTTTCATAAAGTTTTAAAAAAAGGGAAAAATGTTTTTGTATTTCTAAAATATGTTGTACTTTTACAACGCCTTGAATGAGGGAACAAGTCAAGGTAATAAATTTTTTTTCATCATTTGTGTTTTTAGAATCGTATCGCCTGATACGATTCTTTTTTTATTTAATCTCCTCATAATTAAGAAGAAGATCTATAAAATAGGAGTATGTAACGGATCCTTCCTGCTGATTTCCTTTTAAAAACAGGTTATTTGTGAAACCGAAAAATTCATCCAGCCAGCCCTGATGACTCAAAACGAAATTTTTTTCGTTAAATCGGTCTCTTTTCATTTCTGCAGAATAGTTTTTCAATACAGATTTTACGAACTCAGGATCTTCATCTACAATGAAATTAAGAAGACTTTTTAATGTAAAATATTCAGTGCTGTATCGTAACTCATAATTTTTTGAATTAATACCTGTTAAATAGCCAATAAAATTCGCTTCCTGCTCTCTTGCAAAGCCAAGCTGGTGTGAGCTTTCGTGGGCTGTAGTAAAAGGAATATAAGTGCCGGGTAATTCCGAATTATACTGCGCCTCTGCAGTAAAAGGATTGTAATATCCTAGGATGCCGGTGTAGCTCATAATGTTTTTAAATACGCTGGGCTTAAAAGAGTTGATTTGAGGTGCTTTTTTATCCGAAATGTACTTCGGAAGTCTGGCTTGCTGAGCGAGTATTTCCTGCTGGATAGTTCGTAGATCGGTTACTATGAAGACTCCGCGGTGATCTTCCTGTACACTTTTTCGTGTTTCTTTGCATTTGGCCAGATATTTTAAAGCCAGAACTTTTGCTTTTGCAATTGTTGGTTCTTCCTGTCTGGATAATTTTTTAATAATCGGAACCTGGAAATACAGCATTCCCCAAAATATCTGGTAAATAAAATAAAAGATATTAACGGTAATAAGAATTCTTAACAAAGAAGATTTCCTGCTTGTTTTTTTAAAAGATTTAATGATGAGCCCCAAAAGGAGAATACCCAGCAAAATATAAAGGATGTCCCCAAAAGAAAAGGGAATCCATGAAAATATGATCCGGTGGATTTTTTTCTGAACTTCAAAAAAAGATTCAAAAAAAGAAATAACCATTCCGGATTTTGAGAATATATAAAACAAAAGAAATTGGGCAAGTAATAAACCCGCCCAAAATCTTTTCTTATATGTTATTTTTTTATTAATGCCCGCCACCATTTGATTCTTCAACTTGTACACCTTGTTTCTTCAATATTTTAGGAGTGATAAAACCATAAAACGCTAGATACACAAAACAGATAATTGGGATCACGTATGAAAAATGCGTCCACGTAATACCCATAATTCCCTCCGGACTTGTTTTATCAAAATCACAAAGCCATCCCTGGATTAGTGGTATGATACCCCCGCCCAGAATCATCATTACTAAAAAAGATGACGCTTTTCCTGTGTTTTTTCCCAGTCCTGCAATAGCAAGGTCGAAAATTGAAGGCCACATGATAGAGCAGAAAAGGCCCCCTGAAATAAAGAAGTATTTTGCAATTTCCTTGTCAGGATAGATCAAACCTAAGAACATCATTACAACGCCTGCAATTCCGAATATCATTAGCGTTTTACCTGCATTTTTACCTCCGATAAAGCTCATAATGATAAATGCAATAATCCATATCGCATAAATATAGAAAGATGAAACATCCTTGCCGCTTAATTCATTGGCAACAATGATAATTCCAAACGCGATAAAAGGAACTACAAATTTCAGAATAAGGTTAGTAGCATTAGAAATATTGAAAACATTGATACTGCCGTTCCATCTTCCGATCATTAAACTTCCCCAATATAAAGAAACAAACGGCGCAATATTATGCTCCAAAACTCCTCCGAACTCCTTCGTGTGAAGCAATGCCGGAAGATTACTGATGATAGAAACCTCCACTCCTACATATAGGAAAATGGCAAGCATTCCCAAATAAAGCTGAGGATAAGAGAAAACACTGAACTTTGAAGAGCCTTGTTCCAATTCTGCTTCTTCTTCCTTTGCCGGATCTTCAATTTTTGAGAACAACATGAAAATCGCTACCAGAATAAATGCAACTCCCAAAACAATAAATGGGACTTTAACCATTTTCAGGTTATCTTTTACAAATTCTATCGGGTAATTGATATTGCTGGAACGCTGTTTTATTTCACCTAAATTTTTAGAATAAGTATCAATCTGGGCCTCAGCGTTTGCCAGATTCTGATCGATCTGTGCTACCTGAGCATCAATGTCGGAAATGTTTTTTCCAATAGTAGAAATTACCTCTCTTACTTTTACCGGATCATCCTGAGTGTCTTTTTTCAGGGCAATAATATTTTTGGAAAGCTCTTCTTTATGAGCAATAAATTCATTTTTTACGACTTCTATTTTAGATAAGTTAGGATCTGGTGCTTTGGATTCATTTTTGTCTCCCATCCCGAAAAGGGCAATTCCTACAAGGATCGGCCCAATGGTGGTTCCAAGGGAATTTACTCCGCCGGCTAAAGTAAGACGGTGAGCTCCCGTTTGCGGACTTCCCATTTTAATGGCAAGCGGGTTTGCAACGATCTGCTGTACAGAAAAACCAAGACCTACAATAAACAATGCCGTTAAGAAAAACCAGAAATTTGCTGCTGCAGCCGCAGGAACAAATAAAAATGCTCCGAAAGCGGATAGCCCCAAACCTACTGCAAGCGTTTTCTTATAACCGAATTTCTGAAGGATATCACTTTTTAAAGAGATAATAAAGAAAATGACTGACCCCACAAAATAGGCGACATAAAATGCCCATGCTACAAGCTGGCTCTGTACCTGAGAAAGGACGAACCATTTTTTGAATACAGGGATTAATATATCATTACTGGCGGCTACAAAACCCCAGAAAAAGAAAACGACTATTAAGGATAGGAATTGTGACCATTTGGTCTGTTGATTAGAATCCATAAATTATTGATAATTGTTGAAAACAAATATATTATTATTTCTTTTAATTATGGTGTTTCGTCAATGTTTTTTTTATTTCGGAAAAAGCTTCTGCTTTAAGCTCTTTAATGGATTCAGAAGGGGATAAAATACCATTAAAAAACACTTTTACTTTACCCGGATAACCTTTTGAATTATCAAACGGAAAAATTTCCTTTAAACCTATAAAAGTAAAGATTACAATTGGCGAATTATGCTTGGAAGATAAGGTGAAAGCACCATCTTTGAATTCATCTAAAATAACAGAAGTGTCATCCGGAACTCCGCCTTCGGGGAAAATTACAATGCTGTTTCCTTCCTCCATTTTTTCTGCGCATCTTCGGTAGACATCGGCGCGGCTTCTTGCACTGCTGCGGTCTACCATCACACAGATTCTTTTATATATGGTTCCGAAAATCGGGATTTTTACCAGTTCTTTTTTTCCTACAAAACAGACGGGGTGCTCCGAACACAGAATACACATCAGCATAATATCCATGATCGAAGTATGGTTCGAAATAAAAACATACTGCTGGTTTTTATCTGGCATCTGATCGGAAAGTCTGGTAAGCTCATACCGCAGTCCCATTCCGTAAAAAATGAAGTAGCTCCAGAATCTGATGAATTTATAAGCGTATTTATAATGTTTTTTACTAAATGATAAAATATAAACCGGTATTCCGAAAAGTACCGTAAATACAAAGGCCAGCAGCAAAAGCCAGAATCTCCAGAGATAATTTAAAACTTTAGTCACAGCTTATCCGTTAAAAATTACCTTTTTCTTTACAGAATAATTAAGAATGGAGACCAGAAGAATCGCAGCGATCTTACTGATCATTTCCGGACTTAAAGTATAAATCACAAGATCTATATTATCCTTAAAAACATAGCTGTAAAAAACCTGGAAAAAGCCAAGGCTCAGTAAAGTGGAAATAAAGGACACCATCATGAAATAAGCAAACTCTCTTCTTTTGGAGTGTTTTCCTCTTTCAAATACAAACCAGATGCTCAGGAAATAATTGGTAATAATTCCGCAGCTTGTAGAGAAAATATTACTCAGCGGATAATGGATTCCGTGGAAGTTCATCTCCCGGGGAAAGAACTGGGGAAGACACGTGCTGAAAACCTTGAAGCTTCCTATTTCTACAACGGCGCTGAGCCCTCCCGCGATGATGAAGAACAAAACTTGTTTCTGGCGTATTAGTATTTCTCTCATTCAATATGATATGACATGCAAATTTATAACTATATGTTAAACCGTAAAAAAAGATGTTAAAAATTTTTTTAGATTCAAAATAATTTCTAAATTTAGTTTTCGGAATGATGCAAATTTCACCTGATAATAAATTCATTTTCAACTATTTGTGTTGATGGTTTTTCTATCTTGTACGCCCTGATTGAAAACATACGATCAAAAACATTTTACGCACACTTATAATAATATTTGTATGAAACGTCAAAACAAATACAGAAAATTTCAGCTTCAGCAGAAAAATATTGAAGCTCTTGAGAGAGAAAATTCCCGATTCAAAAGAGTCTATTCAGAATACGAAAATATGTCCGATGAGCTTTGGAACCTTGAGAATTCTACCAATGAACCCGTACCCGATGATTTTATTAATGCAATGATCATTCAGACTTCATATCTTGAAGATGAAATAGAAGATTGGTTAATACAATTCAATCAAAAGAAAAATGAAATTAAACACTAATGATTTTAGACAGCTTCCGCTTTGTTTGTAAAGGCTGTTTAAAGATAAATTCATAATTTAGCATCCTTAAACTAAAATCTAAAATATGGTTGCTATTGTTGATGGTGGCTCTACAAAATGTGATTGGGTAATTCTGGACGACTTTCATAAGGTCTTTTTGAAAACTGAAACCATTGGTTTCAATCCTAATAATATTGCAGCAGAACTTATCGTTCCCGAAATTGAAAAAAATATCAGTCTGGGTGCTGTTAAAAATTCTATAACCAAAGTGTTTTTCTACGGTTCAGGGTGTGGAGTGGCATCAAACCGTGCCATCATTGAAGGAGAGCTCCAAAAGTTCTTCAGCAAAGCGGAAATTATCGTTAAAGAAGATCTTACGGCTGCAGCTTATGCGGCGTTTAACGGGAAACCGGCCGTAGTCTGTATTTTGGGTACAGGCTCCAATTCATGCTATTTCGACGGATCCAGCCTAAAGGTGAAGCTACCTTCGTTAGGCTTCCTTATGGATGACGGAAACGGATGCTCCATTGGAAAACAGCTCATCAGAAGATTTTTTATGCAGAAACTTCCGCAGGATCTCCATGAAGAGTTTCAGAAAGTATACAACCCTTCCATTGAAGAGGTACTTAAAAACATGTATCATACTTCCAGGCCAAATGCCTATCTTGCCAACTTCAACAAATTTGTTGTGGAAAGAAAAGACCATCCGTATTTCAAAAAAATGGTTTTTGATGAGATGATCAGTTTCTTCAATTTTCAGGTGCTTCCGTATGAGGAATCAAAAACGGCCGAGATCAGTTTTATCGGCTCCATCGCTTATTATTACGAAGATATTTTACGTTCTGCAGCTGCGGAACTTCACCTTAATGTAGGGCAGATTGTGCAGAAACCTATAGAAAGCTTAGTGGACTACCATATTAAATACATACTTTAAATAAATATACTTGAGACTATTTTTAAATTAACATTACTGAATGTTCAAAGCATATAGCTTAATTATTTTGACTTGTCAAAATTCTCAATATTACTTTTAGTATTTAAAATTCTTAATGTTAAAAACAAATAATCCAAGATTAATTTCTATATATAAATAAAAAAACAAAATTCTATGTCAAGTAAAACCCACCGCGACGAAAAGAACTTTAATCAGGCCGCGTTAGATTATCATAAAGCGGAACCTAAAGGAAAAATCGAAGTGATCCCTTCAAAACCGCACTCATCTCAGAGAGATTTGTCATTGGCGTATTCTCCGGGGGTTGCAGTGCCTTGTATGGAAATCCATGACAAGCCGGAAACGGTTTACGATTATACAGGAAAAGGAAATCTGGTAGCTGTAATTTCAAATGGTACAGCTGTTCTGGGATTGGGAGATATTGGTGCTGAGGCTTCAAAGCCTGTAATGGAAGGAAAAGGACTTTTGTTTAAAATTTTTGCAGATATCAATGTTTTTGATATTGAAATCAATGAAAAAGATCCTGATAAATTCATCGATATTGTAAAAGGTATTGCTCCTACTTTCGGAGGTATCAACCTGGAAGATATTAAAGCGCCGGAAGCATTTTATATCGAACAGAGATTAAAAGAAGAATTGGATATTCCTTTAATGCACGATGATCAGCACGGTACAGCTATTATCTCTGCTGCAGCTTTAATCAACTCCCTTCAGATCGCAAACAAAAAGATCGATGAGGTGAAAATGGTTGTGAACGGAGCAGGAGCAGCAGCTATAGCATGTACGAACCTTTATATTTCTCTTGGGTTAAAAAGAGAAAATGTGTTAATGTGCGACAGTAAAGGAGTTATCAACCATAAAAGAGAAAATCTTACCCCGGAAAAATTAGATTTCATCGCTCAAACTGATATTGAAACGTTGGAAGATGCCGTAAAAGGTTCAGATGTTTTCATTGGCTTGTCAAAAGGAAATGTAATGACCCCTGAAATGTTGCTGAGCATGAACGAAAATCCTATTGTTTTTGCGCTGGCCAATCCGGATCCGGAAATTGCTTACGATTTAGCCTTTGAGACCCGTAAAGATGTCATCATGGCTACAGGAAGAAGTGATTATCCTAACCAGGTTAATAATGTGTTAGGGTTTCCTTACATTTTCCGTGGTGCATTGGACGTTCAGGCGAGAGGGATTAATGAAGAAATGAAGCTTGCAGCCGTTCATGCTATTGCAGATCTGGCGAAAGAGCCGGTTCCGGAAGCTGTAATTTTAGCTTATAATGTTCAGAATTTACAATTCGGGAGAGAATATTTTATTCCTAAACCTTTCGATAACAGATTGATTACTAAAGTTTCAAGCGCAGTGGCAAAAGCAGCCATTGAAAGCGGAATTGCCAGAAAAACAATCACTGATTTCGATGAATACGAAAACAGCCTTCTCGACAGAATGGGAAGAGATGAAAAGCTGGTAAGAATGATGCAGAGCCGTGCAAAAGCAAATCCAAAAAGAATTACTCTTGGAAATGCTGAAGAATACAATGTATTAAAAGCCGCACAGATCCTTTACGAAGAAGGAATTGCGTATCCAAGCCTTTTGGGGAACAAGCAGTACATCAAAGAGCAGATGGAGCGTTTCGGAATCAATCTTGATGTTCCGATTATCGATCCAAGTGATGATGATCAAAAGGAAAACAGGAAAAAATACAGGGAAACTCTTTGGAAACTTCGTCAGAGAAAAGGCATGAACGAGTACAAAGCAAAAAGATACGTTCGACAGAGAGATTATTTCGGGCCATTAATGTTGAGACATGGTGATACGGACGGATTGATCGTTGGTTTTTCTAAGAATTATGTATCGGTTTTAAGACCTGTTTTAGAAGTAATCGAAAAAGATAAAGGTGTAGATAAAGTAGCGGCAATGATGATGATTTTATCTGAAAAGAAACCTATTTTCTTCGCAGATACATCAGTAAATCAGAATCCTACGGCTGAAGATCTTGTAAATATTGCTAAAATGGCGGAGTTTACAGTGAAATCTTTTGCCATCGAACCAAGAATTGCGATGTTGGGATTTGAAAACTTCGCTGCGATTTCTGATACATCGAAAAAAGTGGCGAAAGCGGTAAGCATCCTCCATGAAAAATATCCGAAAATGGTTGTAGACGGGGAAATTCAGCCGGATTTTGCAATGAATGCAGATCATTTGAGTGATTATCCTTTCTCAAAACTGGGAACAACACCGGGCAATACATTTATTTTCCCTAACCTTGAAAGCGCGAATTTATCATACAAAATCATCAGAGGTATGAAAGTTGCCCAGGTGATCGGGCCTATCCTGATGGGACTGAAACAGCCTGTTCATGTTTTACAGATGAGGTCAAGTGTTGATGAGATCGTAAACCTGGCAACAATAGCTGTTCTTGATGCTCAGAGAAGAGAGAAGAAAAAATAATTTAAACATACAAATCTTCAGGGTTTTTAAAACCTTGAAGGTTTAATTTTACTAAAAAACACACAAATTTTGAAAAGATGAGGTTTAATGATAAAGCCATTATTTTTGATATGGATGGAACGTTGGTAGACAACATTCCGTTTCAGGAAAAAGCTTGGATGGTATTTTTGAAGGAACACGGAATTCCTATGGATCCTGAAAATTTCGCTGCCCAGAATCACGGAACGATGGATGAAATGATCATACGTTTTTTCGGAAATGATCTGCCGGACGGGAAAGTTCACGATTTAAAAAGAACAAACCTATCAGAACCTGTACCGTGAACATATAAAGGAGGTGAACGGATTAACACCGTTTCTTCAAAAATTGTCTCAGAATAAGATCAAAACCGGACTTGCCACCATGGGAATTCCTTCCAGTATTGACTTTATTTTGAAAAACCTAAACATCGGAAGTTATTTTCAGCAAATCACCGGCGGAATTGAAGTGATGAAAGGAAAACCGGATCCTGAAATATTCCTGAAAACACTGGAAAAGCTAGAGGTCGAAAACAAAGATGCTGTAGCTGTGGAAGATTCCATAGGCGGAGTGAAAGCGGCAAAAGAAGCCGGGATGAAAGTGGTAGGCATTACCACATCTCATTCAGAGGAAGAGCTTATGGATAACGGCTGTTTTCTTACAATTAATGATTATTCTAAAGTTGAGGTTATTTTAAATTAAATTTTAATTAAATAAGCTTAAAGTATAAATAATTTTATAAAGACTCCAGATTTTGGAGTCTTTTGTTTTTATGTGAAAATTTTAATTTGATCAATAAAAATTAAGTTAAAAATCATTCTCATGTGAAATGAAAATATTAATTAGTTTAAATTACTATATTTGGGAGTTTTAAAAATTAATAATGATATTTTCACTACAAGGCTTGGTTCAGGAACTTACGCCTACCTACGCAGTAATTAACGTACAGGGAGTTGGTTACTATGTGGGTATAAGTTTAATGACCTCACAGACCCTGGCTCCCAATCAGGAGACCTTTCTTTTTATTCAGCAGATCATTAGGGAAGACGCGCATTTATTGTTTGGATTTAACACTCGTTCAGAGAAAGAAATGTTCAATTTGTTAATAAGCGTTAATGGAGTAGGAGCCGTTTCAGCGCTTATTTTATTGTCCACTTTAAGCCTTGAGGAGATCGCATCTGCCATACTTTCAAAGAACAGCGCGCTTATTCAAAAGGCCAAAGGTATCGGTGCAAAAACCGCGGAAAGGATTATTGTAGACCTGAAAGATAAAGTCCAGAAATTCAGCAATCCGGAGGAAAATATTTCTACATTTGTAAATAATAAAATCAAGGAAGAATCGTTATCTGCATTAGAAGTTTTGGGTATCCCGAAACGAATGAGCGAGAAGCTTGCAGACAGAATTATAAAACAAAATCCTAACATTTCAGTAGAAGAGTTGGTAAAACAAATTTTAAAAAACATTTAACATTTGGTGGCAAATAATAAGTACCTCAATATTTTTTTGTTCATGTCGTTCTTGTGTATGTCAGTGAGTGTCTTTGCACAGCAGAGGCCGCCTGTAAGAGACACGGCAATTATAAAGAAAGACTATCAGCTGGCGGATCCCACGCAGTACGAAGCCTATTACGACATAAAAACCGGCATGTATTACGTATACCCGAAAATCGGGAATACCATTACAGGACCTCCTACAGCCATGTCTCCCGAAGATTACAAGGAGTTCATGATGGAAGCCCAGACAAAGGCCTATTATAAAGAAAAATCAGACCGATACAGTCTGATGTTCAGGAAAGACAAAAGCGATGCCGCAAGAAAAGGTCTTATTCCTTCTCTTACGATCAACAACAGGCTTTTTGAAACCATTTTCGGGAGCAATAAGATCGAAATTATCCCTTCCGGATATGCCTCTTTTGATTTTGCAGGGTTATACCAGAAGATCGACAATCCCTTAATTTTACCTCAAAACAGAACGAGTTTCACCTTTGATATTGATCAGCGGATTCAGCTGGGCTTAATTGGGAAAGTGGGGGAAAATCTTCAGCTTAAAGCCAATTATGACACGCAGAGCGGTTTTGCCTTTGAGAACAGAATGAATTTGGTTTGGCAGGCAAAAGGAAGCTGGAAAGACCTGCAGCAGAAAGGTCTGGATGATGTAGACAAGCCCAACTCTGGAGGTGAGGACAAAATCATTAAAAGAGTAGAATTTGGTAACGTAAGCATGCCGCTGTCAACGAGTTTGATACGCGGTTCTCAATCATTATTCGGGGTTAAAACCGAGTTCCAACTGGGAAAAACATACGGTACGGTTGTACTTTCCCAACAGCAGGGTGAAGCCAGGAATATTACAGTTCAGGGCGGTGGTGTCATGAATAATTTTAAGCTTAGCGCCATAGATTATGAAGATAACCAGCACTACTTTTTAGGACATTACTTCTTAAATAATTACGATAATTCATTATTAAATTATCCGCAGATCAACTCAAAAATCAGCATCACAAGGATGGAAGTGTGGGTATTGGATCAGGGGAACAGCAACCTGCAGTACCAGAAAAGTATTGTGGGGATAAGAGATTTAGGTGACGGCGCTGGCCTTCCGAATAATGACCAGACCGGCTTTAATTTATACTCAACTGTAAATGCACTTCCGGGAATTAGGGATGCAAGTACGGCTTATAATGCCATCAAAGGAAATAACCTTCCTGTTGCTACGGGTGGTACGGAAACGTATGTAGACGGGGAGCATTTTATTTTTAACAAAAAAGCAAGAAGGCTTAATCAGAATGAATATGTATTGCAGCCACAGTTAGGATATATTTCATTAAACCAAAAATTAAATGACAACCAGCTTTTGGCGGTTTCATTCTCCTATACTGTCAATGGAAGTAACCAAGTGTACAAAGTGGGGGAATTCTCCGAAGAAAGTACAGTTTTGGTGACCAAACTTTTGAAGCCGAATACTACCGTTAAAACCACCTCGCCAATGTGGGATTTGATGATGAAAAACATCTATTCCCTGGATGCAGGACAGGTAAATCAGGACGGATTTATCCTAAACGTTTTATACAGAGATCCACAATCCGGAGGTAAGGTAAATTATCTTCCGGTTAACAATAACGATCAGGTTAGAAGCCAGCCTTTAATCAAGCTATTAAACTGGGACAGACTCAACGTAAACGGAGACTTACAAAACAATGGTAGTTCTACCGGAGATGGTATTTTTGACTTTGTAAACGGTATTACCATCAGGCCGGAAACGGGAAGGGTGATTTTCACGAAAGTTCAGCCTTTCGGAAATTATATTACTTCTGTGATTGGTTCCAATGATCCGCAATTCGTCTTTACAGACCTTTACGAGCAGCAGAAACAGGTTGCTACATCAAGTAACCTTGCACAGCGATATACCATCGAAGGACGTTATAAAGGAACGCAGGGACAGGGAATTTCATTGGGAGCGGTAAATGTGCCTCAAGGTTCGGTAAAAGTTTCCGCAAACGGGGTTCAGCTGACGGAAGGTATCGACTATACCGTGGATTATCTGTTAGGAACAGTGACCATCATCAATGAACAGGTGAAGCAGTCCGGCCAGGCAATCAATATTTCATTAGAAAACCAATTGACATTTAATACCCAGAGAAAAAGATTCTTAGGATTAAATTTAGAAAGAAGGTTTAATGAAAACTTTATTTTAGGAGGTACGGTTGTCAACTATTCGGAATCGCCTCTTACTCAAAAAGTAAATTATGGTCAGGAAGCAGTAAACAACACCATGGCGGGCATCAATTTGATGTACAACAACCAATTGCCATTCCTGACAAGATTAACAGATAAAATTCCGCTGGTAAATACAGAAGCGCCTTCTAATTTGAATTTCAAAATGGAGGCTGCCTACTTACTTCCGGGATTGAATAAAGGAATTAATGACCAGTCATACATTGATGATTTTGAACAGACCACATCAAAAATTACCTTAAAAGAACCAACAGCATGGAGCTTGGCTTCAAAACCGGAAAAGAATCAGTCTGATCCTCTTTTCCAGGGTGCCGGTAAAAATAATGATATTACGGAAGGATACGGAAGAGGTCTATTGTCCTGGTATAATATTGATCCGAGATTCTGGGGAATTGGAGGTAAGGCTCCAAACGGGATTACACCGCAGTCAGTTTCCAATCACGCTTCAAGAAGAGTTCAGTTCTCTGAGATTTTCAACAACAGAGATTTTGTCGCAGGTGAGCAAACATATACGAATACTTTTGATATTTCATATTATCCAACAGAAAAAGGACCTTACAACGCAAATCCTACTCCTGAAAGTACAACGCAAAGATGGGCCGGGATCATGAGACCGATTACGGTTTCCAACTTTGTAAGTTCCAACATTGAATATGTGGAATTCTGGATGATGGATCCGTATGCAGACGGTAACACTTTAGGTACAGCTCCAAAACTTTTACTACAGTTGGGTAACGTGTCTGAAGACATTTTGAAAGACGGACAAATGCAGTATGAAAACGGATTGCCTACTCCTGCAGCTCCATCTACCACCACCAATTCAAATTGGGGTACACAGCCAAAGCAGCCGCCGATTCTTTACGCTTTCTCAAGCGAAGGAGGAGACAGGGTTGCTCAGGATACGGGTTATGACGGTTTAAATTCTGATCAGGAAGCAGCTTTATTCGGGAACACTTTTGTGAATCCTGTTACCAATATTTCTGACCCTGCGGTAGATGATTTTGTATTTTATTTGTCTGATAAGTTTACAGGAAATCAGGCTTCATCTGTAATTCAGCGATACAAGTATTTCAGAGGCCCGGAAGGAAACTCTCAAAGCAATTCTTTGGAGGTAGCTTCTCAGACTCCTGATGCAGAAGATATCAATAAAGATTATAACTTGGATCAAAGTGAAAGTTATAATCAATATGAGGTTAATTTAGACCAGCCAAGCTTAGCTTTAGGTCAGAATAATATCGTAGATGTTAAAACCGTAGAAGCACAGTTCCAGAATGGGCAGACTTCTCAGGTGAAATGGTATTTATTCAGAATTCCTGTTTCGCAATATGTTAATACAGCAGGTGATCATGATCCTTCAATTCTTAACAATGTAAGATTTGCGAGATTATTATTAAAAGGTTTTGATCAAACTTCAACCTTGAGATTCGGAACGATGGATTTGGTAAGATCAGATTGGAGAAAATACCCTAAAAATATTGCACAATTCGGTCAGACACCTCCGGATCCGGCAACCGATGAGGGTAGTATAATTGAAGATACAAGTAACCTTGAAGTAGGAAGTGTAAATATTGAGGAAAATGCGTTGAACCAGCCCCCTTATGTTTTACCTCCGGGAATAGACAGACAAATTTTAAGCGGAAATGCAGGAGCACAAAGACAAAACGAAGCTTCCCTGTATATGAAGATAAAAGCTCTTCCTAATGCACAGTCAAGAGGGGTGTTTAAAAATACTTCGCTTGATATGAGAAGATATAAGAAGCTTAAGCTTTTTGTACATGCTCATGATCCTTCAAACAGAGATGCAAATATTGGACAGATAGACCCTAAAACTAAATTCTTCATCCGTTTCGGTAGTGATGCTACGGATAACTACTATGAATATGAAGCATCTTTAAAACTGACTCAGAATAGCGCAACTGCTCCTATGGAAATTTGGCCGATGGAGAATGATGTAGATCTGGATATTCAGGATTTTGTAGATGCAAAGATAAGAAGAGATAAAAACCATCCGACCCAAATTGTTCAAAGATTAAGAGATGAGGTTTTTGATCCTGGAAATACCTCAAAGAGTATTTATATCAAAGGTCGTCCTAGTTTAGGAAATGTAACCACCATCATGATTGGGATTAGAAATGGTATTGATAGAGGAAGCCTTGGATTTAATCTTGAAAGAGTTCTTTGGGTAAACGAAATCCGTCTTTCTGAAATTGAAAATGATGGAGGTTACGCAGGAAACGCAAGCTTAAATTTTAACCTTGGAGATTTTGCTACGGTGAACACCAGTGCTTCTTATACTTCGGTAGGTTTCGGAAATATTGATTCGAAACCGGCGGAAAGAAACCAGTCTACCCAATCTGCTTTCAGTATCAATACGGCAGTAAACGTGGATAAATTCTTACCTGAAAAAAGTGGAGTTAAGATCCCGGTAAACTATTCATATTCACAAACCATTGAAGATCCGAAATACAATCCTCTGGATACCGATGTTGAGTTTAATAAAGCTGCGAATAAAGAAGAATTGAAGAAAGTAGCAAGAACCTATACTCAGCAAAGAAGCATCGGGGTGGTAAACATGCACAAAGAAAGAATGAACCAAAATAGAAAGCCAAAATTCTATGATGTGGAAAACCTTTCCGTAACGGCTGTTTATAATGATGATTTCTACAGGGATATTTATACGAAGAGAAATTACAGACAATATCTGAGAGGATATATTGATTATAATTATACATTCAAACCGTGGGTGATTAAACCATTTAACAAGATGATCAGCGACACGGCGAAGTCTGCAAAATATCTGAAATGGGTAAAAGAATTCAACTTCAATCCGGTTCCTACAAGATTATCTTTCAGAACGGAAGTTGACAGAAATTACAACGAGCTTGAATTTAGAAATATTGATGCTATTCTTAGCGGAAACTATAATGATGATTTCGGAGCCATCAAAAACAGGAACTTCTATTTCGGGTGGCAGTACGGTTTAGGATTCAACTTTACAAAATCTTTAAAGCTTGAAATCAACTCTGCAACCAGAACCCTGAATGATAATGTAGATGTAAATACCATGGATAATAAATCCATCTTCGGAAACATATTCAGAGCCGGAAGGCCGGTATTGTATAACCACAGGGTTCAGCTGAATTATAAGCTGCCGTTCCAGTACCTTCCGTATTTAGACTTCATCGATGCGGAATTGGGTTACGGATTTACTTACAACTGGAATGCAAGATCTACGGTTTTACTTTCCAGTCCGGACGGAAGCTTAGGTTCAATTGGCCAGAACACCAATGTAATCCAGGCTACAGGAAGTGCTGATTTCACTAAGTTTTTTGGTCAGTTTAAATATTTTAAAAATATTTCTGCAAAACTTCAGAAGCGTAAGCAGGAAATAGACTCATTAAACAACGTCTACACACAAGCTTGGGAGAAAAACAGATATGCCTATAAAAAATATAAGTTTAAAAACAGGCTGACAATGCTTCAGAGCATGGCTTATCTTTTAACATCATTCAAGCAATTGGATGTTAATTATTCTGAAAATAACGGAACCGTTCTTCCGGGATTATTATCTGCGCCAAACTGGTACGGCTACGGACAGACGCTCGGCGGGCCAACAATTGGTTTCCTATTGGGATCACAGGCAGATATCAGAAGAACCGTTATGGAAAACGGATGGGTGAGTGATTCGGAATTTATGACCGATCCTTATGTCCGCATGTCGACAAGGGAATTGCGGGCAAACTTACAGATAATGCCGATGAACGACCTCAGAATTGATATCAGTGCCTTGCATAATTACAACAGGAACTTTACCCACACCGGCTTCAACTACAGGGATCCGAATACAGGAGCTGTGAATCCGGATTATACGTTCGCAAATGATATGGTCACTTACTCCAACTCCGTAGTGCTTCTGAAAACAGCATTCAAAGACGGTGCTGCCATTTATCAGGCGATCAGGGAAAATGCAAAAGCCTTATCATTACAAATGCCGGGGCAGGTGGAATCAAACGGATTCAAAGACGGATATGGAATTTCGAATGCTTATATCTTGATTCCTGCATTCAGGGCAGCAGTAGAAGGAAAGTCACCAAAACAAATGACCAATCCTAAAAAAGCAGGGCTGCCGATTCCGAACTGGAAGATAACCTATTCAGGATTAAGAAACGTTCCGATTATTAACGGGCAGTTCTCTAAATTTGATATTTTGCATTCTTATCAGGCAACTTATACTGCTACAGGTATTCAGTCAAGTATTGATTACTTTAACAGTCTTAATGCTTATGATGCGACCCAAAGAGATATCAATGATGATTATATTAATCCGTTTACCTTCGCTCAGGTGGGTTATGTAGAAAACTTCTCACCACTGATCGGGGTAGATGTTACCATGAGAAATAACATGCAGTTCGGTATCCAGTACAACAGATTAAGAACATTGTTATTAGGATTGGTAAACCATACATTGACAGAAGATTCAAACAGTGAATATGTGGTAAGGGTAGGATACATCATCAGAAACTTCAGATTGGGAATGACCAATGTAAGAGGAAGAGGGAAAGGAAAAGGAAGCGATCTGAATATCAGGGGAGACTTCTCTTTAAGGGACAGTAAGACAAGCATCACCAATATTTTATTAGATGATTCACAGGTTACAGGAGGCCAGAGGCTGATGAACATTAAAGTCTCTGCAGATTATAATGTTTCGGAGAATTTAAATCTAAGAGTATTCTATGAGCAGATGACTTCTAAGTACAAAATCTCAACGGCCTTCCCGCTGTCAACGATCAGAGCAGGTATTTCTGCCACGTTTACATTCGGAGACTCAGGTGGTTTCTAATTAGAACAAAAATAAATTTTAATGTCCTTCAATTTTGGAGGACATTTTTTTTATATCCGATATTTGAACCTTATAGAATTTTGAATACATTTGTACAAATAAAAATTTAAAAATGAATACACCATCAGAATTAAAGTACACTAAAGATCACGAATGGATCAAGATTGAAGGTAACGTAGCTACCATCGGTATTACAGACTTCGCTCAGGGCGAGTTGGGAGATATCGTTTATGTAGATGTGGATACTGTGGATGACGATCTTGAAGGAGGTGCGGTTTTCGGAAGTGTAGAAGCTGTAAAGACGGTTTCGGATCTATTCCTGCCTATTTCAGGTAAAGTGATTGAATTCAATTCAGACTTAGAAGATCAGCCTGAGTTATTGAATACAGACCCTTATGGAAACGGATGGATCATCAAATTAGAAATTGCTGACGGTGCAGATCATTCAGAATTGCTTTCTGCAGAAGAATACCAGGCTGTCATTGGATAATATTTCAAAAATATTCAGTAAGATATTGCCCATTTATTGGGCATTTCTTACTTATATGCTCCTCAGGCCGGGAGAAGAAAACCATGAATATTGGTTTATGTTCAGCGGTATCGACAAAGTTTTGCATCTTAGCATCTTTGCCGCCCTCGGTTTCTGCTTTATGGCAGCATTCCCAAAAATCAAATTTTACTACTTCATTCAGATTATGCTGCTTTACGCATTCCTTACGGAAATCTTCCAGGAAGAAATGGGACTCGGCAGATCTATGGAGAATCTGGACATCGTCGCAGATACTATAGGTTGTCTCATCGGCTATTATATATATAAGCTGCTTATCAAAAGATTTTTCTAAATATGCCATTTCCGTCATTGTGATGATCGGCGAAGAAGCAATCTAAAATGTCCTTTGCATAAATAATTTCTCTTACTGTCCCGATTCCTTAACTCTCACATCATTTTACTTAAACTCTCAGTTTCTCCAATCCTTCTTTTTTCAGGAGCTATTTCCAGTAGGAATTTATACTGAGCGTAGCCGAAGTATTATATCTTTTTTGGGTACGGCCTTTGCTTTGCTGCGGCCGCCCCCAAAAAAAAGATGTCATTTCTATCGGGGCTGGGATGTTGGTAGAGGTGGCTTTGAGAGCCTCAGCCACCATTGAACGGCGGTCTTTTTAATTCAACCCTTCCTCCTTACATACTACAACTTCTATTATACACAAAATTTCCCCTCCACAGGAGTTTTAAAAGTATCAAACACTTTAATTTTCTCGACACTATATAGCAAGGCTCTTTCCGAGTTGTTTTTTATTAATTTAATCAAATTCCATTCTAAAACATGCCTCACAAACAGCAAAACCGCTCATCATGAACCCAAAATTCAGCCCTTATTTCAAAATTCGGTTATTGTGGATAAGTATCATTGCTGTTTTAAACGAAATAATATCAATAAGTTAAAAGCAAAAGTTGCCCACAATAGAAGTAAACAAAATGATATTATGTTAAATAGATTAGGATTGTATTACCCAAAGCCCCTATCTTTGCCCCACTGAAAACGAGAAGTTAGTAAGTAGCGCAGAAGAGCCTTTGGGTAGGCATAAAGATTAGAAACACTTCAAAAAGAGATAATCAGGATAAAGCACTTTTTCATTTAGTTTTAAATAAAAAAAATAAATAAAAAAAGTTGTGGGATTAAAAAAGATTAGTATCTTTGCAGTCCGGTAAAACGGGAAGCGCAGGAGTATTTTGAGAGGGTGTTGGTGAAGGGTTTAAGGTTACTTAAAAAACTTTAAAATTCTTTTAAAAACATTTGGTCATAAAGAAAATAATTTTTACTTTTGCACACGCAAATACGGAGCTGAAACTGACAGAAA
>NZ_AUMT01000008.1 GCF_000430825.1 Chryseobacterium daeguense DSM 19388 | reverse complement strand
AAACTGGTTTTGCCTTTGTGATGAAATTTACCGATAAAACAGGTATCAGGAAGTAGGTATCAGGATTTAGCTTAAAGCTAAGCCCTAACTCCTAAACCCTCGAACCTTATATACAACCTTTAGGGTGGTTTTAGCGGTGGGGCTCACCTGTTCCCATTCCGAACACAGAAGTTAAGCCCACCAGCGCCGATGGTACTGCGAATAGCGGGAGAGTAGGTCGCCGCCAGTTTTTTATTAAAAGTCTCATACAAATGAATGTATGAGACTTTTTTGTTTTATACCCAATCCCAATTATTTTTGACAGATACCAGATACCAGATACCAGATACCAGATACCAAATGACAGAAGCTGGAAGTTTCGTAGGAGCTGTCTGTTCATAGCATTCATAGATCAGCTTTAAACCAGGAGCCCCGTAGGGGTGACCTGTTAATAGCTTAAAGTAATGTCTTATTTTTATATAGGAGTCCTGTAGGGGCGATCTGTTAAGAATTAGAAAAATAATTTCTGAAGGAAACAATAATATCTTACCTTTTAATAAGTCTATTTAGTATCAAAATAAGATTTAATATTGGCAATATTCATTTTCACTGTGAGTCTGTATGTTAAAAAGCCGATTAACATTCCAATTGTATTTAAAAATACATCATCGATATCAGCTACGCCTAAACCGGTAACAAACTGCATTAATTCTATAAATGAAATGCAGCAAATAAAAAATAAGGTGAGAGGGATAAATCTATTAAATATTTTTACTGCTAAACCTAACCAACCGAAAGGAAGAAATATGAGTATATTTCCTATAATATTAATTAAGAAAATTTCATTATGTAGAGTTGTATCGGCAAAGAATAAATGAATAGTATTAAAAGGAACCGTTTGTAAATAGCCTATACCAGATAAATGTCTTCCAGATCCAAAAAACATCATATATAATAGCAGAATGCCGTAAACTATTATAAATGCTACAAAATATCTTTTCATACTGTGTGTTTTAAAAGAGTTTGTAGTGTTATTAGTGATGATCCTGTGAGACAAATTTACACTAATATTTTAAAAATAAAAAAAGCCTCACAAAAGTAAGGCCATATAGGTTATTTAAAAGTTAAGTTTAAACCTGAATTACTCCCAAATTAAATTTCTCAGTAATAGGCGAGTGATTAGCAGCTTCAATTCCCATTGAAATCCATTTTCTGGTATCTACAGGGTTTATGATAGCATCTGTCCATAATCTGGCAGCTGCATAAGTAGCTTCTGTCTGTTTTTGATATCTTTTTGAAATTGTATCCAATATTTCGTTATGTTCCTCTTCAGAAATTTGTTTTCCTTGTTTTTTTAAAGTAAATTCCTGAATTTGAGCTAAAACTTTCGCTGCCTGTGATCCTCCCATTACTGCTAAATCTGCCCATGGCCAAGCTACAATTAACCTCGGATCATAAGCTTTTCCGCACATTGCATAATTTCCTGCGCCATACGAATTTCCTGTAATGATGGTGAATTTCGGAACAACAGAGTTGGAAACTGCATTTACCATTTTTGCGCCGTCTTTGATGATTCCGCCATGCTCTGATTTTGAACCAACCATAAATCCTGTCACATCCTGTAAGAAAACTAAAGGAATTTTCCTCTGATTACAATTGGCAATGAATCTTGTAGCTTTATCCGCTGAATCAGAATAAATTACTCCTCCGAACTGCATTTCTCCTTTACCGCTTTTTACCAGCTTTCTCTGATTGGCAACAATTCCTACCGACCAGCCGTCGATTCTTGCTGTGGCACAAATAATACTTTTGCCATAATCTGGTTTGTATTCTTCATATTCCGAATTATCGACAAGACATTTTATAATTTCATAAGTATCGTATTGTTCGGTGCGGGAAACAGGCATGATGCCGAAAATATCTTCTGACTTCACTTTAGGAGGAAAGCTTTCAATCCTGTCGAAACCCGCTTTTTCGGTACTTCCGATGGACTTCATAATATTTTTAATCCTGTCTAAAGCATCTTTGTCATCTTTTGCTTTATAATCTGTAACTCCTGAGATTGAACAATGGGTGGTAGCGCCACCTAATGTTTCATTATCGATACTTTCTCCGATGGCTGCTTTTACAAGGTAGCTTCCGGCAAGGAAAATAGAACCGGTACCATCCACAATCATAGCTTCATCACTCATAATTGGAAGATAGGCACCACCGGCAACGCAACTGCCCATTACAGCAGAAATCTGTATGATTCCCATAGAGCTCATCTTGGCATTATTTCTAAAGATTCTCCCGAAGTGCTCTTTATCCGGGAAAATTTCATCCTGCATTGGCAGATAAACGCCTGCGGAATCTACAAGATAAATAATAGGAAGCTTGTTTTCCATTGCAATTTCCTGAGCTCTCAGGTTTTTCTTACCTGTGATCGGAAACCATGCTCCGGCCTTTACTGAAGCGTCATTTGCTACCACAAGACATTGTCTTCCGGAAACGTATCCCATTACTACAACAACGCCTCCGCTTGGGCAGCCTCCATGTTCCTCATACATTTCGAAGCCTGCAAAAGCACCGATTTCTATGGATTCCGAACCTTTATCGAGAAGATATTCAATTCTTTCTCTTGCTGTCATTTTTCCCTCGTCACGAAGCTTCTGAAGTCTTTTTTCTCCGCCTCCTTTTTTTATTTCGGCAAGTAGTCTATTTATTTCTGATAATTTTAATCTGTTTTGATCTTCTCGTTTGTTGAATTCAATGTCCATAAAGATTTCGATTTTTTCCGCTTAAAGATACTATTTTTCAGAGTAACTCATATTGAATTAAAACAAATGTTTAATTTATTGGTATTCAGAATTTTGTGAATTTTTTAACATATAAATATTTTTAAATGTTTGATATTTTTTCTAACTTTACGTCAGAGTAATAGAGATGATATCTCTGGTAAATACTCTAAGTTCCTAGTTTATTTTTTTAATAGTTTATTATTTGAAGGCCCTGAAAGTTGAACAAATTTTCAGGGTTTTTTGTTTCTAATTTTAAAATATTTAACAGATGATTCAAATAAAAATTAATTGAAAAGAAATGTTTCTCAAAAACTTATTAAGTTTAGTGTAATTTTTTTACGGATTTGTGAAAGCTATTTGTAAATTTGCAAATAATTTAAAAGGAGGGTAGAATATGCACAAAATGGCGCTCTTCAGATTGCATCTGATTGTGTTTTTATGGGGATTTACGGCAATTTTAGGAAAGCTGATTCATGCAAACGCTCAAATTCTTGTTTTTTACAGGATGCTGATAGCAGCGGTTTGTCTTTTTGTGTTTATCAGGGTGATTAAAAAAGACAGTATCAGGGTTTCGAAGAAAATTTTTTTCCAACTGGCTGCCATTGGCTTTTCGATGGCGCTTCACTGGTTCTGTTTTTTTCATTCCATTAAAGTTTCAAACGTTTCTATTGCTTTAAGCTGCCTTTCTTTATCCACATTATTTGCTTCAATTTTGGAACCCGTTATTTTTAAAAGAAAAATTGATGTTTCTGAAGTGATTATGGGAGTGGTAATTGTTGCCTGTATTTTATTGATATTTAAAACAGAATTCAGATTTAAAGAAGGAATATTATACGGTGTGGTTTGTGCAATTTTCGGGACTATATTTTCTGTTTTTAACGGGAAAATGTTTGGAAAGACGAGTTCCGGAAATATTATTTTTTACGAAATATTTTGCGGATGGTTCATTTTGATGATAATTTATTTATTTACCGGACAAATTTTTCACATGAATGAAATAAGTTACCGTGATATTGCGTTAATATGCTTGTTGGCGAGTGTTTTCACGGCTTTTCCCATGCTGGAATCGGTGAACCTGATGAAATATATTTCGCCTTTCACGTTAATTTTAACAGTTAATTTAGAACCGGTTTACGGAATTATACTAGCTTTTTTTATCTTTGGGGAATCAGAACACATGAGCCCGATTTTTTACATCGCTTCAGGGGTTATGATACTGGCAATCATTGCCAACGGATTAATAAAAGCTAAGAAACAAAAAACTTTAAATTAAGCATCAATTTATATGATGAAAAAATATTTTTTACTTGTATTTTCTCTGGTTTTCGGGATATCACAATCTCAGATTATCAGAAAATATTCCAACGAATTCCTGAATATCGGTGCAGGAGCAAGAGGTTTAGCCATGGGTGGAGCCGTAATCTCCAACCAGGACGATGTTTATTCTCCTATGTGGAACCCGGCTGGTTTAATGGCCATCGAAAAAGACTGGCAGGGCGCGGCAATGCATGCAGAATATTTCGAATCTATTGCAAAATATGATTATCTGGCATACGCAAAAGTTCTGGAAACGGGAGTTTTCGGAGTTTCTGTAGTGAGACTGGGGGTAGATAACATTTTAAATACAACTCAATTAATAGATACTGAAGGGAATATTGATTACGATAAAATTACAAAGTTCTCACAGTCTGACTATGCTGCGATTCTTTCCTATGCATTCAATCCGGGAGGGAATACCAAGCTGGACGTAGGTATTAATGCTAAAATAGTTTACAGAAACGTAGGGAAATTTGCAAATGGATATGGTTTCGGTTTTGATATCGGGGCTATTTATAAATTGGATAACGGGTGGAAACTCGGAGGTATGCTGAGAGATGCGACTACTACGGTGAACTTCTGGAGCATTAATCAAAAAGAACTTTCTACAGTGGTAAACGGTGAAGAATTCAACCCGGCGCCAAAAGATAAGTTAGAACTTACAATGCCGAAACTAAATGTAGGAGCCAGTAAATTATTTGAACTTAACAGCAGTGTGTATGTTTTACCTGAAGCAGGTTTAAATATCGATTTTGCGAAAACAGCAGCGCTTATTTCAACAGATTTTGCAAGTATTACACCGTACGCCGGAGCGGAACTTGGCTATCAGAAAATGATTTTTGTGAGATTGGGTATCAACAGGTTCCAGTCTATTACAGATATTGAAGATCTTAAAAGAAAAGTTTCCTTCCAGCCTAGCGCAGGGATCGGGATCAGATACAGAGGTCTTACACTTGATTATGCGATTACAAATTCTGGAATCGGAGGATCCAATTTCTACTCTAATTTCTTCTCCCTGAAACTGGATATGGGACAGTTTAGAAATGATTAAAATTTAATGAAAAAAATTATATTACTTTTTTTAATATTTTTTAAAACAAGCCTTTTTTGTCAAACGGGTTTCGTAAGTAATATTAATCCGCAACTTAAACATATTCATGCCGAAGTTGGAGATAATGTAGAAGTAAAATTTACGGAAGTATTAAATTATAATGCATCAGACTTTATAAAAAAGCTTACAGCAGAAGTTAAAACTTTAAATGATTTTGATTTCGGTATTCTAGAAAATAATTTGTTTAATAAAAAAGAAAGAGAATATCTACATAATTTTTGTAAAAATAATAATATTGACAAAGTAATTATACTCTATAGAAACCCTTTTTTTACTCAATATTCACCATATAAAAATCTTTATAGATTAAAATTTGATTTTGGAATTCTTACTCAAGTGAGGAAAAAGAAAGTAATTTACTATATGAATAGAATTATTTTAGCATATTACGATATTAAAACAGATAAGTTATCCTATGTTTATTTGTCAGGTGAAGATTCATTACACAAAGAATATCTAAAAAGGAATTTGGATGAAAATGTCGTAGATGAGTCGAATAGACTTATCAATAGTAATGAAATTGTATCGGATTTTATATATAAATTTGAAAGTAGGCTTAAAAAAAATTTTAATGAGGCGATGAAAAAATAATGCCTAAATAATATAAATAATAATAAAATGAAAAAGCTTTCACTAATTATATTTACAGCCTGCTCAATGCTTTCTTTCGGGCAAAAGGTTTCAGATTATAAATATATTTCAATTCCTTCCAAATTCGAAACTTTTAAAGAAGATTTCGGTTTAGGTGATGTATTAACGAAGACATTAAGAAGTAAAAATTATACTGTTCTTCCATCAGATAAGCTGCAGTGGCCTGCAGATGCGCAAAGTAATCCTTGTAATGTTTTGATGGCGGATATTATTAATGACAGTGGATTTTTGAGAAATAAAGTATTGGTAGAGTTTAAAGATTGTAATAATAAGAATGTTGCATCCATTAAAGGTGCTTCAAATATTAAAGATTTTAAAGAAGGATATCAGGATGCTTTAAAGCAGACTTTTGTATCAATTTCACCTGCTAATCCTGTAAATCAGGTGAATAATAATCCTGTTAATACAACCAATACTGTTTCGGCAACAAAAGAAATACAGATTACAAATGATAGCCCGGCTGATAATAATGCAATAAAATTCAGCAATGGAAAAGTTGATCTGAACAGAATTCAGATAGATAACAAGCAGTTTATTCTTGTAGGACAGAATAGTTCATCTCCATTTGCAACTTTCAAAACAACAACAAAGGATGATGTTTTCAGGGTGAAATTACAGAATGGAGAGTCCACTTTAGGATATTTTGAAAACGGAAATATTGTAATAGAAATTCCACTGGGTAACGGAGAATATTCTAAGGAAATATTTTTGAAGAAATAAATAATAAAAAATAAAAGTCCTCAAACCGAGGGCTTTTATTTTTTTCTGATACTATTAATTTCCATTAAAAAACTCATAAATAACCTTTGCCTTGCTTTTACCAAGTATCTCTTCCAGAGTTTCCAAACTAGCCTCTTTAATCCTTTTTACAGATTTTAATCTTGATAAAAGCAATTCAATCGTTTTATCCCCGACACCCGAAATTTCTTCCAGTTCAGATTTTATGGTTGAATTTTTTCTTCTTGTCCGGTGATGCTTTACTCCAAACCTGTGAGCTTCATCTCTTACTCTTTGCAAGATTTTAAGCGTCTCAGATTTTTTATCAAGATATAGCGGAATAGGATCTTCCGGAAAGAAAATTTCTTCTAATCTCTTAGCGATCCCAACGATAGTGATTTTCCCATACAAACCTAATAACCGCAGACTTTTTACCGCAGAAGATAATTGTCCTTTTCCACCATCAATCAAGATCAGTTGTGGTAAATTTTCACTTTCATCCAGCATTCTTTTATAGCGGCGGTAGATTACCTCTTCCATAGTAGCAAAGTCATTCGGGCCTTCTACTGTTTTAGGATGAAAAATCCTGTAATCTGCCTTGCTTGGCTTCCCGTCTTTGAAAACTACACAGGCTGAAACAGGATTTGTTCCCTGTATATTTGAGTTATCGAAACCTTCAATATGTCGTGGTTCCACGGGCATTCTCAACAGCTTCTGCATTTCAGCCATAATTCTGTTCGTATGTCTTTCCGGATCTACAATCTGTACCTGTTTAAGTTTTTCCAGGCGGTATTCCTTCGCATTTTTTTCGGAAAGCTCAACGATTCGTTTTTTATCTCCTACTTTCGGAACAATAAGCTTTACATTCGGAATCTCCACAGTGAGATGAAACGGAAGCAGCACTTCCTTAGAATCCGAACTGAATTTCTGACGAATCTCTATTAAAGCCTGTTCCATGATTTCCTCATCGCTTTCTTCCAGAATTTTTTTAATTTCTGTGGTAAAGCTCTGGATGATATTTCCATTTCTGATTTTAAAGAAATTGACGTAAGCTGCAGTTTCATCACTCGTCATTCCAAAAACATCCACATCGTCAATATTAGGATTTACAACGGTATTTTTTGCCTGATAATCTTCCAGAACATCCAATCTTTCCTTTATAATCTGTGCATTTTCAAACTGCAGATTGGATGCGTGCTTCATCATCTGATTGGTAAGGTATTCTTTAGCCTTACGGAAATCACCCTTGATAATTCCCCGGATCGCATCTATTTTCTCATCATAATCCTGTTTGCTTTCAAGGCCTTCACATGGGCCCTCACAGTTTTTGATATGATATTCCAGACATACTTTGTATTTTCCGTCATCTATTTTATCTGGAGAAAGATTTAAGTTACATGTTCGCAGCTTATAAATATGCTTAATAGTATCGAGTAAAATTTTTGCGGGGCGTACTTTTGCGTATGGCCCATAATATTCTGAACCGTCTTTTATAACCGTTCTGGTAAGAAATATTCTGGGAAAATCTTCATTTTTTATACAGATCCATGGATAGGTTTTGTCATCCTTCAGCATGACATTATAAAACGGCTGATGCTCTTTGATCAAGTTGTTTTCCAATAAAAGTGCGTCGTATTCACTATTTACAATGGTTGTTTCCAGCCTCTGGATTTTCCCCACCATGATTCTCGTCCTGTAGCCTGATAGATTTTTATTGAAATAGGAAAGAACCCTTTTCTTTAAATTTTTTGCCTTTCCTACATATAAAAGCTGTTCATTTTTATCATAATAACGATAAACTCCGGGCTCAGAAGGTAAAGTTTTGAGTTGTAATTCTAAAGAAGGATTCATATAACAAAATTAAGGAATTTAAAGCCATAAAAAAAGCCGTAGAAAGTCCTACGGCCATACAATTTATGTTAAAATTATTTTATCCGTTGCTCATTGCAGTATATTCCTGCACCAAAAAGCTGAAATAATCCCATTCTACAGAGTTTTTAGGATATTTCTTCACAAATTCTGCATTATCCCCGAAAAGGAAATCATAATTATCTTCAAAATCGTCTTTATGAAGCCACATTACCTTATCGCCTTTCTTTACATAATAAGATTTGATAACACCTCCTCCCAGCTGAGGGCTTCCCATTACAGAAAATCCTGCTGTTTCCTTAGCTCTCGGATCATGATATACTGAAATAATATCATCAAATTCAGGATTGATGACCTGCATCAGGAATTCTTTGTCATCTTTCTTATTTTTCAAAGAAACGGTTTGATTAATGAAATAAATCCTGTCGTTATTGGTTCTTTTGGTTAGCTTTTTTGTGCTGTAGTTTCTGATATTTCCCATATAGCTTGCCACTTTAGCAAATTTTTCTGCATTGCTTGGGTAAACATACATTTCAGCGATCTGCTCTGCATTAAAAGTCTCACTTTTCTTCGTGATGCTGTCTTTAAGGGCAACTTCAAAGATTTGTCCTTTTTTTGTGTCAATCTTACTGCAAAAGCCTTTGTGTGTAGATCCGTCTTTTAAAATAAGGGTAGAAGTTTTTTTAGGAGACGGAGCGTTGAAGCCTTCATTAAAAAGGTACATTTCCATCTTTTTGATCTCGTCTTTAGAGTATTTTACTTTCTGTGCGAAAGAAGCTGCACTTACAAGTAACAATGCAAACAGCAAAGTTTTTAGTTTCATAAGGATATTAATTTTTTATTTCGGCGGTAAAAATAGGAAATTAAATGACTTGTTTTCAGAAAAATATAATCCTGCAAAATTTAGTTTTTACAATAATTGTTAAATGCGTAATTTTAAGACAAATTTTTAGAGAATGATATACGGTGTAGATGTTTTCAGTTTCCATGATGTTTTGGAGATCTGTAAAGCTCCAAATAAAGCTAAGCTTAATAAAGCGGCAAAAGATCAGATTTTAAAATCCCAGAAAAACGTTCAGAAAATTGTAGAGTCAGACCGTTGTGTTTATGGCATAAATACAGGTTTCGGGCCTCTTTGTGACACAAAAATTTCTGCTGATGAAACAGCGCTTTTACAATATAATTTAATAATCTCCCACGCCGTGGGTGTTGGAAAGCCTATTGATAAAGAACTTTCAAAAATCATGATGATTGCTAAAGTTCATGCATTGTCAAAAGGATTTTCAGGAGTTTCTCTTGAAGTGATCGAGAGGATGATTTTAATGTTGGAAAAAGATATCATTCCCATAGTTCCGGAGCAGGGTTCTGTAGGTGCTTCCGGGGATCTGGCGCCTTTAGCCCATCTTGTTTTACCGCTTTTGGGCCTAGGAAAAGTATGGGTAGGAAACGAAATTTTTCCGACTGCTGAAGTTTTGGAGAAAAATAATTTAGATCCGTTGATCTTAGGTCCGAAAGAAGGATTAGGATTAATTAATGGTACCCAGTTTATCCTTGCCCATGCTATCAGAGGGCTGGAAAAATTTGAATATTTACTTGATCTGGCTGATATGACGGCTGCAATGAGCCTTGAAGCTTACAGAGGTTCTGCAAGTCCTTTCAAAAAAGAGCTGCATGAGATAAGACCTTTTGAAGGAAGTAAAAAAGTGGCAGCGAGAATGCTGAAGTTTTTGAAAAATTCCGAAAACATGAAGGCTCATGAAGATTGTGAAAGAGTTCAGGATCCGTATTCCATGAGATGTGTACCACAGGTTCACGGTGCAAGCAGAAATGCTTTCGAACATTTGAAAATAATGGCTGAAACAGAACTGAATTCCGTAACAGACAACCCGATTGTTTTAAGCGCTGAAGAATCTATCTCCGGAGGTAACTTCCATGGGCAGCTGATGGCTTTACCGTTGGATTATGCAACGTTGGCTGCTGCGGAATTAGGAAATATTTCAGACAGAAGAAGTTATTTATTATTGGAAGGGAAATATGGCCTACCAAGATTATTGACGGAAAGTTCAGGCTTAAATTCAGGATTTATGATTCCTCAATATACTTCTGCAGCTTTGGTTACAGAAAATAAAACACTATGTTTCCCGGCTTCAGCGGATTCTATTCCTACAAGTCTGGGGCAGGAAGATCATGTTTCGATGGGAAGTATTTCAGGTAGAAAATTCAATCAGGTTCTTGGAAATCTGGTGAATATTTTATCGGTTGAATTAATGTTTGCAGCGCAGGGATTAGAATTTAGAAGACCGGCAAAATGTTCTAAAATTATTGAAGAAAATTATGCGATCATCCGTTCGAAAGTTGCTAAGCTTGAAGACGACCGATTGATAGGCGAAGATATGCTGGCTATCGCAGAATTGATTAACGAAAGAAAATTTGTAGTTAATTAATTTTGACTTAAATAATATGAAGGCTTCCAGAGATGGGAGCCGTTTTATTTTTACCACGAATTATACAAATTTGAACAGATTTTTAGGTATCCTTTAACTTATAAGTTTTTAAAATAATATAAATAACAAACTAACTTTCAAAAAAATAAACTTAAACATCTTTACAAATCTGTGTAATTCGTGGTAAAAAAAATAATAATTTTGTTATTGTAAAAAACAGACAAATGACAATTAAAAGAACAGATTCTTCCAACACAGACTTTCAGAATTTAGTTAAGCTTTTAGATGCCGACCTGGCAATTCGTAACGGTGAAGATCATGCTTTTTATGACCAGTTCAATAAAATTGATATGATTAAAAACTGCATCGTCATTTATATTGATGAAATGCCTGCCGCCTGCGGAGCTTTCAAAAAGTTTGAAGAGGAGACTGTTGAAATTAAAAGAATGTACACCAGCCCTGATTTCAGGAAACGAGGGCTTGCAAGTACTATTGTAAGGGAGCTGGAAGCCTGGGCAAAAGAACTGGGTAATAAAAAAGCCGTTCTGGAAAGCTCTCTGGAACAAAATGAGGCCCTTTCCGTATATGAGAAAAGCGGCTACCAGAGAATTCCAAATTACGGGCAATATATCGGGATTGATAAAAGTGTCTGCTACGAGAAGATGCTGTGATTTAATACTTTAAATATTATTTTCAGCATAACAAAAGTTCAATAAATTAAAATTTCAGCAATGTGTAATTCAATGTAAAGTGATATCTTGGTGTTGCCAATCAAATATTATTTTATATGAAAAGAAATGTATTTTACTTGCTCATGCTGTTCTTAATGTTCACAGCGTGCAACAGAGATGACCTGCAAAACAGCCCTGCTGAAATGGAAATTATCCAAAAAGATCCGCTCACAGCAAAACAGATCAACGACAAAATCAACGAAACAATTAAAACGAAAGGAAGATTTTCCTGGAAAGAATCTTCTGATCATTTTGTATGGAGTGCCATTTATCAGGGAAATAAAATAGCATCCATAGGTTTTGGATCTTCTTTTGACAGAAGCCTGACTCCGGATAATAAAGCCATTGAAGATGAAATTTTAAAAATAATTGAACAATACGAAGGAAAGAATGACAGATTACTACTGTCTTCAGATCAGTACCTCAATCAGATAGATGTAGCAATAGAAAAGCAGGAAACGGTGATTGCATTACGCAAAATGAAAAATATCCGCTATCTGGAACCGGCAGATTACCGTTATTTTGAAAATGAAAGAAAATTCAACGGTGCTTCAAAATCAAGCGGAAGCTCAGGGTGCGGCTTTGAATCCACAACATTAAATGCAGCAGATTATACAACAGTAACTCCAAACGCCAAAGCACCATGGTCTTTTACGAAACATAACATTACAAATGCCTGGAATTACAGTACCGGAGCCGGGATCACCATCGGAGTAATCGATAGTGGAGTTTCCCCGGAACAGAGCTTATTGGGAAACAGTTTCAATAATGGTCTTTCATCAGGAAGAACCATCAGTAAGAATGGGGTTTATGTAGATTCTGTGTGGCCTTGGAGCAGTGGTTTTGACGGTTCGGGGGATCAGTGTGGTCATGGAACAAGCATGGCTTCGGCAGCGGCGGCACCAAGAAATAACCTGGGTCAGCCGGTGGGTGTTGCCTACAATGCTAATCTGGTGACATACAGAGCGGCTTCAAATGTAGTTCTGGACGGTTATCATGAGCAAAATGGAGTGAAAATAGCATTTACAGAACTCGGAAATAATAATAATGTTAAAATTATATCGATGTCTATGGGACACATTTTCTCTGTCGGAAAAATTGAAGATGGAGTGAAATATGCCTATTCAAAAGGAAAACTGATTTTTTGTGCCGGTGGAACTTCTACAAGCTTTACTAATTTCGTTGGGGTGATTTTCCCGGCCTGGATGTCAGAAGCACAGGCTGTTACTGGAGTGAAAGAAAATACCTCAAACCAAAAATGTGATGTATGCCACTCTGGTGCAGAGATTGATTTTACTTATCAGATGGAAAGAGCTTCAGGAAGCAATATTCCGGTGTTAAGCTATTATAATGGACAGACAGATTATGTGGGAGGCTCTTCCGTAGCAACTGCTTCCACTGCAGGAATTGCAGCCTTGGTGTGGGCTAAAAACCCGACTTGGACAAGGGATCAGGTTCTTAATAAGATGAGACAGTCATCTACATATTATCCAAACCCGAATTCAGACTACGGATACGGAAATATCAATGTTCTGCAGGCTGTTCAATAAATATTGAAGTCAATGTAGTTTAAATATCAGTTTTGAAATTATCAATACAGTAATGTCATTCATGGATGGCATTACTTTTTATTTTATACTTATAAAATTTATTCTGAATATTTAGACCAGATTGCGTATTTCTACTTATAGTGAAAAATGAGTACATCTACTCTAGTAAATTCATGTATTGCAGGCTAACTTTGTCCTGTGATCACAAACAAAAAACTTACAACCATGGAGACCAGAAACCATTAAAACGGGGCGTAAACCGAAAAGCCAAAAGAGTAGGAACTCAAAATTATTATGGAAACACAAGATTTAGTAGTAGGAGGCTGGACAAAATATCATGCTCTTACACCAGAAGATCAGAAAGTATTTGATGAAGCAATGCGCGGATTCGTTGGGGTAAAATATACACCTCAGGAAGTATCTACACAATTAGTAAACGGTACCAACTACCGTTACAAATGTGTTGCTTCAATGCCGCCAGCAATGGTAGTTTGGGAAGCAATTGTAGAAATTTATGCTCCTATCGAAGGTGTGCCGCATGTTGTTTCTATTCATAGAATTTAATTTCAACATTTTACTTATAGGACCGGAGGATTTTTCTTCCGGTTTTTTTTATCCGATTCTTACACTCGTCATGCTCAGCGATCCGGCAATCAATTCGTCATTAAATAAAGCCAGATTTTCAGATTTTTCCTTTAAGCCTAATGTATAGATCAACGGCAGATAATGATCCGGAGTAGGAACCGCATATTGCAAAAAAGTTCCCTGTTTCTGATAATCAATAATATTCTGAAAATTTCCGTCCAAAAGCCAGTTGTTGGTTTTCTCACGGGCTTCTATTGCCCAATCCCAGCCGGCTCCCACGGTGTTGATGTTTTTCCAGTCTACCAGTCTCAGGTTATGAACAATATTTCCGCTTCCGATAATTAAAATTCCTTTTTCGCGGAGCTTATTTAATTTTTTAGCTAAATCAAAATGATATTGCGGAGGCTTCGTATAATCAATGCTCATCTGTATTACAGGAATATCTGCTTTAGGATACATATGTCTGATAACAGACCATGCGCCATGATCCAAACCCCAATGATGATCTTCTTCTACCAAAACAGGAGCTAACAGCTCGGCGGTCTCTCTTGCAAGCTCCGGACTTCCGTGTGCAGGATATTGTACATCAAATAAAGCTTGTGGAAAGCCCCCGAAATCATGAATGGTTCTGGGCATTTCCATCGCAGTTACCTTGGTTCCGTTGGTAAACCAATGTGCAGAAATACATACAATTGCATTGGGTCTTGGAATTTCAGTGGCTGCTTTCCGGAACCCCTGTACAAACTGGTTTTCTTCAATAGCATTCATCGGCGAACCGTGCCCAAGAAATAAAACAGGCATTCTTTGAGTGTTCCCGAAATTTTCGCTGATGTTTTGTAGATCGTTGAGGTTCATTTTGTTTAGAAAATAGAAATAGAAAATAGAAAATAGAAAAAAGAAAAAAGAACAAAGACGCAAAACTGGTATGTCTTTTTATCTTTGCTCTTTTATCTTTATTATTTGTTAACTCTTACGCTTGCTTTACAAACTGTAATTCTCCTGCAAGTTTTACGTCTTCGCTTACCATTACACCACCTGCTTCAAGAGCTGCATTCCAGTTTAATCCGAAATCTTTTCTGTTGATTTTTCCTTCAAAAGAGAATCCTGCTTTTGTATTTCCCCACGGGTCTACATTGATTCCGTTAAAATCTACATCTAAAGTAACGGGTTTTGTAACACCATTGATGGTAAGATTTCCTGTTACAGATCCATTTAAAGCCTGAGCTTCGAACGTGATGGTAGGATTAGCTTCAGCATTGAAAAACTCTGCAGATTTTAAGTGATTATCTCTGTCTGTATTGTGTGTTGAGATAGAATCTGTCTGGATGGTAGCTGTAGTTTTTGCATTAGCAAAAGTATCGTCTTCAGCTTCGATTTCTGCATTGAAATTGGTGAAATTTCCTTTAATATTAGAAATCATCATGTGTTTTACTTTGAAAGTAATTTCACTGTGTGCTGGGTCTAGGTTCCATTTTGTTGCCATTGTATTATATTTTTTTGTTATTTATATTGCAAATGTAGTTCAGGATACAGGCTCAAATCATTGATTTAGGATAAGAAATGATTTTTACATAAATTTCATTGATTTTGCCATGATATTGAATTAAATAGTTAAAGGTACTCAGCACTAAAGTAATTCTATTCCTTCTATCAACTCGGAATAACAATTTGAAAAATCTTACATTAAGTTAATAAATTTTTCCCATCAATACCACATTCTCATTTTATGAATCTTTTATTTTAACATTTCTTAACGGATGATTTTTATTTCTTATTTTTGATGGATTCAATTTTTTACGATGAAATTATATAAGTTTTCTTTATTGATGATGGTTTTGGGCGGTTCGGCGTTTGCCCAGACCCAAAAATTTACGATGGCGGAGGCTGTTAACGGTCTGAGAAGCAATCTTGCGGTGAAAAATATCTCGCAGTTTTCATGGTCTAATGATGGTAAATCATACATTCAGGCAGTAAAAGGCGGTTATTTGATTACTGATCTGAAGAATAATAAGCAGGATACTTTGGTTTCCCTTACACAATTAAACAAGAATCTGGGGGATAATAAGTTAAAGGCTGTTCCGCAGATAAAATTCATCAGTACTTCTGAAGGATATTTCAACTCGGATGATAAAATGGCCTGGGTAGAAAAATCAGGAAACGGCTGGAAGGTGAAAAACGCTGTGGAGGTAGATAAGGAAGCTTCTAATGTAAAAGTGTTTGGTGACAATCAGACTTTTGCTTTTACTGTAAAAAATAATTTATTCATAAATAAAAACGGTAAAACAATTGCCGTAACAAATGATTCAGACGAAAATATTCTGAACGGTGCCTCCAATGTTCACAGAAACGAATTCGGAATTGACACAGGAATTTTCCCGGCTCCTGATTCTGAAAGTGTGGCCTTTTACAGAATGGATCAGACGATGGTAGCAGATTACCCGATTATAGACTGGTCCGTAACTCCGGCGGTGAATCACAATATAAAATATCCTATGGCAGGGCAGACTTCACATCAGGTGACATTGGGTGTTTTCAATATCAAAACACAGTCAACGATTTTTTTAAATATTGAAGGAGAAAAAGATCAGTATTTAACAGCTGTAACATGGAGCCCGGATTCAAAATATATTTTTGTGGGGGTGCTGAACAGAGGTCAGAATCACATGAAAATGAATCAGTATGACGCTGCGACAGGAAATTTAGTAAAAACTTTGTTTGAGGAAACAAGCGATAAGTATGTGGAACCACAGCATCCTTTGACATTTTTCCCGAATTCCAATACAGATTTCATCTGGCAGAGCCAGAGAACGGGTTATAACCATTTGTTTCATTACAGCTTAGAAAAAGGACTGGTTGCCCAGATCACCAAAGGCGATTGGCTGGTAACCGATATTTTAGGTTTCAATGAAAAGAAAAAGGAAATTTACTTTACCTCTACAAAGGAAACTCCTCTCGAAAAACATTTGTATAAAATCAACTGGACAAACTTCAAAATGCAGCGTCTGGACAATGCTGAAGGGGTACACACCGGAATTTTAAGCAGTGACGGGAATTATCTTTACGATATGTACAGTAACGCCAATACGCCAAGAGTTGCAAACATCATCAATACTAATACATTAAAAACTAATAATCTTCTCACAGCTGAAAATACATTAAAAAATTATCAGCGTCCCGAAATTAAAAACGTAAACCTAAAAGCAGATGACGGAACTCCTCTATACGGGAAAATAATTCTTCCAACGAATTTTGATCCCAATAAAAAATATCCTGCTATTGTTTATCTATACAATGGGCCGCATTTGCAGCTGATCACCAACAGTTTCCCGGCTTCCGGAAATCTGTGGTATGAATACATGGCCCAAAACGGATACATTATTTTCACGATGGACGGAAGAGGTTCTGCCAACCGTGGTCTGAAGTTTGAGCAGGCTGTTTTCAGAAATCTGGGAACCACTGAAATGAACGATCAGATGAAAGGGGTAGACTACCTGAAATCTCTTCCTTATGTAGATGCTGAAAGAATGGGGATTCACGGATGGAGCTTCGGAGGCTTTATGACAACCAGCTTTATGCTTCGTAAGCCTGAAGTTTTCAAAGTAGGTGTGGCCGGAGGTCCTGTAATCGACTGGAAGATGTACGAAATCATGTACGGCGAAAGATATATGGATACACCCCAGGAAAATCCGCAGGGATATGCAACGGCAAATCTTTTGGATAAAGTTCAAAACCTGAAGGGCAAATTACTGATGATCCATGGAGCTCAGGATGATGTGGTGGTTTGGCAGCATTCCGTGAAATTCATAAAATCTGCTGTTGATAACGGCGTACAGATCGACTATTTTGCTTATCCTGGCCATCCTCACAATGTAATCGGGAAAGACAGAGTGCACCTGATGCAGAAAATAACTGATTATTTTGATTTATATTTGAAGAAATAATCTTTAAATACAGTCCACGAGGCTGGATTTTTTGTTTGATATTCTTTAAATAGCTAGGATTAAATCTTAAAAGAAAAGCATATTTCATTCTTATCAAACATCAATGTTTCTAATTTTTAGTTGAAGTAAATTTGCTTAAATAAAATCAACAATATGGAATTAGGAATAGGAATGTTTGGCGACTTGGCGGTTGACCAAAGCACCGGAAAATATAGAGATGCAGGAATAAAATTACGTGAAATCCTAGAGCAGGTAAAATTCATGGATGAAATAGGAATTGATGTTTTTGCAATGGGTGAACATCACCGTCCGGATTATGCGGTTTCTTCCCCTGAAATGGTTTTGGCTGCAGCGGCCAGCATCACAAAAAATATAAAATTAGCAAGTGGTGTAACGGTTTTAAGCTCATCCGAACCGGTAAAGGTATATGAAGATTTTTCAACATTGGATTTAATTTCAGACGGCCGTGCGGAAATCTTTGTAGGACGTGGCAGCTTCATAGAATCTTTTCCTTTATATGGCTATTCCCTGCAGGATTATGAGGAGCTTTTTGATGAAAAGCTGGATTTATTATTAAAAATAAATTCTGAAGAAAATGTAACCTGGTCAGGAAAGCTTCGTGCTCCGATGAACAATCAAACTGTGTATCCGAGAGCAAAAAATGACGGAAAGCTTCCGATCTGGAGAGCCGTTGGCGGAACTCCGCAGTCTGTTTTAAGTGCTGCAAAATTAGGTATGCCGTTAGTAGTTGCTATTATCGGGGGAATGCCGATTCAGTTTAAAAATTTAATTGAATTTTATAAGCAGGAATATGAAAAAGCGGGTCATGATGTATCAAAAATGCAGATTGCCGTTCATTCTCATACTTTTGTGAGCAATGATCCTAAAGTAATAGACGATTATTTTTACAAGTATAAAACTCAGGTCGACAGAATCGGTGCTTCACGAGGATGGGCTCCCTATACCAAGATGCAGTATGAAGGGGGAAGAGGAGAGGACGGTGCCCTGTTCATCGGAAATCCGAAAGAAGTTGCAGATAAGATTACTTATTTGAAGCAAATTTTCGGAATTACGAGATTTATCGGCCACATGGATGTTGGTGATCCTTCCCATGATCTTATGATGAAATCCATCGAACTATTCGGGAAAGAAGTAAAACCGGTTGTAAAGGATTTATAAAAAGCAGACCCTTCGTTGATTCCAGCGGAGGGTTTTTTATCATTTCAGATTAATATCCTTAATTTTACAAAAAAAATCATGAACCAGCCATCCAAAGATCCATTACACGGTAAAAGACTAGACACCATTCTTGAAGAGCTGGTAGAATATTACAACGGGTTTGAGAAATTGGGTGAGCAGATTAAAATTAAATGTTTTACAGATAACCCCAGCATAAGCTCTTCATTAAAATTTCTTAGAAAAACACCCTGGGCAAGGGAAAAAGTAGAAAGCTTATACCTTTATGTTTTAAGACAGAAAAAAAGAAACGAAAAATAAAAGAGGTACATTTAAAACTCTTCTTTTAACGTTTTCGCACAGCCACTCATTTCAAAAACAGTATATTTGTGATGTTAAATCGTGAAGAGCATCACGAAAAAAAGAAAAAATATGACAATTGAAAACAATCACGTTGTAGCGGTAAGCTACATCCTTCATACAATCGAAGAAGACGGAAGTAAGATTCTTGTAGAAGAAACAACAGCAGAAAATCCCCTTACATTTTTATACGGTGTAGGAATGATGATTCCAAAATTTGAGCAGAATATCCTTGGCATGAAAGCTGGTGATAAAGCTGCTTTTACCATTCAGCCGGAAGAAGCTTATGGCGAGAGACAGCCGGATGCTATCGCACAATTGCCGATAGAGATGTTCAAAGAATCCGGAACACCGCCTGTAGGAGCTATTTTACCTTTGTCTGATAATCAGGGTAATAATTTCCAGGCATTTGTTTTAGAAGTAACTCCTGAAATGGTAGTAGCAGATCTTAACCATCCTATGGCTGGGAAAGTGCTGGATTTTCAGGTGGAAATTTTAAACACACGTCCGGCAACTCAGGAAGAGCTTTCACACGGCCACGCCCATGGAATTGACGGAAACGAAGCTCACTAAAATATAAATGTCCGATTTTTTCGGACATTTTTTTATTCTAAAAATTCGCCGCTCACATAAAACCAGCGGTTCTGAATCATTTTAAACGTTGACAGCTCATGATGTACCTGCTTTTGGCCGTTTTCATCAATGTAATACGCTTTAAATTCAACTTTATTCATTGAAGGTTTATCCATGATTTCCAGCTTTGTCCATTCATTTATTTCTCCCCATTCTTGCAGGTCTTTTTTACTGTGGTTTTGTCTCTTGCTTGGAGATGTGGTTTGCATTAAATATTCACCATTCGGAATAGCAAATGCCGAAAACCTTGATCGCATCAAAGCTTCTGCGGTAGGAGCATTTTTTTCTCCGGAATGATAGGGTTTACAGCATTCTTCGTAGGATTTTCCTGAACAGCAGGGACAATTCATTTCTTGATTTTTTTAAAGGACAAATTTACGGGAATATTTTTTCACAAAAATGAATCTAATTGTTTATTCAGGGATTCTGTATCAATAGGAACGGGCTTTAGCCCGTTTAAATAAAGAATAACTCAATTATGGCTTTAGCCAAAACTTATATTAAATCTCCCACAGATTTCACGAATGTTTATTATATAATATTAAAAAGAAAAAATGTGCACAATCATCTGTGAAAATCTGTGCAATACTTGGGAAATAAAAAAGCATCCAAAAAATGAATGCTTTTAAAAATTTATTTAATAAAACCTCTGCTTCTCAATAAAGGTTTAATATCCGGATCGTGTCCTGTAAAATCCCTGAATGCCTGATTCAGATCAACAGAATTTCCTACAGAAAGAATATATTTTCTGAAACGGTCACCGTTTTCTCTTGTCAGTCCGCCGTTGTTTTTAATCCATTCCCAAGCGTCATTATCCAGCGTTTCGGACCATAGGTAAGCGTAATATCCTGCAGAATAACCACCTCCCCAGATATGTGCAAAATAAGGAGTATGATATCTTGGAGGAACCGTAGATAAGGTAAATCCATGATTCATTAAGGATTGTTTTTCAAAATCCAGAACAGGAATAAGCTGGCTTTCATTTGTTACGGTATGCCAATCCATATCAAGAGCCGCCGCAGAAACCAATTCCGTCGTCATATATCCTTGATTGAAGGTGGCAGCTTTTTTAATTTTATCAACTAATGCCTGCGGAATCGGCTGTTTTGTTTCATAATGAAGCGCATAATTCTTCAAAACAACAGGATCTAAAGCCCAGTGTTCATTAATCTGTGAAGGAAACTCCACAAAATCTCTCGGTACATTTGTTCCGGAAAGGGAAGGATATTTCTGACTGGCAAACATTCCGTGGATAGAATGGCCAAATTCATGGAAAATAGTTGTCACATCATCATAGCTTATTAATGAAGGTTTTCCCGGAGCCGGCTTCTGATAATTGTAGCAGTTGACAATCACCGGTTTGGTTCCCAATAAATAAGATTGCTCAACAAAATTGCTCATCCATGCGCCTCCGTTTTTGGAATCTCTTGTATAAAAATCCAGATAATAAATCGCAATAGATTTTCCATCATGGTCGAAAACTTCATAGGTAACCACATCAGGATGATAAACCGGAAGATCAGTCCTCTTTTTGAATGTTAATCCGTAAAATTTTTCAGCCGCGAAAAAAACTCCTTTCTCTAAAACTGTTGTAATTTCAAAATAAGGTTTTATTTCACTTTCATCAAGATCAAATTTTGCTTTTCTTACCTGTTCGGCATAAAAATTCCAATCCCAGGGCTCCACTTTGAAGCCTCCCTTTTGCTGATCTATTAAGTCCTGAATATCTTTAGCTTCACGTTTTGCTGTTTCTACAGCAGGTGTAGCAATCTGGTTCATCAGTTTTGTAGCAGCTTCAGGTGTTTTTGCCATCTGATCCTGCAGTTTCCATTCTGCAAAGCTTTTTTTTCCTAAAATCTGAGCTTTTTTAAGTCTGAGCTTTGCTAATTTTTCAATGGTTTCTCTAGTATCGCTTCCATCACCTTTTTCAGCTCTCAGCCAGGATGCCTTGAAGAGTTTTTCTCTTGTTGCCCTGTTTTTAAGGTTTTGTAAAAGTGGCTGTTGTGTAGTATTTTGCAGTGCTAATAAATATTGTCCCGGTTTTCCGGCGTTTTTAGCATCACTTGCAGCAGCCGCAATTTCATCGGCGGAAAGTCCGTCCAGTTCTTTAGCATAAGAGAAGAAAACGCCGCCCTGTTTTCTGGCTTCCAGCAATTTATTGGAATATTGTGTGGAAAGGGAAGCTAATTCCTGGTTTACCTGCTTTAATTTTTCTTTGTCGGCTGCAGAAAGATTAGCTCCGGCAATTTCAAAATTCTGCTTGTAAAATTGTAAAAGTCTTTTGCTTTCAGAATCCAGCCCGTTATCGTTGATGGATTTAATTCTTTTATACAGATTTTCATTCAGGTACATTTTATCAGAATGTGCCGCAAAAACAGGTGCATATTCTTCATCAAGTGCCTGTAAAGTTGGGTTGGTGTTAGCGCTTGTTAAGTTTGAAAATACAATCATGGCTCTTTTCAGAACTTCACCGCTTTTTTCCAGGGCTACAATCGTGTTTTCGAATGTCGGCATATCAGGATTATTGGCTATTTTCAGGATTTCAGCATCATGTTGTTTTAATCCGAAATCGAAAGCCGGTTTAAAATGTTCATTTTTAATTTTATCAAACTCCGGTGCTTCGTACTGAAGCTTGCTTTTCTTCATGAACGGGTTTGAGGAAAGGGATGCGTCGGGAGCCGGAACTTCCTGCTGGGTATCGGTGCTTTTCATTGTAGTACAAGATTGATTAAATGCTATTGCAGAGATTAATAATACCGATGAAATCTTCTTCATAAATTAGTTATTAATAAAGCATAAAGATATTAAACTTAAATATAAATATGCTATATAAACAAATGGAATATAAGAAATGGAAACAATTTAAGGTTCGCAGGGCTTTGGCTTTATGTAAATAAATATTTATCAAAACAGATGTAATATTTTTCATAAATTAGTTGTTATTAAACTATATATACATCAATACCAAAAAACAGTAACATGAAATCAACAACACTTTTTATTTCTGCGGCAATTGTTCTATTATCATCTTGTGAAGGAAAGCATGACAGGAGAAACAACGAAAATGAAAAAAACAACTGGGTAGAAAAAGTTGTTACAAATGATAACGGCCCCATCAGGCAAAAGGAAGTAACCGGAGATTTTGATGAAATCGAAGTTTCACAGGCTATTGACGCTGAAATTATAAAATCTGATATTGAAAAAGTAGTGATTTCCGCTCCTGAAAATATCATAGATGAGGTATTGGTGGATATAAGCGGTGGAAAACTTCATATCCATTACAAAAAAGGAATCCGCGTGATGAACACCCATAATGTTTCCGCAAAAATTTATACCAAAGATTTTACAAAGCTTAATGCCAATTCAGCTGCTAAAATTACGGTAAAAGATAAGTTCGTTCAGGATAAAACAACCATTGAGATATCCAGTGCAGCAACTGTTTCCGGTGATCTTGAAGCGAATGACTTTGATCTTTCTGCGGATAGCAGCAGCAATTTCAATGGGAAAGTTTGGGCGGTAGACCTGGATGTGGACGCATCTTCAGCTGCGAGCATTAATATTTCAGGAAAAGCAAAAAATGCGGAAGTTACTTCTTCATCAGGAAGCAGCATATCTGCAGAAAATGTAATTGCAAATAATGTAGACGCAGAAGCTTCCAGCGGCGCAAGCATACAGATCAGTGCTTCTTCATCCATTAAAGCAGAAGCCTCATCAGCCGGAAGTGTAAATGTGTATAAAAAAGGAAATGTAACTACGGTAACTAAAGAAGAAAGCAGTGGCGGAAGCGTAAGTATCCAATAACTAGCCGGCAGCTTCCTCATCTTCTTCATCGGATGAGGAACCTTCCCATTCGCGGTTATCAAAATTAAGATTATCGTAAGCCAATAATTCCTCCTCTCGCTGGAGGATTTCTTTTGTGGTAAAGAGAATAAGCTCGTCTTCCTCTTCTTTCATTTTGGCTAATTTTTTTACGGAAGCTTTATCAATAGCCATAAATCTTTGTGCGAGGCGCCTTGCTGCATATTTTCGCATTCCGGTTTCATGAAGAACGTCCACTGCCATATCAACGGCGGTTCCCAGTGTTTCGCGGTAGATATTTGTAATTCCGTTGTTGAGGTAATCATAGGCATCCAGCCTGTTTTTAGCCCTCACGAAAATTTTCACTTTAGGATAATGTTCGCGAACCAGATCTGCAATGAATTTATTATCATCAGGATCATCAAGACAAAGGACCAGAATTTCGGCATCTTCAATTCCCGCAGCTCTTAAGGTGGGAATTTTGGTGGCATCACCGTAATATACTTTGAAACCGTAGCTTCTCAATAATTTTACCCTGTCAGAATCCCGGTCCAGGACAGTGGCTGAGATTTTATTGGCCTTTAAAAGTCTTCCCACCGTACTTCCGAAATGCCCGAAGCCTACAATAATGATTTTCTTTTGAGAAACATTACTGTCCAGAATATTAAAATCATGATTGCCTTCCGGAATTTCCCTGATAAATCTTGGAGTAATCAGCTTATCATTAATCATTAAAAGAAATGGTGTAATGCACATGGTAATTGCCGTTACGGCCATCATTTGTGCATTCAGTTCAGGACTGATGAGATAAAGGCTTGAGGCGTAGTTAATCAATACAAAAGCAAATTCTCCCACCTGCGAAAGTGCAAATGCATAAAACAGGCTTTGAGGGCTGTCTATCCTGAAGAATTTTCCAATAGCATACAAAACAATAAATTTTATAGCTAAAACCGCAAAAACAGTACTGAAAATAAATACCGGATCATTCTGAATGATATTGAAATTCATTGTAGAACCCACACTTACAAAAAATACGGCGAGCAAAAGTCCTTTAAAGGGATCAATCTGTGCTTCAAGCTCGTGTCTGAACTCACTGTTGGCAAGCATTACGCCTGCAAGGAAAGCTCCTAACGCTGGCGAAAGCCCAATGGCAACCATCAGTTCTGAAACGCCGATCACCAGGAATAGGGAAGAGGCAGTTAAAAGTTCAGTCATCCCTGATTTTGAAACATATCTTAAAAACGGAACAAAAATGTAGCGTCCCAGTAAAATTAGTATCACAACACCCAAGATTACCGTTGCAAACTGAAGCCATTCGGGTAAAGTCTGGATGAGAACCTGGATGTCATTATCATTATGTTTTGCTTTATAATTCGCAATAAGCGGAAGTATAGCCAAAATAGGGATCACCGCAATATCCTGAAACAAAAGGGTAGAAAACGAAGCTTCCCCGGCGAGGGTTTTCAAATTGTTTTTTTCCTGCAAAGTCTGCAGAACAATAGCTGTAGAAGACAGTGCAAAGCACATGGCAATGGCAATCGCCTTATCAACCCTCCAGCCGGCCCATATAAAAACCAGAAAAAGCAAAGAAATCGTTAAAAGCATCTGGGTGAGCCCTAATCCAACAATTTTTTTTCGCATATCCCAGAATTTTCTGGGTTCCAGCTCAAGGCCAACCAAAAATAAAAGCATAATCACCCCGAATTCGCTGGCGTGCATAATGTCGTTCACATCTTTCCCTGTAAGCTTCAAAACGTAAGGCCCTATGATAATACCTCCTGCGATGTATCCAATTACAGAGCTTAATCCCAGCTTTTTTGCCAGCGGAACCATAATAATGGCAACGCCTAAAAAAATAAGGGTATTCATCGCTAGGCTGGTTTCCATAGGCTTACTGATTCAGAGATTCTGCGAACTCCTGCTTATGCAGAATGATATCTTTTTTTGATAATTTATTGGCTTCGTAAACGATTTTGATATTTTTGATATTGGCTTTAAAAACATTGAGGGAAACAATCAGTCCGCTGATCAATTCTTCCACGGTGTATTTATAAGTTCCTTCTTTGGTAAAAGATCTTTGTTTTCCGCCTGTGGTGACGAGAATATGAACTTCTTTGCCTTCCAGAGGATTGTATTCTCCCTCTTTCAGCCAGTCGCGATCAAAAACTTCATCTATCCAAAGCCTAAGCAAGGGCGGCATTCCAAACCAGATTAGAGGAAACTGGAAAATAAAACGGTCGTAAGTTTTTAATCTTTTTCTTTCACGAAAAGCGGCAATATGAAAATCCGGATATTCTTCGTAAAGATCCCGAAGGGTAAAATGCTGATGACGGACATAGAAATTGATGAGCTCTACATTTGAGTTTGAGTGCTCTAAATAAGGGTGCGCAAAAACTACCAACGTCTTCTTCATAAGCCTCTTTTCAGTAAATATAATGAAAAAAGCTTACATTAAAGGTAGGTTTTAATTAGGTTTATTAATTTTTTAATATAAAAAATAGAATTTTAAGTTAAATAAAAATAACGAATGAGTTTTAAATGAATTGAGGATATTTTTTAGTTTGTAAAGGCATTTTTCTCAGTAAAGAACGGTGTTGCTGTCATTCTGACGAAGGAAGAATCTCTTATTCAAATTAATTAAATTTAATTTAATAGTGTTTGTCTTTCCGTAAGAATCTCGATTTTGTTTAAATAAAACAGCTCAGATTCCTACGAAATGACAAACATTGTGGAAATGTATTTCAAATAATTATTTTAATTTTTAAAGTAATTTAAAGAGATTCAGAAGAAAGCAAACAGATATTTCTACCATCCTCCCGAAGCACCACCGCCTCCGAAACTTCCGCCACCGCCGAAGCCTCCAAAGCCACCGCCACCACCGGAACTGCCACCACCAAAGCCTCCTCCTCCGAAGCTGCCCGGGAAAGGGAAAAATCCGCCAGGATAATTTCTGCGTCCTCTTTTGGATAAAATGACATCGTCATCATCATAATTGCCGCCGCCGCGACCTCCGCCTCTGTTCCCGAAAATAATAATCAGGATAATGAAAATGATAAAAGCAATTATCAGAATTTTTCCTACACCACCATCTCCTCCTGCTTCCTGGTCATTCAATGGTTTGAATTTCCCCTGTACGGCTTCCATAATGGCAGAAGTTCCACGGTTGATTCCTTCGTACCATTCGCCCTGCTTGAAATGAGGAGTCACGATATAGTCTAGGATCTGTCCTGCAACAGATGCCGTGAGATACTGCTCAACAGCTCTTCCCTGCTGGATAGACATGGTTCGGTCTTCTGTTGCAATTAAAAAAACAATGCCGTTATCAACGCCTTTTTTACCTATTTTCCACTTTTGGCCGAACATGGTAGCCAGAAAATTCACATCTTCACCTTTGGTAGACTTTATAATCACCACTTCAATTTCCGTTGAGGTAGAATCTGCAAAGGCAATCAGCTTTTTATTAAGATCGTCTTTTTCCTGCTGGCTCAATAGATTAGCTTCATCAAAAACAGGATAAAGAACAGCCGGTTTTTCCGGAACAGTATATTGTGCTGATACAAAAGTGTAAAAGCAGATCAGTAGAAATGAAAATACTATTTTAAGAGAACGTAATTTCATTAGGTAATTCGTTGTGGTTCTCGCCTGTTATGGGAAAGTGTTTCTTTAATTCCAAACCTGTTTCCAGGATAGCGCTTTTTAAGGCTTTGTAATAATTTCCTTTTGCAAATTCAGAGGTAATAAAGTCGTGCAGATGATCCCAGTAAGACTGGTGTACTTTTTCATGAATTCCTTTATCCCCGATGATGGTAAGGTATTTTTGTTCAAAATTGACATGGAAAAGCACGGCATTTCTTTCCTTGGTTTTATTCAGGCATAATTCTTCGAAAACCTTGAAGGCAATTTTAGCATTGTCTCCTTCTGTATTGGAATCTATATGCACCCTTATTTCGCCGGTGGAATGATCTTCCGCAGACTGAATAGCTTCCACGAGGGAAGCTATCTGCTGATTTGTTAAGAATTTATTATCCATTATTCTGAGAATACTTCAGGTGCTTTCTGAGCTCCTGCATCCGCTTTGAAATAAGGTTTTTCTTTAAAGTTTGTAAAATTCGCCAGAATATTATTCGGGAAAGTTTTGATGGATGTATTATAATCCTGAGCTGCTTCGTTATAGTAAACAGTTTCTGTTCTGATGCTGTTTTCGATAGCTGTATATTCTCTCTGGAAATTAATGTACTGCTGATCCGCTTTCAAGTTGGGATACTGCTCTACAACGGCCATCAATCTGCTTAATGCACCTGTAAGTTCACCCTGTGCAGCCTGGAATCTTGCGATATCCTGCTCTGTCATATTCGTAGGGTCTACGTTGATAGAAGTTGCTTTTGAACGGGCTTCAATCACTTTCGTTAAAGTTTCCTGCTCAAATTTTGAATATGATTTTACCGTTCTTTCCAGATTCGGGATCAGGTTGGCTCTTTTTTGATAAACGGTCTCTACATTAGACCATTTTGTATTTACATTTTGTTCTTTCGTTACAAAGCTATTGTAGCCGCTTTTCCCCCAGAAAAATAATACTGCAACAATAATAAGGAGAGCAATACCGATGGTTCCGGCGCTCAGACAGCCCTTGTTTTTCATAGTTTATTTTTTTTTAAAATTTTTTTGTGCTTACCAAATATACAAATTATGTGCTAATTTTGTAAAAATTATTTTAATGACGACAATAGTGGTGGCAATGGGAGAGAAGAATGAAATTGGTTTTGAAAATCAGTTGCTTTGGCATCTCCCGAAAGATTTAAAGCACTTTAAAGATATTACTTCGGGGCATCCGGTGATTATGGGAAGAAAAACCTATGAAAGCATCGGGAAACCGCTTCCCAACCGTACGAATATTGTGGTTTCCAGACAGAAAGACTGGTTTGAAGAAGGGATTTTAATTGTCGGAAGCATTAAAGAAGCTGTGAAATTCGCAAAAAAAATTGATGAGGATATCTTTATCATCGGAGGCGGAAATATTTATGAGCAGACAATGGATGTAGTTGACAGGCTGGAAGTTACTTTAGTGAAGGCAGACCTTCAGGCAGATACATTTTTTCCAAAAATCGATGAAAAAATCTGGAAAAAGGTAAGTGAAACCTGCCACGAAAAAGACGAAAAAAATCAATATGATTTTTGTTTCCAGACATTTGATAAGGTTAAAAGTGAATAGTTGTAAGAATTCTGGCTTCTAACTGCTAGCTTCTAACCTCTAAATTCTTTATCTTTGCACTTCTAAAATTTACTAATGAATAAATACATAAAGTTCGGAATCTCTGCTTTATTTATTGCAGTAGCTGTTTATCTGATGATGAACAGGAATATCGGCTGGGGAATAGTTTTGATCGTACTTTCTGCTTCACCGGTTTTACTTTTCTTTAAAAATGAATATATTCTTTTGGCTTTCTGGCAATTGAGAAAACAAAATATGGAAAAGGCCGCAGAATGGCTTTCTAAAATTACCAACTACCAATCTCAGCTTCACAAGTCTCAGTATGGATATTTTCATTATCTAACGGGGCTGACTCAGGCACAGGATCACCCTGCAAAAGTGGAGCCTCTGATGAAAAAAGCTTTGGAATATGGCTTAAATATGAAGCATGACAGAGCTATGGCTACATTAAATCTTGCCGCCGCAGCAATTTCTAAAGGAAGAAAGCAGGAGGGGCAAAAACTATTGGAAGAAGCAAAAAGGCTTGACAGTGCAGGAATGATGACGGACCAGATTAAAATGATGAAAGATCAGCTGAAAATGCCATCTATGCAAAAGCACATGCATAACCCTAATATGAGAAACAGAGGGAAATTCTTTTAATTGAGGGATTTAATTAAAAAATATAATTGCACTTGAGAGATCAGGTGCTTTTTTATTGTATTTATGTTATGGAATAATGCTTGTGAGATCCTTCGACTGCTTCGCGCTCAGGATGACATCGCTAATACTAAACTTTTTCAGTTATTAAGTTACTTGTGTCATCCTGAGCGCGAAGCAGTCGAAGGATTTTTTCTTAAGTTATTACATCTCAGAATTATTATGTTCATACCCATAAAATTTCGGGATCTGCCAATGGTATTTCACGGCTAAAGTTCTGATTGCCACAATTAGTAAAATGGTAAAAACCTGGATAATGGTATAAGAGAGTGTTGTGAATTTTGTTAATAATAAAAAAGCAGAACCGCCGACAATACAAGCAGTGGCATAAATTTCTTTCCTGAAAATCAAAGGAATCCTGTTAAGTAAAATATCCCGGATAATCCCTCCAAAACAGCCGGTAATGGTCCCTAAGCCTATACATATTAAAGGGTGAATATCTGCATGTAATCCTTTCTGAACACCGATAATAGTAAATAATCCGAGCCCGAAACTATCAAAAATAAACAAGGTTACCCTGAAATTTTTTTCAAATGATTTAAAAACCATCGTGAAAATACTGGTCAGGATAATTAATGCGCAGGTTAATAAATCGTGCATCCAGAAAACCGGAATATCCAGCAATAAATCCCGGACAGTTCCCCCGCCTACAGAAGTTACGAAGGCAATAATCAATACACCGAACGGATCAAGCCTTTTCTGCATTGCAGCGAAGCTTCCCGACATCGAAAATGAGATCGTTCCAAGGACTTCTATGGCAAAATTGAACTGTTCGTGCATAATATTTATGAGTAATAAGCAATGGGTAATCAGTAATATTAAATTATGGCGTTTTGCTTTGGGATAATTTAAACTTATATGATGTCATTACTTTAACCAATTCTTCACATTCTTGTTTTAAATGTAAAATTTTTTCATGACTTAAATATTCGAGTTCCTCAATTATATCAAGCCAAAGTTGAGTTTCATCAATTTCTTCGACCACGATGCAAAGTTTCGCAAATCTTTCTTTATCGGATCTTGCTCTTGAAACCGCTCTGTAATTGGCTGCTACAGAAGTCGCGGATCTGATAATTTGTTTCCTGATAACTGAAAGGTCGTCAGAATAGGGTAATGGTGATAAAGATTTAATAATAGAAACTGAAAACCTTTTAGTTCTATCCCTAAATACTTGATTGAAATCTGTAGTAATAAAATTACTCATTACCCATTACTTATTATTAACTCTTACGGCTTCCGGAACCAACAATTCATATTCGCCGTTGTGATTGATAATTTCTCTTACAATGCTGCTGCTGATGAAAGATTTTCCTGATGAGGTTAATAAAAATATCGTCTCCAGTTTTTTATGAGCTAAAGTCCTGTTGGTGTGGGCGATCGCTTTTTCAAATTCAAAATCTGCCGGATTTCTCAGGCCTCTGAGAATGTACTGTGCATTTTTTTCGAAGCAGTAATCTACCGTTAAGCCTTCGAAAAAATCTACTTCCACATTTGGGAATTCGGCAACGGAATTTTGGATAAACTCCATTCTTCTTTCCAGTGGAAACATATATTTCTTCTGAGAATTCTGCCCGATAGCTATAATTAATTTATCAAAAAGCGGCGCCGCTCTTTCTATAATATCATAATGCCCTAAAGTAATAGGATCAAAAGACCCCGGAAAAACAGCAATTTTCATGCGTATACAGTTATAAGTTATGAGTTATAAATCGCAATTGTGGATAGTAGTGAATCTTCAAATTTGAGTTTTGCCTTCTGCCATCATCAATCTACTAATTTCTAACTTCTAATTACTAATTCTAAATTTATTTAAAGCTTTTTCAACTTCATTTCCACAAAGGTCTGTGATTGAAATTCCGTAGATTTTTGCCTGTTGGGGAAGAATACTTGCGGGTGAGAATCCCGGGTTGGTATTCATTTCCAGCATGTAGGGAATGCCGTCCATTAAAATGAATTCACTTCTTGAAAAGCCACTCATTCCAAGAGAATTGTAGGCTCTTTTAGCAATTTCTTCTACCCGGATTCTTGTTTCATCGTCAATTCTTGCAGGGGTAATTTCCTCGGAAGCTCCTTCATATTTCGCTTCATAATCGAAGAATTCATTCTGAGGGACAATTTCTGTAATTCCTAAAACAATGGTTTCGCCTTTATAATCAATTACTCCCACAGAAACTTCCATACCGTCCAGGAAACTTTCAATTAAGATTTCATCATCTTCCTTGAAGGCCACTTCTGTTGCAGCGATCAATTCTGATTTTTCTTTAACCTTTGAAATTCCCAGTGAAGAGCCCGATTGATTGGGCTTAACAAAAACAGGCAGCCCCAGACTTTCTATAATTTCATCTGTATTTATTTCCTCTCCTTTTCTCAAATAAACACTCTTTGCAGAAGGGATTCCGTATTTTGAAAGCACGGCCAGTGTATCTTTCTTATTGAATGTCAAAGCACTCTGGTAAAAATCGCATCCGGTATATTTTTGTCCGATAGCATCCCAGTAAGCCTGAAGGATACCGTTCTCACCGGGTGTTCCGTGGATAATATTAAAGCAGACATCAAATTTCAATGTTTTATCTTCCAGCATTACCGAAAAGTCACCTTTGTTGATTTCGTGTTTTTCGCCATTTTCATTTAAAAAATACCACTCATCTTTCAGAATAACTACTTTATATACATCGTAAAGATTTCTGTCTAAGGAATCATAAATTAATTGTCCGCTTTTTAATGATACAACATATTCGTCTGAATAGCCTCCCATTACTACGGCAACACTTTTTTTGCTCATAACCGTTAAGTATCAATTAGGGCAAATTTAATGAAATTATGCAATGCAATACGGGAAATTCATAAATTTTAAAATTCAAAATGAATTGTGTTAAATTAAAAGCACATTCTAAAATTATTAATTATATTTGCTGTCTAATTATAGTAATTTTAAGTATGCTTAAATCACTTTTCAATTGGAAAGTTTTACTGAACTTAGTCGTAGCCATCGGCGTTTTTGTGGGGTTGGTCTGGCTTACGTTTCGTTGGTTGGAATATCATACTAACCATGGTCAGGAAATTCCGGTTCCTAATATTGTAAATAAATCTGTACAGGAAGCCATCAAGATATTGGACGATTCAGGATTGGAATACGAGGTAGACAGTGCCCAGTATAATCCTAAATACAGGCCTTTCCAAGTGTTGCAGGTATATCCTACACCCGGTTCCCGCGTAAAAGACGGAAGATCAATTATATTAAAAGTAAATCCAAGAACCTGGGCAAAAGTGGAGGTTCCGGATGTGATCAATAAATATTCCGGGCTGGCTTTCCAGAGACTGGAGCAGGTAGGCCTGAAAGTAGGGGATACGCTTTTTGAACCTAGTATTCAGAAAGATGCTGTATTGAGAATTATCTATAAAGGAAATGCTGTAAAACCAAAGACAAAACTCCCTAGATTCTCAACTGTAGACGTTGTAATCGGATCTGGTCCTATGAGAAACATACCAATCCCAAATGTTGTAGGATTAACGGTAAAAGAAGCAAGAGCCATTATTGCAAGAAATATGTTTGAAGTAGGACTCGTAGAGCATGAAGACGGAAGCAAAGACGAATCTGATATTATCTATTATCAGGATCCGGCAGCAGGAGATGCAAGGGATCAGGGAATGCAGATCGATCTCTGGGCAAGTAAGAAAACACCGGCAGAGCTTGGTGCTAAAATAGAACAGCTGAACTCCATATACAGAATGAAAGTAGACACTTCTCTGCCTCCGATACAATATGAAGAAGTTCCTGCTCATCCGGAACCTCATTATGAGTCACCGGCAAATATTCCGGCTCCGGAACCTAGAAGAGAAACTCCGAAACCGGCTGAAACAAAACCGGAAGTAACGAAAACTACAACTGCAAAACCGGCGGCTTCTGCAACAGAAAATAAACCTAAAGCTTCTACAGCAGCAAATAACGCTGGAAGCACATCAAATAAAACAACAACTACAACCACGCAGAAACCTGCAGAAAAGCCAAAAGCTAAAAAAGTAGTCGTAGAATAATAAGCAGATGCTATAAAAAATACAGGCTTCAACTCATCATGTTGAAGCTTTTTGTATAAAAAATAAGACAATGACAGAAGATAACGAAGATTTTTTGGATGAAGAATTATTAGACCAAAACAGTATTGATAATATTGATATTGATGAGGAAAATAAGGGATTGTATGAACATCTTAATATCACTGTTGATAAAAGTCAGGAGCCATTAAGAATTGATAAGTTTTTATTGATTTTCCGCCAGAATTCTTCAAGGAATAAGATCTCACAAACCTGCCGTGCCGGAAACGTAATCGTAAACGGTGTTGCTGTAAAGCAAAACTATCGAGTAAAGCCTGGAGATCAGATTTCGGTACTATTGGCGCATCCTCCGAGGGAGAATGTGATTATTCCGCAAAATATTCCTATTAATATTGTATACGAAGATGATGATCTTATCGTTGTTGATAAAGAACCGGGAATGGTTGTTCATCCGGGATTCGGGAACTGGGACGGAACTCTTGTGAATGCGCTGGCTTACCATTTTGAGCAGAACGGAGAAAAATCCGATCTGGACCGGGTAGGATTGGTTCATAGGATCGACAAGGACACTTCAGGATTACTGGTTATTGCTAAAAATGAATATGCCTTAAGTTATCTGGCCAAACAATTCTTTGACAGAAAAACAAAAAGATTATACTGGGCTTTTGTCTGGGGAAATGTACAGGACGATGAAGGCACTATTAGAGGCCATATCGGCCGTCATCCTAAAAACAGGATGCAGATGCACACCTATGAAGACGGAAGCCAGGGAAAACATGCGGTGACTCATTATAAAGTTCTGGAAAGATTTAGATATATGACATGGGTGGAATGCAAACTGGAAACAGGAAGGACTCATCAGATCAGGGCACACTTCAAACATATCGGCCATACGCTGTTTAATGATGAAAGATATGAAGGGCATACTCCGCTTCGGGGAGTGAATCTGCCTAAGTATAAGCAGTTTATAAAAAATGTTTTCGACATTTTGCCGAGACATGCGCTCCATGCGCACACTTTAGGATTTATACATCCTACTACAAAGAAGGAATTATATTTTGAGAGCCCAATGCCGAAAGATATGGCGGATGCTGTAAAAAAATGGAGAAATTATTTAGAAAACTAAAAATATATTGAGAATTTTTTTATATTTGTTGAATTGAAATCAAGATTTGTTATGAGAAAACTATATGCTATCGTATGTTTAGCTCTTTTGTCAAATGCATACAAAGCACAAGAAACATTACCATACTATCAACAGTACCTTTTGGATGGTGAGTTTCTTTTCAACCCTGCACAATATGGTAAAACAGACTATGTGCAGCTTAATCTTAACTATCAGCAGCAATTTTCGAAGTTCAGCGAGTCTCCCAACGTACAGTCTGTGGGGATTAACGCGAACATCTTTGATAGAGTAGGAGCGGGTTTATCTGTATTCAGAGACAGTAATGGCCCTATCTCTGCAGGAGGTATTACGGCTGGTGCTTCCTATTTTATCCCTCTTAGCAGCGAAGGAGACAGAAAAGACCAGTTCTCTTTCGGTACAAGCGTTAGCTTTTACAACATGAATTTTGATTATTCAAAAATCAATACACAGGATGCTTCAGACCCCTTATTACAGGGGAGTGAAAGTAATATCTTCATGGCGTATGCCAACTTTGGTGCACAGGCTACTTATAGAAATATCTTCGCAGGAGTTTCTGTAAATGATATTGCACTTACCAATGATGAAGCTATCGTAAACGGACGTGAGCCTTCTCCGATCAAATTCTTCTTAAACTTAGGATATGACTGGCATGTAGGAGATAACATCTATTTCACACCATCAGCTTTAATCAACCTTAATACGAACTCTACAAGAACAATCGATTATAACTTAATGGGTACGTTCTTTAATGATATCAACTCATTCTCTTTCGGGGTAAGCTACAGATCTGTTCAGAACAGATTTGACAGTCAGCAATTACAGATTGCACCGGTAGTAAAAGTAAGATTCAATAAATTCATGATTGGAGCTACTTACAACCTTGGTTTATCTGATATTCAGGAATATGGAGGAAACAGCTTCATGATCGGGTTAGGATATAACTTCGATAACTTCATTAACCACAGAGGTTATAGATATTAATTGATTTAATTTAAATAAATTTGAGCTCTGAAATTTTTCAGGGCTTTTTTTATGATCTATATTCACATCCCGTTTTGTAAGCAGAAATGCAGCTATTGCAATTTTCATTTTTCAACTTCTTTAAACTTTAAAGATGAAGTGCTTGCTGCCATGAAGAAGGAAATCTTTTTACGAAAAGATGAGCTGCAAAACAAAAGCTTACAGACGCTTTATTTCGGTGGCGGAACTCCCTCCATACTTTCAGCTGATGAAATCAGGTCTTTAATAGATGAGGTCTTAAAATATTTCAGCTTCGATGGAGACATTGAAATCACCTTGGAAGCCAATCCGGATGACTTGGATAAAAACTTTTTAAAAGGATTATCAAATTCACCAATCAACAGATTGTCTATCGGAACCCAAAGTTTTTTTGAGGAAGATTTAAAATTAATGAATCGTGCACATACGGCAAACGAAGCCGAAGATTCTATCAAGAGAGCACAGGATTTCGGGTTTGAAAATTTAAGTATTGATTTAATTTACGGTTCACCAACTTCCAATCTTGAAATCTGGAAGGAAAATTTAAATAAGACCATCACTCTTGAAGTTCCACATATATCATCGTATGCCTTAACGGTGGAACCGAAAACTGCACTGGAGAACTGGATTGCAAAAGGAAAAATAATAAGCCCGAAGGAGGAGGAACAAAACAGAGAATTTTATTATTTATCGGATTTTTTGAAAGATCATGGATTTGAACACTATGAAGTTTCCAATTTTGCGAAACCTGGTTTCTATTCAAGGCACAATTCTTCTTACTGGAAATATAAGGAATACCTGGGAATCGGGCCTTCGGCACATTCTTACAACGGTTTTGATGTAAGAAGCTGGAATGTTGCTAATAATCAACAATATATTAAAAAATTAAATTCCAATCTTTTGGCCAAAGAAGAAGAAGTTCTGTCTCAAAAAGATCAGTTCAATGAAATGATTATGATTGGGTTAAGGACCATTTGGGGGGTAGATCTGGAAAGTTTAAAAGAGAAATTTAATGATAAAATTCTGGAATATTTTCAAAGAGAAATTAAATCAAAATTAGAAGAAAAAGTTTTAATTATTGAAGAAAATCACTTAAAAATTCCCGAAAAGCATTGGTTTATGGCGGATGGCATTGCTTCGGATTTGTTTATGGTATAAGCTGGAAGCCAGAGGCAGGAAGATGGAAGACCGGTTTGTGGAAAAACTTCAAACACCCAGCTTCAAGCATCCAACAAATTCACTATTTTTGTATAAAATTTCAGCTCAATTTTGAAAACTAAGAAACAAGATTATTCGCATCTTTCACCAAAACAGCCTATCGGGATTTTTGATAGTGGAGTGGGAGGATTAACGGTAGCCAAAGAAATTAAAAGACTTCTTCCTAATGAAGATTTAATTTATTTTGGAGACACAAAACACCTTCCGTACGGCGAAAAATCTAAAGAAGCCATCATTGAATATTCTACTAAAATCACCAATTTTCTGCTTGAACAAAACTGTAAGGCAATTGTAATTGCATGCAATACGGCTACAGCAAACGCTTTGAACGAAGTAATGCAGTCGGTGGCCGGGAAAGTTCCTGTAATTGACGTTATTAATCCAGTTGCAGAAAAAGTTTCGTATGAAATTCATAATAATGTAGGAGTGATTGCAACAAAAGCAACCGTAAATTCTGGCTTATACAAGAAAAGTATCCGTAAGCATAATAAATGGATCAAAGTGGATGAGCTGGCAACGCCTCTACTGGTTCCGGCAATTGAAGAAGGTTTCAAAAATCATCCGATTACACATGCTATTATTTATAATTATTTGAGCAATAGTAAATTAAAAAACATTGAAACCTTGATTTTAGGATGTACTCATTATCCTTTATTAATCGACGAAATCAAGCAATATTACGGAAATCGCGTTCGTGTAATAGATTCCCCAAATATCGTAGCGAATCATTTGAAAATTATTTTAGATAAATACCATCTTCTGAATGATCAGAATCCAAAACCGAATTATCATTTTTATCTTTCGGATTTAACGAAAAACTTTGAAAAAATATCAAAGAAATTCTTCGGGAAATCAATCGACTTAGAACTAAAAGTATTATAAATAATAAAGCTGTCTCTATTTGAAACAGCTTTTATTGATATTAAAAGTTATTTGGATTTTTATAAATTCCTCTATCGCTCGGTTTGTCATCCCGTAGGGATCTAAGCATAGTATTAGAGAAAAATAATGAAAAGATTAGTGCCTAGATCCCTATGGGATGACAAACTGCGTGGATATTTTTTATATTTCCAAGATCACTTTCTTATTTTCCAATCTCTTTTTCGGAGTGTGAATCGGCTGGTTTTTATCGTCATCCGACTTTTTACCGATTACTACAGCAAAAAGGCTTTCATATTTTTCATTATTTAAAATAGCATCATATTTCTCTGTTTCAATTCCTTCCATTGGCGTAGAATCGATCTCCATGGCTGCACAGGCAGAAAGGAAAACCCCAAGAGAAAGATAAACCTGATGTTTTAGCCAGGATTTAATTTCAGCTTCACCTTTTGGTTTTACAAAAGTTTTATAATAATTAATTGATCCTTCAGGCAGATTTTCTTCTATTTGTTTTTCAAAATCTGCGGGATTTTTCAGGGTTTGAAATACAATAAGCTGGCTGCTCTCCAATACTTTCTCTTTGTTAAAATAGGAAGCATCGGCCAGCTGCTGTTTAACTTCAGGATTACTAACGAATACAAAGTTCCATGGCTGGCTGTTAATAGAAGATGGGCTTAGGTGTAAGATTTCTTTAAGTTCCTGTATTTGTTCTTCGCTTACACTACCCTGAGGATTATACTTTTTAACACTATATCTCGATTTCATTTTGTCTAAAAAGTTCATAATTTTATACTATATTTTTTATAGTTGCAAAACTAATGTAAGTTTATTAACTTTGCAATAACGGTCTAAAAAGATAGTAAGAGATGTATACAATAGACAATAAAAATTACCCGTGCTGTACTACCGTAACCATGCGGTTTATCGGGGGAAAGTGGAAATCTGTGATCTTATATCATCTTGTCGATGATGCTAAAAGATATAATGAATTAAGGAAACTGATTCCTACAATTACAGAAAGAACTTTAAGTCTTCAGCTAAAACAACAGAAAAGTTTACACGGAAAAGCCGCCATTAATGGTAGAATATTCATTAACGGAATTTGGAAAAACATTAATTCCTGTATTGAAAGAAATAGCAAAATGGAGCGAAGAAGCAGTGCAAAACTCATACAAAGTAGAGGTTATAAGCCATCATACTGGTAAAGAATTTCCAAAAGGTTTATCCTGATTATTCTGAAATATCAGTATTATCTTCTTTATTTGGCTCAAAAAAGCTGAAGCTTACATTTCCGTATTTTCTGGTATCAGTCAGATTCGGATGGTCAAATTTCATACGGCTCTGGTGCTCTATGACTAAGATTCCGTTTGGTTTCAGGTATTTATTATTTAAAACCAAAGAAATTATTTCGTAGTATTTTTTTTCTTCCATTTCGAAAGGCGCATCAGAAAATACTAGTTCAAAAGATTTTTTGTTTCTGAATTTTTTCAGCCAGTCGAAAACATCTCCCCGCTGAACATTCACCTGCAGGGCCATATCAAGTTCTGCAGCTGTAGAATTGATAAAAGCCGTATGTTTAGGGTTCATTTCCACGGAAGTTACGTCCTGACATCCTCTTGAGGCAAATTCCAGTGTGATGGAACCAATTCCGGCAAAAAGATCCAGCACAGAAATTGACTGCATATCATATTTGTTCTCAAGAATACTGAACAAAGCTTCCTTCGCAAAATCCGTTGTAGGTCTTACATCAAAATTTCTGGGAGCGGCTATTTTCTTGGCTTTCCATCTGCCTGAGATTATTCTGAACATGTTTTTTAGGATTTAGGATTTGGGATTTAGGAAATTAAGGTTTTTTGTCAAACTAAGCCCTAATTGCTAATTCCTTATACCTTAATTAAGTATAAAGTTTTTATTAGGAATATTATCATATATAATTTTCAGGTTCTTTACGAACTTCTGTAATTCCGAAATAAAGGTTTCATTTTCAGTGGTTTCACCATAAGCGTAGAAATTGGTTTCATTAATTCCAAAACCTATTTTGCTTAAAGTAAACATCACGAAATAAAGAAAATCAACCTCAGAATTTACATCCAGATTATTGTATAAAATAACTTTTTTGTTGTCTATAGCGAAAAACTCACATTGATTATGATAAAGATTAATGTGAATTTCCTTGTTATTTTTATTATTAATTGAATTTAAAAACTTTTCACCGGAAAAATTAAAATTGACAGGCAATGCCAGCTCTTTAATTTTCTTGTAAAAATTCTTTGGGAAAGTATAATAAAACTGAACTTTAAATTTTTCATTGATGGAAAGCATCAATTCTTCCTTTTCCTTGTCTACAGGGGCATTGTAAGCAATTAAATCAAATCCTGTCTCATGCTGCGAAAATCCTTCAGGCATCAGGGTAAAATGATTCAGTGCAGAGATTACCTGAATTTCATCAAATCTTTGCCTGATCAAAACTTCATCCAGCTGATCCGCGATAAAATTCTCCGGCGATTCTTCGTCCACGAAATAAGATTTCTCTTCCACAATGCTTTTATTCTTAGCAATCTGGTAGGTTAATCCGTCTTTGGTAAAAAGTAAATTAAGTACGTTCATATTTCAATTCCTGCAAATTTAGTGAAATTCTACCATTACCGCACCCGATTGATGATGAAGTATTTCCTTATTATAAAAATCGAGGCCGGCCTGGCTTTCCAGAACATCAAAAACCATTCTCTGAAGTATACCATCACCGATTCCGTGAACAATTTCAAGTCTTTTCAAATGATTTTTACGGCAAAATTCAAGTGTATTCAATAATTTTTCTTTTTGTATGAAAAGCCGCTCAAAACTGTCATAATCATTAGGATTTTTAACCAAATTGTGAAAATGCAGATCAAGAACCAATGCATTTTTCTGGTGTTTTTTGGAAATGTTTTTCTTGGGCTCCGCTTTTTTTACAACTTTAATGTTTTCGTATAAATCAGAATTTTTTGGAACAAGTTTCTCTTTCGGGTATTGATAGGTAAAGCCGTAATTGTCTTTAAAAACGACGATATTTCCGTTGACCGAAGTCACCACTCCGCTCAAATCTTCATCTACCACAGAAACTTTATCGCCTATTTTCATATTTGTCATTGCGAGGACCGAAGCAATCCTTTTCCTCAACTTTTTTAATGATTAAAATTTAGGGCCCAGCTCAATAATTTCTAAATCCTTAATCTCCGAACCATCAATCACAAACCGCATCATCGTCCTCACTTTATGCCATCCCTGTTTTCCACACGCACCGGGATTCAGATGGAGCAGATTATTTTTACTGTCAAACATCGCTTTCAAAATGTGTGAATGCCCGGAAATAAAAAGGTTTGGAGCTTTCTCCGAGATTTCTTTTTGGGCTAAAGGAGTATATTTTCCGGGATAACCGCCAATATGAATCATCAAAACTTCCACATTTTCACACATAAAACGACTCACTTCCGGAAATTCCGAACGGATTTTTGCGTTGTCAATATTTCCGTAAACGCCTTTTAATGGTTTGATTTTTTCAAGCTGTTCAATCACGTCCATACTCCCAAAATCTCCGCCATGCCAGATTTCATCAGCCTGTTGGGCATATTCTAGAATACGGTCGTCTATGTAGGAATGAGAATCGGAAAGCAGAAGGATTTTTGTCATGAATATATATAACTGTTTTTTTGACATCACAAATTTAACTAATAAAACCCGAATTGATTAACTTTGAAAAAATTAAAAAAATGAAGCAGAAACTTTCTTTTTTCCTTCTTCTTTTGGCTGTTGGGATTTTCAATGCGCAGGTGGAGGAGAAGAAAATGGATGAATTAATCCAGAATACATTAAAAACTTTCGATGTTCCGGGCATGTCCGTGGGTGTCATCAAAGATGGAAAGGTTATTTACTCAAAAGGTTTTGGAGTACGTTCTTTAACGACAAAGCAGCCGATGGATGATCAGACATTGGTAGGAATAGCCTCTAATTCCAAAGGTTTTACCTGTACTGCCCTTGCGATTCTGGCCGATGAAGGTAAGCTGAACTGGGACGATAAAGTTTCAAAATATATCCCCGAATTTCAAATGTACGATCCGTATGTTTCTCAAAACGTAACAATTAAAGATTTGGTGACTCACAGAGCCGGATTAGGGCTTGGCCAGGGAGACCTGATGTTCTTTCCGGAAGGCGGAAGCCTCACCGTGAATGATATTGTTCACAATGTAAGATATTTAAAACCGGAAAACCCTTTCAGAACGACTTTAGATTATAATAACATCATGTTTATCGTTGCCGGTGAGGTGATTCACAGAGTTTCCGGGTTGAGCTGGGCAGATTTTATCGAACAGAGAATCATGAAGCCTGTCGGTATGAATTCAAGCTTCGGGAGCTACAACAGAGCGAAAGCGGTTGCCAACAAAATTGATGCGCACGCACCAGTGGATGGGAAAGCAATTGCTGTTCCCCACGACTGGAATGAAACGGCCAATGCAGCCGGAGGAATCATGAGCAATATTAAAGACATGACGCTTTGGGCAGAATGCTTACTGAATAATTTTACAACAAAGGACGGCAAAAAATTAGTTTCAGATAAAAATGTACAGCAGCTTTGGAGCTTGCAGATTCCGGCAGGTACCGCTCCGAAAAGCCCTTATGATACGGGTTTCTATGGCTATGGGCTGGGATGGTTTCTGAGTGATGTTAAAGGCCATAAGCAAATTCAGCATACAGGCGGATTGATCGGGACGGTAACGCAGTTCACTTTGATTCCTGATATGAAGCTTGGAATTGTTGTTTTGACAAACCAACAGTCAGGAGCCGCCTTCAACACGATTACAAATACCGTTAAAGATTCTTAATTAGGTATTGCAGACAGAAACTGGCTGAAAACATACGGCGACAGAATGAAAAAAATGGAGGAAGGGTTTGATAAGCAAAAGAAAGAAGCTTTCGCAAAATCTGATGCATTTAAAAAAGAGAAAAACCTTCAGCCGAAACCTGAGCAGTTTGTCGGAATTTACAATGATAAGTGGTTTGGTGACGTAGAAATTGCCAAACAGGGAAATATATATATAGAGTTTCCTGCAAAAATTCTCCAAGATTAAAAGGCGAATTATTGCCTTTTTCAAATAATTCTTTCATTATCAAATGGGACGACAGAAGCTATGATGCCGATGCCTACATTATTTTTGATTATGATGAAACAGGAAAAGCACAGTCCGCAAAATTGAAACCGATTTCAGAAATTACCGATTTCAGTTTTGATTTTGATGAGCTGGATCTGAGAAGGAAATAACGAAAAATAAATGATATTCAATTATATCAATAGGGACGGGCTTTAGCCCGTCTTTTTTTGTGTGTAGCGCTGGCTTTAGCCAAAACTTATGCTATTAAAATTCACAATTGACCATTCACAATTCACTTTAAAACCACTCCGACAAAAATTCTTTGAATTTTCGCCACCCCTCCAAAGGAGGGGAATTTGCGCGAGTGACTATATTTTCCCGGGGTCATAGAAAAAAAGCAATTTCTTTTGGGCGCCGTCAAATTCAGACCACGATTGGCAGTCTATCTCAAAACCGGCAACACCACATGTGGGGAAATGGAAGATATCTTCAGAAATAGAATTCGCAAAATTTGAAATCCCATTATTGTGTGAAAAAAAGGCAACCGATTCAAGATTATCATCCAGATCATAAATTACCGACTCAAAATTGCTTTCTGAGGGATTGTAAAGTTTCTCATCCGTTGTAATGTTGATATTGTAAGACTGGTTGAAAATTTTACACGTATTCAGCGCACGAACCGCGGGGCTTGATACAAAATAATCAATCGATATCTTATTGTCTTTCATAAACCGAGACATGTGCAGGGCTTCTTTTAACCCTTTGTCTGCCAATGGTCTGTCAAAGTCGTCCGTTTCTTCCGGCCAGTCGCTTTTCGCATGTCTTACAAGGATGAGTTTCTTCATATTATCGCTTTTTGGAAAAATAAAATTATAAAAAAAATAACGTAAAAAAACATGATTTATAAAAAAAACTGTGTATGAAATAAAATCATTAAAATTTACTAAATTTGCAGACTTATGGGACAGATACTCGCAATAGACTATGGAAAGGCGCGTTGTGGCATTGCTGCAACGGATGATATGCAGATTATTGCGAGCGGATTGGATACCGTTCAGACTGCTTTACTGGTGAGTTTTCTTAAAAAATATTTCACGGAAAACAAGGTAGATGAAGTGGTGATCGGGCTTCCTGTGGATTTAAAAGGGAATGCTTCCGAAGTGGAAAATGATATTTTAAAGTTCATAGAAACTTTTGAAAAAGAGTTCCCGGATATTAAAGTAAACCGTTTCGATGAAAGATTTACATCAAAAATGGCTTCGTTTTTTATATCACAAAGCGGAAAAAGCAAAAAACAGAGACAGGAAAAAGGATTAATAGATAAAGTAAGCGCAACCATCATATTGCAGAATTTTTTAGAACAAAGAACAAGATGATTTTACCGATAAGAGCCTTTGGTGACCCAGTTTTAAGAAAAGTAGGAAAGGATATTGATAAAGATTATCCTAACCTGCAGGAGCTGATAGGAAGTATGTTTGATACCATGTACAGTGCAAATGGCATAGGATTGGCAGCACCGCAAATCGGGCTGGATATCCGTCTGTTTGTGATTGATGTGAGCCCTCTGGCGGAAGATGAGGATTATGAAGATATCAAGGATGAGCTGGCAGAATTCAAAAAAGTATTCATTAATGCTAAAATTCTTGAAGAGTCGGGTGAAGAATGGAAATTCAATGAGGGATGCCTTTCTATTCCGGATGTAAGAGAAGATGTAAAGAGAAAAGGAACGATCTTAATTGAATATTATGACGAAAATTTTGTGAAACATACAGAAACTTTTTCCGATATTAGAGCCCGCGTAATTCAGCATGAATATGATCATATTGAAGGAATTTTGTTCACAGACCATTTAAGCGCTCTAAAAAAGAAGCTGGTAAAGGGAAAACTGACGAAAATTACTCAGGGTGATGTAAGCATTAATTATAAAATGAGATTTCCAAAATAAGTAAACAAGGATTAAAAAAATAAATATTAAAGCGCAAAAAGTTTCATGCGGAGCTTGTCTGAAGTAGTGAAAACGGATTGCAGAATTTACAAAAAATAAAATTATGTTGTTAGAAAAAATAATTTCAATCTCTGGAAAGCCAGGACTTTACAAATTAGTTTCCCAATTAAGAAACGGGTTTATTATTGAAGATGTTACGACGAAGAAAAAAGTAAGCATTGGAAACTCCAGCCAGGTGAGCTTACTGGATAATATCGCGATGTTTACAGTTGATAAAGAAGTTCCTTTGTTCGAAGTTTTTGAAAATATTGCTAAAAACTACGATTATAAAGAAGCAATCGCTCACAAATCCAGCGATGCAGAACTAAAGGAATTCATGACGGCTTCACTTCCAAACTATGATACGGAAAGAGTGTATGCTTCTGACATCAAGAAATTGGCTCAGTGGTACAATATCCTTCAGAAAGCAGGATACATCACTCCGGAAAGCTTCGTAAAAGCAGAGCCTGAAACATTGGACGGTGAGCCGGCAGAAGAAGTAAGCATTGAAAAAGAAGCTCCGAAAAAAGCAGCAAAAGCTGAAAAACCGGCAGCTCCAAAAGTAAAAGCTACTTCTGCCGCAAAATCTGCTCCTAAAAGTACACACAGAAAACAAGGGTAATCATTAATTTGACCTAAAAATAATGCAAACCTTGCCAGAAATGGTGAGGTTTTTTGTTTAAAAGTAATTCGTTATTCGCAATGGCACAAGGATTTTATCTTCGATAAATTTAGTAATGTAAGGATTTTTATAGATTAAAGTATCACCATCCTTACCCAAAATCTTTGTTTTTTTGCGTCTTAAAAAGTGTTACAAAGTAAGCTTTTGCTCCTTTGCGGGTAACCAATAAATTTGTACAAATACAGGACATTCAGAAGATTTTACCTTAAATTTGTATGACTTCAATTCTTAAATTATGAATACCAAACAGGAAAAACTGGAAGCTTTCGGAAGATTATTAGATATTATGGATGATCTTCGCGAAAAATGCCCGTGGGATCAGAAGCAGACGTTGCAATCTCTTCGTCATCTTACGTTGGAAGAAACCTACGAGCTTTCAGATGCTATTTTGCAGGAAGATTTACAGGAAATAAAGAAAGAATTGGGAGATGTTCTGCTTCATCTTGTTTTTTATGCTAAAATAGGCTCGGAAAAAGGAAGCTTTGACATTGCAGATGTTATTAATTCCCTGAATGAAAAGTTGATTTTCCGCCATCCTCATATTTACGGAGATACAGAAGTGAAAGACGAAGAAGAAGTAAAGCAGAACTGGGAAAAATTAAAATTAAAAGAAGGCAATACGTCTATTCTGGGTGGTGTTCCGAAAAGTTTACCGAGCCTTGTAAAAGCATACCGAATTCAGGATAAAGTAAAAGGTATCGGTTTTGAATTTCATGATGCTGAAGATGCCTGGAAGAAAGTAGATGAAGAAATCCGCGAATTTCATGAAGAAAAGGATCCTGATAAAAAAGAAATGGAATTGGGAGATGTCTTTTTTTCATTAATTAATTATGCAAGAATTTCCGGGATTAATCCTGATTCCGCATTGGAAAGAACCAATTTAAAATTCATTTCTAGATTCCAGAAAATGGAAACGCTTGCCACAGAACAGAATTTAAAGCTTGGAGAAATGTCACTGGAAGAAATGGATATTCTTTGGGAAAAAGCTAAGCTTTTACAATAGGCGAGGTGAAAATCTTACACGGAAGATCGTTCATCAGCAGATTATTAATACCTTAGAGAAAAATATAAGATTTTCTTATTTTCAGTTTAAAAAATTAAAAAAATAAGTATGCTACGTGTTTTTGCTTTATCTGCATTTTTCTTATTCAGCTGTAATCCGAAAGCACAGGATTCGCCGAAAACTGATGATTTAAAAATAGAATTTTCCCTTCCGAAAAAGCTGAAGGAAGTTTCAGGAATTACAATATCTCATGACAAGAATATGATTTGGGCTATTGAAGATCAAGGCAATAAAAATGTGATTTACGGTCTTGATAAGAAAGGAAATCTCATGAGTGATGTATTAGTAGAAAATATTGAAAACAACGACTGGGAAGATATTACAAGCGATCCTTCCGGAAATATCTACATTGGTGATTTTGGAAACAATGAAAATGACAGACAGGATCTTGAAATTTTAAAAGTTGATTTAAAAGACTCGGCTCAGAAAACAACAAAAGTTGTTCAGACCACAAAATTCCATTATGAAGGGCAGACAGAATTTCCTCCAAAAAAATCAAACTGGCTTTATGATTGTGAAGCTTTTGTAGAAATGGATGGCAATTTTTATCTTTTCACTAAAAATAGAAGTAAGGGTTTTGACGGAACTTTTTTAGTTTTCCAAATTCCTAATAAAGAAGGGAACTTTGAAGCTAAAATGGTAGGTAAATTAAAGCTTCAGGGCGGTTATAGCGATGCAGCCATAACTTCGGCAACCATTAACAGCACGAAAGATAAAATTGTTTTGTTAAATCATAAAAATATTCAGGTATTAACCGGCTTTACAGCAAACGATTTCAGCAAAACAAAAATTCAGAAAATATCACTGAATCATAATTCCCAAAAGGAAGCTATTGCGTTTATGGATGATAAAACGCTTCTTATTGCTGATGAAAAGGACAAAAAAGAAGGTGGAAATGTGTATCAGTTTACCTTAAAATAAAAAACCGCAGAAATTTCTGCGGTTTTTTTATGGTTTTTAAGCAAACGAATTGGCTTTCTTAATCAATTTTATTTGCTTTAAAAAGTCATTCCCACTCCAGCAGAAATCCTTCCGCCATCTGATCCGGTAAAGTAATTGAGCCTTGCGGAGAACATTTCAACAATACTCAGCCAGAATCCTGCACCTACAGACTGATGCCATTTTTTGGAATCTTCATGGTCATTCCACACACGTCCTACATCAAAACCTACCAGAATACCCATGTTTGCAGGAACAATATTGTTTTTTACCCTCCCAAAATCCCAGCGGATTTCAGAGTTATTGGTGAAATAAGATCGTCCCGAAAACCTTTCGTTTCTGAAGGCTCTCATTCCGTTGTTTCCGCCGATGGCTGCGGCCTGGTAGAACTCAAAATTATTATTGCTGATCCACATTGCATTGCTGGAATTAGCAAATACAAAATTTCCTCTGTTGTCTATTTTCTGATCAAATGCAAGTCTTCCGCGAAGGATCAGGAAGTTTCTTTCAAAATCGGAAAGATTGGCCTTCCAGTCGGCATTTACCGTGAATTCCAAACCTAAAGTAGGGAAAGCTTTATTATCAAAATTTTTATAGCTGAATGTATAATTGGCTCCGGCAAATTGTTGGTTTTTGAAAACCTCCGGCCTTACATCCGATGAAACATCTACAAAGCGGTCGCCGTTTCTCTGAACTTTATTATTTTCAAAAGTTAATTGAAATTGATGAAATAAATTCGCCCAGCTTTTTTTAGAAATAGAAGGTGCAAAATTAAATTTAGAAATCCTTGCCCTGTTGTATTCTCTTTCTATGACATCTTTATCATACTCGCTTTCATTGGACAGTCCGAAGAAGTTTTCAGCAAAACGAGGAGTGGTGAAACCCGCATCAATATTAAAATCCCAACCTGCGATTGCTTTTTTGAAAATTCCTTTGTAGGCCGCATTAAATCCGCCGGTTGCAGTATAAAAGTTCACTTTTAAGCTATGCTTTTGAGTGTACGGTTCACGAATGAAATTATTTAATGTATAATTTGCCAACACTCCCAGGATTACACCGTCATCAGGATTATAATCTGCATTCGGATAGCCTGCAAAAAAGTTGTATTTCGGATGCTTGTAATTGTAGGTATTGATGTTGTAATCATCAGAAATATTTTTCGTTGCTCCGTGGGTATTATATGTATTTTTTTGCGATTTGAAATCATATATTTTTACCTTGCTGCCATCGGCTACATTATAAGTGTCGTGATTATATCCGCCGATCAGTCTGATGTTCATTTTCGGATTCCCGTCTCCCGAAACTTCGTAAATATCATCATCTTCGAGGCCATAAACCCAAAGTTCCTTTGTTTTGGTATCATTATATGTTTTTTCAAATACCAGCTCAGGATTTTCCTTGTTTTTATCTAATTTATATTGCTTTACATTTACAGTATTGCCTGTTTTTGTAATCTCAAATTTATCAGGGTTTACAGTCCCTGCAAGCGGAACTTTCTTCTGCAGAACATCATAATACTGAGAAGCATACGTCTCTAATTTGGTTTTTCTTAGTTTTAATTTTCTCTGAATATCGGCAATGGTTTCATCCTGAACTTCTTTAGGAAGGTTTTTGAAAGCTTCATCTATGTCGCTGTCTGTCAGATGTTCCTGGATATATTTTGCCTGCGCAATCCAGTCTTTTTCTTCAGAACCTTTTAAGAAAACCAGGTCCAGCGGATAAGGTTCCATGGCAAGCCATTTCACACTTTTAATGTCATCTTTGAATGTTTTCATGTGTCGGATTGCCGGGACATTCATGATAAGCTTGAATGCTGCACCGTCATATTTGCTGAACGCCTGATCCCTGTCCCGAGGGATTGGCTTGTAAATTATTTTGTCTCCATCGCTGTATTCCGCACATTTCCATTGATCTGCATGCCTGTCCCAATCCCCGATCAGCATATCAAAAATCCTTGCTCTGATATAAGTTTCCTGATCTACTGAATATTTGTAATTCTTATTAAAATTTTTCAGTACGTCATCTGTTGAAATTACATCTTTAGCATTGTCAAGAGAAGCCAGTGTTTTCGGATCAGAAGAAAATCTTTCTTCTATCATGTACATTTCGTCTCCATAAGTCAGGTTATATTCACCTAAAGCCTTCTGTTTTGGGATGTAAAATAATCTGGGATTACTATGGAAAAGGTTAATTTTTTCCGCCATATTTCCAACGGCAAATGATGTAAACGGATGATTGGTGGTGTAAAAATCCAGCAGAAACTTTTCTGGGAAAGTATTATTCAATTCATTTCCGAAAGTACTTTTCTTAAAAGCCATATTGTTAAGGAATCGTACAGCGCTTTTTTTAACGCCTCTCATTACAAATTCCTGTTCATCCTGAGACATCAGCCTTAAGCTGTTCGATTGGTTTCCGCCGCCCTCCCTGAAAGGCCTGTAGCCGCCGTCAAGTGTTGAAATATTGGCAGTTTGGGCTTCGATCGGCATTCCATAATATCTACGGTAATGCTCTCCCCAAAGCCATCTGTAAAATTTTCTTTTTTCTGTTAATTTCTTAGGATAAATTGTAGAGGTTACAGTAACAGGAAAAGAATTCGGATAATTATTAATAAATTCTTTCGGCTTATCAATTACCTGGATATGTGAAATTTTTTCCAGTTTATTATCTTTTGTTGAAAAATATTCAACATCGGAGCTTTGGTCTTTTCTGATGTTTAGTATAGCAAAACCGCTTCCTCCGTAAGAAAAATCTGTTCGTTCTCTGATAGTTGCAGGGTCTACTTTAGAGCCGGCCCCGCTTATGATCTGCCTGATATTTCTATCTTCGTGATACTGTAAATTATGATCATGACCGGAAACGAAAATTACGTTTTCCTTTTCCTGGACAATACTTTTCAGTCGGTTTGCGAGGTCTGCATAGTTTTGATTATTAATATCTTCCGGACTTGCTCCGGATGAGCTTCTCAGAATATTAATGACGCTTGCCACTCCGGGAACAGGAATCTTGCTTTTTAAAGGAAAAAGATGAGATTTTGCCGAGCTGTAACCTGCATGTGTTCCACTGCTGATAACCGGGTGGTGGAGGGCAACGATAATTTTTTTATCCTGATTTTTATTAATTAAATCTTTAAACTCTATGAAAAGATCTTCGCGTGTTTTGATGTTGCAGTTTTTATTGATTCCCGGATTTTTGTCCCAGTTTTGCAATACCCATTCCGTGTCAATTACTATGAGCTTGATGTCTTTTGTCAGGCTGATATCATCAATCGCACAAGAATTTTTCGGTAGAAAAGCTTTTTTATCATTGAAATAATTTTTTACAAAATCTTCCTGTGCCTTTAAACCTTCAAGACCGTGATACCAATCGTGATTTCCCGGGATCACTAATGTTTTTCCTTTGAAGCTTTTTGTAATTTCAAGCTGATTCTGAAGCTTTTGTTTTGCTAATGCATAAGTTTTATCCGTTTCCTCCGGCATTCCTTTAGGATAGATATTATCTCCTAAAAATATGAGCATAGAATTTTTATCCGCAGTTTCCAGCTGACTTTTAAGAAGATCCAACGTATGCTGAGACTGAATTTCATCTGCATTTCCAGCATCACCCACTAAGAAAATTTTAAAGTCATTCTCAGATTTTATATCAGAATTTTCTACTTCAGATAAGTTTTTACCCTTTTTTACGTTATATGTTGCGCAGGAATATAGAAATCCAGCCGACAATACTACTCTAAGGATAACGGAAGTATTTTTTAGATGAGTTTTCAAGGATAAATTCATAAATTTACATTAACAAAATTTCAGTGATGAGCATTTTACAAAAAGCCAAGGATTACGTTGAAATCTTATTCAAAGATAAGCTATCTTCTGTATATTTTTATCATAATTTTATTCATACTACGTATACTGTAAATAAAGCAGAAGAAATTATAAAGAATACACCCATTTCCAAAGAAGATCAGGAAAAGGTGCTGTTGGCGCTTTGGTTTCATGATACAGGTTATATAGAATGTGCTCAGGAGCATGAAGAGGAGGGAGTAAAGATTATGAAAAATTTTCTCCAAAAAGAAAATTATCCTGAAAATTATATTAAAGATGTTGAAAATTTAATCTTGGCCACAAAAATTACTTATCAGCCACAAAATCTTTTAGAACAAATCGTAAAAGATGCTGACTGCAGTCATTTTGCCAGCCATGATTATAATGATATTTCCGATGCATTGAGAAAAGAATGGGAGCTTACTAATGTAAGATGTTTTTCAAACGATGAATGGAATGCAGGAAACCTTGATATGCTTAAAAATAAGCACCATTATTACACTGAATACGCAAAGCAGAACTGGCAGCCTTTGAAAGAAAAAAATATTAAAAAAATTGAGAAAAAACTAGAAAAAGAAGACGTGAAAAAGGAGCCGGAAAGTAAAAAAGAAAAAGAACCAAAATCTGATAGAAGTGTCGATACGCTTTTCAGAGTCACTTTGAATAACCATACAAGATTGAGCGATATTGCAGACAGCAAAGCGAATATTTTACTTTCTGTAAATGCCATCATTATCTCTGTATGTCTTTCTGTGCTGGTTCCTAAACTGGATACCCCAAAAAATTCACATTTAATTATTCCTAGTTTTATCTTATTGTTGTCTAGTGTTTTAACGATTATTTTTGCTATTTTATCTACCAAACCCAATGTTACAAAAACCAGATTTACATTACAGGATGTGGCAGACAGAAAAGTAAATCTTTTATTTTTTGGTAATTTTAACAGGATGCTTTTCGATGATTATAACAGCGCAATGAAAGATTTAATTAAGGACAGGGATTATATTTATGATTCTATGGTGAAGGATTTGTATTATCTGGGGAAAGTTTTGGATAGAAAATACAAGCTTTTATCTACGACGTATAAGATTTTCATGGCGGGAATTATTATTTCGGTATTGTCTTTCGGATATGCTTTCCTATCGCTTTAATTGACAATTTCTACCAAAGAAACCCTTAGTGCGAGCAGCCCGGTGATCCCTTGTAAATCTTCTACTTTTAAGAATTCAACATCGTTTTTTAAGATTTCTTTCTTCTGTAGCTTGTTGATATATTCAAGGTACTCTTTTTGATTTTCCATCCCAAAATACACGATGGTAATTTTTCCCGGGCAGGTAATCCTTTCCGTTGAATCCTTGATGTGTGCTTTATCTATCCGTTTTTTAATGATTTCGTAGTAAGAATTAAAGGCGCCGTCTACATCGAAACGTTTTTCGTCCATTCGGAAACGGATATCGATTTTTTCATTATACACAAAAATTAATGAAGCAATATCCAATGAAATCGGAAGATCTTTCTTGAAATTCTGCATTTCCCTTTCCATATTGCAGATCGTTTTAAGTTGCCAGTATCTCAACTTATGGACTACTTTTGAATGATAATGAAGTTCAGGTGCAATATTTTGGCCGGTATAAAGGTTATGTTCAACACCATCGGACTTAAATCTTTCGTAGTAATGAGGGAATATCTGCTGCGCCTGTACCTGGCTTTCATCCAGCATATCGGCTAATTTTCTGTTTACCAGAGTTATAGAATCATCCAGGCTTTTTCTGTTGCCATAAAACAGATCATTTTGAGTAAAAACCTGCGTAAAATAATCTTTAATTTTAGCCTTTATTTCACTGGACGATTTAATTTCCAGCTTGGCTTGTAAAAAAGGATGAATCTCTTCCCGTAAAAGCCTTTGAAAACGCTGCTCACTGTCTGCTTTAATTTCATTATTCAGTTCATTTTCAAAAATATCGAGCGCCAGTAAATATTTCTCTGAATCTGAATTTATCAATGTAAAAATACCGTGAAGAGAATCAATCTGCTGATTAAGATCTTCAAGCATTAAATTAAACCTTTTTTCCGATGAAGAACGGATATCTGAAAAGCCGAAAACCGGGGTAAGGTTTTTAAATGAAATCTGCTTTAGGGTGTATATTTTTTTGGAAAGGGAAGCGTTGAAATACTTTTCTGCTTCGTTTCTGAATTTCCAGACTACGCTGTCATGAATGGTAGTATATTCCCTCTGAATGATCGCCTCGATCTGAAAATTTTTCTCAAAACTGAATCTGTTTAATGAAAATAAGATCATGTCTGTAAAAAACTCCATTTTCTTGAGCTTAAGACCATTGAAACTATTGGCCAGAGGTGAGGTAAACTCCATGATAGCCAGCAAATCACCGTCTTTCATGATGGGAATCACCATGAAGCTGTTAATTTTATTCTTCTTTAAGATATTAAAAGATGGGAGGGATTTTATTTCATTATCAAGATTATCAACATTTGATATTACAATCGGCCTTGAGTTATGATTGAGATTATTAAATGTATTTTTCCTGGTCTCCTCATCAAAGGCATTGATCCAGAAATCCAGAATATGATTCGTAAAAACACTTTCATAAATAGGAATTCTTTCAAGCCTTTGGTCTTTTTTATTGAAAAGCATTAGCCCAAAATTAAGCTCGGCAACATCAAAGTAAGATTTAAATATCTCTTTTAAATTATCATCCGGAGACAAATTTTCCGGGTCAATCTGAATCATGGTAGATTTCAGGTCAGAAAGTGCTACTTCTGAAGTACAGTCTACCAGAGAAATGATGGTAAATCCTTTCAAAATCCAGGATTGGGAAGGAAAATATTTTTTCCAGAGTTTATAATCATCCAGATTTTCCAGTAGCATGTTAATCACTTCTTCTGATGGGATTTTGGCATTTTCTGTAGGATAAATTTCGGTGAAATCTGCATTAACGGTAATTTTATAATGCTTCATAATCCCTTGCCTGTTCGGGATGTCATAGTAAAACGGGATGGTACTTTTAATATCCCTTTTAAAGTACGCCTGAAGGATCATGCAACAGCAAAATACGTAAAATTCGTCATCATCAATATTCCTTAGCTCAATTTCAAAATCTTTTCCGGCGTCTTTCAGGATGTTTTTAAATCTTTCCGTATAATTAAACGTAATGTTGGAAAGCGGTATGCTAGCCGCTTTTATCTCATTGTTGGTAAGCCCTGTTGGAAAAAGATCAGCCAGTAAAAGCCTGATAAGCTCATCATGTTTTTCAAGAAGGGAAGTGTCCTGAAAGCCGTCTCTAAGCTCCTGAAAATTTTTTGTCTTTTCTATTAAAGATTGTGCATAATTTACACGATACTCCAGACGGTCATTATACCGGATATGCTCAAGCACATCCAAATATTTTTTGAATGAAATAAAAACCTGGAATGGAGCTTCTTTTTTGTAGAGAATTGACAAAAGTTCAAATTTCAAGTAAAGTTATGAAAAAAGCCGGATTTTGGATTGCAGATTTTTATTTTTTGACTTAATTATATTTAAATTTTTAAGTTCAAACACCGCAGAGGATCATATTTATCTTAAAAACATAGAACGGCATAAAATAAAAGAAGCACAACATTTCTGCTGTGCTTTCTTTATTATTTTTAAATCCGAATTTTATAATCCGAATGCTCTTGCAAATAAATCCGGAGCAACGCCCAATACAATGATTGAAGCAATTACAAATACCGCAACTATATTATAAGTAACCGTTACTTTTTCTGAAGATTTGAATGATGTTTCTTTGAAGAAGAACATTGCAATAATCAGTCTCAGATAATAAGCAATTGAAACTGCTGAACCTAAAACGGCTATTAAAACCAGAAAAGCCGCACCGTTCATTGCCTGGGAGAATAAAGCAAATTTACCCATAAAACCAGCCGTTAAAGGAACTCCCGCCATTGAAAGCATAGAAATTGCCGCTACTGTTGCTAATAAAGGTTCTGTTTTTGCCAACCCTTTGAAAGCTCCGAAAGAAGTTTCTCTTTTCAGTTTTTCAACATAAATAAGACACATGAAAACTCCTACTGTAGATAAAGCGTAAGCAAATAAATAAAACGCTAAATTATAAGTGGAAAGGCTTGTCATCCCAAAGAAAACCAACCCAATGTATCCCGCGTGGGAAACTGAAGAATATGCCAGCATTCTTTTTGCGTTTGTCTGGGCAAGACCCATTACGTTCGCTAAAAGCAATGTGATAATTAAGAATACTCCGAAAACATTGATCCATTCTCCTGTAACACCACCAAACCCGATGGTCATTAACCTAAACAATGCGAAAAATCCTGAGATTTTTACCACACTCGCCATAAAAGCTGTAATCAGTGAAGGCGCACCGTAATAAACATCAGGGCTCCACATGTGGAAAGGCGCTAATGCTACTTTGAATGCCAATGCACAAAGGATTAATAAAACCCCTAAAATAAACATGACATCCTTAGGATTTGCTACCCCAAAATCGTGAATTTTATATAAATCAAAACTTCCGGCACTTCCGTAGATAAATGCAATACCGAACAACAGGAAACCTGTAGCGAATGCACCCATAAGGAAATATTTAATGGAAGCTTCGTTTGATCTCAAATCTGTTTTATTAGCTCCTGCCATTACGTATAAAGGAATAGAAAGGATTTCAACTCCTAAGAATAATGTTACCATGTTTTGGTATCCGAAAAGGATAATCCCTCCACAAAGAGCAAAAAGTATTAATGCATATAATTCTGACTGGTGGCTTCTGTGGTTGCTGAATGCAAAACCTCCCAAAAAGAATAGTAATAATGTCGTTACGATTGATATTTTAGTGAATAGCGCAGTATTTGCGGTGTAGTCATACATGTGTCTGTACTGTTCAAAGAAAGCACATTCCGGCATGAAACTCACACATAATGCGATGATTAATCCCAAAATCCCAATGTATCTTGCGAATTTCCCTTGTTCAAAAACTCCTGAAAATAACGCAACAACTGCCGTTAGGAAAACAATAATTAAAACACTCATAATTTATGTTTGAGATTTTGAGTTCAAAGTTTAAAGTTCAAAGTCTAAAGCCTTTGTTCTTTCCTCTTTATTCTTCTCGATCTCTTAATTTTTTAATTTTTAAATCTTTTAATATTAATTGGCCATTGAAGCGTAGATAAACTTCACTGAACTACTCACCATTTCGATTACCGGCTGTGGGAAAATACCAAGTACAATCACAAAAACCGCTAAACTTGCCAATACAGAAAATTCTACTGCAGATAAATCTTTCGCTGTACTTAATACCGCTTCATCTCCCTGCCCAAACATTGCTTTTCCGTAGAATCTTAATAAGTATACAGCACAAAGAATTACCGTAAGACCAGCAATTACTGCTGCTGTTCCGTTAAAATCATAAACCGATTTCAACAAAATAAATTCCCCGATGAATCCATTAGTCAATGGAACTCCCATTGAACCTAATATAATGATCAAGAACAATACGGCAAACTTAGGTGTTACTTTTGCAAGGCCTCCCATTTGTCTGATGTCTCTTGATTTAAATCTCTTATATAAAATATCACAACAGTAGAATAGACCTACCACGTTGATACCGTGAGCAAATGTCTGTACCAAAGCCCCTTCAGCACCCTCAACATTGAAAGTTCCTCTTAAAGAAATTACTGCTGAAGCAAAGATACCTGCCACCATTAATCCAACGTGAGAGAAAGAAGAATACGCAATGATTCTTTTCATATCTGTCTGGATGATCGCGATTAAAGCTCCATGTACAATTCCTACAATCGCAAGAATAATTACAATCTGTCCTGAAATTCCTGCAATCGGAAGCGGAGTGATTGGTAATAAATAACGCATAACCCCATATACCGCCATTTTTAGCATGATCCCTGATAATAACATCGAGCCCTGCGTTGGTGAATAGGTATAGGTGTCTGGCTGCCATGTATGGAAAGGGAATACCGGCAATTTCACTGCAAAGGCAAAGAAAATGAACCAGAATACCACAGTCTGCTGTGTTTCGTTTAATTGAGCATTATATAAATCTGTCAGGGCAAAAGATGCAGAGTGATTGTAAACATAAATCAATCCGGCTAGCATGAATAATGACCCAACGAATGTATATACGAAGAATTTCGTAGTGAATTCAAATCTTTTATTTTCCTGACCCCAAAGTCCGGCAATAAACCAGATCGGAATCAGCGTTACTTCCCAGAAAATATAGAATAATAATCCGTCAAGCGATGTGAAAACTCCTACAAGCCCGAACTGCATCAGCAGAATCAAACCGTAGAAAGTATTTCTGTAGCTTACATTTTCATTAAAAGAAGATAAAATAATGATTGGCGCTAAAATATTAGTCAGCAATAAAAGAAGCAGGCTCATCCCATCGATACCGAAGTGAAGAGAACTCTTCATAAATTGTGACCAGGGATAATTGATCTCATGCTGTAATACGCTGTCTACCGTCGGAGCAAAATTAAAATCCGCCGCAATGTAGAAGGTAACCAGCATCTGAACCAATGCAATTCCCAATGCCAAATATTTGCTGGAATTGTTTTTCCACGCAAAAACTAATCCCGAACCTACTAGAGGTAATAGTAATAATGTTAATAACAAACCAGACATTATTATTGTAATAAAAAGTTAACAATTAATATAATTCCCACCGCTAAAGACATGATCAAAATGTAATTCTCAACATTTCCGTTCTGAATACGCTTCATGGCTTTTCCGCTGTCTTCAGCGCCGTCACCCACAAAATCTACAAAACGATCAAGAATACCTTTGTCAAACATCTTTCCTCCGCGCCCTAATCCTTCAACAGTTTTTACAATAATTGCATTGTAAAGTTCGTCAATATATAATTTTCTGGCAGACAGTTTTTCCCATCCTGTATACATCTCTTCCGGTAAAGCCTGTTTTTTCTTGTTAACATAAGTATTTTTAACAATAAACCAAACACAGAAGAACATCAGAACTGTTGCTCCCAATAATATCATTTCAGTACCAAACGGAACTCCCGAAAGGGTAGCTTCCATTTGCTTAAAGCTTTCCTCAGTAAGAACCGGTTTTAGCCATTCCATTAATTTTGCATAATGACCGTGGCCTATGAAGTGAGGAAGGTTAATTAAACCACCTAAAACAGAAAGCATAGCTAATACGATCAATGGTATTGTCATATTAGACGGGCTTTCGTGTAAGTGGTGTTTCTGTTCTTCAGTACCTCTGAATTCTCCGTGGAAGGTAAGATAGTACAGTCTGAACATGTATGTTGCAGTAACAGCCGCTAAAACAAATAAAATTACCCAGTAAACAGGATTTTTAGCGAAAGCTGCTACTAAAATTTCGTCTTTAGAAATCATTCCCGATAATAAAGGGAATCCTGAAATGGCCAATGTCCCGATAAGGAAAGTGGCATGAGTAAGAGGAATATATTTTTTAAGACCTCCCATGAAACGCATATCCTGTTCGTTGCTCATTGCGTGAATTACAGAACCTGCGCCCAGGAACAATAATGCTTTGAAGAAAGCGTGAGTCATTACGTGGAACATCGCCGTAGTATAAGCTCCCAATCCTAAAGCAATGAACATAAATCCAAGCTGTGAAACGGTAGAGTAGGCTAATACTTTTTTGATGTCGTTCTGACGTAGTGCGTAAAATCCTGCCAAAGCAGCCGTTAAGAATCCGATGAATAAAATTCCTCCCTGAACGGTTGGGGCCAACGTAAATAAGAAATTTGATCTTACTACTAAATAAATACCTGCCGTAACCATCGTTGCCGCGTGAATTAACGCAGAAACTGGAGTTGGACCAGCCATCGCGTCCGGTAACCAAGTATATAATGGAACCTGAGCAGATTTACCCGTTGCACCGATAAATAAACTCGCCGTAATAAAAATAATTACGCTTCCATCTAATTCAAATTTGCCTGCGTTTTCAGCTACTGTTAAATAATCAACAGCGTTGGTTTGTCCGGCGATCATGAAGATACCGATCAACAACGCAAGGTCACCAATTCTGTTCATGATGAAAGCTTTTCTTGCTGCTTTACCATATTCTTCGTTGGTGTACCAGAATCCGATCAGTAAGTAAGAACACAATCCTACACCTTCCCATCCGATGAATAAGATCAGGTAGTTGCTTCCCATTACCAATAATAACATGGAGAAGATAAACAGGTTCAGATAAGTGAAAAACTTATAGAATCCTTTATCATGGCTCATATATCCGATAGAGTAGAGGTGAATCAAAGATCCGATCCCTGTGATGATCATTATCATCATTAACGACAGCTGATCGATCTGGAAACCGAAATTGATCTGAACTCCATTTACTCTAAACCATTCAAAAGCTTTTACAATGACAGCAGGGCTTTCGGAATTAAAATTCATGAAAATACTTACAGCAATACAGAATGGGATAAAAACCATTGTCGTAGCCAGAGAACCTACCAATATTTTTGGAAGATTTTTCCCGAATAAACCGTTTATAAGAAACCCTAAAAGTGGTAAAAGTATTATTGCATATACTAGATTTTCCATTCTTATCCTCTTAATTTATTAAATATACTTACATCAACAGAACGGGTATTTCTATACAGCATAGCAATAATTGCCAAGCCTACCGCCACTTCCGCAGCAGCCACCACCATAATGAAGAAAACTAAAAGTTGTCCGTCGCCGTTACCTTTGTATGCAGAAAACGCAGCCAATAAAAGGTTTACAGAATTCAGCATAAGCTCTACACAACCCAAAATAACAATAGCATTTTTTCTCAATAATACTCCCAACACTCCCAGACAGAATAATACTGACGAAAGAATGATGAAATAATTCAGAGGGATGCTTTGTATAAATGTATTTACTTCTCCCATAATTTTATAAATCTTTTTTACCGATTAATACCGCACCTACAATACCTGCCAAAATAAGGATGGATGCAAGCTCAAACGGTAAAACATATTCATTAAACAAAAGTCTGCCCAGATTTTTCGTAAGACCAACGCCCTTGTCTACATTTTCAACAACAACATGATTGTCCTGAACTCCTCTGAATACACCTAAAACTCCAATTAATAAAAGACCGGCCGTAAAAACTCCAACAAATTTTAAAGTATTGTTCTTCTTACTTTCGTCTTGTTTATTAAGGTTAAGCATCATCAGGATATAAAGGAATAATACCATGATGGCTCCTGCGTAAACAATAATCTGGATAATCGCAAGGAATTGTGCATTCAGAAGGATGTACATGCCTGCAATAGAAAACATTGTAACAATTAATGACAAAATAGCATATAAAGGATTTCTGGCAAATACGAAATACACCGCACTCGCCACTGCTAAAAACGCCACCAAGAAAAATAAAAACTGATCCATTATTTTACCGCATTTTTTTGTTTCTCGGATTGTCTTTCTGTGATATCAATCCTTTCATTTATTTTTTCCACCAACTTATCTTTTCCGTAAATGAAAGAACCTCTGTTGGTTTCCACGTCTACCAATCTGTCTGTAAGATAGATTGCAGATTTTGGACAGGCTTCTTCACACATACCGCAGAAAATACATCTCAGCATATTAATTTCATATACTGATGCGTATTTTTCCTCTCTGTAAAGGTGCTTCTCTTCCTTGGTTCTCTCAGCAGCAGTCATTGTAATTGCTTCTGCAGGACAGGCCACTGCACAAAGCCCGCAAGCTGTACATCTTTCTCTGCCTTCCTCGTCTCTTTTCAAAACGTGCTGACCTCTCCAGATTTCTGCTCTCGGTTTCTGCACTTCCGGATATGAATATACTGCGGGAGCACCTTTCAATACGGTTCTTACAGCATGCTTAAATGTAATCCCCATTCCTGTAAAAATTGCAGGTAAGTAGATTTTTTCAGCAAGGGTCATTTCTTTATTAGAAACAACTTTTGATCTGTTAGTTAATTTCATTTAATTATAGATGTTAGATGTTAGACGTTAGATGTTAGAAGATGGAAGCGGGAAGTTTTACCCGGATCACCAAATTATCACATCATCACATCATCTCATTTTCAAATTATTCTAATTTCCAAATGCTAAAATTACAGCTCCTGTAATCAGCAAGTTCACCAATGCCATTGGAATCAACGTTTTCCATCCCAAGTGCATTAACTGGTCATATCTAAATCTCGGAAGCGTCCATCTTATCCACATAAAGATCAAAATTCCGATGATTGTTTTAGTTAAGAATGCTCCAATACTGATAATTCCAGCAATATTTTCTCCCCAATGTTCTGTTGCCCATTCAATTCCGGGATAGTTGTAACCACCGAAGAAAAGGACAACCATGAAAGCATTAGAAATAAACATATTCACGTATTCACCGAACATGTACAAACCTAATTTCATGGATGAGTATTCTGTAGAATATCCTGTTACCAATTCAGATTCACACTCTGGTAAATCGAATGGATGCCTGTTTGTTTCTGCTAAAGCAGCTACGAAGAAAACAAGGAATGCAATCGGCTGGTAGAAAATGTTCCAGTTCAAGCCTGAAACCCAAGGAATAACTCCCCAAAGTTTTCCGCCAGTTTGACTTTCTGTAATTTCTTTTAAATCTAAACTTCCTGTCATCATAATGATAGAAAGTAATGCCAATCCCATTGCCAATTCGTAAGAAATCATCTGAGAAGAAGCACGGATAGCGCCTAATAATGAATATTTGTTATTCGAAGCCCAACCTCCGATCATAATTCCGTAAACGCCAATGGAAGCCATTCCGATGATGAAAAGTACACCAACGTCAATGTTAGCCACCTGAAGATCATAAGAAACTCCACCAAAATTTAAACTTTTACCCCAAGGAATAACCGCTCCTGTGATTAATGAAATAAACATTACCAACGCCGGCCCCAATACGAAAAGGAATTTTTCTGCATTGGCAGGCGTAAAATCTTCTTTAAAGAAAAATTTTCCACCGTCAGCAAGAGGCTGCAGCAATCCGAAAGGTCCGGCTCTGTTTGGACCGATTCTATCCTGCATAATAGAGGCAACTTTTCTTTCCGCCCAGGTAGAGTAGGCCGCAATCGTTAACGAAAGCAGGAAAAGCGCTAATACAAGTATAAGTTTAAATGTAAGTAAATCCATTTTTTATTTAAATGTTTTGAAGATGGGAGTTGGAAGCTGGAAGTTTATCACGTCGTGGCATTAACTCATCATCACATTACCAATTTATTTTATTTTTTAACGATATTAAAGTTAGAAGTAGAAGTGGAATATTTTACGGTTACAAACCTCCATCTTCCATCTTCAGACTTCTAGCTTTTTATTTTTCGTCTTTTTCACTGATTTCTTTAGCCATCGGGTTTTCTAAAACTCTTAGCTCATCCTTAGGCTTTTCGTAGTGGTTCAATGAAATAACTGAATGTCTGTCGATATGTCTAGGACCTTCGATGTTCCAGTCAGAAAGTTCTTTTCTTTCGAAACGGCAGGTATCGCAGATGAATTCTTCCACTTCACCCCACTGGTCTTTTCTTGCAGTAACTCTCACAATTTCATCACCTTTCATCCAAACCGTAGCTTTTCCTGAACACTTATCACATTTACAAGAAGCGTTCATAGGCTTTGTAAACCAGACTCTGCTTGCAAAACGGGCTGTTCTGTCTGTTAATGCTCCTACCGGACAAACGTCAATAACGTTTCCGATGAAGTCATTGTCTAAAGCTTTATTTAAATACGTTGAAATTTCAGCGTGATCTCCTCTGAAAAGAATTCCGTGTTCTCTTTCACCTGTCAGCTGGTTTGCAGCTAATACACATCTTGCACACAGAATACAACGGTTCATATTTAATTTAATATGAGGGCCAAGATCGTCTGCGTCATACGTATTTCTTTCGAATTCTGTTCTGGTATTTTCTACTCCGTGCTCATAGCCAAGATCCTGAAGGTGGCATTCTCCGGCCTGATCACAAATAGGGCAGTCAAGCGGGTGATTTACCAGCAAAAACTCAGTGACAGCTTTTCTACCTTCCTGAGCTTTTTCAGAAGTAAGATTTTTTACTTCCATACCATCCATCACGTTTGTTCTGCAGCTTGCAACCAATTTTGGCATAGGGCGAGGATCTGCTTCAGACCCTTTAGAAACTTCCACCAGGCAAGTTCTGCATCTTCCTCCACTGGTTTCCAATTTGCTGTAATAGCACATTGCAGGAGGTACAGATTTTCCACCGATCTGTCTTGCTGCTTCCAAAATAGAAGTTCCAGGCAAAACTTCAGTAGTTTGTCCGTCTATTGTTATTTTGAATTTTTTAACCTCTTCGCTCATATTCTATGCTTTTCGCTTATACTGTTTAAGCAGTTCAGCTATATTTTAATTATACTTTTTTGTATTAAATGTATATCCGATCCCAAAATCCACCTCACCATACACAAAATCCTGTGAAGCCTTATCCGGCTTATTGTTAAGAGTAGTTTTGATATCCGGCATATTGATATACCCGAATTTCCCTTCTACCTGAACCACAATATGTCTTATGGCAACAATACTGAGAGCTGCTCTGATATCTGCCCCGAAGCCTGCCAAATGGAATCTGTCACTTCTTTCATTTCCCATCAGCTTTACGTTGGACTTTGGTAATAAAGCTCCAATTCCGGCTCCGTAGCTTAAGAAAATATCAATATTTTTTTTGTTTAAAACATTATGATACTTCTGAGCCCCGATATTGATATAATTAAGACCATCCGTATGTTCAAAAGTCAATAATTTTGAATCGCTTAAGTTAACCTGTCCGTTCTGAACCGTAGAAGCATATTCCGGATTATTGATATATCCTTTAAAATTTACAGTCTGATCCTGATCCATTACATATTTCATGTGATCCATTCCTAAAGTAACCCCGAGATTATCCTTAGGAAAATAGGTAATCCTATAGTTTACCTGCGGAATTGTGATTGAACCGGGATTAAAATATACTCCCCAATCAAATTTCGTCTGTCTGTCGTGAGCGACTACATTATTCAGTTGAAAATCATATCCATCCCCTTTAAAATGAATATCCGAATTTGAATATACTGAATTGTTCCACCCCCAAAATACCATCACTGATCCTTTCTTAAACGGATCCACGTGAGATTTTTGAGCATTTAAGCCCAAAGTTACTGTTACTAATAACAGTAATAAACACTTTTTTATCACCCTAATTTATCTAGTCTAGTTATGAATTTAAACTGATGGCGCCGGAATAGGATCTGCGTAATTCGCTAAACCATAGTTTTGTGTAAGACACAATTCCGGATTTTTCACGTGCCACTCAAATTCATCCCTAAAATGGCGTATCGCTGCCGCGACAGGCCAGGCTGCTGCATCACCCAAAGGACAAATGGTATTTCCCTCGATCTTTCTCTGGATATCCCAAAGTAAGTCTATATCTTCCATTTTACCTTCACCTTTTTCTATTTTCTTTAAAATTTTATACATCCATCCCGTACCCTCTCGGCATGGTGTACATTGACCGCAACTTTCGTGATTATAAAATCTTGCTAAAGTCATGGTATGCTCTACAATACACTGGTCCTCATCTAATACGATAAAGCCTCCCGAACCCATCATTGTACCGGTAGCAAAGCCACCGTCTGCCAAGGATTCGTAGTTCATGTATCTTGGTTCTCCGTTTACGGTTTTTAATAATAAATTCGCAGGAACAATCGGAACTGAGCTTCCTCCAGGGATACAAGCCTTTAATCTTTTTCCGTCTTTAATACCGCCGCAATATTCATCAGAATAAATGAATTCTTCAACCGTAATGGTCATGTCGATTTCATAAACTCCCGGTTTGTTGATGTTTCCACAAGCGGAAATTAATTTCGTACCTGTAGATCTTCCAACACCTATTTTAGCGTATTCAGCTCCTGTAATATCAATGATTGGAACTACTGCTGCGATAGATTCAACGTTATTTACTACCGTTGGTCTTTCCCAAAGTCCTTTTACAGCCGGGAATGGCGGTTTTAGTCTTGGATTTCCTCTTTTACCTTCAAGAGATTCAAGCAATGCAGTTTCTTCACCGCAAATATATGCTCCACCACCTCTTTGAACATAAATTTCGCAATCGAAACCTGTTCCTAAAATGTTTTTACCTAAAAATCCTGCTGCTTTAGCTTCTTCAATCGCCTCTTCTAAAATATCCGGAATCCATGAATATTCTCCACGGATGTAGATATAAGAAACATTTGAACCCAAACAGTACGATGAAATCAACATTCCTTCAATCAATAAATGAGGAAGGAATTCCATGAGATATCTGTCTTTGAACGTTCCCGGTTCAGATTCATCGGCATTGACTACCAAGTGTCTAGGAACACCTTCCGGTTTTGCCAGGAAGCTCCACTTCATCCCGGTTGGGAATCCGGCACCACCACGTCCACGAAGTCCGGAAGCTTTTACTTCTTCCAAAATTTCGTCCGGTGTCATTTTCAAGGCTTTTTCTGCTGCTGTGTAACCTCCCTGTTTGCGGTAGGTTTCAAAGTAACGTATACCTTCTATATGTGCGTCTTTAAGTAAAAGTTTTTTACTCATTGTAATATGCTTTTGGCGAATGGCTTATAACTTTTGGCTATTTGCTGCGCGCCTTTTTTAATTAGTTTAAAATTTATTTAGCCCAAATCAACCTGTCCTTCTCTGCAAAGATCAAGGATTTCGTCAACTTTCTCTATCGTTAAATTTTCGTGAAAGAATTTTCCCAACTGCATCATCGGAGCATATCCGCAAGCACCAAGACATTCAGCTGGCTTTAATGTGAACATTCCGTCTTCCGTAGTTTCTCCGTCCTTAATGTTCAGCTTGGTTCTGATATGGTTAAGGATTTTTTCACTTCCGCAAACCATGCAAGGCCCCGTTCTGCAAACTTCCAAAACATATTTACCAACCGGCTTCATATTGAACATTGTATAAAAAGTAGCTACTTCATATACTTCAATTGGCTTAATACTTAATAATTCAGCAACATAATCCATCACAGGAACGTCTAACCATCCTCCGAATTCCTTCTGTGCCAAGTGAAGTACAGGAAGAAGGGCAGATTTTTGTCTTCCTTCAGGATATCTTGCGATAATTTTGTGTACCTGTGCTAAACTTTCCGGTTTAAAAGCTATTGTTTCGCTCATTTTATTTAATGTATTATTGTACAATGTACAATGTACTAATGACTTATTTATTTTAATCACTGCAAAATCATTACTACATTTTACAATGATACTTTTTATAATTTTATGCGTCTAATTCTCCCGCAATAATATTCATACTACACATCGTAACGATTGCATCAGAAATTACAGAACCTGTAATCATCTCAGGATACGCCTGGTAGTAGATAAAACATGGTCTTCTAAAGTGCAGCCTGTAAGGACTTCTTCCGCCATCACTCACCAAATAGAATCCTAATTCTCCGTTTCCACCTTCTACAGCATGGTAAACTTCACCTTTCGGTACGTCAGTTTCTCCCATTACGATTTTGAAATGGTAGATTAATGCTTCCATTTTCTGGTAAACATCTGCCTTTTCAGGAAGATAGAAATCAGGAACATCCGCGTGGAATGGTCCTTCAGGAAGATTTTCGTATGCTTGTTTGATGATTTTAATGGATTCCCAGATTTCCTGCTGACGAACCATAAAGCGGTCGTAAGTATCTCCCGAGGTTCCCACAGGGATGATAAAGTCGAAATCCTGGTAAGAAGAATAAGGCTGTGCAACTCTCACGTCATAATCTACACCTGCTGCACGTAAGTTCGGACCTGTGAAACCATAGCTTAATGCTCTTTCTGCAGAAATGGCTCCAGCTCCGATGGTTCTGTCCATGAAAATCCTGTTTCTTTCCAATAATGTACAGAATTCTTTGAATCTTGGAGGGAAAGTTTTAAGGAAATCCTTAATCAACTCATGGAATTTGGGTGTGAAATCTCTTTCAAAACCTCCGATTCTTCCCATATTAGTGGTCATTCTGGCTCCGCAGATCTGCTCATACATGTCGTAAATACGTTCTCTTTCGATAAACATATAGGTAAGACCGGTAATCGCTCCTGAGTCCATTCCGGTTACCCCATTACAGATAAGGTGGTCACCGATTCTTGCCAGCTCCATCAAAATGACACGCATATAGTCTACGCGCTTTGGAACTTCAACGCCAATCAGTTTTTCAACTGTCATGTGCCAACCTAAATTGTTGATCGGTGCAGAACAGTAATTCATACGGTCGGTAAGGGTAGTGATCTGAGAATAGTTTCTTCTTTCAGAAATTTTCTCAAATGCTCTGTGGATGTAGCCCACGGTTTGCTCTGCGTGAAGGATTCTTTCCCCGTCCATCGTTAAGATATTCTGGAAAATCCCGTGCGTTGCAGGGTGGGTAGGTCCTAAATTGAGGGTGTATAGCTGACCGTCAATTTGTTCCTTGCTTTCGTATTGGTTAAGTATATTAGATAATGAGTTATCTTTCATAATTTAAATGCTTTAGGCTATAGGCTTTAGGCTTTAAGCTTATTGCTTGCTGCTTACTGCTTATTGCATTATATTTTTATCTTCCGAACATTGCATCGTCCTTATCTGTTCTTGTGCCATCTTCAAGACGATATTCTTTCAGCATAGGGTGGTATCCAAGATCTTCCATATTCAAAATAGGTCTAAGATCAGGATGCCCTTTAAATTTAATTCCGAAGAAATCATAAGTTTCTCTTTCCATCCAGTTGGCTCCTGCATATAGATCTACTAAAGAATCTACTTCAATATTTTCTCTGGACATAAAGATTTTCAAACGTAACCTGAAGTTGGTCATCATATTATGTAAGTGATAAACCACCCCGATTTCTTTCTCAGGAAACTCCGGGTAATGGATTCCACAAATATCCGTAAGGAAATTAATTTCCAGTGATGAATCTTTAAGATAGTGAACAATTTTCTTCATATCTTCTTTCTTCACCTCTATGGTCAGCATTCCATACGGTTCTGAGCTTGTAATTACAGATTCCGGAAATTCTCTTGTGATTGCTTCTAATACAAATTCGTTTGTCATTTTAATTTAATTCAAAGATTAAAAGATTAAAAGATTAAAAGGTTTAATGTTTTCGTATTAATTTTTTAATCCTTTAATTCTTAAATTTTTAATCAATTCCGTAAGAATCTAGTAATTTTTGGTATTCCGGCATATCTCTTCTTCTGATGCTTTCGCTTTCTGCCAAAGCCTGAACCTGCATTACTCCTTCAATAATCTGCTCCGGTCTTGGAGGGCATCCCGGAACGTATACGTCTACCGGAATTATTTTATCAATTCCTTGTAATACAGAATAAGTATCAAAAATACCGCCGCTGGAAGCACAGGCTCCCACTGCTACCACCCATTTCGGCTCAGCCATCTGAGTGTAAACTTCTTTTAGGACAGGTCCTAATTTCTTAGATATAGTTCCGCAAACCATCAACATATCCGCTTGTCTCGGCGAGAAAGAGTTTCTTTCCATACCGAATCTCGAAGCGTCATAAGTCGGGTTCAGGGTAGCCATAAACTCGATACCACAACAAGAGGTTGCAAAAGGCAACGGCCAAAGAGAAAATTTCCTTGCCATCCCGATCACACTGCTCAGTTTCGTTGCGAAAAACCCTTCTCCTTCAAATCCTTCCGGAGCAGGTGCATCTGTTCTTATTACTGGTTTGTTATCTGACATTTTGTTTATAAATATTTAAAGATTTAGGAATTTAAAGATTTAAGTATTTGCTAATTTTTAATCTCTTAATCATTCAATCTTTTAATGTTAAAATTTATTTATCCCAATCCAGCGCGCCGCGTTTCCAGACATAAAAAAATGCCATGAAGAAAATCGCCACGAATGTAAGTACTGCCAGGAATCCTTCCATTCCGAATTCTCTGAAGTTTACAGCATATGGATAAAAGAATACGATCTCAATATCGAATAATACGAATAATACCGCAGTCAAAAAGTATTTAATGGAAAACGGTGTTCTTGCATTTCCTTCTACAGGGACTCCACACTCCCAGCTTTGGTTTTTTACAGAATTTCCTTTTTTCTGTTTCGGACCTAAAAAATGCGCTCCAAGCAATGAAATGGCTACGAAACCGATCGCAACACCTGCTTGTATAAGGATTGGAATATAACTTTCAGGTAAATTCATTTTTGCATTATTATCTCAATTTGCAAATTTACAGAATAAACAAGAAAGCATGAAATTAATCTACTTAAAAGTGGGATGAAAATGGGAAAAACCGATAATTTAGAATCAATAAAAATAACATTTATTTCTTCATTTTTTTAAGGAGAGAGTAGGCCAGAAACGAAATATATCCAAAAATAACACTTGCATAGATTATGTTAACTATTGTATTCGTTCTATCATCCTCAATTTGAAAAAGAAGATTGTAAATGATATATCCGGCAATCAGAATCCCGAAAATGATGAGTTGTGGTTTCATGTGAAGAGTTATAAGTTTTGAGTTATAAATTATGAGTTAAAATTGAGTATGAATTTTTAGCTTTATTTTTAAGTGATGTTTCCTTTAAAATCTCCTTTAAAATTAAATAAACAGTCTTAAATTTAACTCATAATTTATAACTCATAACCATTAATTATTTAAGGTTAATGAATACGTTCTTCTTCTTTTGTGGTTTACCGGGTTATAATCCTGCCATAAAACCTGTACGCTTTTGTTTTCTTCCAATTCGGGGTTTGTTTCAGCATATTCTATTCCCATACTTGTAAAACGAACAAAAATTTCTTTAAAGATAATGGCTGTTACGCCACGTCTCTGATATTCAGGATGGATTCCTATGAGATAAAAATTGGCCCTGTCGTTCTTCTTGCCTGCCTGAAGGAAATGCCACCATCCGAACGGGAACAGTTTTCCTTTTGATTTTTGTAAAGCTTTTGAGTAAGAAGGCATGGTAATGGCAAATGAAACCAATTCATTGTTTTCATCAACTACACAAATGACATAGTTTTTATCAATAAACGGGAAATATTTCTCCTTATATGTTTTTATCTGCTCTTCTGTGATAGGGGTATAGGTTGAAAGATGCTTGTAAGTTTCGTCGAGCAGTTTGAACATAGGCTCCACAAACGGTAGAATTTCTTCTTTTGTCTTGAAAGGCAAAACTTTAAGCTTATATTTCTGAGCAATCAATCCACTGAATTTTTCAACTTTTTCCGGTAAAACTTTAGGGAAATTCATTTCAAATTCTACCCATTCTTTTTCCTTCGTTAAGCCAAGTTTTTCAAGATGTTTAGGATAATATTCATGATTATAAATACCAATCATGGTTGCCAGTTTGTCGAAACCCATTGTAAGCATTCCTGCCTTGTCGAGATTCGTAAATCCCATTGGGCCTTCAATTTTATGGATGCTGTTTTCTTTAGCATACTCTATCGCCTTTTGAATCAGAGCTTTGGAAACTTCTTCATCATCAATGAAATCTATCCATCCAAAACGCACTTTTCTAATGCCTAATTCTTTTTCTTCCTTTTGGTTGATAATTACCGCTATTCTTCCGACTACTTTGTTGTCTTTTAGTGCTAAAAACTGTTTAGCTTTGGAATATTGTAAGGCTGGATTTTCTTTGGCATCCCAGATTTTGAATTCATCTTTAATAAAAGATGGAACATAGTAGGGATTGTTTTTATATAAAACCATTGGAAATTTTACAAACTGCTTGAGTTCGCCCGGGGTTTTTACTTCAATAACAGATACTTTTGACATAGTGTTTTGGGGAGAATTAAAGAGCAAATATAATTAAATTATATCTAATACTTTGGCATAGTTTTTACATCATTATGGTTAAAAATATACATATAAATTAATTTAAAATGATCGATTATTACATAATTATCATCATTTCAATGCTTGTGAGCTGGTGGGTTTCATCGAGATTGAAATCGAAATTTGAGTATTATTCCAAAGTGCATTTGCGAAACGGGCTTTCAGGGAAAGAAGTGGCAGAAAAAATGTTGAGAGATAACGGAATAAATGATGTGCAGGTAATTTCTGTTCCCGGGCAATTAACTGATCATTATAATCCTGAAAATAAAACAGTTAACCTTTCCGAAGGCGTTTATATGCAAAGAAATGCAGCCGCTGCGGCAGTTGCTGCCCATGAATGCGGGCACGCAGTTCAGCATGCGGTGGGATATTCCATGCTTCAGCTTCGTTCAAAACTGGTTCCGGTTGTTAACATAAGTTCCAACCTCATGCAGTTTGTACTTATTGCAGGTATTGTCATTATGACAGCTACTAGATCTATTCATGATCCGAACGGAAATACAACGGTTTTAGCAATCGGTGTTTTAATGTTTGCCTTTACGACTCTTTTTGCTTTTGTGACACTTCCGGTGGAATATGATGCGAGCAACAGAGCGATGAAATGGCTAAAAGATACAGGGACGGTAACTGCAGAAGAATATGTAGGCGTTCAGGACAGCTTAAAATGGGCGGCAAGAACCTATGTAGTGGCCGCAATCGGCTCACTGGCGCAACTTCTTTACTGGGCATCTTTGCTGATGGGCGGTAGAAGGGATTAATCTAAAAATTCAAAAGAAATATATTGCATCTCGGACAATTTGTCTGAGATGCTTTCTTTTTGTGATAACTTCAAAGAGGCTTTAACTACACAATTTTCATTGGCGTCAAATTCCAACACCTTTGCATCATATTTTGAAAGCAGGGTGAAAATGATATTCTGCTGATTAAAATTAAACTCAATTCTAATGACGGTTTCCAACTCTTTAGTAATAATATTGACTTGCTTCAGCGTAATTTTCGCTGATTCTTTGTACGCTTTCACCAATCCGGAAACCCCTAATTTTGTCCCGCCATAATAACGGACGGAAATGACTAAAACATTGGTAATTTCATTAGCCAGCAATTGGTTGTAAATCGGCAGTCCGGCACTTCCGGATGGTTCTCCGTCGTCATTGGCGCGGTAATTTTCCCCGTTTAAACCCATCCTGAAGGCATAGCAATGATGGGTTGCCTTTGGATGTTCCGTACGGATTTTTTCCAATGCAGATTTTAATTCTTCTTCATTGTGTACAGGAAATGCATACCCGATAAATTTGCTTCCTTTTTCTTTCAGCAATATGTTTTCGACAGGTTTTTCTATGGTTTTATATTCGAACTGCATTTATTCCTCATTCTTATAAAATTCTATCAGATTATCTCTGAAATTTTCAACCTTGTATGGAGTAAAGTGAAAATCCGGTGCTTTTGTTCCGTTTTCTAATTTCAGACCTTCATTTTTTATCACAATAGCTTCATCCCAGAGGTTTTCATTGATAAACTGTTGCAGTGTAAATCTGCCGCCTTCAATAACCACAGACTGAATTTGTTCCTCATATAAAGCATTCATTAATTCATTTAAAAAATTTTCTTTCTGTATTTTAATGAATTGAATATTATCCTGAGCTTCGTTTTTAATTAAATTAAAAATCAATGTTCTTGCTTCTTTATTGTAAATGCTAAAATCCTGTGGAACTTTAAGATCAAAATCAATGAGAATTCTCACCGGATTTTCGCCCTGCACATTTCTTACCGTAAGGCTAGGGTTATCATTAAGGGCGGTCTGGGTTCCTACCAAAATAGCATGTTCATCGGCTCTCAGCTGATGTACAAACTGATTCACCAAAGCATTGGAAATGGAAGTGGGCTTAAAATCTTTGTCTAAAAATCCATCTCCGGATTCTGCCCATTTTAAAATAATGTAGGGTCTTTTCTTTTCGTGATAGGTAAAGAATCTTTTGTTTAATTCAATACATTCTTTTTCCAGAATTCTCGAAACAGCTTCTATTCCGGCATCCTGGATGATTTTTTTTCCTTTTCCGTTTACTTTGTCATGAGAATCCATTGCGCCGATTATCACTTTTTTGAATCCGAGCTCCTTAATTTTTAAGGCGCAGGGTGGGGTTTTTCCGTAATGGGCACATGGTTCCAGTGAAACATAAATTGTAGATTCCGGAATCAGGCTTTTATCTTCTACAGAATTGATGGCGTTGATTTCCGCGTGATTTTCACCGGCTTTATGATGGTAACCTTCTCCAATGATCTTGCCTTCGTGCACGATAACACTTCCCACCAGAGGATTGGGGTATGTTTTGCCTAAAGCTTTTTGAGCCAGCTCAATACATCTTTTGATATAAAATTCGTCTTGCATTATGTATGAAAAAGGCGAAGACAAATTGCTTTGCTCCGCCCTTTTAGATTTTAAATTAATTTATTCTCCTGAGATAATATTGTGGAGATTTTGTCTTAAAGTTTCCAGATGAGCTTTTTTCTCGTCAATGGTATTGAAAGTATCTTTTAATAAAGGATTTTCTCTCGACGGCTTATTGAAGAATGAAAGGTTGTTTTCCAGCTTCACGATTTCAGCTTCAAGATCAGAGATCTGGCTCTTGATTTTTCTTGCTTTATCCGTTAATTGGTTTTCCGTTAAACCTTCTTCTTTAAGCTCTAATTCATTGATTTTGTTTAATTTGAGCTTCTCTCTCAATGTTTTATTAAACTCTGAGTTAATTGAAATTTTATCTCTCGGAACTTTACCGATATTGTTCCAGGCCGTTTTTATGGCTTCTATTCTTTCGATGCTGCCTTCTTCGTCTGTAACGGTTTTAAGCTCATCAAGGATTGCTTTTTTATTCTTGTAATTTTCTTTCCAGTTATCCGTAGAGGTATTGCTTTTTTCTCTGTAGTTGTTGAAGAAAGCGTTACACGCATCACGGAATTCATCCCAGATCTTATTGGTCATGCTTTTCGGAACGTGGCCTATTTTTTTCCAGTCTTCCTGAAGCTTTTTAAACAAAGGAACGGCGATATCCCATTCTTCATTGTTCTGGTTGTCTTTTGCGGTCTGGATCAGCTTCAGCTTTTCCTCAAGATTAGCCTGCTGAGACCCTTTCAGGGATTTGTAATACGTATTTTTTGTAGTATTAAAAGTTCTTAGTGTTGTTTTGAAATCATTCCAGTTCTGGTTGGAAAGTTTTCTGGGAACACTTCCTGTTTTCAAGAATTCAGAACGGAGATCCTCCACTTTTCTGATGGCATTCTGCCAGTAATTGTGGTTTGGATTTTCTGATGGCTCAGAAAGCTTTTTGATCTCTGCGATGATCTGGTTTTTCTTTTCCAGATTGGTATTCTGCTCAGCTTCAATGGCTGCGGAAAGTTCGGATTTTCTTTCGTGGATTTTATTTGAAATTTCTTTGAATTCTTCCCACGTCTTTTCACGGAATTCTTCTGCGACAGGCTCTGCTTCTTCCTTCCAAAGTTTGTGAAGATATTGAAGCTCATTAAGTGCCTTTTGAATTACAGGCTCATGCTCAAGCTCTTTTGCACGTTCTATGATGTGCTGTCTTTTTTCAAGATTGTGGCTGTATTCCTGCTCAAGAAATTCTTTGTTGAGATCCAGCATCTGGTAAAACTGGTTCAGATGGTGAAAATAATTGTTATTAAGGATTCTGAATTCAGATTTTGCAACCTGTCCGGCATTAGACCAGTCTTCCTTAATTTCTCTGATGGATTTAAAAAGGTTGGTTCCGGGTTCAGAGTTTGTATAAAGATTTTTAAGTCTTTCGATAATACTTTGTCTGTGTTCAAGATTTTTCTTCTGCTCTTCTTCCTGTCCTTTCTGGTAAGAATCATATTTTTCTCTGAAAATATTTACTAAAGCAGAAAATCTGGCCTGTAAAGGATGTTCGTAGCTGAAGTTTTCCGGAGCATTTCCGGCATCAGTATATTCGTGTTTTTTGTCTTCCACCTCATCATGGATGTAATGACTTGCCTTTTCTTTTAGCTGATTGAATTTTTTGGAATTTTCACCTGCATTGGGAGCATTAATGATCTTCTCCATTTCCTTCAAAGCATCGGCCAGCGTAATTTCTACGTCATTCTCCTCTTCATGCTCAGTATCTTCTTCATGATGGTTTTCCTCCTGAGAAGCGGTATTTTCAGGTGTTTCCTCTTGAGGTACTTCGTTAGAAATTTTCTTTTCTTCGTTTTCAGAAAGGTTGTTTTCTGTAGTCATAGCAAATCTTTTATGAGTGGCGTTTAATATCTTTTAAATATAGCAAAAATGCCAATTAAAGCACTAATTTATGTTATTTTTTTTGAAAGTTCCAAATTTCCCACGCTTTTTCTGCTTGCTGCTCAAGCATATAATAACCGTTCACTGTTTTCGCCCCTTTTTCTGAAGCTTTGATGATGAATTGGGTATAATTCGGGTTGTAAATTAAATCTATAATTAAATGATCTTTGGATACACCCTCAAAAGGAAAATGCAGGCAGTCTTCCACATTCGGAAAAGTTCCTACAGGCGTACACTGAATGATGATTTTATGGTTTTCAACAGTTTCTTTATCTAGGTTTTCAAAATTAATTTCTGTGTTTCTGGAAACAATAATTGAAGAAATCTCATGTTTATCCAGAACATATTTGACGGCTTTTGCAGCGCCACCGTTTCCTAAAATCAAGGCAGAATCATGATGTTGCTTTTTATGAAGAAGCAGGGTTTTTTCGAATCCGAAAGCATCTGTATTATAGCCTGTTTTTTTTCCGTTTTGAATTAAAACACAGTTTACAGCTCCAATTTCTTCCGCCTCATCACTCAGTTCATCAAGATAATTAATGATTTTTTCTTTATAAGGAATGGTTACGTTAAAGCCCAAAAGGTCAGGCGTGGAAAGCAGATTTTCAACCTCATTGATTTCACTGAGATCAAAAATAGTATAGGAATAACCTTTCAGCATTAATTTCTGAAATTTGTCTTCAAAGAATTTTTTTGAGAAAGAGTAGGAGATATTTTTTCCTATCAAACCTAATTTTTTATTGGAATCCATATAATCAAAAATAAAAAAAAGACCGGAGAAAACCGGCCTTTGATGTAAAATATTTTTTAGTTTTAATCTACAATGAATTTTGTAGAATTGTTTTCGGTTTTAAGGATATAGTTGCCTTTTTTCAAGCCTTTTAGGTTGATTTTATTTGAATTTTTAAAAGGATTCTCTATAGTCTGAATTAACTTTCCTGAAAGGTCATAAATCTGAGCTTTTGAAATTTTGCTTACGTTTTCACCTCTCACAAAAAGCTCGTTGCTTTTTACAGGATTCGGGTAAACGCTGAAAGACTTATCCTTTGATGCTTCCGCGGTTCCTAATGTGCTGTTATAACAAGTCCAGCTCAGATCATCAATAGCAACTCTGTTTCCTCCGGCAGGATTGGTGATTTTAATTATAATATTTCCACTTATATTAATATTATTGATGGTAAAAGTTCCTACTGTTGCGCTGTAAGGAACTGTTCCCACTTGGGTTCCGTTGATTTCTACATTTAATGCATTGCTTGAGCCTGTATATTTAAGCTGTGTTTTTACTGTAAGGCTTTGGATTCCTCCAGAAACACTGGAGCTTAATAAATATCCGTTTCTGATTGTGATTGCTTTTCCATTAATGGTTTCATCGGTTCTTGCATCAGTTGCATTCCATGTAACATTATTGCTTGTCCACGTTTGAGCAAGATAATTGGTTCCTGTGGAAGGAATGCCGTCAAAAGTTTCTGTTCCGCAATTTCCGCCCGGCTGTCCTCCGGCAAGGGTAGTTCCTGATGCGGTATTGCTTGCTGTAGAAGAATTTCCTGCGGCATCTTTTGCAATAATATAAAAGTTGTATGTGGTAGAAGGATTTAGCCCTGAAACAGTTGCCGTTGTTCCCGAAACAGTTGCATAGAAAACGCCATCCTTGTAAATGTCATATCCAGCTATTCCAACATTATCTGTGGAAGCTGTCCAGCTTAATGAAATTGAATTGGAGTTAGGTGTATTTGTTGCTAAATTTGTTGGAGCAGTCGGAGCTTGTGTATCAGCAACCGGCGTTCCCCAGATTTGAGTGATATATTCCGGGTGATCAATAAAAGGGTTTCTGTTCCCCTGAAATGTATAAGACTTATTGTTTCTTTCAATTTCCACAGAAGAGACGGGGTCTGCAGCGCTCCAAGCCAATAGCTGATCAAGTTCCCATGTCTGAAGGCCTGGAAAAGCTGATCCTCCAAGCATATCTCCGGAAGTGAAGCCGCTAAGCTGGGTTTCATATCTTGTTACAAAATAAAAGATCATTCTAGCCACATCACCCTTAAAGGCATCAATTGGCTCAAAAACTGTCCCTGAATACCCCGCAGATGCTGAAGTTCCTAATTTTGAACCGTTTAAAGAGGTGTAAGAAGCTGTTCCTACTTCCCCAAAAGGATAATTTGACCTTTTATTATTAACCCATCCGTCAGTAGGACGAATAAAATGAATATCGGATACCATCGGGCTGGCTTCATTAAATAAACTTTGCGGAACGATATGTTCCCTGTTATAACAATCTGCCTCACTGTTATAAGAGCCACATTGGTTTGTTCCAACACTGTAGCTGTAAGCATCAGTTCCAGTTGGGTTTTCGGAATAAATATCTAAAATAGTACCGTCATTCTCATAGAAATTATCACGATCTGTGGTTTGGTAAGCGATCCATAAGCCACCATATCCGTGATCTACATGGCCATTGGTAATAATTTGTTTAAGTTTAGTTTTTAAAGCTGCCCCGGAAAGACCCGTTGTACCATCGTAGTATCCCGCAGGAATCTGGGCAAATGCATTAATAAAGGCAAATGCCATTAAAAAAGAGAGTAAAGTGCGTTTCATTTTTAAAAATTGGGCGGTAAAGGTACAAAAAAATGAAAACGGAACGTGTTAATTTTTAGTAATATAGTCTTTGCTTATTTTGGAAAATACCCAGGAAATGATGAAACCGAATAATGATGCGGTAAGAGCAACGATGAAATAATTCTGACCAACAATTTTTATCGGAAAAGGCAACGTTTCATTAGCTCTAAAAAATTCGGTGTACTGCTGGAAATAGCAAAGTGCCGTTCCCAGAATGAGCCCGGAAATAATTCCTGATATTACAATCAGACTCCCGGTATAGAAATATACCTGGCGGAGATGGCTTAACGGAAACCCTAATGAAATCAGGGATTTTGTCTGCTCTTTTTTATCCAGCTGAAGAATAATAATAGCACCCGCAAGATTGAATGTAGTAATGAAAATAACCAAAGCAAAAATCAAGTAGATAAATAACTTTTCTGTATTAATCATCTTCCAGAATGCGGCATTTTCCTCCTGTTTGGTTTTTATTTCAATATTTTTTCCCAGCGAAGAAAGAAGTTGTTGTTTTACAGCATCGGTATTCTCCGGATTTTTAATTTTGATTACAATCTGGTAAGCGGAATGTTTCGGGAGGTCAAGTAATTCTTCCGTTAGCTCTATTGGCGCAATGATATAATTGTCCAGCTGATCTTTTCCGGGAAAAACACCGGTGACAAGAATATCTTTTTTATTGTAAATATCTTCTTCCTTGTTAATGATTCCGGTTCCCGGCTTCGGCATAAAAACCGTTGCGTAGCCCGTAGAAGTGGCAACTGGAATAGACAGCCTGTTGTCTAAAGAATTTTCCATCAATACTTCATTAGAATATTTAAAGCCTGGATAAGCTCCGTAGAAAACATCTTTATCAATAGGATTTACCTTAATATAAGCAGAATCTACCCCTCTTAAATAAGCAATATCCCCTTTTCCATTATAGCTGATGTAAACTTTTTCTTCAATCACCCTGGAAAAATGGCTGATTTCTTTATTGTTTTTTAAAACAGAATCAATTTTGGAATAATCTTTCAGTTTTTTTCCTGAAGTGCTTTTAATAGTAAGGTCTGCGTGAAGATTGGAAATCAGTTCCTTATTAAGGTCTTCAAGCCCTGAAAAAACGGAAATAATCACAAACATTGCAGTGACGGCAACCATCATAGCACCCACAGCCAGCCACGTAATGAACGTAACAGCAGTACTGCCTTTTTTTGCTAAAAGGTATCTTGAAGCTATGTAAAATGCAATGTTTTTCAACTTTTTATAAAATAGGATTGTCGCCTTCGCCTCTCAACTCTCTGTCGAGCTTTTCAACATCGTCAAGAGTAGTGTCCAGATAAAAGTTCAGATTAGGAATTACACGCACCTGTTTTGCCATTTTCTGGCCAATGAAATTTCTGTATTGAGCTTTATTTTCCTCAATTTCTTTCATTACGGCTTTACGGTGTTCTTGTGGGAATATGCTTAAATAAATCTTGGCGATCCCAAGATCAGCAGTTACTTTTACATCCGAAACAGTTACCAGAATGCTTTGTTTGCTTTCTGAAGCCTGTTTACGGAAAAGTTCTGCGAAATCTTCCTGTATAATCTGTGCTACTTTTCTTTGTCTGTTACTTTCCATAAGTTATGCAAATTTAGTACTTTTGTTTGAATTGAACTTTCATATTTGATGGCTTTATCAAATTTATAACTTAATTTATTTTAAATATTTATGAAATTAGAACATATCGGCATTGCCGTGAAATCTTTAGGTGTTTCGGATGATCTTTTTACCAGGCTTTTAGGAAAAGAATCTTACAAAAAAGAGTCTGTGGAAAGAGAAGGAGTTGTTACTTCATTTTATGCCGCTGGAGAAAGTAAGATAGAGCTTCTGGAGGCGAGCAGGGAAGAAAGCCCGATCTCAAAATTTATTGATAAAAAGGAAGAGGGTATTCATCATCTGGCTTTTGGGGTAGAAAATATCTTTGCGGAAATAGAAAGATTAAAAAAAGAAGGGTTCCAATTTATCTCTGAAGAGCCTAAAGAAGGAGCTGATAATAAATTAGTTGTCTTTCTTCACCCGAAATCCACCAACGGTGTATTAGTAGAACTTTGCCAAGAAAAGCAATAAAAAATTTTGTAGTGAAATAAATTTTGCTATTTTTGCAGTCACAAAATTCAACCAAATTTTGAGGTCCTATAGCTCAGTTGGTTAGAGCACCTGACTCATAATCAGGTGGTCCCTGGTTCGAGCCCAGGTGGGACCACGGTTTTGAAGATAGACAATTCTTCGAAAATTTTAAAAACCCCTAAAATAGGGGTTTTTTTATGTTTTTATAGTTGCTATTTATAGACAAAAATAGTCATCGTTCCCGAAATAACTTTCCCCTCTTGTTTCCCCCCGTAGATTAAACAGCAGTTTTTCTCGAAAAACTTTGTTACCTAATTCTGGTACGATATGACCTAAGGTAAATTTAGAATGAGAAATTAATGACATAATATAAAATATTGGTTATCAGTTATTTGTATTTTTATATTTAAAATATTATACTTAAATTAGCTGATTTTTTCCTCTTCAAAATCTCTACTATAGTTATTGAGAATATAAACAAACAAATATTTTCGTTATGAATAACTATTCAATCAAAATTGTCAGAAGAACTGATAAACAAAATGCTAAAGGAGAAAACCCGCTGATTTTACAAATCATCATTAATTCTCGTTCAAAGAAGATAGGTTTAAAAGAATCTATTGATCCTAAGTTTTGGGATGATAAAAACTCCAAAGCTATTGGTAAAGGATTTAAAAGTTTAAATGTTAAGTTAAATAAAATAAAATCAGACTTAGAAGGGCATTGTAGCTTAAAAGAAGCTGGGGGAGTATCTATTACGTTTGATTTAATTGATCGGTATTTCAAAGGAAAAAGTGACAATGATTTCTATCAACTTTATGATGAAATTGTCGAAGCTAAAGGGCTTAAAGAAGCTACATCTTATAAATATTCGTTATTAAGAAAAAGACTTAAAAGTTATAAGTCGAATATTTATACTTCAGATATTGACTATAATTTTGTAAAAGGCTTTGACACATATTTGAAAAAATTGGATCTGAAAGAAGGAGGTGCTGTTTATAATATGCACAAGTGTCTGAAATCTATTATTCATCAAATCTACTTAATGGAGAAAATTAGTTTTTCTCCGTATAATAACTTTAAGTTTAAGGGGCCAAAAGTTAATGATGAGTTTTTACATGAGGAAGAGGTGGTACGTTTAAGAAATCTAGAATTGGATGAAGAACAAATTAAAAAGTATAAATTAACAAAAGATATGTTTCTATTCTCTTGTTATACTGGATTGAGATTTAGTGATTGTGATCAATTATTAGTTAAAAATGTTGATCTAAATAATTCGGTAATTTCGATCGTTCAAAAGAAAACGGATGATATTTTAAAAGTTCCTTTTAGCGCACAAGCTAAAAAGGTCTTATGTAAATATATAATCGGTAAAAAGAAAGATGAGAAGATTTTCCCCAGTATTACTAATCAGACTGTTAATAATAAATTAAAGGATTTGGCTGATTTAGCTAAGATTAATAAAAGAGTTCATTTTCATCTTGCCAGACATACGTTTGGGAGTAGCTTAGTGAATTCGTACAATATTCCTTTACCTTTAGTTAGTAAATTATTAGGTCATAAAAATATTTCAAACACTTTAATATATACTAATTCTAACTTTTCCATACTTAGAGATGCTATGAAAAACTTTAGTTACGGTAAAAAATCGTAATTTCGTAGAAGATAAAAATATAATTAAAATAAAAGCGTAAGCTGTTTATTCTCGTTACCGAAAACTGCCAATTTTCTAACGCACTGAGACTAAATAGTGAATCGCCCCGTCATGCGTGGGCTTTTCCTATTATGTGCGTTGGGTATGGCAGTACCTCGGTTACTAATACGGTTTAAGTTCCACGCTTTTTCTATGTATTAAATTGCCGTTTTGGAACTGAATGGTTACTAATAATCATGGGAAACTTTTCTTATCTGATTCAGAAAAAATTTCGAGACCTGAACTCAGAACAACAACGAATCTTCATTAGTGAATTTGAAAGACGAAAAAAATCTGTAGGAATATCTTACCTGCTATGGTTTCTTTTAGGATGGCATTACGCCTACCTTAAAAAATGGGGTTGGCTGATACTGTATGTTTTTACTGTGGGAGGTTTTTTTATCTGGGCAATTATTGACCTCTTCAGGATTCCTAAAATGGTAGAACAATACAATAATGATCTTGCCTTAGAGATATTACGAGATATTTCGATAATGTTTCCTGATGAAGCTCGGACATCAGCTGATAAAGATATCAATAAAAAGGTTTTAAACGACCTTTACATTACTCAAAAAACTCAATCAGGAGAAAGTTATTCATTTTATATAATCGTTGGTATAATCATCTTGTTTAGCGTTTCAACATTTTTATTAAAGCCTGATCGAGCTACAATGCAAAATGAAATTGCAGATAAAATCCTTTTACAACAACCTCAAATTTTCAAAAAAATGAAAGATTTCTTTTTGGGTGAAAAGTCTCCAGAAGAATATTCTCAAAATTATATAGTTAATACTCTTTCAAGAAAAGGTTATTCAAATGTAGGAATTTATGAGGAAGATCTTGTATTGGTAAGAAAACTGAAATACCATAATGAAGATTCAGATAAAGATTTAATTACAGCATACGGATTTTTAGGATTTACAAGAGTGATTTTTGAATACGAAAGTGTTATGGAAAAATCAAACTCACAAAGTCAAAGAGTGGGAGAAAATACAACTTTTGATTTCAAGAAGCTGGATAATGCAAAAGGAAATTATATACCTGGTAAAAATACTAACTACTATGAGCGTTTATCCAAAACTAAAAATAAGGTTGAAGATAACTATGAAGAAAAACCTGCAACTGTTGTTTCAGATTTGCAAGAAGATTCGATTAAAATTAATTAAACAATGAAAAATCTTTATATAATTTTTACTCTCTGTACTTTTTCGTTTTTTAATTCTCAGGGTTTATATGAGAAAGAATTAAAACAAACTAAAAGTTTTGTAAAAACGACTTTGAGAAACGAGCCATCTAAAATTATTGAATATGTCAAGCTTACAGATGGTAGATTAAAACAAAGTATGACGGAAAACCCAGTTGAAGAATTTGAGCTTCAATGGGAAATGTTCTATAAAATTCTCAGAAAAAATAATAAAATTGTCTATATCAGTAAATCCGATGATTTATGGGGGCATATTGGAGATAGCAAAACTTCTTATGATTATTACTTCAATGAAGAAGGAATCTTGGTTGGAGCTGAGAAAAGTCTTGATTTCTTTTTGTTAGATACAACGTGTACTAACCAAGTGAAATATTACGTTTCCTATATCAATGTAAAAGCGGAGAAACTGGAAAAAAAGGAAATATACAAAGATGATAAAGGAAATGTTATTGATTTTACTTCCAAAAAATGTAAAAATAGTAAGAGGTATATTCACAGTATCACTAATGATTTAGATAAGATAACTTTTCGTGATGTTGAAGGCTTCATGAAGGCGGAAAAAATTAAATACTATCAGACTGATAAAAATGAAACTCCCGAAACTAAAAAAAATATTGAGTACGAAAAAGAAAACCACGCCATTGGGTATCTTATAAAAGGAAGAACCCAAGGAAATGAGAATGCTGAAAGTAAAATAGGTGTTGAGCGAAAATTGATAGGTTATATTCCTGGAACGATGGGAAGAGGAGGAATACAACCTTCTCATAGTTGTACTGCAAGAGGTTCTATTATGATTGCCTATACTATAGATAAAGCAGGGGATGTAGTTTCTGCCAGAAGATCGGGAGGGGTTTTGGATTCATGTATAACATCAACCTCAATCGGTTGGATTAAGAAATATGTAAAGGCTGAAAAAGCCAATGTAACCTCTATGGGAACCTATAGGATTACATTTTAATGCTCTAAATGAATATATACCAAGATTAAGGGGAAAATAAAACAAGAAGAAGGCAAGTAAAAGCATGATATGTTTTACTGAAATAACAAGTAAGATAGAAGTGAAAATATAAGTCAGAATATAATAAGAAGCAAGTAAGTGTTCCCTGAAGAGTTTCTATGAAAATCTAAAGGAAAAAGCCCCGATTCTAAAAGAAAAGCGGGCTTTTAAATTTATATGAGATTGAGTAATACAAGAGAGAAGTTTTAAAAATGTCCTAGTGTCATTATTATTTTTTAATTAAATTTTCAAAATCATTTTTGAGAGTTAATCTTTCCCCTACATTTTTAAGCTTAAAATGTCTAATATGTCCATTTCTTAAAAAGCAGTTTGCTATAATAAATACTTCCTTTTCGCCATCTTCTGTTTCAAATTCAGTCTTTTCACAATTTGTTATAATTCTAGTAGTGAATCGACCTTTTTTATCAGTATAGTTAATCTTGTAAAATTTATTTCCTTCCCATTTTAACTTATTAATATTGTTATAAGAACGGGAAGAATAGTCAGGGTATTTTTCCTCAATTAAGTCTTCAAATTTTAAATTTATTTTTTCTATATCTACTTTTTCTAAAAAAGACGATTCGTTTTTATTTGAGAATAAATCTCTATATAGAATTTTTACACGATGATTTAGCATGATGATATCTTTAATTTCTACTAAAGAAAAACTAAACATATCTTTCTTATCTGGTTCCATTTGGATTTCCCTCGGGATTTTAAATAAATTTTCCTCCTTTATGCCTGCTTTTACAATTTCAATTTTATCGAAATCTATCGAAACTTTTTCAACAATTTTATATGGAATAAGTTCTTCTGAAAAGGTTTGTTTAATAGGGTTAAACCATTTACACTTTAATAAATATTTGCTTGAGTCTTTTTTAATTTCTCCATCGTCTGAATTTCTCCGATCCTTTAAAAACTTATCGTTTTCAATGACATCTATCACAGTCATTACCGGTGGCAGAAAGTCTAAATACGATTCTGTTCTAAACTTTTCATCATCTTTGTCTATTGACCAACTTATTTTCTTTTTTCCTAATTCTGCATCAGCAGAAAGTAAAACTACAAGATTATCTTTGAAATTAGTCTTTAATGATGTGTAGTTTTCTGTGGAATTATCTTTTTTTACATCAGATCCTTCAACCCTTTTAATCTCAATTATTTCATTAGTTTTGAACCAATGTTTTTCATAACAAGAATTTTTTGTATTATAAAATGTGCATAAGACTTGACCGGGTAAATTCTCTTTTTCTTCAGAATCAGAATTGTACTTCTTTTGATTTAGAATTTCGGTGACTACCATTATAGGCGGTGTCATCAGTGCATTAGCTCCAATTTTAGTATTTAAACTTAAAATAAAAGGGTGGTTTTTTAATGATACTAAATTGCCAATTTGGTATGAGTTCATAATTATAGTTAATAGTTTTAATTTTCCTATATTTGATTTGCTCGTAGAAAGTTGATTTTTTACAATTAGTCAGGACTATAGGACTTCGGTCTTACTGCCTTTGGCAGGAAAAAGGTTTGCAATGCAGTATTCCCGTTAGAAGGAATATAATGCACTCAAGCACTAAGATAAGTAATTTAATTGTAATCTCCAAACACATAAATTCTGATATTATTAGGTTTATAACAGGGGCAACATCAATTAGTTGCAATATATCTTTACGAACATTACAATGACTCAATTAATGGGTACTGGTCCGCTTTCCGTGAGGTATGTAAATCTAATAATCATTATTGCTAGAGCTTTCTACGAGTGTTTTTATGAGAATTGAACAAGAAAAGCCTATTTGGATGCAAAGTAAAGGATATTTACATATATCCAAAAGTTTGCAGATTTCCAGTAATTGGAGAATTTACAAATCAAAAATTGAAAATCCTAAGTTTATTGCTAAGTATGCTTTTTATCCTTTAATGCACTCAATTATTAAAGAGAGAAAATATAAAAAAGTAGACAAAAATAAATATGACAATAAATCTGATAGATGCCATAATCTAAAAAAACAAGATGGAAGTTTTGAAAAAACGGCTAAAAAAAGACCACTTCATTACGCAAGTCATTTTGATGCTTTGATTTATGGATATTATGCTTCAAAACTAAATGAATTGTATGAAAAAGAACTGATTAAGGATTCTTCTTTAAATGAATCTGTTAATGCTTACCGAAAAATCCCTTTAGAAGATACCGGAAAAGGTAAAAGTACAATTCATTTCGCAAAAGAAGTTTTTGACCAGATAAAAGAAAGAAGTTTAGAGAATTCCGAAGTAAGTGTGTTAACATTTGATATCAAAGGTTTTTTTTCTAGTTTAGATCATGAACTTTTGGAAAAAAAATGGGCGGCATTAATAGGCGAAAAAGAGCTTCCCAATGACCACAAGAATGTTTTTAAATCTTGTACAGATTTTCGTTATATTTTAAAAGATGATTTAAGAATCAATACAAAAAAGAAGGGCAAACGTTCAGGATTTGATGAAAAAAAACTGGCAAAAATAAGAAGAGAAAAAGGGTTTAAATGTTTTTTTGAATCTAATATTGACTTTAGGAATGCTGTAAAAACAGGAAAATTAAGAATATATAAAAATCCTTTCTTTCAATCAAGAGGAGATACTAAAGTGCAGGTTGGAATTCCACAGGGGCTTCCAATAAGCGCTGTCTTGGCCAATCTATATCTCTTAGATTTTGATAAAAGAATTGTTGATTATATAGTGAAAGAACGTAAAGGTTTCTATAGAAGATATTCAGATGATATAATTGTTGTTTGTAACAGTAATGATGTTGAAAATATAAAAATATTTGTTGAAAAATTGATTCTTGAAAGTAATCTTGAAATAAGTACTTCTAAAACGGAGCAATTTATTTTTAGACAAGAAATCTATAATGGTGCAGGTGATAAAAGGTTAACATCTATAAAAATTATGGGTTTCCAGGAAAAAATAGGTAGTCCTTTAATTTATTTAGGATTTGAATTTAGAGGATATAGTGTTTGTATAAAATCAACAAATCTGGCTAAATTTTATCGCAGATTAATTTCAATTGTGAAAAGAAGAGCGGGACGAGCAAAAAATAATAAAAACCCTTATGTCAAAACTGCGATTTTTAAAAATCAGGTGAAAAAATTGTATAAGAAACCATTACGGGATTTAGATAGAGAAAGTAATGAATTAAAACAATCTTTCAGGAATAAAGTATTTCTTGTTGAAAATAATAAGGGGGAATTTTCTGCAATTGTAAAGCCTTCCAATTATCAAAATAAATCAAATTATATCAGTTATATAAATAGATGTAAGAAAATCTTTGGGGATGATATTTTTGTTAGGCAACTGAGAAAGAAGGATCATATTCTTAATTCTGCAATAAAGAAACATTTAAACAGTTGAAGATATTCAAAAAAAGTTTGATGTAAATTCTGATCTTTTATAACGTTTCTCAATTTACTGAGCTTACAAAATCAGTAAACCTAATTTAGGTATAATATGACAAAGCGATCATTTGGTCGCTTTTTTTAGTATAGAATTTTTATTGCTGAAAATCAATACTTTCTGTTTTTGGTATCAAATGACTCTATAAAATAATCCATGCATTTAATGTTACTACAGTTAATTAAAATAAAAATTGTTTAACAAATAAAATTAAAGCAATGGATAAAAAATTAGCATTGTATGTATTCAAACAAAACCGAAAATTAAAGAAAGAAATTAAGCAGCTCAGAAATCTTATCAATGAAAAATGTAATTTTAAGGAATTATTGACAGTGAAAGAAGCCTGTGAGCATTTTGGGTTTAGTCACAAAACTTTTTACCGATACAAAGATATGGGACTAAAGACCATTCAGAAAAAACCTAATGCGAAAATTTATGTAAAAAAAGTCGATGTTGAAAAATTCTTAAATAAATAAAAAATGGTTGATAGAATAAAATTTGTTGTAGATAATGCAGGATTAAGCGAGGAAATTCTTAGAAAGAAATTCTTTAAAAATAAACCAAATAAAAACGGTGATATTGTTTATACTTTTCGTAATAATTATATTCAAGATGATGATATTAATGAGGATGAATCTAATGATGATATGGGAGTTGTGCCCAGTAAGTATAGCAAATATTTATATATTCAGTATGTTCAATATAAAATCTCGAAGAGATTACCAAATGTTGACTATAATGTTAAAAATAAATTAATTATTCACAGAAATATCAGAAAGGATTGGTATGGAATTGGAGTATTGGGCGATTTAGCTTCTAAATCGTTTGAGAGAATAATTAATAGATATGGCAAAGAATTTCAAATAGATAATAAATTATTATGGAAAGCTAGAATTACCCAAATTGAACTAGGTGTAACTCTTCGCTTACCCGTAAAAATGAAAGGTATATTAAGTTGTTTTCAAAGCTTTGAGGGACTGACCGAAAAAAATATATATAGTGAAAATGGACTAAGTTTTATTGGAAGTAATTTTTCAGTTTCGTTCTATGATAAAATAGTAAAAATGGAAAATAACAATGAATTGTTCGTTAAATCCAAAAACAAGAAAAAATTAAAAGATAAGGTAACTAAGAAAAATTATTTCTTAAGATTTGAGTTAAAAGTTGATAAAGTAAGTGGATTTTACAATAAAAATTTTGATGATAAGATTAACAATCTATTTAAAATAAAAGATAATTGGAATCATCTTTTGTATTCGATAGCACACTTATATGAAAAGGTAAAATTTATTGATGTCGTATCTCCAGAAGTTATGGATCTGATTAAAGGCGAAGAAAAAAAGCCGATGGATAATCTATTGAAATTTCAAGGAATTAAAAGTATTACACCAGATGTTTTTTTCGAGGAATTGTTGCCTCAGATGAAGAAGGAAAAGCAATCAAAATTTAAAAAAGAATACAGAGACTTTTATAATGATTATGAGCGCAAATTCAGACATGGTTTCAAGGAAGAATTTCGAGCTAAATTAGACGAGAAAATTGAGTCATTACTCAGAAGCTCTTAGTATAAAGAGTAATATAATACTTAAATTAGGTATAAAATATAATATATAGGTAAAAGGGTATAAGGAAGCAAGAAAGTTTCTTGTTAATCAAGTAAAATAATATTGGGCTATCATTAAAAAAATAAGATAGGGAATTTGCAATAGCTCATTAAGTGGTTTACTTTTCAAGCTGTAGTCAAATTAATAGCCATGAGGACGTTAATTAATAAGGCAAATTTCGATGTTCTTTTTTTAGTAATATATTTTCCTATTATGGTATTTAAAAGAGAATTTTCGACCATTAAATAAAATATGTCATAATTAGTTTTCTGATTATGACATTTTTCATTTATTCGTAATTTAATTAATCCTGAATGATAATGTTTGATTGTAATTCAAAGTTGTCGATAGCAAATTGATTAGAAAGGAAAGTGTCATTAATTCCTAATTTTATTGGATGAAATAGATCTTTCGGGGTTTTTATACCATTATAGTATTGATAGGATTTGTAAGAATTTTGTGTAGAGTACAGACCTCTATTTTCCAGCCTACCCTTATTTATATGTCCGCAACTTACCAAAAAATCTGATATTTTATGCTTGATATTTCCATTGAATTTATCTCTAGTGATGAGGTAATAATCCTTAATGTAAAATGTTCTAATATTTTCAATTGAAATTGAATTGTGCTTGTCAATTAGAGAAACTTTCTCCAATTCGCAGATTATTTTGAAGACTGATTTAATATCAATAAAATATTTTTCATCAACTTTTAATTTTGCAAAATTAGCATATGCACCATGGAACATTTCAGAAATAGTTTCTCTATCTAACGAGTATGCTTTTTCTTCTTGGGAAAAAGACATTTCAATGCCGTATTTTTCAGGATTTTTTATGATTTTTTTATAGTTTTCCTCTGTTACTAATTTTACCATTTAATAATTTTTTTTATGTTCTCTATAATGGACTTTTATTGTGAAGTTTCAATGTTTCAACTATATCTTCAGTTGTATGTAATTCCGCAATTTCTTCCAAACTTCCAATCGATATTTTTATAGGATCTTCAGATTCACGATGAATATAAAATCTAAATTCTTTTTGATACTCAAATTCTAATGGTTTTTCAAATAATGTAATTTTCTTATTTACTTTTTCTCTATCATAATAATCAATTAATCCATGTTCGAAATCTAATTGCATTTCACCTAATTTTGCTTCAATCAAACTCATGAATTTGGGGAGATCTTTAATCATTACGCAGTGAGATCCAAAATTTTTATTTCTTCGATCAATTTTAACTTCATTAGGGTTTTTCCAACCATGAGAAGAAATACAATACAAACTATAAATGTTTCCTAAAACATGTTCATGGGATTCTCTCAGGTGCATTGAAATATAATTTCCTTTGTAGTTTAATTTTGGGATTTCAATTGTACCTGCTGGTAAATTTTTTATAGAGTTTATTCCTTCATATTTATCTCCTCTTAATTCATTGTCTTCAAATTTCCTGAAAAATTGAATAGAGTTGAAAAAAAGATCACCATTGTAAAATAGATCTTTCATATATTTTTCCTGCCCAAATTTTAATAACAAAATAATATTATGTGAGTGTTTATTCATTAGTAGTAATTGATGTTTTATAAGGATCTAGAAATAACATTTGCAAATTATAAGTCTTTTTTTTAGTTGGAATTACTTATAAATATGATCCGTTCAAATATATCTAAATTTTATTTGAAATATAAAAATTGCTGAAATATTAATCAAGTGAAAAATAGTCAGAATTAGGAATGTAATATTGTCAAGATTTCTTTGCTTATATTAAATATATGTCAATCTGTCACATATTTTTTAATGGTATTGTAATTGAGATATAGAAAAATGCCCAAACTAGGATTGAAAGAAGTTGGGGCTTAGTATGGTTTAAAAGAAAAGGAAAGCCATACTTTATTTTAGAGTGCAAAGGTATTATATTTTTTTGACTCTTACAAATTTATTTTCCTTTCTTGGAAATGTGGCACCAATTGTCACTAATTAAAAAATATTAAAAAGATGAAAAATTTTCATTTAGTCCATGAAGATGGTGTGTACAAACTTAAAAAAGAAAATGCAGAAAGAGCATCGAAAGTAATAGATTCCAATAAACAGGATGCTATTAAAGAGTCGAAAGAATTTATCCAAAAACAAGGAGGAGGTTCTTTAAAGATTCATAAAAACGATGGTGGGTTTCAAGAAGAAAGGACATATCCTAAAGTGAATGATCCGAAAGAAAGCGAAGGATAATTAAGAATAGGAAATATGGAGCAACTTTACAAGACAGAAATTAGTGAATACTTAGAAGAATTAGGTAAGGAACTAGATATTACCCAAAAAGAGCATGAGGGTATTGTTGAAAGCTATCAAGCGGTTGGAAATTGGCTATCAAAAGATGATTCTTCTTTAACACCCTATAATCCCAAAATATTACCTCAAGGATCATTTATGTTAGGAACTATAGTTAAACCTATAAATCCGGCAGATGATATTGATATTGATCTGGTTTGTAAACTAGAAAAGAAGCCGATTGCTTGGACTCAAAGAGATTTAAAAATTAAAGTAGGTGAGAGGTTAAAATCTAATTCTACTTATGATAGAATGTTGTGGGAACATAAAGATGGAGAAAATTATGATGAAGGAGGTAGAAGATGTTGGACTTTAAAGTATGCTGATGTATCTGGTTACCATATGGACATTCTGCCATCTTTTTCATCTGAAAGTCTGACTTATTTGATGGAGAAAACTTTTAGTATAAATTCGGAGTTAAGTGAGCATGATCTACAAGCCTTAGCAATTAGAATTACTGATACTGAGAAGGAGAATTATAGCACAGATAATAATATTGAAAATTGGCATAAAAGTAATCCTTTTGGTTATGCTCAATGGTTTTTACAGAAAGCATTGATTAGTAAAAGAAAGATGTTTTCTTTAAATGAGTCTATCGATCCGGTTAGAGAATATGAAAAAGAAAAATTACCTTTACAAAGAGTCGTTCAGCTATTAAAGAGACATCGAGATATAATGTTTTCTTCTGATGAGTATGAATGTGAAAATAGACCAATTTCCGTTATAATTACAACTTTGGCTACTTTAGCTTATGACAAAAGTGAAAATTTGATAGATGCTTATTCGGGGATAGTAACGAGAATGCGAAATTTTATTGAAAATAGATTTAATCCAGTAACGGGGCAATATGAAAAATGGGTTGCGAATCCTATAAATAGAGTTGAGAATTTTGCAGATAAATGGACTGATGTAAGGCAAAAAGAAGAATATTTTTATCTATGGCTTGATAAACTTGAGGAAGATTTAGAGAAAATAAATAACAGTAAAGGCAAAGGATTGCAGTATTTAAATGAATCACTTTCCAAAATGTATGGAAAAGAAGTTACAAATAAAGTTTTTGTTAACAATGGTAGGAAAAAAGTGGATCTGAGACAGCAAGGGCAATTAAAAATGGCAGGAGTGACAGGGATGCTTGGAGAAGTAGGAAGAAAAGTACAGAAACATAATTTTGAGGGGGATTTTGGGGAGTAAATATTTTAGAGAGAAAATGCAATTAATTGGAATGCCTGCTAATATGCAATTATCTGCTATTATAGAGGCATTCCCTAATGCTAAAGTATTAAGTCATAAGAGAGATAGTTTTGAATTAGAAATCGAACTACAGCCTTCAGTCTTATGTGAAACCTATCAAATTAAGATAGTTTATATATCTAATAAGTCTGTGAAAGTATATGTTGTGGGTAAAGTATTGCAAATTGCAAAAAACAGAAAAAAATTACCTCATGTGTATAGTCCTAAAAAACAACAACTCTGTCTTTATTCTCCTTCAAAAAAAGAATGGAAACCAACTCAATATATTGTAAATACAATTATTCCATGGGCTTCTGAATGGTTATATTATTATGAATTGTGGTTAATTGACGGGATTTGGTATGGTGGTGGTCATGATGAATATCTCAACGAAAAATTAGATAAAATTATAAAAGATGAAAGATGAAAAATTTAAAATTCTTTCAATAGATGGGGGCGGGATTAAAGGTGTTTTTCCTGCCTTTTATTTAGCCTTAATCGAACAAGAGTTAGGTAAAAGAGTAGATGGTAAAGCTAAAATAAAAGACCATTTCAATCTGATTACTGGCACTTCTACTGGAGGGATAATTGCACTAGCGTTATCCCTTGGCGTTCCGGCAAAGGAGATATATGATTTATATCTTCAGAATGCACGAAATATTTTTGGAAATAAAAGACGATTTTTCTTCGGGCAAATAATTAAATCCGCTCACGAAAGGGATTTTTTAGAAAATCTCGTCAGAAGTAAATTTAAAGAGTACTTTAATCAAGAAGATCCAAGAATAAAAGACTGTCTAACTCATGTTGCAATTCCAATTTATGATTTAATTAAAGGCAACCCTAGTGTAATAAAATCACCGTATCATCCAAATTTTAAAAGAGATTTACATATACCGGCATATAAAGTCGCAATGGCAACTTCTGCTGCACCAACATACTTTGACCCGTATTCTTCTGATTATATTGATTTAGAAGGAATGGAAAGACCTTTTAAAAATAAAGTTGACGGAGGTGTAATGGCAAATAACCCAACAATAATTGGTCTTTTAGAAGCTACTAAATCCTTTGGTAAGAATTTGAAGGATTTGGAAATTCTTTCTTTAGGTACTGGGTATAAAAAATTTACAGAAGGTGATTCGAAAAGAAAAAAATGGGGATTGTTTTATTGGATGAAAAAAAACGGTCGAAAAAGATTAATAGAATTATTTATGCAAAGCCAATCGCAACTTGTTGAAAATTATATTAGTTTATTACATCATGGCGTTGATAAAACTGAAATAGATGATCCAAACTTTGTGTATGATAGAGTAAATGTTGTATTATGTGAGGATGATTTAATTGAGATGGACGAAAGTAATTCAGATAGAATAAAAAACTTTGCTGAATTAGCTTCTGCTGAATTTTTCGAAAAAGGTAGACAAATAATGGAAAATCATTTTTACTAGATATTTATTAGAAAGCTAAGAAAGTGGGAATTATTTAAATTATAATAAAATGAAGATAAGGTATGAAGAGCCTAAAAATTGGAGAGATTTACAAAATATTATTTCTGAAATATTAATTGAATGTGGCTATAGTTCTTCGGTGGAGAAATTAATAAAAACCGTTCGTGGAGATGTTGAGGTTGATGTTTTTGCAGAAAAAGAAGGTGGTTTTAAAACTGTAGTTTTGTGTGAATGCAAATATTGGGAAGGAAGAGTCACACAAACAATTGTTCATTCATTTAGAACTGTTATTAATGATTCTGGAGCTTCGTACGGTATTATTATATCTAAATCAGGATTTCAAAAAGGTTGCTATTCTGCTGCTTTCAATTCAAATCTTAGTCTTTTGTCTTTTGAAGAATTTCAAGAAACATTCCTTAAAGATTGGTTTCAATCGGTGATTGAACGGAATTATAAAATAGGAAGAGAAATCTTTTCCTTGAAAAATGCAATAATAGATATTTCACTTTCTGATTATCAACAAAAAGAGTTTGACGAAATTAGAAAAAGTTTAGAGCTTGAAGATTATTTTTTTCTTACGTTTAAAGAACATTATGTAGATCTAGATCAGCATGAAATATCAAAAAAAGAAATTGATGATCGAATTAATAGCTATGCAAAAAAACTTCCAATCGAGGTAAGATGTTATGAAGATTTTTTTAATTGGATCTATACCTCTAATACTAATGTCGTGAAAAAACTTAAGTCTTTTTTACAAACTTAAGGGAATAAATTTCCCCTATACTTTCCCCTTTGTAAAAACAATTGCTATAAAAGCCCATAAATAAAGGGAAAAATAAAAAATATTCGAGCCCAGGTGGGACCACTACAAAAAGACACTTGCAAGGCAGGTGTCTTTTTATTTTATAATCCGGTTCAGGTGAAACACTAAAACTTTATTCTTTACCTTTGTTTTCAAAACATTCAAAAAGCAAAATATGTCAATAACAAATGAACAGGAATTACTTGGGATGCAGAAAGTGAGTGAAGCGGTTGCATATACTTTGAGGGAAATGATCAACTATGCTCAACCAGGAAAGACCACAAAAGAAATTGATGAATATGGGGCTAAAATTCTTTCCGGGTTTGGGGCAAAATCTGCACCTTATCTTACCTATGGCTTTCCCGGATGGACGTGCATAAGTGTGGATAATGAATTTTGTCACGGTATTCCTTCGGAGAAAAGGGTTTTGAAAGATGGCGACCTCGTCAATATTGATGTTTCTGCAGAGCTTGATGGATATTGGGCAGATAACGGAGGGTCATTTGTGGTGGGAAAGGATATCAATCAGCATCAGAAACTAGTGAATGCTTCTAAAGAAATTTTGCAAAAAACAATTGATCATATTAAAGGTGGCGTAAAAATAGCAGACATCGGACTCCTTATGGAAACCGAAGCCAGAAAGAGAGGTTTCAAAGTTATAAAAAACCTCGCGGGACACGGTGTTGGAAGAAGTCTGCACGAGCAGCCGGATGAGTTGCTTAATTACAAAAACCGCTTCGATTCCAGAAGGTTTAAGAAAAATTCTGTAGTAGCGATAGAAACTTTTATTTCCACAGATTCCAATCTTGCCATAGAGCTGAATGACGGATGGACAATGGCAGGAAACAAAGGCGGATACATGGCGCAGCACGAACATACCATTATAGTTACGGACGGAAAACCCATCATTTTAACACAAATGAATGAAATTTTAAATTAAAAGTCATTGTTTACAGTGATCAGCCTATTTAATTTTTTTTACTAACTTTATAAAATAAAACACAACAACTATTTGATTTAAAATATTTTAAAATGTTCCCCTATGAAAGTATTTGATTATCAAAACAAGGATGGAAGGTTTATTTTCAGGCACAATGATTTTCCAAAATCCACAGAAGAAAAAGAAGTAAAGCTTCCAAAATGTATCGTAATAGATTACGAAATAAAGCAGACTCCCCAAAGAAAAGAGCTGCTGATAAAAGAAAGCAGAACCGGAAATACTTTGGTTTACGATGTCACCGGTTTATCTGAAAATGTCTTGCAAAAGCTTACCGAAGATATTCAGAAAAGTATCAGGATGAACAGCTTTTATATGCAAAAACATTTTATTCCTATCACGTAATTTTTAAAAGATAGAATTTTAAACACTTGCAGTTATGTAAGTGTTTTTTTTATGATTTAAATTTAATAATCTGGTAATCTGATTTTTAATTTTATTTCGGAATGTTTTCCAACCTTAGTTGGAGTTCCGGCATCTCTATAGATAGAAACGTTTGTTTAACCTAAAATGAAAATGTATGAGAAGCTTATATATAAAATTATTGTTATTTTTTCCGGTTTTGTTCCTTTCGCAGATTCCGACTATTGAAATTCCGGACGGCAAAGGTAGATTTGAAAAAAGCAATCAGGTAGTTCTTCAGAAGCTGGATATAGAGACTAAAATCACCGGCAGGATTTCTACCAATACTGTGACCATGGTTTTTAAAAATAATACAAACCGTTTAAGACAGGGTCGTGTAACTTTTCCGTTACCGGAAGGGGTGAATGCCAGCGGATACGCTCTGGATATCAACGGGAAGCTTCGCAATGCCGTTCCTGTGGAAAAAGAAAAAGCAAAAGAAGTTTACGAATCTATCAAAAAAAGAAATGTAGACCCGGGAATTCTGGAAAAAGTGGAAGGTAACAGTTTCCGCACAACAATTTATCCTATCAACCCCAATGGTGGCGAAAGAACGGTGCAAATCACCTATCATTATGAATTAAAAAAATCAGGAAATAATTATCAGTACTTTTTACCGCTGAGTTATTCTTCGGAAATCCCTTATTTTAGTGTAAAAACAACTGTTTTTCAAAATGGCATAATTCCGCAGCTTGAAGAAAAGCCGGACGGAAGCTTTGAATTCTTGAAGAAGGGCAATGTATGGACTGCAGAAATTCATAAATCAAAATATAAACCTGGCGGCAATTTAAGGATCAATTTTCCTCAAAATAATGAAAGTCAAAACGTGTTGATTCAAAAAGTAGCAGATAATTCTTCTTATTTTCTTGCAAATCTGCCGGTGAATTCAAATGAAAAAGCTAAAAATTTGCCTAACAAAGTGGCTGTTGTCTGGGATAATTCTTTAAGCGGAATAAAGCGGGATCATTCAAAAGAATGGGCACTGATGGAGGAATACTTTAAAATCAATAAAAATCTTACGGTAAGAACATATTTCATTAATAATACCTTTGATGAAGGAAAAAGCTTTAAAATAAATGATGGCAACTGGAGTGAATTGAAAGCATATTTGTCGCAGGCAATCTATGACGGCGGTACAGATTTAGGGCAGATAAAACCACTGAAAGAGGATGAAATCTTTTTCTTTACGGACGGCCTTTCTTCATTCGGAGATCTGAAAATGGTTTGGGATAAGCCGACGTACACTATTTCTTCTTCAAATAATGTGAATTTTAATCAATTAAAATTTATCAGCAATAAAACTGGCGGAGAATTTTTAAACATAAACAAAAATGATCCTAAAAATGAAGTGAGAAAACTGGTATATCAGCCTCTGAAATTTTTAGGAATAGAAACCAATAATACAATCTCCGAAGTATATCCCTCACTCCCTGAAACAATTTTTAACGATTTTGTTCTTACAGGAATTTTAATCGGCAACCAGACTGAAATTAAGGTGAAATTCGGCTACGGAAATGGGGTGACGGAGACAAAAACAATCAGTCTCAATACTCAGAATCAAACTGTGAAAGACTGGGAAATATCAAAATTCTGGGCCCAGAAAAAACTGAATGAGCTGGAGATTTTTGAAAAGCAAAATAAAGCTGAAATTAAAAACCTGAGCAGGCAGTTTGGCCTGGTAAGCAATAATATGAGCCTTATGGTGCTGGAAAATGTAGCGGATTATGTTCGTTATGAGATTACCCCTCCTGCAGAATTACAATCGCAGTTCGATGAAATAGTTAAGAATAAAATGGCGCAAAAGGACGAACGTGTAAAAGACCTGATGGACGATGCAGAACAGATTACCGAAACCCTGAAACAATGGTGGAAAAAAGATTTCGAACCAAAATCAAAGCCGAAAATATATCCTAAGCCAACATCTGATGTCGCAATGAGCGATACTCTGAGAAATGCAAGAATTGAAGAAGCAGTTGTTATCCGCGGACAGAGAAGTGTAACTCAGGCCACAAGATCCGTTGCTGCCGTTGAGGTTTCATCTGCAAGGGAATCAGATATTGAAGAAGTTGTTGTAACTGCTATGGGAACGCAAAAAAGATCAGTGTCAATGGATGTTTCTCAGGTTCTTCAGGGAAGAATTCAGGGAGTTGAAATAAGGTCTGCAGGTTATGTAAGGAATTCGGATATTGTCAATCCCGGAAGAATTAAAATGGTAGATATAGAATCTGATGCTGAATACATGAAGCTTTTCGGATCAGAAAAAAATCCTGAACGAATCTATCAGATTTATCTTAAAAACAGGAAAAATTATGAAAATCTTCCTCAGTATTATTTTGATGTTTCTCAGCTTTTGTTTAAAAATAATGATAAAAAATCAGGACTTAAAGTAGTAAGTTCTATTGCGGATCTTGAAATTGAGGATGAAGAATTGTATAAGTTGCTGGCTTACAGGTTGAAGCAGGCCGAAGTATATGATAAAGAGCTGTTTGCTGCGCAAAAAGTATTGGAATGGAGACCTTTCGATCCTCAGAGTTACAGGGATTATGCGCTGGCTCTGGAAGATAACAGGCAATATCAGGCTGCTTTGGATAATCTTTATAAAATTCTTACTCAATCTTATACGAAAGAACTGGCAGACCGCGACAGCGGAATTGAAGAAGTCATTATTATGGAAATCAACCAGCTTATTAGTAAGTACGGGGATAAATTGGATTTAAAAAATATCAATCCAAAAATCATTGCAGATCTTCCGGTGAACATCAGAGTGGTCATCAACTGGAACAAAGATGATACAGACATCGATCTTTGGGTGACCGATCCTAATAAAGAGCGATGCATGTATTCCCACAGAGAAACAGAAATCGGAGGTCGGATAAGCGATGATTTTACCAGCGGTTTCGGGCCGGAACAGTTTTTACTGAAAAAAGCTGTGAAAGGAAAATACCAGATCGAGACTAATTTCTTTGGCGAAAATCAGGTGGGAATTGCGGGGCCTACAGCAATTATGGCGGAAGTTTTCATCAATTATGCTACCGGAAAGCAGGAAAGGAAAATAGTAGTCTTTCAAAACCAGAAAAGCGGGACAAGAGAAAAAGATGGAATTTTAATCGGCGAATTTGAATTTTAGAAGGTAAAAACACAAAAATAATGTGAATGTGATGTGAAGTCGTATGAATAATGGAGAAGGAAGTGGCGCTTGCAGAAAATGTGAGCGCCTTTTTATAATAAAATCGTATCTTTTAGGCTTTAACTAATACAAAATGTGATGAAGCAGCTTTTTATTTTTTTAATGATAGTGTCCGGAATTAATCTTCATGCCCAGAAGGTATTTTCCGTACAATATTCCAGCCAGGCTGATGTGAAGGTTTTTGTAACGCAGTATGAAAGCCAGGCCGACCTTAAAGTCTATAAAGTGGAATACGAAAGCCAGGCAGGAAACAATGACGGCAAGTGGTTTTTTACCCAATATGAAAGCCAGGCGAAGAAAAAAATATTCTTTGTAGACTATGAAAGCCAGGCAGATCTTAAAATATTTTTTGTGAAATATGAAAGCCAGGCGGGCTGGAACAAAAATGATAAAAAACAACTGATGTACTAATTCAAACGGTACAAATCAAAAACCTCCTTAAAAAGGAGGCCAGTAATAAAAAAAATAATCAATTTAAATATAAAAAAAATAAATTGAGTGTATGGGGAGCCGTTCAAAGCATATTTACTTTGTATGACTTATAACAATAAAAATTCTTACCAGATTATACCAGAATATTGATTTGTGTTTTCTTAATAATCTCTCTGTGCTTATTTTGCACCAACCAAATAATAGATCTTCTATTATGGTATTATTTTCATCGTTGTAAACTTAAGATTAATCCTCATCTTTTGCAATATGTGACTATTGATTATTTTAAAATTTGAAATTAATATTGAATTTTATTTAAAAATAATAATTAAATAATAATTTTTAATTGAAATTTTACCTGCTTTGATAGATTGAGTCTGTTGCATTTTTTTTCAGTAATAAATTTTATTTTTTTCTTTGGAAAACTCTACATTTGAGCATGAATAATAGAAACAGTGGTAAAAATACGGGTGATGACACACTTTTCGGTTCAGACAAGCAGACGGGCAAGCTGAAACTTGCAGTTGAGGATATGTATTATTTATTAAGCAGGGGTTATCCGGAAAAAGCAGCAGCTGAGCTTGCAGGAAATCGCTATAAATTAAAAACCAGGCAGATTCAGGCATTGCGTGGCGCTTCAGCCTCTGAAAATCAGATCAAAATCAGGAAATCAAAGGAGCTTTCAATTTTAGATTTAAAAAATAAAACAATATATCTCGATGGTTTCAATGTCTTGATTCTGCTGGAAAGCCTGCTTTCTGAAGCGTATGTGTTTCAGGGTTTGGATGGCTTTTATCGTGATCTCTCCGGTGTACATGGCACTTACAAAAGAGTGAATCAGACCGGGAGGGCAATTGAATTGGTTTCCACTTTTTTTCAAAAATCACAAGCTGAAAAACTGATCTGGATTTTAGATAAGCCCGTTTCCAACAGCGGAAGGATCAAGCAGATTATTTCGGAGTTTGCCGTACAAAATGAACTCAACTGGGATTTTGACCTGCAGTATAATCCCGACAAATTTTTAACCGAAAATTCAGAAATTGTAATTTCTTCTGATGCATGGATTTTGGATTACTGTAAAAATTGGTTTAATCTCATCGGATATCTAATTGAAGAAGAAAAGCTTTCTGCCAATATTGTGAAAATGTTTTAGTCATGAACTTATTTGAACAGTATATTCCATTATTTTCAACGGATTGGAAAGAAAAATATCAGTCAGTTTTAGCAGACGAGCACCTTAATAATATAAGCCATAATATTCAAGAGTTTAAGGATAATAATTTAGAATGGAATCTGCCTTTTTTTAATGAAGAGATTACAATTGACCGCGCAGAAAGTTACAATATGTTTATTAGAATTCTCGACAGTCGAAATACTGATGAGGTTAAAACAAGGCAGCTGGAAGAAATTCCGTTTGAGCATTGGCTGAATATTTTAGGACAGAGGTTAACGTCAGCAAGCATCAGGGATGAAAGAGCAATTCCTCCACCTGAAAAACTCCTGCTTGCATCTTGCGAAAAGCCTTTTAATGAAGAAATTACCATTGCCCAAAGAGCTTGGGAAAAGCATGCCGGTAGAATGGATGATCAGTTTTGGGGTGAAGTAAAAGGAAATAATCAGCAGAAACAACAGGTAGTCATGGAAAAAGTTAATTACATTATCAAAAATAAAACCTGGTGGAATGTTTTCTTTCATTACAAGCATGGCCTTGTTTTTGAGATCAGGGAAAAAGCCGGCTACGGAATCCGCTGGAGCCACGGAGGAAAGCAGTTGATAGGCTTTCTGGAAGTTTTTATTAATGAATAAAGAGTTTTACAAATTTGCAAAACTCTCTATTAAAATATTTTCTTGAAATTGGCTTTACTTTATAAGCTTTATTGGGATCTTCATTTTTATAAGCTCTTAATCGCCGACTCCAAAGCCAGTTCCATCATTGGCTTTAAGGCTCTTTCTCTCTGGTCTGCAGATATTTTTTCCTGAGTCGGAATAATGTCGGTCACCGTAAGAACTGTTGCTGCATTTTTTCCCAAATGTTTTGCATTGGCAAATAGCCCGAAAGCTTCCATTTCAACGGCCGGACAATTATATTTTGTAGCAATCGCAGGAACAGCCGGATCTTTTCTGTAAAAAATATCACTGCTGTGAACGTTGATAGATTTTGTGTTTAATGAAAGTTCTTTCGCAGTTTCGTTAATCGTATTAAAAATTTTCCCCTGATGCGGAAGGGTTTCTTCCTCAATCTCCCATGCGTATTTTGCATATGTGCTTTCACTGGCTGCATTTTCTACATTTAAAATATCAAAAAGCTGAAGGTCAGTGCTGTAAGCCCCACAAGTTCCTATTCTGATAATTGTGTCCACTTCATATTCCGTAAACAGCTCAAAAGAATAGATGCCAATACTTGGAAAACCCATTCCGCTGGCTCCTACAGTGATTTCTTTACCTTTATAAAATCCAGTATAATAGAAAATTCCTCTTGTTTTACTTACCAGTTCTGCATTTTCCAGAAATTTTTCGGCAATAAACTGTGCGCGGAGCGGATCTCCCGGCATCAACAAAACTTTAGCAATTTCTCCTTTTTGTGCACTGATGTGAATACTCATAATATTATTTTGAATGAGCAAAGATAATAATAAGTGAATAGTGATCGGGCAATTTTCCATGTGAATTTTTTTAATGATCAGTTCAGAATTCACTTGCGAAGCAAAGCTTACATTCTTATCTTTATTAAAATTTAGATCAAAAATGAAAATAGAGCATATTGCTATCTGGGTGCAGGATTTAGAAAAAATCAGATCATTTTATGAAAAATATTTCGGTGCAGTTTCCAATGAAAAGTACTATAACCCGGTGAAAAAATTCGAGTCTTATTTTTTAAGTTTTGAAAACGGTTCCAGGCTGGAAATTATGCGAAGACCGGATATTCTGGAAAGCAGCAATTCTTATGAGGCACAGCAATTCGGAATTATTCATCTGGCATTTTCAACGGGAAGCAGAGAAAAAGTTGATGAATTGACAGAAATACTAAGAAAAGACGGCTATAAAGTCGTAGGAGAGCCCAGAACATCAGGTGATGGATACTACGAAAGTGTAATCCTGGATCCGGAAAACAATATTGTTGAGATTATAAAATAGTTTTAATTCTCAAAAAGAAATTAACTTTACTTTGGCTCGGCTCAGATCGAAGATCTGAGCCGATTTTTAATTTTATTTAATACATTCTTAATCAATTGTTTTAAATCACTTATTCACTTCCAATGAAAATTGACAATTCACTAATTGTATTCACAAATAATATTTTTATTTTTGTTAAATGATGGAAAGCAAATCCCCGTTTTTAGACACTTTGTTTCTGCTTCGGAAAGAGGAATGTATTACAATTTTCACAGATATTCAGGAAATTTCTGGAAAGGAAGAACAGGATGCAGCAGATTATTTTGAATCCGAATTCGAAAAAGAACGATTAGAATTTTTATCCGATCAGATCAGTTGTGATCGTGAAACGGCGGTATGGGCCGCAAAAGTCATGTACCATAGCGCCCAGTTACATTTGATAAGAGAAAATACAGCGAAAGATTTAAATAAATTAATTCCACCATTTAAAAGGGAAAGAAATATTTCAGCGATATTGTCTGCAGATTTATCGTTAAGATTTTTACCGCAAATTATTTCTGTTTTACAAAATGCTGATCCTGAGGATGCTTTGGTCAAAATGTTGGAAAATATTTTAAAAGAATTTCATTATTCAGCCATCGGATTTGACCTCGATTTGGAAAATATCAATTGGGAAGAAGAATTAAAAGATAAAACCTATAGAAAATTATATCTTGAAAGAATTGTGGAACAGAAAGCCTATTCTTTGGCGGAAATTCCGTACATCAATCAGTTGCTGATCGCTGAATTTGGAATGTATAAAGATATTTTTTGGAAAGAATTAAAAACAATCAATAATTAAACTTTGCGCTCTTTGCGTTTAAAAATTAATTAAAATCATGACTCAAAATATAGAAAAATTAAACACCGTTCTTACCTACGTTAAAGACACTTTTGTCGGGAAAAATGATGTGATAGATTTGTTGGGAATCTGCCTGTTGGCGAGGGAAAATGCATTTTTATACGGACCTCCCGGAACCGCAAAATCCGCCATTGTAAGAACACTGGCAAAAACCGTAAAAGACGGAAAGAATTTCGAATACCTTTTAACACGTTTCACAGAACCGAATGAGATTTTCGGGCCTTTTGATATCAGAAAGCTGAAGGAGGGAGAGTTGCTCACCAACACCGAAGGCATGATGCCGGAAGCGTCAATGGTTTTTCTTGATGAAATTTTTAATGCGAATTCCGCCATTCTGAACTCCCTTTTGATGGCTTTAAATGAAAAGATTTTCAAGAGAGGAAAAGAGACAAAAAACCTTCCTGCGCTCATGTTTGTGGGCGCGAGCAACGTTCTTCCTGAAGACGAAGCACTGAACGCTTTATTCGACCGTTTTCTGATCAGGATTAATGTAGATTACGTGAATCCGGACTTGCTTCAACAGGTACTTTTGGCGGGAAGAAGGCTTGAAAATAATATCGAAACAGAAATTCCCGAAATTCTTTCACATGAAATAAAAGAACTTCAGAATCTTTGTAAAACGGTTGATTTAAAACCTATTTACGAAGTGTATTTAAATACAATCATCAATCTCCGAAACACAGGAATCGCGATTTCCGACCGTAGAGCGGTGAAATTACAGAATCTTATCGCTGCAAGTGCCTTAATTTGCGGCAGAAATGAAGCAATTCTGTCGGATTTATGGGTTTTAAAGCATATTTGGGATACTGAAGAACAGATCGAAATTCTTGAAGGAATTATCAACAGAACCATTGAGAAAGACGACCATCCGAAATCGCATCCACAAGCGTTGCAAAACAAAACTCCGAATCCGGAAGAAGTCATGAAAGACGTAAAAATTCTGGTTGAAAAATGGAATAATGAAACGTTGACCTTTGAAGAGCAAAATGTAATTAAAGATAAATTAAGGTATCTTCAAACGCGTTGCGACTGGATCAGAAACCCGGAACAGAAACAATATATTCAAAAGGAAATCGAAAGTCTATGGCAAAAGATTCTTCAAACGGTTTAAAAGACTTTTGGGCAGAAATTCCGCGTACGGATGAAGATTTTCTCGGTTCCATTCGGGACTGGAAAAATGTTCAGGTTGCATTGGAAGATGACGTTATTTGGCTGAAAGGTTTTACTGATGAACAGGCCGCTTCGTCAGAAATTCAGCAGTTACCGAATTTCCTGCTTTATGAATTAAGAGAGGGGCTTTTATTTCGTAAAAATGCTTTAGTTCCAAGTAAAAAAGTGAGAACGGCTTTGCTGTGGACACCCATTGATAAGGCATTGCGATTAACTTTTCCTCCATCTAACCAAAAATTTTTCGGGATAAATGAAAAAGTTGAAGTTCAATTAAAGCCAAGCGAAGAAGAGCAGCCGGCCGCAGCTTTATTATGTTCAATGGTTGATATTAAAGAAACAATTGTCACCTTGCCAAAATTTAAACTCGAAAAGCTGGATTGGATTATTATTAATGATAAAGCACTATTTCTGGGAAATCCTTTATTGAGTCTTCCGGGGAAAACGTATTGGACGAAAGACAGCCATCTTTTACCGGCAGGTTTTGATTTCGAATTTAAAAATTTGAGCTCCTTATTGCAGAAAAAATATAATATAGGCCGGGATCAGTGGCTTTTATGGAACGAAAACGGAAGTATTCTGCCTATTAATAAGCATGATTTCCGAAAATTGTCCGTTAGCTCATTCCGTCTGACTGAAAAATCACAGGGATGGATATAATTACTTATTTTCAATCATATCAATCTTACTTCTGGGAGTGGACGACTGATGAAGATGTTCCGGACAGCACCGGATATAATGAAAACAACCTTATTTCAATTCCGAATCTCGGGGCACTTGCCTATAGACCTTATATAATTGAAATTTTAAAAGAATTAAAAAACCAGGGATTTCCGCCTTTTGGGTCATTGCTTCTGGTTTTATATGCGCTTCAGGACGGATACTTAAACCTTGACGGAATTTTTTATTATTTAAACAGACAAAAAGATTCATCATTTGGAAAACATCTCAAAAATGATATTGATCTTGCCATCAGTTTTTTAGAAAATGTAAGCCATTTAGGAAGATCATTAAAAAAAGGTCAGAATAAAATAATCCTTTTGCAGACTATTTTTAAAGATTGTCATAATGTAATTTCGGCTGTAAGCTCAAACTTAATTCTGAAAAGATTTGAGATGAACCCTCATATAATTGCTGAATGCGCAGAAAAAAAAGAACTTTCTTACGCCGCTGTGAACGCGGATATTAAGACTTTAGCTTTGCTTCATAATAAATTCCCAACTACACAATCTATCATTGAAGCGATGAAAGGTTTCGGCAATATTCCCGAATTGGATGATGAGGTTGTAGAGGAAGAAACCACCGTAGAAACCGGTAATGATTTTATTCAGGAATTAATTGAAGAACCAAAAACTTTCCAGATTGGAAGCTTAATTAAAAGAATATGGAGCGGCCTGAAAATCCCGATGCGTCATCTTTCTCCCGGAGAACAGCCGATCGGGGGAATTTCGGATATGACCAATAAAGGCGAGTTTCACAGAATGCTTTTGTCCGAATTTGCCAATGAAGATGATGTTTTCATGAATCGTGTCGCAAATAACGAAGCATTGTATATTCAGCGGGAAATTCCGCCTGAGGAAAATATTTTTGAACGAGTGATTCTCATCGATACTTCATTAAAAAATTGGGGAACTCCGAAAGTTTTGGCCTTTGCATCGGCGATTGCCGTAATCAAACATCCGAAAGCGCATTCGGAATGTAAAGTTTTTGCATTGGGACAAACCAATATTCCTATTTCGCTTGACAAGGTAAATAAAGTTATTGATAACCTAAACCAGGTAAGTCCGGTTTTGGAAGTTTCACATTCACTCGAAAAATTCTTTAATGAAGAGCATACAGAGAAGGATCTGGAAGTTTTTTTCATTACCCATCAGGAAAACTTAACTAATCAGAATCTTCAGAAAGCTATTCACGAAAACAGAGATCGACTGAAATTTTTGGTCACAACTTCCTCACAGGGCGAACTTAATTTTTATAAGCATCATAAAGGAACGAGAAAGCACATCCAAAAGATTGTACTTCCGTTGCAGGAATTATGGGCAAATCCACCCGAAAGAAGGCAAAGAAGGGAAAATAACAATTCCGGCAGCGGAAAAAGAGCCGATGTTCCTTTGAATTACCCGATTTTATTTCCGGCACCGGTTAATAAAATAGCCACCTTTTTATATGAAGGTGAATTTTATATTTTAAGCAGTAAAAAACAATTGTTGAGAACCTATCTGTCTGATAATTATTACAATAAACATTACTACGATTATTATAAAATCCATCACGGATGTGAGGTTTTAATTGAAGATATTTCCGTAAAACCGAAAGGGCAGTTTGCTTTGGCGAGAAACAAACAGCAGGAATTTATTTTATGCCAGTATCAGCCGGATAAAAAATTGATTTCTAAATTAAATTTAAATACAAAAGAATATTCTGAACTGAATTTGACGGGACATATTATTCATCATGATTCTAAATTGATTTATTTTAACAAATATTTTTATCTTTTGAGTGATGAAGAAATGGTTCCTTTAATTAGTATGGAAGGAAATATTTCATTAGAATATATCCTAAATGATGACTTGATCTACAAGAACAAAGCAAAGGTTGAATCTGAAATTAAAAAGTTATCCAACAGTGGAATCAAAATTTTAAATAATTTTAGTAAAATAGGAATCAACAAAGAAAAAAATCTGGTAGTTTCAAACAGTGAATTAAATAAGTCCTATGATAATTCCATAACATTCTACAGAAACAGGCATCAGATAAGAATTTTTGCTGAACAGAATAAAAACAGGTTTACTTTTTCCGACGGAAGCGAAATCATCACCGATTCACGAGGAATGCTGACTTTTAAAAGCAGTAACAAAAATATCCCGGAATTTTATATTCCATCCACGGATTATGGATTTCTGGCGTTGGCGACCAACACGGAATTTGGAGGTTCAGAATATTACTTACCTCAAAATACGCTGCTTAAAGTAAAAACAATGGAAGAAATGTATGCTGAATATCTGGAAAGATTTATAGAACAAATTTGGGAATATGGAGCTTAGAATTAAACCTTTTCCGAAAAATATTTATCCTAAAAAAGGACTTTTAATAAAGGGATCCTCACCATTGACATGGCTTCATGAGATGGAAACTTTAGGTATAGATTTAAATAATATTCAGTCTTTCCCGATTCCTTCCAACGAACCGAACGTTTTGTATGGCTGCTTTCTGATTTTTCAAGATACGGCTCCGTCCGAAATTGGAAAAAATTCTTATTTCCAATGTATTAATAGTAAATTTTTCATTCCTGAAAACACGACTTTTTATCCAAAAATTAACCCTGAAGACTGGCAAAATGTCGATTCTGATTTTTTGATTATGCACCCGGAATTCGGATTGGTAAAATTAATTGAAGAAATCGACTGGCTTTCTATTATTCAAAATCCGAAACAATCGGAAGATAAAATCCGGAAACCATTAAATGGTGTAAAAATCCCTCAGAAAATTGAAAGCTATACTGTTGAAATGGATGATGAAAAGATTTTGGAAGCTCTTCAAACGCCGAAAACGGAAGAGGAATGGATGAAAAATCTTCCTTTCGACCTTAAAAAAGTAATGGAGGGAAACAAAAAAGAGATTGAAAAGTACTTAAAATATATCGAAAAATATCCTGACAGAGCTGTAGAGCTGGGTGTTCCGCTTGATGTAACGGGAACTTCAAGAGGAGATGGTTTTGGAATTTTTAAATTTCGGAATTCATGGCTCGGAAAATTATTCGGCGGTGGTTCAGAAAATGATGAAAAATCTACTTATTCGGAAAAATACCGATGGGTTTTTTGGGCATTTTTAATTGGTATTGCATTGTTCAGGTTCTTTATGCATGTGAGCAAGGATGAGCCGGGGCAAAATCCACCAATTGTTTCTTCGGGAAAAGTTTCAGAAGTGGATAAAAATATGATGAAGCCTGTTGTTGCTTATCAATCGGGGGTTACGGATATCGATATGAAGATTGATTCCATCTACGGAAGACAACGCAAGGATTTGATGAAAGAGCATTTGAATGCATCTCTACATTTTAGTAAGCCAGATGAAAAAAGCTATGAAGAATATTTAAATAAAGGCGGAAGACCGATTAATAAAATTCAGGATGATATTTTCAGGCTTAATGATAAAACTGATGCTGCAAGGGATTCTTTAAAAAGAGTGTATCGCAAGAAAATTGTAAAATATTTAGCTCAAAATGAAGAAAAATTAAAAACAAAAATTTCTGATTCTTTGAAAAAAGTAAGTTCGGGAAAGATAGCAGATCAGAGAATCGTAAAAACTGTTTTAAAAAAGAAGCAGAAATTGGTTGAAGACTCACTAGGCCGTCTTTACGGAACAAAAGAATACCCTGAACCGCCTATTAACATGGACAAAGCCCAGAAAGCGGAAACACTGGAAAAAGAAAAACCATATTCAAAACACAATATTACTTTTTCGGAAATTATTTGGTTAATTATTTTCATGACAGGAGTCGTGGGACTGTATAATTTTATTGTAAAAAGAAAATCTTTAAATATTGGAGGAGATAATGTTCCGAGCGGAATTAAGATTTTTCTTGTCATTTTGCTGGTTGCGATGCTGGCGTATATTTTCTATCCTTTGATCGAGATGTTCGGGTACAACTGGTTTGTGTGGATTCTCATTATTTGTGTTGTATTGCTTCTTTACCGTCTTTTCAGTGAAGATAAAACCATTTTAAAATCAGATAAAGATGAATAGGCAGAAGTTTATAGACAAGTTCATGGCGGCATTTTTTATTCTGGTGATCATTAAGGTGATCGGGATTTTGGCGCAGCTTTTCCATCAGAGCTTCTGGAGTGTTATCGGGACTTTGGTGATTTTTGCGATCGTTGCTTTGATCATTTTAGGAGTTCTTACACAATTGGAAAAGAAAGAAAAAGAGAAAAATTCGTCGGGTCGAAGAGGCATAAACGGCGGAGGAAATTTTTATCTCGAAGCTTCTCTTTTCGACAAGATTAGAACCAAATATAAAGATCTGGCTCAAAAATACATCAATGAAAAAGATTATAAAAGAGCCGCAAAAGTATATATAAACCTGCTCCGTGACAATTACCGTGGCGCAAAAACTCTGGAAGACGGAGGTTTTTATAATGAAGCTGCTGTAATTTATCTTAAAAAGCTGAAAAACAAATCCGAAGCAGCCCATTGTTATGAAAAAGCCAGACAGTACAGAAAAGCAATCGATTTATATAAAGAGCTTGAACAGAAAGAAAAAGTAGGGGACCTTTACAGACAAATTAATGATGTTAAAAATGCAAATACTTATTATCAAATGGTTGTGGACGATTATGTAAACAACAATCAGATGGTAAAAGGTTCATTAATTTACCGTAAAAAAATGGAGATGCCGGATGAAGCCCAGAAAATTCTGTTGAAAGGCTGGGAAGAAGATCGCGATGCATTCAATTGTCTGAACAATTATTTTGCTAATATTTTTGATGTGAAAAAACTCGATCAGCAGATACAGGAATTATATCATAAAACTCCTTCTGATAAAAAGATTACTTACCTTGAAGCAATGAAGCACGAATTTAAAAAAGATCCGAAACTTCAAAATACAACAAGAAATATCGCCTACGAAATTATTTCGGAAAAAATTTCAACCCGTTCGGAAATTGTGAATGAGCTAAAACATTTTAATCCCGATGATGAGGTTATTTTGAAAGATATTTCGAGGTATAAAACGGGAAGAAATAGAATGTTTAGGAATTAAATTATGTGAATTTAGATTTAAAATATTAAAATCCGAAAGATAATTGTTGAATATTATCCGGTTTTCCGTAAAAAGGAAATTTTTGTATTATTTCAAACTGTCCGATACTTGGACTAAACCTTCTTACAGCAATTTGATTACAATGAAAATCAAATTTGACGTCTCGAAAAAGGTCTTTTGACTTTATCAGTTGTTCAGGTTTAAGTTTTCTACCAATAGTTAAATGAGCATTAGATTTATTGTTATATCCATTAATTTTTTGGCGGACATTTCGTAATAGTTTTTTAAAAATCTCATTTCCACTCTTACAAGGTAAAACGATTATTGATTTTGATGAATCGGAACAAATAACTTTATCAAATATTGTGTTGAATGATACTTGTTTTTGAGTAATCATTATAAGTTTTTCAATGATATATTTCAATTCCTCGTCCGTTGCTTCAAATTCTAAAATAGTTATATGAGCAATTGAATTACAACTTCCATAAGTTCCGATTGTATCGTACAATTTACTTTTAAAGGTTTTAAAAAGTTCAATAATTGAATCTTGAGGATGAATAACAATTGAATAAGTTTTCAACATAAATTTACCAGCTATATTATTTGAACAAAATTAAAGAATAAGATTATTTAAAACTTTAGGTAACTGAAAATATCAGCTTATAGTTTTTACAGTTGTCAACAATAAAAGAAAAACCTTTATCTTTGCACCAATAAAATTATGACAATACAAAGAGCACATATCAGTTTAAATCTATGCGATCGCCCGGTAATAAAGGGATCGTTTGGATATGAATGGATGATATTGGATGAGGCGAAATGTGCTTGCTTTGAAAATTATTTACTGTAAACCCGTAAAAATTTAATCAAAATACTGCAGAAACGCCTCGACGATCGGGGCGTTTTTTGTGTTTTTAGAGCATAAATTATTTAGAATGAAAAAAAATAACCATAAAAGTGAAAATTATTTAATAACAAATGAACAATTAATAAGAAAATAAAGCGTGATAAGTAACCCGATGAGAGACAGTCATTTAGGTATTTAAGACATCTGCAAAGTATTGCGGACAGAAATTCTGCATTCTAAATTTTGAGTATAATTATTTGATTTTCAAATACTTAATTGAAAAATAAATTTGCGAGTTAAAAAATTTCATATTTACTTTGCAACCGAAAATTAAAAGCAACACGTTTTTTAATCTTCAAAAAACAGTTTTAAACAATAAGAATATAATGAAACAATTACATAACATATCTAATCAGTATTCAAGACAACACGGACAAGAGCCGATGGGACTTGCATGTATTCTTGATAGTGAATTTGTGAAAAAAAGGTGCTTATATAAATGGGTCAGCTAATCAACTGACACGTCTAAAAATATAAAGCGCCTCCCAAAAAGAGGCGCTTTTTTTATGGTTTCTTTAGCTTATTTGGTAAAGCGCCGGTCTGTGGAACCGGAGAACAGGGTTCGATCCCCGGAGATACCCAAAGTGAAAATCTCATAGCTCAAATGGTTAGAGCACTAGTCTTTTAAACTAAGGGTTGAAAGTTCAAATCTTTCTGGGATTACTAAGGTTCCGTAGCTCAACTGGATAGAGCATGGGTTTTCTAAACCCAGGGTTACAGGTTCGAGTCCTGTCGGAATCACAAAAAAAGGTCTATTGATGTAATGGCTAATCTGCCTGACTGTCGCTCAGGCACTGCGAGTTCGAAATGCAAAGCATTCGTGAATTCAAAAGAAAAAATATATGTGATGATGAACAATCTTGCATAGACCACAAAAGGTTCACGGAAACTTCCAATCCGACTGTCTCTCGGAGAAGATTTTGAAGTGAATCTGCAAAACTGGAAAGATAACGGTGGTTGTTTACCCGTCTTGGACGCGGGAGGTCGCAAGTTCGAATCTTGCTTTCCAGACGAAAAAGTGAATGGTCAAATGTGAATTTGTTTCACAGTTAAATTTTAAAATTGACCGCGAAGCTAATTGATTATTTACCATTCATGAAGTTAAATTGTTTCAAAAGAGAAAAGGAAAAAGTTTGTCGAGAGCAGAAGATCTTTACGCTAAAAACACGATATAATATATAGACAAGCTTTTTCTTAACTCAAAAATTGAGAAGTTAGAAATTAGTAGTTAGCTTAAAATTCACTCATTACTAATTGTTTATTATTCATAAAATCTGATGGTTCGCCGAAGTGGAAGAGTCGGGGCGGTCTGCAAAACCGTTGCGTAAGCTGAGTGGGTTTGACTCCCATAACCATCTCAAATAACTAAAATGAGATTAGTTCCGAAGAAAAGTAAAGTTTGTCGAGCGTAGAAGTTCTTATATCAAACAAAAAATTAAGACAGGCTTTGTTTTTCTTCAATTTAAAAATTAGAAGCTAAAAGTTAGGGTTGTGTGTTATCTAAAAAACTATCAGCCAGCAACTATCAACCAGTTTCAAAATCCGGAAGTACGCCGAAGTTGGAGAGTCGGGGCAGACTGTAAATCTGTTGCTTCATTGCTGAGTAGGTTCGAATCCTACTACTTCCACCAACACCGCTGATAATGTAATGGCAGCATGCAGGAAATGTACTCTTGTTGTTCAGGTTCGATTCCTGATTAGTGGTCAAAGAAGTGAATCGTGAATTTTGCTACGTAAGTGAATTTTAAACTGACAGCAAAGCGAATTGATTATTTACAATTCACAAGAAAAACGCTCTATTCGTCTAACGGTTCAGGACGTCTGCCTTTCGAGCAGAAAATAAGGGTTCGATTCCCTTATAGAGTACTAGGTTTAAATGGAAAAGAGAAAAGTTTGTCGAGCGCAGAAGATCTTTACAATATAACAGGCATAGTTTATAAATATAGATAAGCTTTTCTCAGACCTAAAATTATAAGTAATGAGTAATATGCAATGAGTAATAAACTACGCGCAAAAAATATTACTAATTACCAATTACTTATAAAGCTTGGAAGAGTGGTGTAGAAGGTCTGCACGTTAGTCTGAAAAACTAAAGGTACAGGTTCGATTCCTGTCTGTTCCACAAAACTGATTCATAGTGTAATTGGTCAGCACACAAGACTTTGACTCTTGCTGTTCAGGTTCGAGTCCTGATGAATCAACAGAAATTATCTGTCATCATTGGAAAAAAGGCTTTGTGTTCTTGGCTGAGTGAAACGCCTTTGCGAACTTTAATATTCAAATAATAATTAATAAAAATTTAAACAAAACAAATTTAAAAGATGTAGAAAAAATGGAAACGCAACAACAAACATGGCAGAACATGACTGGAAAAATCTTCCACAACTCTATCACACAGCTGGTAGAAGAAGCCATCATCCGCGAACAGGCAAATGGACACCGACTGAAAGTGTGTGTGGGATCAGACTCCCACGTGTATGGTGACGCCATTAATTATGCTACGGCAGTTGTCTTTATTCGTGAGGGAAAAGGAGCGTTTACCTTTATCAGAAAAGAAAGAGAAATACAGAAGATCAGTATCAAAGAGCGAATGTTAAATGAGGTCAACAAATCCGTAGAAATCGCTTATTCAATTTGCTCTATTCTGGAAACTTATGATGTGGAAATGGAGGTACACGCAGACATTAATACCGATCCTGATTTTAAATCCAACGTCGCTTTGAAAGACGCCATGGGATATATTCTGGGAATGGGATATGTGTTTAAAGCAAAACCCTACGCATTCGCAAGTTCCAATTGTGCTGATATGATGGTGTAAAATAGCTGGAAGCGGGGTGATGGAAGATGGAAGTTTTTTAACAGTATGAATTTAACTTCCCCATCCAGCTTCTAGCATCCATCCAAAAAAATAAATTATGAAAACAATTTTAATCATTAATGGAGAAAAATACTGGAAAGATTATTTTGCAGGATTTAATGTGGTTCAGAAAAAAGTTCAGACATCGGAATTTATTTTAAAAAATTCTGAATTGTATGTGATCGATACAGATGGAGTTTGCAAACCGGATGTAATCTTTTGGAGATTAGGAGCGATAAATCCGGAAGCAAAGCATAGGAACATTTTGGAATTAATTGAATATTCAGGAGTTCCTTGTGTAAATTCAGCATCAACATTATTGATGGGTTATGAAAGATTATCAATGTTAAATCGATTGAAAAAATTGGGATTACCTGTTATTGATTTTAATGTGGCAACCAGTACCACTCAATTGAAAAATCTTGCAATTCAATTTCCTTTCGTGGTTAAAGTTGGAAATCATCATGGTGGATATGGAAAAAGTCTGATTTCGAATGAAGAAAAATGGGAAGAATTAAAAGATTTACTCTTTATTCATCAGGATTATGTGACAACAGAGAAATTTATTAACTATAAATATGACATTCGTTATTTGGCAATAAATGATAAAGTTTGGGCAATGAAAAGAAAAGGCAAATATTGGAAAGCCAATTCATTAACCCAGGAATATCAAATTATTGAGCCGGAAAAAGAATGGATTGAAAAAGTAAAACTGTTACTGGAAAATATCAAAGCAGATATTGTTGCCATTGATGTTCTGGAAACAGAAAACGGAGAAAAAGTGATTTTAGAATACAACGATATTCCCGGTCTTTCAGGATTTCCTGAAGATGCAAAACTAGAATTATCAGGTATTGTAAAAAGTAAATAAACAACTTAAAACTAGTAACCATGTATTTTTTAGTTCAGGCTAATGTGTATTTAGATCCCGATCATTACAAAATTTTTGATGCTTTAGAAGAATTAAATATTGACTATCACGTAATTAATATTCCTCCAAATGCAGAAAAAATAGATTTCGAAACAGACAGGAAAGATGTTTTCGTATATGGTTCGGTGACGATTGCAAGATTGGCAAAACAAAATGCCGACTGGTTTCCCGGTTCTTTTTACGGAGGAAATCACCTGTATGAAGTGTATTCCAAATATTATGGTGAAAACCTTTTGAATCACAAAATTTCCATTCATAAAATTTCAGAAAATTTGATTTGGAAAAAAGATGAATTAAAATTCATTAAACCTTATAATGAAGCGAAAATTTTTACAGGAAAAGTTTTTAATGAAACAGAATGGAATGATTTTGTTTTTGAAGCATTGAAAAGTCAATCGAATAGAATTACAGAAGATTCTTTGATTCAAATTTCTGAAACCAAACAGACAATTAAAGAGGCAAGACTCTGGATTGTCGGTGGACAAATCATAGATGCAGGATATTATAAATTCAATGATAATGCTCCTTTCGAAGAAAAAGTTTCAGAAGACGGATTAAATTTTGCCAATGAAATGATCCAACTTTTTAATCTTGAAAAAGCTTTTGTAATGGATATTTGTTTAACGGATGAAGGCTGGAAAATCGTTGAAATAAACTGCATCAACAGTTCCGGATTTTATCCCAATACCAACGTGAAAAGTATTATCAAAGCTTTGAATATTTATTTTTCCAATTAAAAGATAAGCAATGGAACTAACAAAAAGATTAATATTTCTGGACGATATAAGATATCCGATTGAGGCGTATCATTATACAAAACAGGATATTTTCCTCAGGAAAGACTGGCATATTGTTCGAAATTACGAGCAGTTTGTCAATAGGATTTTGGAAAAAGGACTTCCGGAAATGATTTCTTTTGACCACGATCTTGCAGATGAACATTATTTGGAAAAGAATTCTCAGGAATTTGTTGAAAAAACAGGTTACGATTGTGCAAAATGGCTGGTGGAATATTGTCTGGATAATTATTTAGACTTACCACAATTTTATTGTCACTCCATGAATCCTGTTGGAAAGGAAAATATTGAAAGCCTTTTAAAAAACTTTAAAATATTGTAATGGATATTTTTAGATTAATTCAGGATATAAAAATGCATTTGAAACTCAGTTTTGATGAGGTCGACAGATGGTTTGATAAAGATAAAGAAATGATGAACTTTCAGCCTTCAAATGGAGGTTGGACAGTTCAGCAGATTTTAGAACATATTTATCTGACGAACTTTTATTTGTTGATTCTCATTGAAAAAGGCTCAAAAAAAGCAAAGCGGAATTATCAAAATCTTGATTTAAATTTTGAAATAAAAAATTACAGCTTCGATAAAGAGAAATTTGAAAAAGTAGGTGAGTATGGTGCTTTTGAGTGGATAAGACCGAAGCATATGGAGCCAAAAGGAGAATTGGATTTAAATGAAATTAGAAGTTTAATTTCTCTGCAATATAATCAATGTTTAAACTATTTAAATATAATGAAGAACGGTGAAGGTCTTCTCTGTAAAACAACAATGACTGTAAATGAATTGGGGAAAATCAATGTGTACGAATATATTTATTTCCTTTCTCTTCATGCTCAAAGACATGTTACTCAGATGAAGAATAATGGATTAGAAATATAAACTATAAACGAAAATCTTTGATTTTTCTTATGTGTGCTTTACTATTTAAAAGTACTAGGCTTATTATGAAAAGTGTAGTTGATTCTTTCAGAATGAAAATTGCTGTGTAGAGTTTTATTAATAAACTCAATTTCGATCCTTTTTAAAATGTAAACTATGAAAACAACAAACAAAATATTAATCATCGATTTAGAAGCCACATGCTGGGAAAACGACAGGATCCCGCCTGGTCAAAAAACCGATATTATAGAAATAGGAATTTGCGAATTAAACAGAAATACAAACATAATTGCCAAAAAGCAAAGTATTTATGTCATTCCTGAAAGGTCTAAAATCAGTAAATTCTGTACTGATCTTACGGGAATTACGCCGCAATTAATTAAAGAAAAAGGAATTCATTTTGAAGAAGCCTGTGAAAAGATCAGGGATGAATACGATTCGACATCGCTTACATGGGCAGGGTTTGGAAATTTTGATAAAGAGCAGATCATGGAACAGTGCGAGTATCTCGGTATTGAAAATCCTTTTTCAGAAAATTATATTAATGTGATGCATCAATTCAAACATTATAACGGACTTCATAAAATGATGGGTTTGAAAAGAGCCCTTCGTGCTATGCACATGGATTTTGAAGGTCAACATCACAGCGGAGCAGACGATGCTTACAATGCAGCCAGAATTTTAAGGAAAATTTTGGAATAATCATGGGCCGGAAGTTTGAAGCTGGAGGAGGAAGTGAATTACGTACTGTAAACTTACATCTTCCCGCACCCATCTTCATTGCCTTTTAAACATTTAAAAAAAAGTGAAAACAACAGAAAATATATTAATTATAGACCTCGAAGCCACATGTTGGAATGACCGGCCGCCGAGAGGACAGGAAAGTGAAATCATAGAAATCGGAGTTTGTATTATGGATGCAAAAACCGGTAAAATTTCACAAAATGAAGGAATTTTAGTAAAACCTCAATTCTCAAAAGTAAGTCCGTTTTGCACGGAACTGACTTCAATTACTCAGCAAATGCTTGATGCTGAAGGCATTTTGCTCGATGATGCATTAGATATTCTGAGAGCAGAGTACAATTCTGAAGACCTTACTTGGGCAAGCTATGGAAACTACGATCTAAACATGCTTAAAAATCAGGCAAGAAGGTTCAATGTGGATTATCCTTTGAGTGATGACCATATCAATATGAAGACATTATTCGGAGAATTACATCCGACTGTTCGAAAAAGTGTCGGTATGGCAAGAGCTTTAGGTGAATTGAATTTCAAGCTTGAAGGCACACATCACAGAGGGGTGGATGATGCGAAGAATATTGCAAAAATATTACATTGGTGCCTGCAACAATAGTAATGTTGCAATTTAGCAATGTAAAAATATAACAAAAGCTTCCTTTATTAGGAGGCTTTTTTATTTCAGTATTGTCCTGTCATTGCGAGAAGTGAAGCGACGAAGCAATCTCAATAATAAAATTAGATTGCCTCACTTTAAGTTCCAATAATAAAAAAATCACATTAAAATATTTTACGCAAAAAGATTGCGCAATAAGACTTTTACTTTGCATCATCAAAATGAAATAACACTAAAATTTTGAAAAACAAATTTTAGTCAAAATATCAGACTGGTCTTGTTGGGTGTTTCTGTATAGCGCCATTGCAGGAAATTTTGTTGAGAAACATTATTTTTTTCTGTTCAGCTTGACCTGAAGGTTTAAGGAGTTTACCAGAAAATTCCGCCATGTGCTATGGGTCGGAGGTTCGAATCCTTCTATTTCCGTAGGGGAATATAACTCAGTCAGGTTAGAGTAATAGCTTTTTTGGATGCGTGGGTTCGACTCCCACCCTCACTTCGAATGAGGTAGCTCAGTTTGGTCAGAGCACTACACTGTCACTGTAGTTTGAAAATAGACTAAAAATCTATTTTTTTTCGAGTTGAATATCTCAATAAAAATATTCTTCAGGAGAAATCTGAGTTTTTTCAGTTGTTAAATTAACATTTTGAAAAAGCCTGCAAGAAAGACTTTTCTGAAAAATGAAATTTAATGGAAGATTAATAATCGTTGAATAAATTTCTAAAGAAATTCTATAAAATGGTATTGAGATCACAAATAAGTGATTGGATAACAACTTTAATAAAATTTTTTAGAAACAGATTTAAGAATTATTGGTCTGATATAAACGGATTTTTTCCGAAAATCTTACTTCCGCCATTTTTGGAAGAAAAATCTTGGATTCTCCTTATTTTAAAATAATAACTATTAAAAATATAAACAATGATTAATAAAGTACAAATTAATGCATATCAGGTAGGTTTGGTTTTCAGAAACGGAAACTTAATCGAAATTTTGAAAGAAGGCAGTCAATGGATTTTTGGAAATAAGTCTGTAGAGATTTATGATATGAGATCTTTGTTTAAAACAAACAATGAGCTTACCCTTTTATTGAAAAATGAAAGTCTAAAATCTATGTTGGAGGTCATTGAAGTAAAAGATGGTGAAATTGCACTGATGTTTGAAAACGGAATTTTTAAAGAAGTTCTGAATGTAGGACAGTATGCTTTCTGGAAGGGAATTTTGAATAGAGAGTTTCAAAAAGCTGATTTAACGAAGGTTGAGATTACAGAAAATATCTCCAAAACTCTTCTTGAAAATATGAAATTGAAAAATTTCGTGAGAAAACTTATTGTTACGAATCAATATAAAGGTCTTTTGTTTATTGATGGAAAATTAGTCAAAGTTCTGGAAGCCGGAACATACTATTTCTGGAATAACGAAATTTCTGTGGAAATAAAATCCGTTGATATGCGTATGCAGCAAATGGAAATTGCAGGTCAGGAACTTCTTACAAAGGATAAAGCGATGCTTAGGATTAATTTTTATGTGCGTTTTCAGGTAGAAAATATTGAGAAAGCACTAATGGAAAATAAAGATTATGACAAACAATTGTATATCCTGATGCAGCTTGCCCTCCGTGAATTCGTAGGTGCGCTGACTTTAGATGAATTACTGTTGAAAAAAGATTCTGTAGGTAAGGAAATCCTGGAAAACCTTGGAAACAAGGCAGCAGATCTTGGTCTGATGGCTTCTGACGCGGGCATCCGAGATGTAATTCTCACTGGCGAAATGAAAGAAATCATGAATCAGGTGTTAATTGCAGAGAAAAAAGCTCAGGCAAACAGCATTATGCGTCGTGAAGAAACGGCTTCCACAAGAAGTTTGCTGAATACGGCAAAGCTGATGGAAGAAAATGAAGTACTTTGGAAGCTGAAAGAAATGGAATATATGGAGAAAATTGCCGATAAAATTGGAGATATCACCGTATCCGGAAACAGTAATATCGTTTCTCAGCTGAAGGAAATATTCGCAAAATAGAAAACTAATAACTATCATTATATTGAAGGCAGTCCATTTTTTTTGGGCTGCCTTTTTATTTTAAAAAATAAGCCGATGAACATTACATTCACCGGCATTATTATTGAAAAATATATATAAAAGAATATTATTTGTAAAATTAGATGAGGTTTAAGAAAAAGGCAATATACAATGAAGGATATTGCCTTTTGCATTAAAAATTTTTTCATCTTGTGTTTCTAGATTTTTAAAATCAAAAAAAACGTGTAGTTATTTTTTGAAATTAAAATTCACCATTGCTTGTGTTTTTAGTAAAATTTTAAATCTAATTTTAAATTGAAATAATTTCAAAAGTTTTACTTTTTGAAGTGTGATTATACCAGGAAGATTTTACAGAATCTAATTGATATAAATTTTTTCATCATTTGTGTTTAATAATTTTTAAAAAAAGATTATTCATTATTTACTTATGCAAATAGATGAAAATTACGTGCTAAAACAAAAAAAATGATATACCATCTGAATACTAGTTTTATTTAAATTATTGATTTTCAGTAATATTATTTTCGAATTACTTCAACTTGATAATGAAAAATATTAAGATTTTTATATTTTCTTGGTTTTTAATTTTGTGATAATAAATGGGAATTATAGAAATTGGCTTTAAAAGCTGTTTAACTTTTTGGATAGATTTACAATTTTGTTTTTCGTATTAATCCAATATGTAATTTTTTCTCAAGGTCAAAAAATGTTAGGTATAAACATTATATGCAATGATTAATAATTTTTTTTCAATTAAGGTTTTTATATTATAAAATTTATATAGAATTATTGATTATTTTTAATTGAAATAAGGAAGATTGATATGAAGGTAAATGATTTTTGCTGATAAAATTGATATATCAATAAATATCAGACTGTTCATCTGCCTTTTTACCCGTTAAATCTCTAAGCCATATTCCCATATCTTTTTCAGTAGGAATGAGAAATTTTTTACGAAGATTTTGCTTTCTGTTTCTAATGGTGTTGATGGATTTCTGTGTATACTCCGCAATATCTTTGATAGTAAAGCCTAAAAAAGTGTAAGCACAAAGCGTAAGCTCGGTGATTCTAAGGCCTGGACTGTAATCTAAAAGCTTTTTTTGAAAGTCTGGATAAATCTCCTGGAAACATTCATAAAACATAGGATCATTCTTTTTTGCGAGTTCTATAACCTTGTTGTAAGAATCATTTACTTTTAGTTGAAGTTCCTCTGTTTCTGATGTTTTTTGAGAAATTATTTCGTCTTTTTCTTGTAGTGTAGTATTTACTTCAGTAATCAGAGTTTCTTTATGTTTTAAATTTTTCCTAAGAATATTATAAAAAACAATAAATAATAAAACCATTAGGGATATCCCGCCTAAAATCAAGTAGTAATTTTTCTTTTTTGAGCGTTCATATTCTTTTTCCTGGTCTTTTATAACAACATTTAACGCATAATCTACACTTTTGCTTCTTTCGAGTGAAATTTGATCCTCTGTATTTTTATAGGCTGTTTCATATTCATTTTGCTTTTCTTTATCGCCCATTAATCCGTATATATCCGCTATTTTTTTATTTAAATCATTGAATAGTAAAGTGTTGATGGAGTTGTCTCTAATATTCTGGATAGCCATTAAATAGTAATTGAGCGCCTTTTTTTCATTTTTCTTTTCCTGATAATATTTCCCAAATGTCATGTACTGTACAAATAGGATAGGGTCTTTATATTTTGTTTTTAAAGAAAAGGCTTTCTTGTAGTAATAAAAAGCTGAATCAAGATCTTTTTTCTGAAAATACAGATTTCCTATAGCTGTATAATGTTCTGCAAATGAATGATATGCGTTCTTTTCGTTTAGTTTTTTTAATTCATTTAGGTCCAGCTTGTAAAAATATGCTGCAGAATCCAGCTGTTGTTTATCAAAATATTGACCAGCAGTGTTTCCATAGATCCTTGCCAGAATGTGTATGGCTGCAGTATCTTTATTGTTTTTCAGAAGCTTAGAAATATCTTTTAGTTCTTTTGCACTTTGAGATTCTAAAAAGAGTACATAAAAATTGTATGATTTTATTTCCCGAAGTTTTGCCTGAAGAAGAATATCGGTTTGGGTGTAAGGCTGTAGAAGAGCTTCCTGTACATAAGATAGACTTTCTTTATGAAGTTCCAGCCCGGATAATGATCTTGCGATTATATAATTGCTTTCTGCAATTCTTTTATCGTCCTTTAATTTTTTCGCAAGTATATTGGCTTTTTTCGCAAGTTGTTTCATTTGTGTTTTTTTGAATTAAATTTTCATCATTTGTGTTTGTGTGAAATTCATGCCGGGAATTTTTTTGGGATCCTTCCCGACATAAAATTTCTCTTTTTCATCTTGTGTTTTTCGTTGTCAAACCGTTTCAAATATTCTTGAATGATTTCTGGTGCAAAGGGAAACAAATTTCATGAATAAACAAAAAAAATAGCATACTATCCGTATACTATTTTCATTTAATTATTTGATAATTAGTAATTTAAATTCATATTAGCTCTTTCTTTCAGTTAAATTTCTTAACCATATTCCCATATCCTGCTCACTGGATAAATTAAATTTCTTTCTTAAATTTTGTTTTCTGTTCCTCACAGTATTCACAGATTTGTAGGTGTAGTCCGCAACATCCTTTACATTAAAGCCTAAAAAAGTATAGGCACAAAGAATAAGTTCAGAAGTTCTGAGACCGGGACTGTATTCCAGCAATCTTTTTTGAAAATCCGGATAAACTTCCTGAAATCTGAAATAAAATGAAGGATTATTGCTTTTGGCGAGTTGAAATACTTCATTGTAAGCATCATTTACTTTATGCTGAAGCTCTTCCGTTTCCACAGTTTTCTGCGAAATTATTTCTTCCTTTTCCTGCAGGGTGCTGTGAACTTCTGTGATAAGCGTTTCTTTTTGTTTCAGGTTTTTTCTTAAGATGTTATAGATAATAACGAAGATCAGCAGTAAAACCAGTACCCCCACGCCAATCCAAATGTACTTATTATATTCAGATTTTTTAAATTCTTCTTCTTTATCGCTGAGTATGATTTTCAATGCGTGCTCAATATTGGAATTTCTGGCGGTAAGAAGTTTGCTTTGAAGATCTGCATACGTTTTTTTGTATTCTTCACTTTTTTCTTTATTTCCCAGTTTGTCATACTGCTCGGAAATTTTTTTATATAAATCATTATTTACAAAATGATAAGGCGTAATATTCTGTTCTTTAATATTTTGAATCGCACTTTGATAATATCCTATGGCTTTTTCATATTGTTTTTCACTGGCATAGTAGTCCCCTAAAGCTGTATAATCAAAGAAGAGGACAGGATCCTTATATTTCCGATCTATAGCTAAGCTTTTCTGAAAATAATATAATGCCGAATCACCCTTTTTACCTAAAAATTCTGTCCCTTTATACCTGTAGAAATCGGAAAGTTCAAGATGGACATATTTTTCCGGTATTTTTTTAAGCTCCTGATAGCACAATTTTGAATAATACTTGGCCGAATCAGGCTTTCCGGCACCGATGTTCAGGTATGTTCTCTGTAAAAGTATGGTAGCATCTTTATTATTTTCGTCTTTCAGGAGTTTTACAATTCCAGGTAGTTCCTTGTCAAACTAAGACGTCAGCCCAAGACTGTAATAGTTGAAAGCTTTTACCTCTTTAAGCTGGGCCTGAAGGAGTTTACTTTTCTGATAATAAGTTTGCTGAGTTGCTTTTTTTACATACGTAAAACTTTCTTTGGGAAGTTCCAGGAAAGATAAGGCACGGGCAATATTGTAGTAAGATTCTGCAATTTTTTGTGAATTGCCGCTCTTTTTAGCAAGAATACTGGCTTGTTTTGCATATTGCAGCTGTTCAATATTATTAAATCTTTTCCTGCTGTTTTCAGCTTTTTGAAGAAGATCATCAATTTCCTTAAATTCCTGATCCTGACAAATAGCAATATTTGAAAACAGTAGAAATAACAGCAAGATACTGTTTCTGAAAGTGTTGTGTTTTTTACTCATATCAACTTTTGCCCCTTAAAGCTATATTGAGATTATATATTATTTATTATTACAAAAATATAATTCTTATTTAAATATCAAATAAAAAATAAAAAAAGTCGGTAAACTTTACCGACTTTCTATTTAATATCCTCTTCGAATGTTTTTTTCCATTTTGAAAGAGTAGTTCTGCTTATCTTATATTTTTTTGACATATAGCTTGTGGAAAAGCCATGCTTTTTCTGGTATTGTAGCAGCTTAAGCATCGTTTTCTTATCATACGTCTTTAGCTTCTGGTTGTTTTTCATACTTTCCTTAGATTGTTTGAAAACCAATTCATTAAAATTCAAAACATCTTCTGTAGTTTTTAAATTCTGCAAAAGAGTCTGTATTTTGGGATCTTTAAGCTTCTCAGGCTGGTCCTGTTTCAGCATATCCAGGTATATTTTTTTATAATTGGGGCGCATTATATTTTATTTTTAATTGGTATTATTTTTTTGCAGCCATCTGTGAAGTGTACTTTTAGGAATGGAATATTCATTAATGACATCAGTTTGTGTCATCTCACCCGATTGGATTTTTTGAATAATAAATTCCTTAATTTCCTGAGTATAAATATTTTTTCTGAAGTAAGGTATCTTCTCTGATTTCTGATTGTTGCTAGTCTTATTAACCGCTGATGGTGGAGAATATAAAATAAGGTGTGAACTGTAAAGCCTGAAAAAATCGTACTCCAAAAGTTTAGACCATCTTAATAAAAGATCCGTGTCAATAGAGCTGCTTTCATAAATTTCTTCAATAAAATCTTCATCTTTCTTCAGGAAGTTGCAGATTCTTTCCATATTGATCTGCATTTCCTCAACTCTTTCTTTAATAAATTTCCCTATGTGTATTTCTTTATATAACATTTTTATTAGATATGCTTGTTAAATCTGCATCATTAGCAACAGGTAGTTGATAGCGGAGAATAATTATTTTTAAAAAATCAATCAAACGATTGAGGGATAACAAAATCATAATTTTGCTATATATTTTTTGGACCATGCAGTTTTGCCGGACCTAAAGTTTTTGTTGATTTTTTTATCTGGTAAGAATTCTTGCGTCTTCATAAGTACGTTCTGTCTATGCTTTAGCGATCATTCCTTTTTAATCATCCATTTTGCCAGTAAACCTATTTCTTGGTAAAGTAAATAGATATATTACCTGTTAAAGCTTTTTCATGCAATTTGTCTTTATATAATTATTGGTTAATTTCTTATCCTTAATATATTCTTTTCTGAAATTTTTTTAATCAATTCTGTTGAATTTATTGAAATTTTTAAGAAAATAATTATCGTCTTTATTTTCAAATATATAAAAAAATAGAAACTAAACCTAAAAAACAATTTAAAATTTTTCTTGAAATCACGATTTAGTAGAAAAAAGTATATAATAAATGGAATGACTTGTGAAATATTGTATGTTAACTTTTACGGAATATCAAAAGCTTTAACGATCAATATTTTGTGAGTTTTTTAAATCATAAGTAATTGTATAAAAAAATGTAAGTACATACCTTTGCTGCGAAATGAAAAATACCATTGCATTATTCGATTTTTCGAAGAAAATTAATTATAAAAACGAATTTTTAGCCGGTTTTACGGTAGCAATGACCATGATTCCGGAGTCATTGTCGTTTGCCATTTTAGCAGGGCTTTCTCCATTAACGGGGCTTTATGCCGCATTTATGATGGGACTGGTTACGGCCGTTTTGGGCGGCAGGCCGGGTATGGTTTCTGGTGGAGCAGGAGCAACAATTGTTGTTTTGATTGCTTTAATAAAAAGCCACGGTGTAGAATATCTTTTCGCAACAGTAGCTTTAGCAGGGATTTTCCAAATGCTGGTAGGTATTTTTAAGTTGGGAAAATTTGTACGGCTTATTCCGCAGCCTGTAATGTATGGTTTCTTAAACGGTTTGGCTGTCATTATTTTTATGGCACAGGTAGAGCAGTTTAAAATTACTGATGTGTCTGGTGTCTCTGGCTGGCTGCAGGGTACGGCATTATATATAATGGCGGGTCTTACAGCTTTAACGATCGCTATTGTTTATTTTTTTCCAAAAATAACAAAAGTAGTACCGGCTTCATTAGTAGCGATTTTAATTGTTTTTGGGATTGTTTTGGGCTTCGGGATCAATACCAAAACGGTTGCAGATATTGCTCACATTAGTGGAAGCTTGCCTTCTTTTCATATTCCGAAAATACCATTTTCATTAGAAACACTGCAGATCATCTTTCCTTATGCGATGATTATGGCCGGGGTAGGCCTGATCGAATCTCTTCTCACGCTATCAATGGTAGACGAAATTACCAATTCCAAAGGTAGCGCCAACAAAGAATCCGTAGCTCAAGGATTGGCCAATATCACCAACGGTTTTTTCGGAGGGATGGGAGGGTGTGCAATGGTAGCACAAACGCTTGTAAATCTTAATGCCGGTTCCAGAACAAGGCTTTCGGGAATTATTGCATCCATTACCATCTTAATTATCATCTTGGTGGGAGCTCCGTTTATTGAAAAAATTCCTATGGCGGCACTGGTTGGGGTTATGATGATGGTTGCGATCAGTACTTTTCAGTGGGTATCCATTAGAATTATTAACAAAATGCCGAAATCTGATATTTTTGTAGGAATTACGGTGGCTTTAATTACCATTATCCTTCATAATCTTGCGCTGGCGGTTTTGGTTGGTGTAATTATTTCTGCATTGGTTTTTGCCTGGGATAATGCGAAAAGAATTCGTGCAAGGAAACATATCGATGAAAATGGAGTGAAGCATTATGAAATATTCGGGCCATTGTTTTTCGGTTCTGTTACTGCATTTACGGATAAATTTGATCCTGCTGGTGACCCTGAAGAAGTGATCGTAGATTTTAAGGAAAGCCGGATAGTGGATATGAGTGCTATTGATGCTTTGGATAAATTATCAAAAAAATACAGTGAGCTTAATAAAAAACTTCATTTAAGGCACTTAAGCGAAGACTGTATTAAAATGCTCAAAAATGCTGAAGCGGTGATAGAAGTGAATATTCAGGAAGATCCTACCTACAAAGTGATGCCGGAGAAATAGGCTTGGAATATTTTTTTTGCTAAATAAAAAAATAGACTGTAAAATTTGTTTACAGTCTATTTTTTAATCAAAATTGTAAGAGTATTATTTTTTAATGAATTTTAAGTTTTTAGCACCTTCAATTTCTATAAAGTACTCGCCCTTCGTAAGTTCAGTAACATTAATTGTCTTGTCATTGGAGATATTTCCCTGTAAAACCAGTCTTCCATTCATGTCTGAAACTTTATAGGGTTTTGTTCCTTTTAACGGTAAACTAACCTTTATAAAATCACTTGCAGGGTTTGGGGCAATGCTTCCTGTTACTCTGGTATTAACCTCATTTGTAGATAATACATTGGTGTAAAGCTGATTGATTTCTGCAGGTGTAAGAACTCTGTTCCAGATCCCTACATCATCGATACTTCCCATAATATATCCTGATGGTCCTATTGCACTTCCAATATAGAAAGGTAAAGAAGCTGTGTTTGTACCAGTGTAAGTATTGCTGACTGTACCCACAGAAACGCCATTTTTATAAAATTCCATAGTTTGATTATTATAAACGGCTGCATAATGCTCCCATTGTGTGGTAGAATAAGCGGGGCCATTCAGCCAAGTCCATGGCTGACCTTGCTTATTGGTACCATATATTGTTTTTGTGGCATCACACTGCACAAGCCAGATGAAATTTCCACTGGTACCCGAACCGCTCATTAAAGCCACTCCTTCGCCATTACCCGTTTTTTTCATCCAAAAAGAAACAGAAAATGCTCCAGTCTGAGAAAAATTGTATGATAATGAACTCTTTGTAAGATAATTTCCAAACCCGTTAAAGGAATAAGCTGCATTAGCATTTCCGTTTCTGTCAGTCGTAAGGGTGGCGCCGTTTACGGTAAGGTTATTACCATTTCCGCTGGCGTCATTTGCATCTCCACCGAATCCCCACCAGGCAACCAATCCCGACGTGGGAACATAGTTGGGGGTTTGTGCAGAAGCAGCTATTGTAAAAAGCATAGAAGAAAGTAGGAATAATTTTTTCATAAAATAGTTTTTTTAAAACATGAGTTATAAAATTAATAATTATATTTTTATTTATAGTTAAATTATGTTAAAATTATAAAGATTTAACTGTTTTACTATTCTTTTCTTGTCTGAATTTAAAATTTAAATTTATTTGGTTGAGCTGGTTTACTTTATTAATATAAACTTCAAAGATTATTTGTTTTATTCTAATTATAGAGAAATATTTTATGAGTGTATTTTTTTTAATAAATTAATTCTATAAACAATGAATTATAGTGAATAAGTATCTTGTAATTGCCCGAAAGGGTTAGTTGAGACAATATGAAATCATAAAAAATCATAAAAAATTAGGCATTAATTTTAAAAATTTTATCTTTGGAAAGAATAGAATTTTTTGAACACAAATTGATGATGAAAACAAAAGTCTTTTTCAAGAAAGAGCTAAATAAAACTTTTAACTTGTAATTGTTTTGAAAACAGATATCGACATTCATAACCATAGTCATTTTTCCTTTGACTTATGGCTCACCCTGATAAAATCTCACCCTGAATTTAAAGCAAAAAGAGTTGAGCTGTTCTCCTCGTTTTTTAACGTAGAAAAGCCCATTGAAGAGGTCTCTAAAGTCGTAAGGTATTATGATGATCTTTGCAATTCCATTAACGAGGTTATTGGGCGCAATGTGGATACTTTTGAAATATATCTCTTGATTTTAAATTCTTTACAGGTTGATATTAAGCAAATCAATAAGGAGATTTTAAATGAATTTTATCAGAAAAGCGAAAATCTTTTTCTTGAGTACAGCCCTGTTGTGATCTTCAAAGATGTTCACGATTTTTTTGATGAAATTAAAAATCAGGGTAAGACAATTAATATTCTGAGCAATACAGGGTTTATTAAAGGAAAAACAATGAGGAAATTCCTAATTAACGAAAATCTTGATCAGTACATTGATTTTCATATTTATTCAGACGAAATTAATTGTTCAAAACCCAATCCCAGGATATTTCAGGAAGTGAAAAATTTAATTAAAAATCAGGATTTGGATTTAAAGCAGATTTTGCACATTGGCGATAACCCGATAGCCGATTATAAAGGTGCAAAAGATTTTGGTTTCAACGCACACTTACTTAAACACCAAATATAATATGAATAAGAGATACAGCTTGCATCACATTCATTCGGCGGATGAGTTCACGTTTTCACCTGCGGAATACAGCTATTTTAAATATGGCGATAAGTCGTATGCTGAAAAATTTGCTAAAGAGCTTTTTGAAGGTTTTATTTCTGAAAATGAGACACTTTTAGATACGGAAAAAGAAATTGTAGTGCTGCCAAGTCCTTATATGGCTATCCCTACGGCTTCTAATTTCTTATGTTTCTACTTTAAGAAGCATTTGGATTTTTATTTATTTCAAAAAGGTAAAAAATCAAGCATTTTATCAAAAATCAATAGAAATCATACATATACTATAGATTACGGCACATTAAGCTTTGAAGACCGGAAAAATTTGATCGCCAATGATACTTATTACCTTGATAAAGATTTTCTTAGGGGAAAACTTTGTATTTTTATAGACGATATCAAAATTACCGGAAGTCATGAGTATACAGTGAACAGGATTTTGCAGCAGTATAACGTGGATGGAGAATTTTTATTCATGTATTATGCTGAGCTGATGAATCTTGAACTGGATCCGAAAATTGAAAATTTCTTCAATTATTATGCGGTGAAAAATGTAGAACACATCGCAGAAGTAATGCTAAAGCCGAGTTTTGAGTTTAATACAAGAATCGTAAAATATATTTTAGGCTTAGAATCAAGTAATTTTGAATATCTTTCGTCTAAAATAAAAAAGGAACAGATGGATAAGCTTTTAGAGCTCGCCATCAGCAACAATTATCATTTAATAAAAGAATTTGAAAATAATATTAACATATTAACACAAACTGAATTATATTATGGCTATTAACTTACAAAAAGGACAAAGAGAAAATATAAATGCACCAAAATTCACGGTAGGACTGGGTTGGGATATCAACAATACATCTACCGGAACAGCTTTTGACCTGGATGCATCTTTGTTTTTATTAGGAGAAAACAAGAAACTGGTATCGGATAATCACTTTATTTTTTACAATAACCTTGAATCTCCGGATAAAGCGGTGATCCACTCAGGTGATAACCTAACGGGTGACGGAGCCGGTGATGATGAGCAGATTAAAATAGATTTAACGAAAATTGATCCTGCTGTACAGGAAATCACCGTTGTGGTAACCATCCACGATGCAGATGCCAGAAGACAAAACTTCGGACAGGTAAGAAATTCTTTCATCAGAATTTTTAACACAGATACCAACGAAGAACTTTTAAAATATGAATTGGACGAAGATTTCTCTATTGAAACCGCTGTGGAATTCGGAAGAATCTACAACAGAAACGGAGAATGGAAATTCGAAGCGGTAGGAAGCGGGCAGAGAGAAGGTCTTGAAAAATTTGTATCAATTTATCAATAATTTACTATGGATAATCAACCCAATCAGTCAAACGATCCTCTTGGTTCAATAGAGCCTCTTAAAACATTTGAGCCTACTCCGGTCACACCTCCGGCCCAGCCTGCACAAAATGCAGCTCCGGCAGTTCTTGTGGACAGGGACGGGAATGTAAACCTGAATCAGCTGCAGGTAGAAGAGCGTCAGAAGTATGAAACAATGGCTAATGCTATTGATGAAACAAATCCGGGTTCCATTGTGAATTTCGGGGCAGACCTGCAAAAAACTTTAGCTAACCAGAGTGACAGCTTCTTAGGAAACGTAAGAAGATCAAATTCCGGTGAAGTGGGGGAACTCATTAATAATTTATTGATCGAGCTGAACTACGTAGATGTTGATGAAATAAACAACAGAAACCCTGTAAAAGGATTTTTGAGCAAATTGCCTTTCATGAAAAAAGTCATGACACAGGTGGAAAATCTTTTCGCGAAATATGATAAGATCGTTAATAATATTGACCAGATTTCTCATAAAGTAAATGCCGGAATCATTACTTCTTCCAAGGATAATGCAGTTTTGCAGACGATTTTTGACAGCAACGTAAATTCCATCAAACAGATTGAAGATCTTGTTATTGCAGGAAATTTAAGAATGGAAAAAGCTGCTCAGGAATTGGCGGAAATGGAAACTAACCCTCAGAATTATGCTGATTACCAGATTGCTGATAAAAGAGATTTCATCGCAAGATTAGACAGGAGAATGGCAGATCTTAAAGTGGTTCGTCTTATTATGATGCAGTCACTTCCACAGATCAGATTGGTACAGAACAATAACGTTTCTATTGCTGAAAAAGCTCAGACAATTCTTACCACGACATTACCGGTTTGGAAAAATCAGCTTTCTCTGGCAGTTGCTATGCACAGACAGCAGCAAAATATTGAGATTCAGCAGAAAGTATCTTCTACAACAGAAGAAATTCTTAGAAAAAATGCGGAACGTCTTGGGCAAAACTCAAGAAATGTTGCAAAAGCCAATGAGCAGACCATTGTTTCTGCTGAAACATTGAGAGAAACTACCAATATGTTAATCAGTACATTGAACGAAGTAAAACAGATCCAAAAGCAGGGTGCCGAAAACAGAAGAAAGCTGGATCAGGATCTTCAGACACTGGAACACGAACTAAAAGCAAATATCAGAAGTTAATAATACAGGACAAAGGTGGATGATGAAGCTGTAACCATACTATCTCAAAGCAAAAGAAGATTAACGAAACTTAAGCTTCTTTCGAATTTTTTTGAAAATGTAGATGTAATTTCCATTTATATCAAAACGGATATTATACATAAGCTTTTTGAAGAAAATAAGACGTTGGATTACAATAAATTAGAGCTTTTTCACCTACAGTACACCGATAGTTTAATAGAATTGCTTACCAAGATCAAACGAAAAAAGGAAAATGATCTGTTGGCTGTTATTAACGAGATAAATATTAATAATCAATACATTGAGGCCTTCGAGGAAAAGAAAACCGATAGTTTTGAAACAGACAGAAAGATATACAGCGGTATATTTTCCCAGCATCTGAGGAATCTTTATAAAGATCTCACGGAAGATAAATTTACCCTGAACTGGAATGATGTTTTATATTTTCAAAAAAAATATGCAGCAGAATTCTACAGAACGGAAGCTGATGAGAGCAAATTAAAACCGCATCCGGTTCCTTCTTATCAGTATCAGGATTACTCCATTGAGAGAAAATTGTTGGGAAAATTAAACATACAGCAGTTTAAAGTTCGTTTTGTATGTGGTTACCGGATAGACAGGAATGAATATGAATTGTTCAGGATTTTCCAGTCCGACGAACATTTTATATTTAATGTGGAAGAAAAAAGATTGTATTTAATTGATGATGAATTATCTTATTTAAATACTTCCGAAAATGAATCCAACCAGATTTCAATTATCAATCAATTGAAAAGAAAAAATGAAGAACTGGAAGAAACCATTGAGGAAAAAAAACGGAAGCTGCCCGATGATGTGGAAACCGTTTTGAAAGACTATCTTCGAAATCTGGAAAGTATTGATATTATGAGTAAAATATTCGATGTGAATGAAGAAACGAACATTCTTCGTGCCATGTTGAATTTAAATTTAAATAATTAAAATAATGGAGAGCCCTAAGGGGCGACACAAAAATAGCATTGGGTGAAACCCGATGAAATGGTGCACGATTTTATCAAATTAAACAAATAATAAAACATAAAATGGCTATTAATTTACAAAAAGGTCAAAGAATAAACCTGACGAAAGAAAATGGTACGGCTCTTACCCAGGCTTGTGTAGGAATCAATTGGGGGGCAATCGAGAAAAAAGGATTTTTCGGGGGAGTTACTAGAGAAGCGGTGGACTTGGACGGAAGCTGTATTCTTTATGATTCCAATAAAAATGCAACGGAAATCATTTATTTCGGGAATTTAAAATCTAAAAACGGTTCCGTAAGACACAGTGGAGATGATCTTACCGGGGATGTAAATGGAGATGACGGTCTTGATAACGAAGTGATTACAGTGGATTTCAGTAATCTTGAACCGAATGTAGAGCACGTAGCATTGGTTTTGAACAGCTACAAAGGCCAGGATTTCGGGACAATTCCTTTTGCTTCAATCAGGATTTATGAAGGAACTCCTACCAATGTAAGAGAAGTTTTTGCAAAATATGACATTGCTAATGATGCTTCTTTCAAAGGTCATGTTGCTATGGTGATGGGAGTGTTCTACAAGAGAAACGGAGAATGGAAATTCAACGCCATCGGAGACCCTACCAAAGACAGGAAATTACAGGAAACGATTGAAACTGTAAAGCAAAATTATTTGTAAGAGATTATAAATTAACCAATTAATATTTAGCAATAATTGTACAACCGTGCAGCTATTGCTTTTATCATATAATAAGCACATTAAAAAGTGGGACAAAATACTAGTATTTTAGATCTTCATCCGGGTTTGGTTTGGGGATTTGCGATAACTGTAGTTATCATGTTGCTCCTGGATTTGGGAGTTTTCAACAAAAAAAGTCATGAGGTTTCTTCCAAAGAAGCTACTATCTGGTCAATTGTCTGGATCTCGCTGTCAATGGTTTTTTCCGGTGTCGTATACTGGGTTTATAACTCAGATATGGGTCCGGGAAGTCATGAGCTGGCGGTAGAAAAATTCACGCAGTATCAGGCTGCGTATTGGATTGAAAAGGCGCTTTCGGTGGATAATTTATTTGTATTTATCCTCGTTTTCGGTTTTTTCAAAGTTCCAAAGCATCTTCACCATAAGGTTCTTTTCTGGGGAATCATCGGAGCGCTTGTTTTCAGGGCAGTCTTCATTTTTGCGGGAGTGGGGCTTATCAACCTTACGTATCTTCCGGAAATGAACGTCTTCGGACATCCGGTGAAAATCAACATTGTGATGACTCTTTTCGGATTGTTCCTTGTGTATGCCGGGATCAAATCCTGGGGAGAGGGTGAAGAAGATGATAATGAGGACTTCAGCGATACACCGGGTGCTAAGCTGGTAAAAAGATTCTGGAAAGTATCTGATAACTATGACGGAGATAAGTTCTTCACGATTCAAAACGGAATCAAGATGGCAACTCCGCTTTTAGTGGTGGTAGCGGTAATTGAGTTTACGGATGTACTTTTCGCGGTAGATTCCATTCCGGCGATCTTTGCGATTTCAAATGATCCGTTTATCCTTTATACATCGAATATTTTTGCAATTTTAGGATTAAGATCTTTATACTTCCTTTTAGCAAATTTCATTCACATGTTCAGCAAGCTTCCTTATGGTCTGGCAATTATCCTGGCTTTTATTGGAGTTAAAATGTTAATTGCACCATGGATTCATATTCCATCACCAATTTCTTTGGGAATTGTGGGAGGAGTACTGGTGATTTCGGTTCTCTTATCCGTTATGTTCCCTGAAAAGGTTACTGGTGACAAAGATAAATTAGAAGAATAAATTGAAAAGGCTCTACAAATCAGTAGGGCCTTTTATTTTTCACTATTTTACTTATGTAGCAAGATTCACCATTCACTTTATTTATATTTCAGCAGTTTATTAATTTTTCTTCTCGTCTGAACAGAGACCTTGTACGCTTCATCCCGAAGCTTCTGGATTTTACCTACCGGCTGGAAGAATGTTTTGCTTTCAAAGGGATTGAATGAAAGCATTTCATTTTCGCATGAATTCGGATTTAAAAGCGCTCCTTTTTCAATTTTTATTTCACCCACTTTAATGTAAGGTGATCGTTTCCATTCTACATTCAGCTTATTGATAGGTTGATTTTTAAGATCATAACAAATTTGAATTAAAACATCTGCGGTAAAATCAGTAGCTTTCAGATAACTTTCAAGAGCATCTTTTACTTTCAGTTTTTTTCCAAAATTTCTATTGACCAATTTGGGAACAAGCTTAATTTTAATCATATTTTCTCCCAACCGGTAAGCTCCCACAGAGTGATAATCAAATGATAAAATAAAATCATTTCTTTTATTCCAAAGCTTGATGATATTCTTTAAAAAAGATCCTGTAAAAGTGGACGGAATAACTCTTAAAACCTGGAGCATTAATGAAAAAGAGCTCCATTTTTTCACAAAAAACCGATTAACAGAGGTAAATAATTTCAAAAAAGTACTTACTGAATTAATAGGAAACAAGGGAAAATTTACCAATGGATAATTCGCAATCAGCTCCCCGTTTTCATCTTCTATCTTTACAGCAAATCCATAAGCAGGAATGTCTTTCTTCCCCTTATTAATTTTGAGATGAGCATTGGAAAATCGGATGATCAGATCATATTTTTCTTTATCAAAAAACGGCTGAAGTTCTTCCGGGATATTTTTACTGATGAGAAAACAGCCTTTTGCTATGCCGTAGCTTTTAGCATGGGCATTTCTGGTGGCATATTCTACGTCACTTACCGAGGTTGACTGTTCTACAAAATCAGCGATACTTTTTTTATTAATTTCAAGGAGCTCATTCTCCTCGTCAGCCAGCTTGTCGTATTTCTTATTATATTTTAGTGGATTTGGCATTTAGTTTTAAAATCCAATTATAACGCCAAGTTTCGGAAATGTTATTAATTTAATATTAAAGATATTTGAATTTTTATCGGCAGGAAGCAGGAAGGCTGAGGTTTGAAGTTTAATGTGTTCAAAATAAAATGCTTAATATATTTAAAATTCTCATGAAAACTTCCATCTTCATTTTTCCATCTTCCCGCCTTAAATTCTATCTTTGTAAAAAATATCAATTATGGGAGTAGCAGATATGTTATTTAAACGTAAAAAAGAACAGGCAGAGAAAAACCTGAAAGACGGTAAAGAATACATGGAAGAATATGGCAAAAGAGAAAGTGTGGTAACATTGCCAAGCGGTTTGCAATATGAAATCATCACGGAAGGAGATGGTGAAAAGCCAGGCCCGAAATCTACGGTAAAATGCCATTACCACGGAACCACTATTTCAGGAAAGGTATTCGACAGCTCGGTAAAAAGAGGAACACCTGCATCTTTTCCTTTAAACAGAGTAATTGCAGGATGGACGGAAGCCCTTCAGCTTATGCCGGTAGGAAGCAAATGGAGACTGATTATTCCTCCGCATCTTGCGTATGGAGATCAGCAGATCAGCAAAGAGATAGGACCAAACAGCACACTTGTTTTTGAAGTGGAGTTATTGGAAATAAAATAAATACATACAATCTAAATTTACTCAGTGATGGGTAAATTTTTTTTATTGAATTTAAATGTAATTATATTTGTTACAATTAAAGTTTTTTATATCTTTGTATCACAATTATGAACAATACAAGATTTTCAACCGCGATACACATCATGACCTTGCTGGCCCAAAGCCCTGATGAATGGCTTACCTCCGAATGGATGGCCGGAAGTATCAATGTAAATCCTGTGATTGTGCGTAAAGAAATAAGTGTATTAAAGCAGGCGGGCCTGATATCCAGCAGACAGGGTAAAGAAGGAGGGAGCCAATTGGCAAAAAATGCAGATTTAATACAAATTTCAGATATTTATCTGGCGGTGAAAAACACTGAGGTTCTTGGGAAGAAAAATAACAACCCTAATCCTGCATGTCCTGTAGGAAGGGAAATTAATGATCATTTGAATACTTTATTTTCAGAAACGGACCAGCTGGTTTTAAATTTTCTTGGAAATAAATCATTGAAAGAATTCAGTGATCAGTTTAAATAAATTTTTTTGACTGCAAATGTAACAATATTTATTACAATTAATTTAAAATAAAAAATATGAAAAAAGTAGCAGTAATAGGTGCGACAGGTTTTGTGGGAACACAAGTGGTAAATGAATTATCAAACAGAGGATACGAAGTGGAAGCCATTGTAAGGGATGCTTCAAAGGTACAGCAAAGTGACAAAGTAACGGCAAAAAGTATTGATGTTAATAATATTGATGAATTGGCGGAAGCTTTAAAAGGAAATGATGCGGTAATAAGCGCATTTAACGCAGGCTGGACGAACCCGAATTTGTATGATGACTTTCTGAACGGTTCTGTAAATATTGAAAAAGCAGTAGAAAAATCAGGAGTAAAAAGATTTATTACTGTGGGAGGAGCCGGAAGCCTTTTCATTGAAGACAATCAATTGGTGGACGGGCCGGATTTTCCGGAAGAATATAAACCCGGAGCAACGGCAGCAAGAGATTACCTGAATAAAATTAAAGAAAACAAGACATTAGACTGGACGTTTTTCAGTCCTGCCATTGAAATGCATCAGGGAACGGCAGGTGTAAGAACCGGAAAATACAGAACCGGACTGGAAAATCCTGTTTTTGATGAAAATGGTAGAAGCGTGCTTTCCGTGGAGGATGTTGCGGTAGTTTTGGTGGATGAATTAGAACAGAACAATCATATTCGCGAACGTTTTACAGCGGCATATTAAATTTTCTTCAAAATATAATTAAAAAGTTTCGGGGGCTCGTCAAAGACGAGCCCCCGAAATTCCAATATAATCAATTTTAATTCCTTACAAATTCATAAATAGCTTCGGATTGACCGGAGTATTGTTTTTGTGCACTTCATAATGCAGATGAGGCCCGGTAGAACGCCCGGAATTTCCGGATTTTGCGATGGTTTGTCCTACTTTTACCTTATCATTGGCTTTTACAACAAGCTGGGATAAATGCCCGTAAAGTGTTGCAAGTCCGTTTCCATGAGAAACAATGACGCAGTTTCCGTAACCTCCCTTCTGTCCGGAGAAAATTACAGTTCCGGCTGCAGCGGCTCTTACGTCAGACCCGAATGGTACTGCAATATCCAATCCTTTATGAAACTGCATCTGATCAGCTTCTGCAGGAGGATTATTTTTTTCTGCGGGTTTATTTCCTGTATTGGTCGCCACGGCTTTTGTTGAAGAACCTGTTGAAGGAGCAGGAGCTGCAGGCGCAGGATTTGCTTTTGGGGTTACCATCACTTTTACCTGTCTCTTTTCTCCATAGCTGTCGGTGATTTCTATTATTTTTTCCACCGGCTCAGCTTTTACTTCAGGTTTCGGAGCGGCAGCAACAGTTGCTGGAGCAGATTCGGTTTTTGTATTTGATTTTACGGAAGCGTAAACAGTTTTAAACGGAATAGGATTTTTTCTGATCCCGAAATTGGATGAAATATATCCGTCTGTCGGCATTCCCAAAGGAACCTGCATCAATTTATTTTGTAGATCTATCAGGTATTGGCTGTATCTGTTGGCCTGTTTTGCAAGGTAAACAGAATTTGAAATACTGTCCTGGCTCAGCGCCATTATTTTCTCGCTTGCAATGTCTTTGGATTTTAAGAAAGAATTAAGCTGTGCTACAGTTTGATCTACCATGGTGAGATCAGTTTTCATTTTTAAATAATCTACACTGTCTTTTTCAGTATTTATTTTTACAAGGTTCACTTCATAGTGCTTGTCGTCTTTTGAAGAATACAACTTTGCAATGAAAATGCCTTGTGCAAAAACTACCAGTAAAAGCCCTCCCAGAATGAGATTTACGTTCCTTTTGCTGTTTAGAAATTTCTTCATATTTCTTCTCTTAGTAATTACAAAACGGTTTTAAGCTTGCAAATTTAATTAAAAATAATTTTTCAGGATTATTTTTAACAAAACTTTATTTATTTCTGTAATTAACGGGTGATTAAATATTTAATTGTGTGGAAGTGTTAATTTTATCTAAAAGTGGGTTTTATCATGCTGTGAAAACTCCTCCTCAATCTTTGTTTTAATATATTTGCAGTTCACATTTCTAATATGGCTAAAAAGAAAACGAATACAGAATCGAACCCGAAAAAAGGAAGGAATGATATTTCCGTGGGTGTTGTAGGAAGCGGAAGTTTCGCGACTGCTATCGTAAAAATGCTTGTTGAAAACTGTAAAGTGGTGCACTGGTGTGTAAGAAGCGAATTTGTAAAAGGAGCTATTGAGCTCCGCGGTCACAACCCGACTTATCTTACCGCTGCCACATTTAACCTTAAAAATTTAAAGCTTACAACAGATATCAATGAATTGGTTTCTGCCTGCGATATTATTGTTTTAGCAACACCTTCCATCTATCTTTCTGATACTTTGGATAAAATGACGTGTGATTATAAAAATAAAATCTTTGTTTCCGCGATAAAAGGGATCATTCCTAAAGTAAATGATGTGGTAGCCCATTATTTAAGGGATGAATTTAAGATTGGATTCAGGAATCAGGCTGTGATTGCCGGTCCTTGTCATGCAGAAGAAGTGGCGATGGAAAGGCTTTCCTATCTTACAATTGCAACTGTGGAGGATGAGGTTTCCGAAAAGTTGGTCAGCATTTTTAATTCAGATTTTATTAAGGTTCATTCCAGCAAGGATATTCTGGGCAATGAATACAGCGCGATTCTTAAAAATATTTTTGCGATCGGGGCAGGTATAGCCAGCGGTTTGGGATATGGTGATAACTTTACGGCAGTTTTTGTTTCGAATGCTATCCGCGAAATGGAAACCTTCCTGGAAGCCATCTACGAAGCACCGAGAGATGTTAATGAAAGTGCTTATCTTGGAGATTTACTGGTAACTGCCTACTCATTATTTTCAAGAAACCGAAGCCTCGGAAATCTTATCGGAAAGGGATATACCGTAAAATCTGCGATACAGTCTATGAACATGGTGGCAGAAGGATATTACGCCGCCGATTCTATTTATAAAACATCAAAGGAAAAAGGATTAAAGCTTCCGATTGTGGACACCATTTATGCCATTCTTTATGAGGGTAAAAATGCAGAAAAGCAATTCCGGAAACTTACCGCAAAACTGAATTAATTTTATATTTAAATCAAAATATTGGTGATGCTTCGACTCCGCTCAGCATGACACGACTCTAATACTAACCGTAATAACGTAATGTTTTAACGGTCTTTTGTAGCGATGTCATGCTGAGCGGAGTCGAAGCATCTAAAAAATTCAATTTAAACCTAAATCTCAGCCTAAAAAACTGATGTTAAAATTCTTAAACAAACCCTCATTCTAAGAACTTTTCCCGAAATTTGATATAATAAAATTAAAATTATGTCACAATCGCTTACAAGCAGAACGCCGAAACCAAAATACGACGTTGTTCTCATCGGTGGCGGAATCATGAGTGCCACTTTAGCTACCTTATTACATGAATTTGATCCTAATCTGGAGATCGCTATTTTCGAAAGACTGGGCCGGTTCGCAAAAGAAAGCACCGCCGCTTGGAATAATGCGGGAACAGGCCACTCAGCGTTTTGTGAACTTAATTATACTCCCGAAAAACCGGACGGAACTATTGATATTTCTAAAGCGGAAAGTATTGCTGAACAATTTGAAATCTCAAAACAATTCTGGTCTTATTTAATTACAAAAGGATATATCAGGGAGCCTAAAGATTTTATTAATTCCTGTCCGCACATGAGTCTTGTATTTGGTGAAAAAGATGCTGAATACCTGAAAAAACGTTATCAAAAAATGTCAGAATCAGTCTTATTCAAAGGAATGAAATTTACAACAGACCATGAAAAACTCAGAGAATGGATCCCGCTTGTCATGAGCAAAAGGAACCAGTCTGAAATAATGGCTGCCACCAAAATGGATATGGGAACTGATGTGAATTTCGGGACACTGACAAGAAAAATGGGAAGGCATCTGCTGGAAGATTCCAATGTAGAAGTTTTCCTTTACCATGAGGTAAAAGATGTAGATCCAAGAGAAAACGGGCAATGGGAAATGAAAGTCAAGGATAGAATTCACAACCACAAGCAGGAAGTGGTAGCAGATTTTGTTTTCATAGGAGCGGGAGGTTATGCACTGCCGCTTCTGGACAGCTCGGATATCAAAGAAAGTGAAGGCTATGGCGGTTTTCCTGTTTCCGGGCAGTGGCTGGTTACCCACAATCAGGAATTGGTAGCGAAACATCATGCTAAAGTATATACTCAGGCTACCGTGGATGCACCGCCAATGTCTGTTCCGCATCTGGATTTAAGAATTATTGACGGGCAGAAAGCACTGCTTTTCGGGCCTTTTGCTGGGTTTTCAACCAAATTTCTGAAAGAAGGAAGCTATCTCGACTTACCTGAAAGCGTGAATACAAAAAATCTAAAATCATTATTCGGAGCATGGTGGCACAATCTTCCTTTAACGAAGTACCTGATTCAGCAGGTGGCGATGAACAAAGCACAGCGTATCCAGCATTTAAGAGAATTTATTAAAGATGCAAAAGAAGAGGATTGGGAACTGAAAGTAGCCGGGCAACGCGTTCAGATCATTAAAAAGGATGAAAAAGAAGGCGGCAAGCTGGAATTCGGAACCGAGGTTGTGGTCAATAAAGCCGGAACCATTGCGTCCCTGCTGGGCGCTTCACCGGGAGCTTCCACAGCAGTGTATGCCATGCTCAATGTCCTGGAAAAATGCTTTCCGGAAAAGCTGCACGGAGAATGGAAAGAAAAGCTACTGGAAATGGTTCCTTCTTACGGGCAAAAGCTTGCGGATAATCCGGAACTTACGGAAAAAGTAAGAAATTACTCAAAAGAAAAATTAGAACTTGAATATTAAAATATAAATAATAAGTAATCGGTAATAAGTGATATATTGCTAATATTACTTATTACCGATTACTCATTACTCAAATAAATGGATACACTCGTAAAACCGGTCATTGCAAAAGAACTGCTGGAATCTCTTGAGGCAAAAATCCAGGAAGAGCAGCAGGTGATTGTGCATTGCTGTTTCCCAGCATCACCTTTTTTAGGAAACCTTATAAGGATCTGGCATTCAACTTATCTTTTTGACAATAATTCTGATCATAAAAGCAAGCTGATTCATGCGGAAAACATTACCATTTTCCCAAATTGGACTGTTGTTCCTTTTATGCAGGACTTCTGGTTTACCTTAGTTTTTTCGGGGCTTCCGAAAGACTGTAAAAGCTTTGATTTAAAAGAAATTATCCCTGAAGAAGGCGGCTTTTTCGTGGAATCCATCAAAAGAAATTCATCAGATGTTTACCGGGTGAAAATTTCGGAATCGTTTAATTAGTTTTTAATCACAGATGACACAGATTTACACAGATGATTATGATTACTATTTTAAAATAAATCTGTGGTAAATATCAAGCAAATTGATTCTGTTTAATTAAATTCTCAATACAATATTCAGTAATCGCAACAATAGTTACAAAAGGATTTACACCTATAGTTCCGGGAATCAGAGAGCCATCCAGCACAAAAAGATGGTCATGGTTTTTAAGCTTGCCGAATTCATTCGTTGCTTCTCCAAGAACGCATCCGCCCAAAGGATGGTAACAGATATTAGCTCCAAATCCGTTTTTAAATAAAAGATGTGATCGTGTTCCGCCATTCGCCTTATTCATTTTTTTAATGAAATAATCGGCATTTTCTCTCATTTTTCGGGTATGACTTTCATCCCAGTCAAGCTCCAGCCGGCCATTGCTGTAGGAAACGGAACCTTTTTTGTCTACTCTGTTAATTTGAAGATACAATGCCGTCGCCACATCCATTCCCATCGGAAGTGGTGCAATTTCTGTGAAAAATGGATGTTCCGGATCATCCCAATTATCAATGCCGCCCACCGGAATTGTAGATTGTTTTGTCCCGGTACCTCCGGCGAGAGGATTTACCCAGTTTCTGCCGGTCATAAAATTGCCGTTATTACCCCAGTTTTTACCGATATTTTCATTCAGAGGAAAATTATTGACCGCATTGGATTTCATCAGCAATTGTAAAGTGCCCATGGTTCCGGCTGCCAGAATCAGTTTTTTGCAGTTGAAAACTTTGTCATTGATTGTGTTTCCTGCAGTATCGATCTGGCGGACATTGAGGGTATAACTTTTATCAGCATTTAGTTTAATATCATCCACCGCATGCAGATCAAGGATTTCAAGATTTCCGGTTTCCAATGCTTTTTGCAGATAGGTTTTATCGAGGCTGTTTTTTCCGTGGTTATTTCCATAAATTACTTCATTGTTAAGGGCAGAGCGGGGCACTTCATTATTGTACTCCTTTTCCATATAATTGAAATCGTACACATTCGGAACCCTCATCGTTTTAAAGCCAGCCTTATGAGCTTCTTTTTCACCAATAACGGTAAATTTATAGTATGGGCATTCCTGTATGAATTCTTCACGGATAACGTTTACTTTAAGCTCTTTTCGGGCTCTTGGAAAATAAATCTGGTAAAATTTTTCAGAATTAAGCTGGGGGAAAACTTCTTTAAAGTAACTTTCTTTCGGTGTTACAGCCATTCCACCGTTCACCAGGGAACCGCCGCCAACACCTCTTCCTACCCAGATATTGATGTGTTCAAAATCCAGCCGGTCCAGCACTCCGGTAAAGGGTTTTATAGAAAAAATGTTCAGAAAAGGAGCTATGGTTTTCTTTTTCAGCCATGCAGCACTTTTACCGGGTTTCAGTAAGCTGGAATAAGGAAGCCCTGATTTACCCCAGTTCAGGCCCATTTCAAGCATTAATACTTTTTTTCCGGCTTCACAAAGCCTGAGCGCGGCAACAGCGCCGCCATATCCTGAACCGATAATAATGATCGGGCTGTTAGTTTCTTTAATGCTGATTTTACGTTGTTGGCTTGCCTGCAGTACACCGGAATTCAAAAAATAAAAACCTCCTACTGCAAAAAAACCAGATTTTATAAACTCTTTTCTAGTCATTTCTGTATTTTGTGAATTTTGTTCAAAAAATATGCTATAAAACACGGTTTTAAAGAATTTTAATCATATTGTGAATGTTTTAAGTTTTGTAATCTTTTGTTTTAAATTTTTAGATAATAAATTATTTAATTTGAATGAGAAAAGAGAATTTTGTTTAATGAATGTATGCTTTTTGTAACTGTTTTTTAATATAAATAAAATTAAAAATCCTTAGCTTTAACTTTATTTTGATACATCCATGAACAAGTATATTGTAATACTGATATTTCTACCGCTATTTACCTTCGCTCAAAAAAGCATGTCCAAAGAAATATTGGAGGTGAAAAAGTTTCAGAAAGAGCTGAACGACGAGTATTTTAATCCTAAAGAAACACCGTTAAGTAAAGATAATTTTACCAATTTCAAAGGTCATCCTTTCTTCCCGGTTGATTTAAAATACAGGGTTACAGCAAAATTTACCAAAACGAAAAATCCGCAGCCATTTGATCTTCCTACTTCTTCCGGCAAAACAAAATCTTACAGAGAATATGGTAAAGCCAGTTTTACATTAGACGGAAAATCATATACTTTAACATTATATCAGAGCTTGGACTTAATAAAACAAACAAAATATAAAGATTATTTATTCCTCCCGTTTCGTGATGCAACAAACGGAAAAGAAACCTACGGCGGCGGAAAATATATGGACCTTACGATTCCAAAGGGAAATACCATCATTCTTGACTTCAATACATCTTACCAGCCGTATTGCGCTTATAATGCTTATGATTACAATTGCCCGATTGTTCCCGAAGAAAACAAGGTTCCTGTAGAAATCCGGGCCGGAGTTATGTATGAAGATATTTATCATCATTAATTTATGGTTACATTACAGTTTTTTACAGAAGAACATTTTCCTGATCTTAATTATCAATTGGATGAAATCCAGCTGCAGTATACTTCAAGCGCAGAAATGGCCTTGCAGAGAATTAAAGAAAGAAATGACGGAAAAGCATTTCCCATTACAATTTTATATGAAGAAAAACCTGTAGGATTTTTTGTGCTGGACTTCGGGGAAGATAAATTCGATCTTACGGATAATCCCAATTCTACACTTTTAAGATCGCTGTCAGTGAATCCCAAAATGCAGGGAAAAGGTATCGGCAGGGAAGCTATGCTACAAATTGATGATTTCACAAAAAAGAATTTCGGGAGTTGTGACGAAATCGTCCTGGCTGTTAATCAAAATAATATTTCTGCTTACGAATTATATATAAAAGTCGGTTATCATTACGATGGAAAATCCAGAATCGGTAGGAGCGGCCCTCAATATTTAATGTACAAAAAACTTTAAGAAATTTTTAATTGCAAATTTTTATGTTTGGCGTGATACTTTCTGCTATCTTTAAGTAACATCAAATAATAAAATATGGAAATCTCACTTCAAAATCAGATTGCTGTAATTACAGGAGCCTCCAGCGGAATAGGTTCGGGAATCGCAAAATCACTGGCCTCGGCCGGAGCCACGGTCATCGTCAATCACTCATCAGAAAAATCTGCGGATGAAGCAGAAGCAGTTTTAAAAGAAATTACCGACGCCGGCGGAAAAGGAATCACTTATCAATGTGATGTTTCAAAGGAAGATCAGGTGGTGAAGATGTTTCAGGACACCATTTCTCAGTTTGGAACAGTGGATATTCTGGTCAATAATGCCGGAATCCAGAGGGACGCAAAATTTACGAAAATGACTCTCGATCAATGGAATGCCGTTATAGGAGTCAATCTTACAGGCCAGTTTCTCTGCGCAAGAGAAGCGATTAAAGAATTTCTTCGCCGTGGTGTAGACCCTTCCCGCTCCGTTGCCTGCGGAAAAATCATTCATATAAGTTCTGTTCATGAAGTAATTCCCTGGGCGGGACATGCCAATTACGCGGCGAGCAAAGGCGCCATCAGGATGCTGATGCAGACTTTAGCTCAGGAATATGGTGCAGACAAAATCCGTGTCAATTCCATCTGCCCGGGAGCTATTCAAACTCCCATTAATAAGGATGCGTGGAGCATCCCGGAAGCTTTAAATTCATTATTAAACTTAATTCCGTATAACAGAATCGGCCAGCCGCAGGATATCGGAAATCTTGCTGTATTTTTGGCAAGTGATGTATCAGATTACATTACAGGTGCCAGCATTTTTGTGGATGGCGGAATGACCACTTTCGAAAGTTTTTCCACGGGAGGATAATTTTTGGCGCACATTTCCGGCTTTCACTACTCGCTTTTTTGTGCCTTTGCATTTTCCGGAGCGTACAAAAAGAGCTCAGACAGGCCGTTCAATCCGGGGCGCAGGCAGTCGAACCAGAAATAGCAGCCGTTTGAAAGGCAATTGTGAATGGTGAATTTGTTTCACTGTCAATTAAAAAAATAACCGTTTTAGTTTGTCATTTTGCCGAATGAAGAATCTCAAATAACCTAAATAATAAAGATTCTTCATTCCACTTTGTTTCATTCAGAATGACAAAGGGATGGAAGTTAAAACAATATATTTTTAATCATTTATCCACCTGTCAATCATCATTTATAAATAACATGAAAGAAAAAGAAAGATTATCAGAAGTCACCTGGAAAAAATGGGGACCCTACGTCAGCAATCGGGAATGGGGGCTGGTTCGTGAAGATTACAGCGAAAACGGAGACGCCTGGAACTACACTACCCACGATACCGCCGAAGCAAAAACCTTCCGCTGGGGAGAAGAAGGAATATGCGGAATTTGTGATGATTTTCAGAAGCTTGTTTTTTCCATAGGATTTTGGAATAAGAAAGATAACATGGTGAAAGAAAGATTCTTTGGCCTTACAAACGGACAGGGAAATCACGGTGAAGATGTAAAAGAATATTTTTATTATCTGGATTCCACTCCTACGCATTCTTACATGAAAATGCTGTACAAATACCCTCAAAATGCCTTTCCTTACGAAGATTTAATACAAAAAAATGCAGAAAGAGGTAAAGAAGATGCCGAGTACGAACTCATTGATACCGGGATTTTTGACCAAAATGAATATTTCGATCTGTTTATAGAATATGCCAAGGCAGATCAGGAGGATATTCTGGTAAGGCTTACGGTGGTAAACAAGGCAGACAAAGAAGCTCCTTTGGTTATTCTTCCTTCGGCCTGGTTCAGAAATACCTGGGCTTGGGGGTATGACGATTATAAACCTCAGATGAATTCTGAAGAATCTGAATCAATACAAGTCCATCACAGAGATCTTAATATCAAAAATATTTATGCAAAGCAGGCGGCAAAAGTTTTGTTTTGTGACAATGAAACCAATAATGAACGGCTCTACCAATGCCCGAGAAAATCAAAATACTGTAAAGACGGGATTAATGATTTTGTAATTCATGGGAATTCCCAAGCCGTGAATCCAAAAGACTTCGGTACAAAAGCAGCATTCCTAATTGACGAAAAATTTAAACCAAAAGAAACTAAAATTTTTGAATTCCGGCTTTCTGATAAAGATTTAAAACATCCTTTTGAAGATTTTAATGAAATTTTTGAATCAAGAAAAACGGAAGCGGATGAATTTTATGCGGACATCCAGTGCGGAATAAAAACAGACGATGAAAAACTGGTTCAGCGTCAGGCTTTTGCAGGAATGCTTTGGAACAAAATGTTCTATCATTACAATGTAGAAAGGTGGCTGAAGGGTGATCCCTCACAGATAGCACCCTCAAAATCACGTGAAAAAATCAGGAATTCTGAATGGAAGCACCTCAATAATGAACATATCATTTCCATGCCCGACAAGTGGGAATATCCATGGTATGCGACCTGGGACCTTGCTTTTCATACGATAAGTTTTTCATTAATAGATCCGGATTTTGCAAAGCATCAGTTGAAGCTATTTCTTTTCGAATGGTATATGCACCCGAATGGCCAGCTTCCCGCCTACGAATGGAATTTCAGTGATGTAAATCCTCCGGTTCATGCATGGGCCGTGTTCAGGGTCTTTAAAATTGATGAATATTTAAAAGGAAAACCGGATATAGAATTTCTGGAAAGTGCTTTCCAAAAACTGTTGATGAATTTCACCTGGTGGGTAAACAAGAAAGACAGCAATGGAAATAATATTTTTGAAGGAGGATTTTTAGGACTGGATAATATTGGTGTTTTTGACAGGAATGCAGAGCTTCCGAATGGTGAACACCTTGAGCAGTCCGATGGGACCAGCTGGATGGCCATGTTTGCTTTAAATATGATGAGAATTGCCCTGGAACTTGCCCTCTATAACAGTATTTATGAAGAAATGGCAATGAAATTCTTCGAGCATTTCCTTTCCATTGCAAACTCACTTGATAATATGGGTGATGAATGTTTCAGCCTTTGGGATGAAGAAGATGAATTCTTCTATGACGCCCTTGCTTCGAGCGACGGAAATCATATGTATTTGAGGATGAGGACTATTGTTGGATTGATTCCGATGTTTGCCGTTGAGGTAATTGATGATGAAATGATAGAAAATCTCCCGAATTTTAAAAAAAGAATGCAGTGGATTCTGGAAAACAAGCCGGAATTGGCAGCACTGGTTTCACATTGGGAAGTTAAAGGCCAGGATTCCAAGCATTTATTATCTCTTTTAAGAGGTCACAGATTGAAAAGGCTGCTTCACAGAATGCTGAATCCGGATGAGTTTTTAAGCGAATTCGGGGTTCGTGCTTTATCGAAAGAATATGAAAAAAATCCTTTTAATATTCAATTGAATGAAACAGATTACACGGTAAAATATGCTCCTGCAGAAAGTGACAGCGCACTTTTCGGTGGGAACAGCAACTGGCGCGGGCCGATTTGGTTTCCGGTTAATTTTTTAATTATCGAAAGCCTACAGCGTTTCTTTTTTTATTACAGCCCGGATTTTTTGGTGGAATATCCTACAGGAAGCGGGAACTTCATGAATCTGGATGAGATTGCAGATGCATTGAGCAAAAGACTATCAAAAATATTTTTAAAGGATGAAAATGGAAACCGTCCGGTAAATAATCAATACCCAAGATTTCAGACCGATCCTGATTTTAAAGATTATATTTTATTTTATGAATATTTTCATGGCGACAACGGTCGTGGAGTAGGGGCATCACATCAAACAGGCTGGACAGGCTTAATCGCAAAAATTCTTATGCCGAGATTTTCAAAAAAAGAAATGGCTGAATCAGAAACAGAGATGCCGGATGAGCGAAATGATTTAAGCGAAAAGCAAAATAGCAAAAAAACCTAAAACTGCTTATTGAAATTTAAAAGGCAAAGAGCAATTTTGTCTTTTCGCTTAAAATTTACTCAAATATCTGCTGGATCACTTCCAAAGAATTAGGGATTTTAAAATCGGTCATGTGATAATGACAGTATACAAGAAGGCTGTCTAAAAAATCTTTTCTAAAAGTGGAATGAATCTTTATCTGGTAAGGATTTTCGGAATAGAGAATACTTTTCCAGATGGCCGAAATCTCCTGATTGAACAGCTGATGCGTCATACTCTGTGAAAAAACGCCTGTTTCGGGATCAAGAAAATTTCCGGTGTTCAATAGGGGTGCAACACCCTGAATCTTTAAAATTTTAATTAAAAATATAAAATGTGACTGGTAGTTCTGATTTTCCAGCTCATCAATAAACTCTTCCAGGCAGAAAAAAATACTTTGGTTTTTATTTTCGTGCCTCAGGTTTTGGTTTAAAAAATCTGAAATAAAAAAAACAACAGTATTGCATTTGATATCCATATAAATATCATTACTTTTCACCATCTCAAATTTTGAAATGGTGTGTATTCCGTTGCCCTTTAATGGATTTAAAGAAAAATTTAATTTACTTAAAGGCAGAAGCAGGGCTTTTTTCTTATTTCTTTTGGCGTAAATTCCCTTTAAAAAATAAGACTGAAAGCCGTCTTCCTCCGTAAAACAATGCAATACTGCATCATTTTCGCCGTACTTTATGTATGATAATAAAAATCCGTTTTGTGAATTCATTAATTAACCACAGCTATCTTTGCGGTAGCTTTATCTGAGCCATCTTCGTTGGTCATTAATACAAAATAAATCCCTGAAGCTACTCTTTTTCCTCTTTGATTGTTAAGATCCCATTCATAATATCCTCCTCTTGCCACTGCAGAATGTACTACATTTCCGGTAACATCCGCAATTCTGATGTTAGTAACTTCCGCTAATCCTTTAATGGTCACTTTTCCTTTAAAATTAGAAGTTACAACAGGGTTAGGATATACTAACACATTCCCGAAGCCTGAACCTACCTCTGCGACATCACCCTGATATGTTACAATTCCGTCATAGGATGCGAAATATACTTTACCCGTTTTCCTGTCAACTTTAATATCCGTGATACTGTTGGTAGGTAACGGGGAATTTTCTTTTGTAAAATGTTTAATCGTCTGTTGCCCGTCTGGCGATAAATAATAAACACCGCCACCATCTACTGAAACCCATTTATGATCTCCTCCATCCACTTCTATCTGAAGGATTTGAGAATCTCTGAAAAGTTCTTCACCCAGCCCGTTTTGTTCAATAATTATAGGTTCTACCGTAGCACTTGTGGGGTTCTTAATCGCTGAAACGGCATTGGGTAAAATTCTCAGACCAATATCTCCGCCAATCCACGCGTCTCCGGATTTGTCAATAGCCACAGAGATGGATCCTCCTGAATTGGAAGCAAAGCCATTGGACTGGTTGAGAATATATTCTGTATCATCTGAAGTGTTAATCGTTTTTTTGTAATCGTATGCCAAGAAGCTGTTAACTCTCGGAATTGGCATCCACATCAAACCTTCATAATAAACTGCTTTCTGAGCCCCGCCATTAGAGATAGTTGTATTTTTAATAAGAAAATCATCAGTCGCTCTGTCATAAGCTCCAACGGAAGTAAGAGGTCCCTGAGCTGATCCTTGGCCGGAAAATGCAATGGTTGCTATTAAATTATTAGCATCATCAAATGTAAGACCTACGGGACGTCTTGTATAAAAATCCGAAGTTCCTAAGTCATAATTTTTAGTAAATGTAAAATCTTTACTTCCAGAATTATACTTCATTTTATAAATACCACGCCCGGTAGAATTATTATAATTGGTAAAGAAAATATCATCAGGATTTGCCGGATCTGAAACCACATCTAGGATATTAAACCTTGTTGTATTACCAATAAAATACGATGGGTATATCCATTCCCCTCCGTTGAAATAATAAAACCCTGGATTTTTAGCATTGAAAAGGGGCGTATTGAATCGGTTTTCTCTTCCTCCACTTGAAACCAATATCTGATTTTCACCATAAAGGCTTAGCTTATATGCATAATTAAAATATGGACCATCCGGCTTAAAAGTATTATTTGACTCGTTTTTTATCCCTGATAATACGGTACCGCCGTAAACACTGCTTCCTACTGTGGTTGCCGTATTGCATTCTTCTCCGAAAGATACTGTATTGCTAAAGTTACCATTGGTATTAAAGGTAAATACTCTGTTTACATCTGTTACAATGATGTTATTAGTATTCACAACTACATCTTTGGCATTGGTAAAGGATTGTGCAAGTGCCACCGGTGTACCTCCGTTATAAACATAAGCTGTTGTAGGGGAAGAAAAACTCAAAACACTTTCAGAATCTATATGATTGAATGAACCTGCCATTTCTGTAGTCCATGTGGTGAAAACCGGGAAAGTGGTGTTCATCTCATGGCTTTTTAGTCCTGTACTTGTTACGGAAAATACTTTATTTCCGAAGATGGTAGCTTCATTGCTTGCCTGGTAAACGCCACCCGTCAGGAAAAATGCAGAGTCTTTAAATTCTTTCTTTTTTAAATCAAAAATAGATACACCATAACCCACTGAAATTACAGCCAGATCTCCCGTAATAGAAATATGATTGATTCTCTTACTTCCATTATATCCCGTAGCGATGGGGATATCCACTACATAGGTAATTCCGTCCGGAGAAATCACATCCAAAGAACCATTCTGATAACCGATAAGGCCAATTTTATTCTGGGGATTATAGTCAAAAGCAGAAATTCTTACCTCATGCAAGCCGTTTGCTTTGGACAGCTTGGTAATTTCACCTGAAGATATCGTGTAATAAAATACCCCGTTTTCTGCGGCTGCGATAATTTTACCATTATCTTCCTTCATGGCAAGAACGTTATTATAAGAAAAAAGGTCTGCCCATTTTTTTGAAGAAATGTTCTGTGCATTTACAAATTGCAGGGATGCCAAAATACCAAGGGAAAGTAGAGAAAGTTTTTTCATGCTTATGCTATTATGCTGCTGTCAATTGCCTGATTGTTCCAGGAAATATGTTGTACGTTTTTATTTGAATCAAAGAAAAAATCTATCCTGCCTAAAAGAAGACCGGCCCATCCAACCTGGTTTACCAGAACACTCTTACCTTGTCTGTTGGTATATTTTTGTGGTTCGGGTAAAAAAGTATGGGTATGGCCTCCAAGAATAATATCAATATTTTCTGTTTTGGCGGCTAAGATTTTATCACTTACTTTATTGGGTTCGTCTTTATAATCATAGCCAATGTGCGAAAGGCAGATCACAAGATCACATTTTTGCTCGTTTTTAAGGAAATTGGAATAATGCTGAGCCACATCTACCGGGTCAGAATATACTGTTTCTCCGTATTGTTTTTTTCCAACCAATCCATCCAATTGAATTCCCACACCGAAAATTCCCACTTTGATTCCGTTTTTATTGAAAATCTTATATGGAGAAGTTTTTCCGTCCAGAATTGTATTTTTAAAGTCATAATTCGAACAGATAAATGGAAACTTTGCATTAGGCAAAACCTTTAAAAATCCGTCCAGTCCGTTATCAAAATCATGATTTCCCATTGTGGAAGCGTCGTACTTCATCATTGACATTAGCTTAAACTCCAGCTCGCCTCCGAAAAAGTTAAAATAAGGAGTTCCTTGGAAAATATCTCCGGAATCAAGAAGCAAAACATTGGATTCCTGATTTCTGATCTGCTGAATTAAGCTTGCCCTTCTTGCAAAACCTCCCTGATTGGGATTTTTGGTATAGCTTGTATCAAAAGGCTCGATTCTGCTGTGCTGGTCGTTGGTATGAAGAATGGTAAGTTTGTTTGCGGATTTCAGATCAAAGATTTTCAATTCTTCCGCCATCATCATATTGGGAGCCATAGCCATAGCTAAAGTTCCGCCTCCTATTGCCTTTAAAAACTTTTTTCTATCCATTATTTCTTACCGATAAAATTTAAACGAACATCTGTTTTGGCCGTCACTTCAGGATTTTTCTTAAAATAATCAATAAAAAGATCTCTTAATTTTATTCCTGTAGAAATAGCTTCCCCTTTTGCGAAAAATTTCATATTGTCTCCGCCCAAAGCCAGATAATCAGACGTAGCGATATAATAATCCTGTGTGGGATCTACTGCTTTTCCGTTGATTAAAGTTTTCGTCAGTTGTCCATTATTAGTTTCAATGTATAAATGGGAAACGGGATTGTTCACCTGAGTTTTTGCATAATAATCAAAAAGCCCCTGCAGATCTGTTCCTTTCATTTTTACAATAATCACTTCATTTTCGAAAGGCATTACTTCAAAAACGCTTTTCAGCATAATATCTCCTTTCCCGATCGTTGTACGGATTCCCCCGATATTGATCAGGGCGGCATCTACATTTTTTTTAAGGTTGATTTTTGCCCATTCATTTGCTCCATCAAAAGTATAGTCGGCTAAAAGATTGCCCAGATTGTTGTTATCTCCCTGTTTGGTAAGGTCTACGCTGGTATGGGAAATCTTCTGATTCATTTCCTTATCCAGTTTTTGCTTATAAGGTTCAATAACTTTTACAAACTCCTCATCATTCGTAAGTTCGTTATTAACAGAAATATTCTTCTGGGTCTGTATATTCGCTACCTGCAGCGGAGATGCCGTCTTGCAAGCGGAAAATATTGCCAGGGAAATTCCTAATAATAAGAATTTATTTTTCATAATATCTTTTAGTATATGCAAATATAATTATATGTATAATAAAACATTATTATTTATTACAAATTCTTATAGTAAATTATTAAATTTGGGGAAAATAATTTTAACAGATGAGCATTTTAAAAGGAGTAGGTGTAGCTTTGGTAACACCCTTTAATGAAGATTTATCCGTTGATTTCGACAGTTTAACAAAACTTGTGGAATACAATATTGAAAACGGAACCAATTATTTAGTTGTTTTGGGAACTACGGCGGAAGCTGCAACGCTTTCTGCTGAGGAGAAGAAACAGGTGGTAGATCATATCATTAAGGTGAACAGTAAACGCTTGCCTTTGGTGTTGGGAATTGGCGGAAATAATACGCTTGATGTTAAAAAACAGATAGAAGAAACAGATTTATCAGCATTTGAAGCAGTACTTTCTGTATCTCCATATTATAATAAACCTAATCAGGAAGGGCTTTATCAGCATTATAAAGCATTGGCTTCCACCGGTAAAAATATCATTATTTATAACGTTCCTTCGAGAACAGGGCAAAATATTGAAGCGGAAACTACTTTACGTTTGGCAAAAGAATTCCCGAATTTATTTTTGATTAAAGAAGCGGCCCCTAACATTCTTCAGTATTTTGATATCCTGAGAAAAAAGCCGGAAGGTTTTAATCTGGTTTCGGGAGATGATGAATATACTCTTCCTGTAACACTGGCAGGCGGGAATGGCGTAATTTCTGTAATAGCACAGGCTTATCCGAAAGAATTTTCTACGATGGTTCAGTTGGCTTTTGACAGAAAAGTAGATGAAGCTTATGAAATTCACAATAAATTAGTGGAAATTACAAGACTTATTTTTGCAGAAGGAAATCCTTGCGGAATCAAGGTTATTTTAGCAGAAAAAGGAATTATTAAAAACTATTTGAGGCTTCCTCTGGTTGCAGCTTCAGAAGGTTTGCATGCAAAAATAAAAGCTGAAATGGCGAATATTTAAAAGTGATTATCAGTTTGCTTTATGGTGAATTGTAAATTTACAGTAACATTTTAGAGTTACAATAAACATATTAAGGTGAAAGGTTCAAAACTTTCACCTTTTTTATTTGAGATGGCAGTGAAAGGCCACTCATTCCTTAATTTTAATTTATAAAATTTTTTAAATAATGAAATTTATAGAAGCTACAGAAAAAGATGTTCCTTTGATTCAGGATCTCGCTAGAAGATCATGGGAAAAGGCTTATACAGGAATTATTTCAGATGAGCAAATAGAATATATGCTTACAAACATGTATTCCCAGCAGGAGATTAAAAACCAACTTGAAAACTCTAAATACCATTATTACTTAATTTTTGATGATACAGCGGACTCTTACGATGGCTTTATGGGGTATGAGCATGATTATGAAAAAGATACGACAAAGCTTCACAGAATTTACCTCGTTCCTGAAAGCAAAGGAAAAGGTGCAGGAAAAGCAGCTTTGGAGTTTTTGAAAGTAAAGGTGACAGATTTTGGTAATAAAAGAATTATTCTAAACGTAAACAAAGAAAATATTGCGAAAGATTTTTATAAATCACAGGGTTTCAGTGTATATGATGAGGTTGTATTAGATATTGGAGATGGTTTTGTAATGGACGATTATCTTATGGAGTTTTTAATTCACAAACAAATGAATTAAAATTCTATAATTTTTGATTATAATTCTATAAATAGTGATGTGTTTTTTTTGTACATCTTTGCATCAAAACCAAATCACTCATAAAAATACATTCATATGCTTGGTTTAAGCTTTTTTTAGCTTTTTATCGGTATATTTTTTTCATCCTTAGTGTTTAAAATTCCTGTATGCTTATACAGGAGTTTTTTTATTGAATTAATTCTATCTTTTTATTTCACTTTTAAATGAAATAAGCATTATATTTACCATTGAATTTATACACTATATCAGGATGAAAATGTATGTAAAATTTAATTTCAATGCTCTTTGCCAGAAAGTGTTGGATGATAAACTTAAAGAGCACGGTCTGAAGTACCGTCTGCTGAATTTCGGGGAAGTGGAATTTTATGAATCATTTACCCAGGAACAGCATAAGATTTTTAAGGAGAATCTTGAGGACTACGGCATTGAGATTATTGAAAACCATAAAACGGCTTTAGTTCAAAAAATTAAGGATGCTATTTCAGATCTTGTATTTTCCCATGAAGCCATACCGGTAAAAGCCTCAATCTACATCTCAGAAAGACTGAATCACAGCTATGGATACCTGTCTAATCTCTTTTCTGAGTTTACACACACCTCAATAGAAAACTTTATCATTCTTCAGAAGATAGAATATGCTAAGAGTTTGATTATCAATAAAAAGCTGAACCTTACTGAAATTGCTCACAGGCTGAATTATTCCAGTGTGGCCCATCTCAGCAGCCAGTTTAAAAATACTACGGGAATTACACCCTCACAATTTCAAAAAATTATTGCAAGGAAACGAAAAGTTCAAAGTGCAATTAAGGCCGGAATGCAGTATGACTAAAGAGTATCTTAATGTGGTTGTGATAGATCGTGATGAAAGCAATGCGGTTTTGTTTAAAAAAATATTTAAAGAAGTAAGGGTAGCAAACAAGCTTCAGATACAAAATAGCTATAAAGATTTCATAAATAGTATGAATAGAGCTGAAGCTGTGGTTCATGAAATTTTATTCATTGATTTTGAAAATTCAGATGAAAATATTTTTGATTGTCTGGAAGGTATCAGAGCAGATTCCCGTTTCGATAATATGATTATTGCTGTATTTTCCCGACAGATTACTACTGCGGACGAAGAAGAATTATTTGTAAAAGGAGCTAATATTTTAATGGAAATAATTGATAATGATGATGATATGAAGAAATCTGTCAATGAAATTATGACGGTCAACTGGCAATATCATACATCAGGATTAAATAAAAATAATTTTATCATGAAAGTGTGAAAAAAATTCACTTATTTATTTCTAGAATGAAATTTAATTTTTATATTTGCTCTATTAATATTCACAAAATAGTGATAATTTATATCTGAATTAATTTTATAAATTATTACATTTTTATACTGTAAATTTTGAACACAAATTTACCATATAAAAAACAATAAATGAATGGAAAATAATTGTTTCAAATGAGAAACTAAATTATATAAATCACAATGTTAGTTAACAAAATGAATTATATGAATTTCCAATAAAAAGCGTAGAAGATCTTTAAACAAAACGGTACAATCATGAAAACTTAAGCTTAGCCGGAGGAACTTTATTCGTTTCATTTTTTAAAATCCTTCAGCGAAACAGACAGTTAGTTTTTATAAGAAAAATTGGAAACATAATTCATTTTGTTTTATTTTAATGTAGATCTAAACTTAGTATAAAAAAAACACCATATCACAAAATATTAAGTTGAATAAAATATTAAAGTAATTTATTTAAACGAAGTAAAGTAATTTCTTCAAAATAACAGTTTTATAAGGGGGACCGCGTGAAGATCATATCTTTTCGCGGTTTTTTTATGAAATTTTACTCCACTTATTTTTTCCTTTATAATTTCTCAGGTAATAATTTTTAATAATCTGGTGATCCGGTCTTGAAAGCAAAGGATCGGCCTCCAGAATTTTTTCCACCGTATTTTTTGTCACCTTAATAATCGCTGAATCGTTTACCAGATCAAGCCTTTTAAAATCTACCACACCACTTTGCTGCGTTCCCAGAATATCGCCGGGACCACGGAGCTGCATATCAACCTCCGAAATTTTAAAGCCGTCATTGGTCTCTACCATTGTTTTGATGCGGGTCCTGCTGTCTGATGATAATTTATCGGAAGTCATAAGAATACAGTAGCTTTGCTCTGCACCACGCCCTACACGGCCACGAAGCTGATGAAGCTGTGACAGCCCGAATCTTTCCGCACTTTCAATGACCATTACCGAGGCGTTCGGTACGTTGACACCTACTTCAATTACCGTTGTAGCCACCATAATTTCTGCTTTTCCAGAAGCAAAATAGCTCATTGCGGCATCTTTTTCGTCAGGTCTCATTTTGCCGTGAAGCATGGTGACGTTATAATGCGGGAAATTATCCATCACATTTTCCAGCCCTGTCATTAAATTTTTATAATCGAGCGTCTCGGATTCCTCAATCAAAGGATACACAAAATATACCTGTCTCCCTTTCTGGATTTCTTCCCTGCAGAAATTGTAGACGTAGGCCTTGTCTTTTTCCCGTCTGTGAGCGGTGATGATGGGTTTTCTTCCTACTGGCATTTCATCAATTACAGAAACGTCAAGATCAGAATAAAAGCTCATGGCAAGCGTTCGCGGAATAGGCGTGGCGGTCATTACAAGGATATGAGGCGGTATCTTATTTTTAGCCCAAAGCTTCGCTCTCTGCGCAACCCCGAATCTGTGCTGCTCATCAATAATGGCCAGTCCAAGGTTTTTAAATTTAACTTTATCCTCCAAAACAGCATGAGTTCCTACAAGAATAGAAAGTTCGCCGTTTTCTAATTCTTCATGAATAATTTTCCGTTCAGATGCTTTCGTGGAACCTGTAAGAAGCCGTACATTGACTTTTGTATCTTTTAAAAGATCTTTAATCCCGTTATAATGCTGTTGGGCAAGGATTTCCGTGGGAGCCATCATACAGCTCTGGAATCCATTATCTTTTGCAATAAGCATCGTAAGCAGTGCCACCATTGTTTTCCCGGAACCTACATCACCCTGCAGAAGCCTGTTCATCTGGATAGGTTTTTTCATATCCAGGCGGATTTCTTTCAATACTCTTTTCTGAGCACCGGTAAGGTCAAAGGGAAGATGATTTTCGTAAAAATTATTGAAATAATCTCCTACAATAGGGAAGGGATTTCCTATAGTGTGACTTTTGTGATGGATTTTTTTTAAACCGTAGCCCAACTGGAAAAAGAATGATTCTTCAAACTTCAGACGATAATTTGCCTTTTCAAAATGTTCCATATCTTTTGGGAAATGGATATTAATGTAGGTATGCTGTCTTGATAAAAATTTAAAGGCTTTCATCATATAATCCGGAAAATTTTCCTGAATAAGATTGGGAATCTCTTTACAGATATTGCGCAAAACATTCTGGAAAAATTTTTGATTTAAACCTCTTTTCGTTAATTTTTCTGAGCTTGGATAGATTGGTTTTAAGCGGTTATCAGTATCTTTTTTCTCCTCAACTTCTATTTCCGGATGTGGCATAGAAAATTGATTATTGAAAACATTGATCTTCCCGAAAATATAAATTTCTTTATTAATCGGAAGCTGCTCTTTCATCCATTTCGAATATTGGAACCACACAAGATCCATCGTTCCCGTATCATCATTGAATTTTGCGGAGAGACGCTTTACCTTTCCGGTCTGTATCTCCTGAACACTGGTGATTTTCCCTTTCAGCTGTACGTCCGTTGTTACATTTTGCAGCTGGGAAATTGTATGCACTTTGCTTTTATCGAGATAACGGATAGGGAAGAAGGTCAAAAAATCTTCCACGGTGGAGATTCCCAGCACATTTTTAATGAGCTTGGCTTTTTCAGGACCTATTCCTTTTACGTATTCTATCGAAGTTTCTAGGGTCATTTAAAAGAACCACGAATTTCGGGAAAAAATAGAAATTAAAAAAGACTTTCAGCACTGAAAGTCTTTATGTTTTAATCTTTTATTTTAGATTTAAATTTTTTCTGATAATCTTCCCATTGCTGTCGTGTACGGATTTTTTTGAAAAGATTTTTTGAAATTAATTCCAGATAGGGCTCCAATTCTTTTGCAGATAATTCTCCCTGCAGAATAGTGATAGGCCCTCCGTTTTCATCAAGGAAAACCGTGCTGGGAACGGCAGCTACATTCATATATTGTGTAAATTCGTGCAGAGAATTTCTTCCTTTTCTCTGTTCTGTATTAGGATTTGAAAATAACCGTCCGAAGATTTCAATATCTTTTTTTTCTTCTGCATTAAATTTTACAGCATAATAATTTTGGTTTAAAATATCTGCAATAACCTGATGACCATATGTTTTTTTGTCCATTATTTTGCAAGGACCGCACCAGTCTGCATAAAAATCGATCAGTATTTTTTTGGGAGTTTGCTTTTGTGCTTTGAGGGCTTCTTCAATTGTCATCCATTTCACCTGCGCAAAGCCAAAATTTAAACAAAACAAAAGAAATATGCTTATAATTTTCTTCATAATTTGATATTTAAGTAAAAATAAGCATAATTCATTTACCTATTTTACTTCCTGCATTAATTTTTTCACAATCGGAGATATCAAAATTAATACCACGCCGGCAATTACCGCATACAATCCCAATTGTTTATATCCATTAGTATAAGTGATAAAAGCATCATAGTTTGAAGAGCCTTCTTTTGCCGTTGCAAGTCCTGCACCTATGATTCCTGCTACATATTGTCCATAAGCAGAAGCCAGAAACCACATTCCCATCATCATTCCCTGGAGGTTTTTGGTAGAAAGTTTTGTCATGATCGATAACCCGATCGGTGACAGGCAGAGTTCTCCCAAAGTAATGATCAATAAGGCAAGGGTAAAGAAATTGAGTGAAGTAATCCCCTGAAGATTTACAAATAGCCTTGTTGCAAATAAAACATAATATCCCAGTCCAAGAAAGATAAATCCTAAACCGAATTTTATAATTGTATTGGGTTCTATCTTTCTTTTATTTAACCAAATCCAAAGCAATCCGATTAACGGGGCTAAGAAAATAATGAAAAATGCACCTCCTGAATTATTTACACCATTTGGATCTAAACCGAAAAGATCTTTATTTAAATTTTTAGCCGCGAAAATGCTTAAAGAACCTCCACTTTGCTCATAAATCCCCCAGAATAAAATAGAAAACAGAATGAAAACTAAAGCTGCCCACAATTTTTTACGCTCCGATGGCGTTACTTTTGTCATTTCGTAGAATAAATAGATCAAAGTCAATGGTCCTACTGTCCACATAAAATAATCAGTATATTCAGGTACTGAAACCATAATCATAATAAGCGGGATGAAGGCTAATGACAATATATAAACAGCATATTTTAAATATTTTCCACCTAAATAAAACAAGTAAGATATGGTAGCGAAAATAATGGTAATTATGGCTAAATTTATAATTATACTGTTTACTTCCGATTTAAATTCAGTAGAATTTCCTGTAAATCTGAAAAACATTCTCAGAACAAATAGATAAATAAGGACGACTCCTGCAAGGAATTTTTTCGAATTTTTCTTGGTGACAATGTTTTCAATTTCAGGCTGAAGCCCGATAGTTCCTAAACTTTTTTGAGTAAAAACAAAATTAATAAGACTGATTACCATGACAATGGCTGCTAATCCGAATGCAACATTCCAGTGAAGCCCCTCAGGAATAAGATGTGCGAAGAGTTCTCCTTTCCCAATGGTAATACATAAATATCCTCCAAGCAATGCTCCAAGGTTAATTCCGGCATAAAAAAGCGAAAAACCGGCATCTGCTCTGGAATCATTGGGTTTATAAAGCTGTCCGACCATAGATGAAATATTGGGTTTAAAAAAACCTGTACCTACTACGGTAAATGCAATTCCCAGAAAGAAAAATTTATGTGGATCTGTTGCTAATATTAAACTTCCGACAATCATTAAAAGGCCGCCCCAGAAAAGTGATTTCCTGAATCCCAGTATTTTATCTGCGAAAAGACCGCCCACAAAAGTAAATGCGTAAACAAAAGCCTGTGTGGCGCCATACTGAAGGTTGGCTTCTTTCTCGTGGAAGTTAAGCTGGGAAATCATGAAGAAAACCAACATTCCGCGCATTCCGTAGAAACAGAAGCGTTCCCACATTTCAGAGAAAAAAAGGCTCCAGATTTGTTTTGGGTATTTTCCTTTGAAATTTTGTATTTCATCTAAAGTTAAGCTCATAATGGTAATATGATTAATTAATTAGGGGTTTATTGTCATCCTGACCCAGCTCAAAACGTATTCTGTCCTGATCAATAATGTGTTTTAATTCTTCTTCTTTTGGAAGATATAGAAGATATTTGCTGGCAAAAAGATTGTTCTTGTCGTTTAAGACGGAATATTTTACAATGGTTTCATCTTTTTCGGAACAGAGTAAAATTCCTATCGTGGGATTGTCGCCTTCTCCGCGTTTCAGATCATCATAGATTCTCACGTACATATCGATCTGCCCGATATCCTGATGAGAAAGTTCGCCTGTTTTTAAATCAATAATGACGAAACATTTTAGTATATAATTGTAGAAAACTAAATCAATATAAAAATCCGAAGTATCAGTAGAAATGTGTTGCTGTCTTGCGACGAAAGCAAATCCTTTCCCAAATTCTAAAAGAAACTTTTGGATATGATCAATAATAGCCGTTTCAATATCTTTTTCCGTGATTTTTTCATCGGTTTTTATTCCAAGAAATTCAAAAATATAAGGATCTTTTAAAACGCTGTGAATTGTTTCGTTTGTAGTTTTTTTATGCTCTAAAACTCTTTCGTACGCGAGAGAATTGATCTGTCTTTTTAAATCTCTGTAATTCCAGTTATTATGAATGGACTCATTAATATAATAATTCATTTTATCTGAATTATCAAGTCTTATTATTAACCTGTAATGAGTCCAGCTCAATTCGTGACGCAATGCGTCACATATTGGAAAAGCCTGATAAAAAGAACGCATATTTCTTAAGTTGCTTTCATCAAAACCTTTTCCAAACTCCAGAGTCAGCTTCTTTGAAAGATTTTTAAGAGTATATTTTCCGTATTCTGCGCGTTCTTTTCCTTTCTGCTCATCTTCAATAATTAGTTTTCCGATCTGCCAATACGTAAGCAGCAGTGTAGAATTCGCGATCCGAAAAACCTTTTCGCGCGACTGGGTAATAATCTCTTTTACTGATTGAAATAAAGAATCTTCGGAAATTTCCATCATACGAAAATAAAAAAAACCTCCGACTTTGCAGAGGTTTTAAAAAATATTTTATTGATGCAGGTTAGTTTACACCATGCATCATTTTCTTTAAGATTGGAGAAATTAAAGCCAGAATTACAGCAGCAATACCACAAAGTACTACGAATACCATGAAAAATTCGAATAAATTGTGAATTTCAAATCCTGCAAAAGTAGGGTTCGCCAAAGGTAGTTGCGCTTTTTCAAATGCGGCAACCTGATCTGCATTCAATGTTACTTTTTTATCTAAAACATCCTGAAGGTTTACTCCGATTTCCTGAGCTTTTGCGAATTTATCACCTGTAGCCGGGATCAATGCTCCCAAAGAACCAGCCAAAGCATAACCCGCAGCATTGGAAATAAAGAATACACCATATAATAAAGATGCGAATCTTTTTGGAGCTAATTTACCTACCAAAGATAATCCAATAGGAGATAAGCAAAGCTCACCACAAGTCTGGATGAAATATAAAAGCATTAACCATTTGATAGCCAATAATCCTGAGTTTCCAAGATCTTTTACGTTGTGTGCAATGATGAAATAACTTAAAGCAATTAAAGCAAGACCCATCGCCTGTTTCATAGGAGAAACCGGTTCTTTTCCTTTTTCTCTTAATTTATCCCAGCATAAGCTGAAAGGAACAGCCAGCATTACAACGAAAATCCCGTTGAAAATCTGAACCATTGAAGGCGGCATATTCCACCCGAAAATATTTCTGTCGGTCTGGTTATCTGCAATAAAAGTTAATGAAGAACCAGCCTGCTCAAAAGCTGCCCAGAAGAAAATAATAAAGAATGATACGATATAGATTACCCAGATTCTTTGTTTTTCAACCTTATTTTCAGCAGAACTCATAATTAAGAACGCCAAGGAAATACCTGCTGCGTAGATAAAAGGATAAATAATTCCTTTGATCATCTGTCCCATTTCCACAGAATTGAAGCCGAATTCCCCTACCAGTAAATACCTGAAAGCAAAGAATAAAATAACAAAAATACCTCCTGTAATTCCTAATGAAGCCCCGGAGAATTTCGCGGTTTGAGTTTCACCTTCTTCGAAATCTGCGCTTGTATTATGTTTCGGTAATCCTCCGATAGGTCTTCCTTCCGGTGTTACCACATATTTATTTTTAAGAATAAAGAATGTTACTGTTCCGATGATCATTGCAATGGAAGCTGCAAGGAATCCCCATTTGAAAGCGAAAATATCTCTTACCCCTGTGGAAGCATCCTTCACATCACCAAGATACGGACAGATAAACTGGCCTAAGAACGCCCCGATATTGATCCCCATATAGAAAATGGTAAAAGCAGAATCCAGCTTAGATTTTTCCTGCTTCGGATAAAGGCTTCCTACCATTGAGGAAATGTTTGGCTTGAAGAATCCGTTACCGAAAATAATAACAAATAAAGCCAGCCACATGATCATTTTTGCACTGTCAAGGCTTCCGGAAAAAGTAGAAGCACTGATGAACAACAAGAATTGACCGATTGCCATTAAAGTTCCACCAATAAGGATAGCGTTTCTATTTCCGATGTATTTATCGGCAATGAAACCTCCCAAAAGCGGAGTTAAATAACATAAAGCTAAAAATCCACCATAGATGATCGCCGCATCTGCTTCTTTTATTAATAAGGAATTTACCATGAAGAGCGTCAAAAGTGCTCTCATCCCATAAAAGTTGAAACGCTCCCACATTTCTGTTCCGAAAAGTACCCATAATCCCTTTGGATGTCTGGAATTGCCTTTCTCTACAAATTCATCCTGTTTTGGACTTAATGCTTCAGTATTATCCATTTTTATTGTTAATTTTTGTTAAGACTAGCAAATATAGTTTTTTTTGTGTTTTCAGCAAGGTTTTAATTTTATATTTAAATAAAAAAGCTGCAGAATAACTCTACAGCTTGATATTATGTATTGTAGGCAAAGATTAATGTCCTTTTTCTTTCATGATTTTGTTTAATCTTTTTAACATAGAAAGGCCTAAAAGTGTAGCAAATATCAATAAAGCAAAGTTTACAAGAAAATAATTCATCTTATTGTCATAGCTGTACCAGGTGCTCGCCAGAATTCCTGAAAGCTTGTTTCCTACTGAGTTGGCAAGGAAAAACCCTCCCATCATTAAAGCTGTAATTCTTGCAGGAGAAAGCTTGGATACAAAGGAAAGTCCCATTGGGGAAAGGCATAATTCACCAATGGTAATTACCCCATAGCCGGCAACAAGCCACCATGGCGAAACTTTTACAGCACCGTTGTCACCAGCCATTACCGCCAAGACCATAACGAGACATGATATTGCCGAAATGAATAATCCCAAAACAATTTTAGTAGGCGTCAAAGGTTCTTTTCCTTTTCTTCTTAATAAAGCCCAGAATCCCACAATAACCGGGGTAAGTGCGATTACCCAAAACGGATTGATAGACTGGAATAACTCCGTATTATACAGGTAAACCTTACTTTCCGGGTTTTTCTCTAATGCTTCACGCTGTTCAGGAGAAATGTTTTTAAAATAAACATCTTTACCGGTTGTTTTTATTGTTTTTCCGTCTTTATCTTTTTGCGACTGGAACTGATCGTCATAAACAGGAACTTCCTTATCTTCATACGCTTTTCCTTCCACCATATAGATTCCTTCTAATGGTTTTTCCAGAGCGGCAGGAACACTTCTGTCGGTGTAATAATTGGCCCATCTTGTGAGTGCGGTCCCGTTCTGCTTAAAAACTGCCCAGAAGAACATACTGATCATGAAAACGGATAACAGGGCACCGATTGACGATTTTTCTTCCGGTTTTGCTTTGAAATAAAGCGAAGCATAGAAATAAATAACAGGTATGCAGGCAAAAATAAAAGCATCCGTATTATCACTTCCAAAAATATTTCCGGGAATTACCCAGCCGATTGCTCCGGCAACAATAGCAGGAACAAAAACTTTAAGCAAAATTTCAGAAAGCTTGGTATCTCCTTCCTGTACAGGCTTCATTTGGGCTGCATGGATGTAATGTTTTCTACCAATGGTAAAAATTATAAGTCCGATGAGCATTCCCACTCCGGCTGTAATGAAGGCTTCGCCCCAACCGAACTTATTTCGCATAAAAGCGGCAATAATATTACAAATAAACGCTCCAATATTGATTCCCATGTAAAAAATATTGTATCCTGAATCTTTATTGGCTTTATAAGGTTCTTCGGAATATAGATTTCCTAAAAGTGTAGAAATTGTTGGTTTAAAGAAACCGTTTCCGATGATAATTAATGCTAAAGAACAGTAAAATAAAGTAAGATCTTTGAAAACTCCCATCCCGATATAGCCGGCAGCCATTAAAATACCACCCAGGTAAATCGATTTGATATATCCTAAAACCCTGTCTGCCAGGAATCCACCGATGAAAGGAGTAAGATAAGTTAACGCAATATACGTCCCGAAGATATCGTCGGCAGTTTTGTCAGAAAGTCCGAGACCGCCTTTTAAACCGGTAGGTTCTATCACATACAACACAAAAATTCCGAGGATTAAATAATACCCGAAACGCTCCCACATTTCCGTAAAGAATAGGAAAGGCAATCCCTTAGGATGTTTAGTCTTCATAGTTGACAAATTTCAAATTCCACAAATATAAAATTTTAAAAACAATAATCGAATTTTATTAACTTTGAATAAAATAAAGATGAAGAAATGGAAATTACGCTAAAAGACCTGGAAAATAATATAAGAACACTTCCCGAAAAATTTTTATGAAGAAGTGAATGATTTTATTGATTTTTTAAAACACAAACACATCAAAAGGAGAGAGTCAGAGGTTCCAGAATGGCAAAAAGAAGAAGTTAAAAGAAGAATGGAATATTCTCAAAACAATCCCCAAAGTTTTGTTTCTGAATCTGAAATGAATGATTATTTAACTGATCTGGAAAGTGGTGACCAAATTAATTTATAGTCATTTTGTTAAAAGGGACTTGAAAGAAGTCAATGATTGGTATTGAAAAAATTGATAAACACATTGTCTTTTGAACTAAATATAAAAAATAAAAATCCGAATCTTATTACAAGATCCGGATTTTTTTTATGCTTAAATTTTATCTGAATTATAAATTCTCCAAAATAAAATCAGTCATTTTCTGATACAGCTGAGGCCTTGTCTGCCCACCGTAAATTCCGTGGTTTTTATCAGGATAAGCCATGAAATCAAATTGTTTTTTGTTTTGAATCAAAGCTTCCGAGAATTCCATGGAGTTTTGGAAATGTACGTTATCATCGGCTGTTCCGTGGATTAATAAGAATTTTCCTTTTAATAAGTTGGCATATTCAGTGGGTGAATTTTTGTCGTAGCCATCAGGGTTTTCCTGTGGAGTTCTTAAAAATCTTTCCGTGTACACAGAGTCGTAATATCTCCAGTTGGTAACCGGTGCCACTGCAATTCCCATTTTGAAGACATCAGCCCCCTTCGTCATGGCTAAGCTTGTCATATATCCTCCGAAGCTCCATCCGAACATTCCGATTCTGGATTTATCGATGTAAGATTGATTTCCAAACCATTTTGCAGCAGTAATCTGATCTTCAATTTCATATTTTCCCAGATTCATGTAGGTTACTTTCTTAAATTTAGCACCTTTGTAACCTGTTCCGCGGCCATCTACACAAGCGACTATGTATCCTTTTTGTGCCAGCATTTGAAACCAAATTGCATTTCCGTTATCCCATGAATTAGCAACCTGCTGAGAACCGGGACCCGAATACTGGAACATGAATAATGGATATTTCTTGTTTTTATCAAAATTTTTAGGCTTAATAATCCATGCATTCATCTGGTCTCCGGCATCATTTGGAATTGTGATGAATTCTTTTTCTACAAAATTGTCGGCCTTTAATTTTTGAAGCTGCTCATTGTTATTTTGGAGTTCCTTTACCACTTTTCCATTTCCGTCTTTTAATACATAAGTTTGAGGTTTTGAAACGGTAGAAGAAGTTTCAATGAAATAATTATAGTTTTTGCTGAAATTGGCAGAATTATTTCCTTCTCCATTAGAAATCATCTGAGATTTTCCGTTTTCAATATTTATTTTAGAAATCACCTTATTGATGCTTCCTTTTTCAGTGGTCTGAACGTAGATTTCTTTTGATTTTGGATTGAATCCATAATAATCAGTTACTTCCCAATCACCTTTTGTTACCGGTTTTTTAAGCTTTCCGTCTTTGTCATACCAATATAAATGACGGTGCCCGTCTCTTTCTGAACCCCAAAGGAAAGAATCATCCTCTAAAAATTCAAGGGTAGGACTGTCCGTATCGATCCATTTTTCATCCGTTTCGGTGAAAAGCTTCTGTACAGCACCGGTTTTTGTATTGACCTTTAAAATATCAGATGCATTTTGAGTTCTTTCTGAGGTAATTAAAACAATTTCGTCCGGTTTTGCAGTCTGAATAACATTCGGGATGTAATAATTTTTAAATGAACTGAGGTTTATCGGAGTTGTTTTTCCATTGTCAAGACGATATAACTGCGCGGAAACAATAGAATTCTTTTCTCCTGCTTTTGGGTATTTGTAACGCATTTCAGATGGGTAAAGCGTTTTCCCGTAAATAGGAATATAGATTTCCGGAACTTCACTTTCGTCTGATTTTACAAAAATGATAGCATCGGAATTTTTTGTCCATTCGTACTGTCTTGCATGCCCGAATTCTTCTTCATACACCCAGTCTGCAAGCCCATTGATGATTGAATTTTTCTTACCATCCGTTGTAATTTGTACAATTTTCCCAGAATTTAGATCCTGATAGAATAAATTATTTTCAGAAATGAAAGCAACTTTTGTAGCATCCGGCGAAAATCTTGGTTCCTGAACGAAATTTCCTTCATTCAGGGCAATTGTTTTTCCGGATTTTAAATCTTTCACATCAAATTTTCCTAAAAAAGAATGTCTGTAAATCGGCTGGCTTTCCTTTTGCAGAAGGATTTTTGACTCGTCATCAGAGAATTCATAGCTTTCAAAACGACCTTCTACCAAGTTTCCTTCTTTTTGAGAAGTTTTGTAAGAATATTTTGCAATTCCGGTAGGTTCAATAACTAAATAATTTTCACCGTTTTTCATGGAAGTAATACCGGCGATACCTTTCCCACGATAATATCCTGAATATATTTTATCTAAAGTGATCTCCTGTGCTGATAAATTTTGAAGTGCAGCAGCAACTGTAAGCGTTAGTAAGAATTTTTTCATTTCTAAATTTAAAAGATTTCAAATATAATAATTTATAAATGCATAAAAAAGCTTTTGAAACGAAGGATTTGGCAGAAAAATTGAATAACTTTAAAGTACAATCAAATCAAAAAGAATTATGGAAACGAATGCTTTCAACCAAAAATTGAATCGATATGTCTTAGACAGTCAAGTTGTATATACAGGTTTTTCAAGTTTCAAAGATGCTGAAGAATGCGCCAACAAAAAAGGGGGAGAGCTGGTAGAAGTGGGCTTTAAAGATGGTAATGATAATCCTGATATTACAAGTGAAGCGGGATTAATAGAGAAAAAACTTCATTATTTTGTAGATGCCGGAGAAGAATATAAATTTATTCATTCCTCAGATCCGGGTTTTAGAAAATATGCCGACGAACTGCAAAAAATCAAGGCTAAGCAAATGCAGTCGCCTCCTGATGAAAGATATTTAACCAACTTTGAAATCGAAAATACTGAAGACCCGATTGTGGTGATTAAGAATGATCATTTTGAATCAGTAACTTCCAGGGAACGTTCAAAATACCTGAAACACGCTAAAGTGTATGAAATAGGAGTATCTGTACCAAAATCTTAAAAATATAATATTATGAGCAAGACAAAATATTCAGAAAAAGCTCAGGACAAAGTAGGCAAAGTAATGCATGAATTCAAGGAAGGTAAGTTAAAATCTTCTTCCGGGAAAAAAGTGACAAGCAAGAAACAGGCAGTTGCCATCGGTATTTCTGAAGCCAGGGAAGACGGCCTTAAAGTACCGAAAGAAAAAAAGAAAAAAGATTAATTAAAAATAAAATCGGCCCGGAAAATTTCCGGGCCGATTTTTTGTTTATAATTAAGATGCTTCGACAGGCTCAGCATGACACTGCCACATTGAAAAGTTAGTATTAGAGCTGTCATGCTGAGCCTGTCGAAGCATCAAAAACTAAATTTTTATCCCTTATAATTATACAAAATTCGATAATATTCATCCGCCATTCTATCACTATTGAACTGATCTTTCACGTCATTCATAGAATTGTGCTGGATTTTTCTCCATTCATCGGGTCTGTCATAGTATGTAGAAAGTATTTCATTTTCAAGGATTTCATATAATTTTTCCAGATCATAATTGTCCTGTTCATAGACACTCATATTGTGATAATCGGCTTTTGGAACAACGAAAGAATTTTCGCCGTGTTTTGCAAATTCCGGGATCCAGCCGTCGTCTGTAGAAAGGTTTACAGAACCGTTCATAGCGGCTGTCATTCCCGAAGTTCCTGATGCTTCCCGCGGAACTCTTGGATTATTCAGCCAAAGATCTGAACCTTCTTTCAGGGATTTGCTCAGTGAAAGCTCATATCCTGTAAGAACGGCCATGCTTTTGTGGTTTTTGCTTTCTTCCACCAATGAATTAAATGTAGAAATCGCTGAATAGTCCATAGGATAAGGTTTCCCTGCCCAAATGATCTGTATCGGATATTTCGGATGGTTCAGGAGTTTATAAAACCGCTCTTTATCATGCAAAAGCAAATCTGCTCTTTTGTAGCCGGCAAATCTTCTGGCCCAGACCATGGTAAAAATATTCGGATTGAATAAGTTTCCCGTCTGATCTGCTACTATTTTGAAAAGTCTTTTCTTTAAATGTTTCTTACGATAATCGAATAAAGTGTCATTACGCTCGTCTTTTGCGTTGTACAGAGGCTTGTCAGACCAGTATTTGAATTCCTGCGCATTAGTGATGGAAGTGATTTCGCAGATTCCTGAATATTTACTCCACATTGCTCTGGAAACTTCACCGTGAAGCTGGGAAACTCCGTTTGCTACTTTTGCCATTTTCAGGGCACAGAGGGAATGGTTGAAACGGTCATCATCAGAACCTTCAATCTTCTTCGCATCTTCCATGCTGAATCCCGAAAAATAAGACATATCATAGCAAAGCCTCAGGTTATGCTTTTCATTTCCTGCTTCTTCCGGTGTGTGGGTACTGAAATATAGTTTTTCTTTTACCCTGTTCAGGTCACCATTATATTTTTTAAGCAGATAAAATGCAGCCGGAAGTCCGTGAGCTTCGTTCATGTGATAAACATCTCTTTCAATGTTCATTTCATCAAGTAATTTTGCGCCTCCTTTACCCAAAAGGATATATTGTGCCAGCTTTGTAGATTCGTTGGCATCGTATAATTTATGACAAATTGTTTTTGAAACATGATCATTTTCAGGAACGTCTGTCGACAGGAAAAACATGGGAGCGGTGTTGAAAATTTCAGGGTCAAGATACCAGACTTTTACCCAAACCGGTGCGCTGTGAATCTCAATCTGAAATTTTATTCCTGTGTCTTCAAGGAAGCTGTACATTTTCCTTGTCCAAGTCGGCTGCAAGGTTTGATCGTGGTTTCTGGCCTGGTCGTAATAACCGAATTTCCACAGAATACCGATTCCTATAAGATCCTGCTTGAGGTTATAAGCGCTTCTCATGTGTGAGCCGGCAAGGAATCCAAGCCCTCCCGAGTATATTTTTAAAACCTGCTCAATGGCAAATTCCATCGAGAAATAGGCTACTTTCTTAGAATATTGTGGATTAATACGATAAGGTATTTTAAAATTTTTAAAATCCATGCATTGCAGTTTTATATTTGAATCGTTAAAGGTATTAATAATGAAAGTAAACTCTACATTAATAATTCGATAAATTAACATTAAAAGTATATACCGAATACTTTTTTTCGCTACCTTTAGTTTGTAAAATTTTGAAAATCAAAACTTTCATGATGAGAACCATAGCTTTTATGTGTTCCATACTAATTATAAAAATTAACACATGAAAAAGGCATTTTCTGATGAAGATCTTATTAAGAATCTGAGTTTATATTACCTGAATCGACATTTGAAAAAAAAGCCGATAGAGAAGTATCATCGTAAAATAGACGAGTCTCAGCTTCATGACCGCGAAAAATATAAGAAGAAGGCGGAAATTTTACTGTTGAATTCCTTTATGCATCATTTCCCTGAGGTTCAGTTTGAAAACCTTACCTGCGAAAGCCCCGACTTTATCGCAAAATTCAACGACAAAAAAATTGGAATAGAATTAACGGAAGTGATCAACCATCTTGAAATGAAAAAGGTTGAAAGCAACTTAAATAAAATTTTCCGTCAGGCAGAAATATTATTGGAACAGGAAGACACTACGAAATTTCGTGGTGTTTATTTTTTGGAATTCTTCCCGAATATCAGGCTGGATACTTTGGAAAGCCACGAAGAAATAATCCTGAACATTTATAAAAGCATTAAAAGAGGTAAGCCTGTGGGATGCGTAAAAAGCGTAAGGAAATCCTTCCACCGCAGAAATGTTTTCATTACTCATGAATACAATATGAATCTTTTTGATGAGCTCTGTTCCGAAAAAATCCTTGAGCTGATTGAAAAGAAAAACGAAAAATTCCCCTATTACGACAGTACGGTGGACGAATGCTGGCTGGTCATTGTCTCAGATATGAATTCCATCGCTTCACGATATACTTTTATTCAGGATAAGGAGCATCTTCAGCAGGTAAAGAGCCCTTTTCATAAAATCTTTCACTTGGAGAATCTTTGCGGAAATATTACCAGTATAAAGTGATTTATTTATAATAATCCATTGTTTTTCATTTTTCATTAAATTATTTTTCTAAAATTTGATATTATTGATGTAAAATATTTATATTTGATATACAGCTTTTTACATTCATAATTAATAACCAAATTGAAAAATATATGAGAAAAATTTTACTACTTTTCTATTTGCTGGTATCTCAATTCTTTTTCTCACAGGCAGATTGCTCTACTGCGCTTCAGATTTGTGGAAATTCTAATATTACTTATTCTCCCACAGGAATTGGAGCCGTGAATGAAAACTTAGGCGGATGCCTTACTACGGGTGAGCATAACTCTATCTGGTACAGAATCACAATAGCTACCGGAGGAACCCTTACATTTGACCTCGTACCTACTGATCCGGATGCGGATTACGACTGGGCAATTTATGGCCCTAATGTTACCTGCGGAAGCTTAGGATCACCGATTCGTTGTAATGCTGCAACCGTAATCGGAGTGGGGGCTTCTACGGGTTTGAACCTTACCAGTACACTTTTAACTGCTGCGGGAGGTTCACTTACACCTTACTGCAGATATATGGATGTTTTACCAGGACAGACCTATTATTTATACATTGATAACTGGGTAGGGGCGGGAAGTACTACAACGGCGCCGTTTTCTTTGACTTGGGGTGGTACGGCTACTTTGGCCTCACCATTTACTGATCCTACCATACAGCCGCATCCATTTGTTCCGCCGGGAATTCCGGCTGCGAATCCCGCGGATCCAAGAGAAGTAATTGTGTGCGAAAATCCGGCAATTATTGATTTTAATACCTTATCAGATCCCATTTTAAATGGAAACCCGAATTTTCATATAACTTACCATACTTCTACTAATGACGCTCTTTCCGGTGCGAATCCTATTCTTGCACCGCAGACGGTAAGCACAACAGCAATTTATTACTACAGTATTCATTATCAGGATCCTGCAAATCCTAATAATCCCATCAATTCCTGCAGGCAGGTAGGAGCGTTTAAGTTTAAGCTGGGTAATATTACGGGAACTAATGTTACACTTTATGGCTGTAACAATAATAATTCCGGAATGGCAACGTATGACCTCACCTCTGCTGCTGTATTTGCAGATCCTACGGCTACTAAGAAATATTATAATACACTTTCCGATCTTAATGCAGGAATTAATGAAATTACCACTCCTGCTGCTTTTGTTTCTGCAGAAGGAACAGTTTATGTTAAAATCACATCTCAATACGGATGTACGGCTATAGCAATAATCACTTTGAAGTTTTATCCTGTTGCGGTAGTAACGGAAGCTACTTTAAGATCTTGTTTTATAGATTCCAATCCTTCAACGGCATTATTTAATCTTACAACGGCGGCGGTAACAACGCAGTCTGGTACAAAAAATTATTATCCGTCTCTGGCAGATGCACAAAACGGAACCAATGAAATTCTTAACCCTACTGCTTACATCTCCCCGAATGGTGTCGTTTTTATAAAAGTCACTAACGGAAACGGATGTTATGGAATAGCGAAAGTTACTCTTATTGTCCTTCCACCGGTATATTCCAACATCTTGGAAGATAAAATCATCTGTATGGAAGATACCACTACATTGGATGCGGGGCCTGGATTCACGGGCTATGAATGGAGTACAGGAGCAACTACACAGACCATTAATAATGTGGGAGTAGGAACATATTGGGTTAATCTGAAAACAGGAGAATGTATCACGAAGCAAACCGTAAAAGTGTACCCTGCCGAGCAACCTGTAATTTCTGATATTGATATTGCAAATAACACCGTTACGGTAAACGTCACAGGAGGAACTCCTGAATATCAATATTCCATGGATGGAGTAATGTGGCAGAATTCCAATGTTTTCAATAATGTTCCTAGAGGAGATAACCATATTTTTGTAAAGGATGCTTATGATTGTGAACCGATTGATATTAATATTGTGGTTCCGAACTTGGTAAATGTAATCACTCCAAACGGAGACGGAATCAATGATATCATCGACTATTCCGCATTAGGCAGTAAGCAGAATTTAATCTTCAATATTTTTGACAGGTATGGAACAAAAATCTTCCAGGCTGATAAATCCAACGGATACAAATGGAACGGATCAATTGCCGGAAAACCTGTTCCTACAGGCACATACTGGTACTCCGTAACATGGAATGAAAATGATAAGAAGAACACCCTTTTCAAATATTCCGGATGGGTAATGGTGAAAAACAGAGATTAATCTAACCTTTATATATTTTAAACCGTCACTATTGTGGCGGTTTTGTTTTTAAGAATAATCAGTAATTTCTCAGTCCATTGCTGAGTGAAACGCCTTTGCGACCGGAAATATATGGAACAATATTTAAAAAAAACTTAGCGATCTTAGCATTAAAAAGACAATAGTTGAAAATAATTGACTTAGAATCTTCAATAAAATTTTTAACTTAGATATTCAATTCCAAAATAATGAAAGAACTATTCATAAAACGTTTCGAGTATTATAAAATGCTTGGTGACAAATCATTTGAGCAGCTTACGGATGAGCAGCTTTTCTGGCAGTTTAATGAAGAAAGCAATTCCATAGCAGTCATCGTGAAGCATATTGCAGGGAATATGCTCTCCCGTTGGACGAATTTTTTAACGGAAGATGGCGAAAAGCCTTGGAGAAACAGGGATGAAGAATTTGTAAATACTTTTAAAACAAAACAGGAAGTTCTTGATTATTGGGAAGAAGGCTGGAAATGTTTTCTGAATGCATTAGATCAGATTAACGATGAAAACTTATATTCCACCATTTATATAAGAAATGAGGCGCATACGGTTATTGATGCGGTGCTGCGCCAGTTAGCCCATTATCCTTATCACATCGGGCAGATTGTCTATATTGCAAAAATGATGAAAAATGATAACTGGAAAACCCTTTCTATTGCAAGAAATAAATCAGATGAGTTCAATTCTGAAATGAAAAGCAAATTCTCAGAAAGTGACCCTGCCTCCAATTCTTCCCCTGTCTGTTACCAAAACAGCCCGGAAATAAGGGATGAATTTAAGCAATAGACTGAATCAATTTAAAAATTATATTAAAATTACTATCTTTGCACCCATAAAATTCAGGAGTAAATAAATGTCAACTTTTCAGAGAACTGCCGCATTTCATACCCTTGGCTGCAAATTAAATTTTGCGGAAACATCTACTATTGCCCGTCAATTAACAGATGCCGGTTATGATAAAGTGAGCTTTGATGAAAAAGCAAATATTTACGTTATTAATACCTGTTCGGTAACAGAAAATGCCGATCGTGAATGTAAGCTTCACGTAAAAAGAGCCATGAAAGCCAATCCTGAAGGGCTTGTGGTGATCGTAGGCTGCTATGCACAGCTGAAGCCTGAAGAAATTTCACAGATTGAAGGGGTAGACCTGGTTCTGGGAGCTAAAGAGAAATTTAATATTCTAAGTTATCTTGATGATCTTGAGAAATCCGAAAGTGAAGGTATTGTTCACTCCTGCGAAATTGAAGAAACTGATTTCTTTATCGGAAGTTACTCTATTGGTGAAAGAACAAGGGCTTTTCTGAAAGTTCAGGATGGCTGTGATTACAAATGTACATACTGCACCATACCTTTGGCCAGAGGGATTTCCCGTTCAGACACCATAGAAAATGTGCTGAAAAACGCCAAAGAAATTGCTGAAAGAGACATCAAAGAAATTGTTCTTACCGGTGTAAATATCGGCGATTACGGGAAAGGCGAATTCGGCAACAAAAGACATGAGCATACTTTTTTAGATTTAATTTCAGAACTGGATAAAGTGGACGGTATCGAAAGAATCCGTATTTCTTCCATAGAACCGAATCTTTTAAAGGACGAAAGTATCGAATTGGTTTCCCGAAGCAGAAGCTTTGTTCCGCATTTCCACATCCCGCTGCAGTCAGGAAGTGACGATTTGCTGAAAAAAATGAAGCGCCGTTATCTTACGAAGCTCTACAGCGACAGGGTGAATAAAATCCGCGAGGTGATGCCTGATGCGGCTATCGGGGTAGATGTAATTGTAGGTTTTCCGGGTGAGACGGAGGAAAGGTTTATGGAAACATATAACTTTCTTAACAAGCTTCCTATTACCTATTTACATGTGTTTACTTATTCTGAAAGAGAAAACACAGAGGCAGCAGGTATGGAAGGTGTAGTCCCTATTCCTGAAAGAAAAAAAAGAAACAAAATGCTGAGAATCTTATCTGAAAAGAAAAAGATGGCATTTTACCAGACCCAGCTTGGAAAAACACTTCCCGTACTTTGGGAACACGAAAATAAAGACGGAAAAATGTACGGCTTTACGGAAAATTATGTGAGAGTCCAGAAAGACTTTGACCAGGCTTCTGTAAACCAAATCGAATTCTTGAATTTAGAAAAAATCCTGTCAGATGGCACGGTTTCTGTGCAGTCCTCTTACGAAAGTTTTTTAGCAAAAGCCTAGTCTCTTTGCAAAATTTCCACTAAATTTAATTTTAACTTTAAATACTACATTCATGAGAGATAAGTTTTTATCTTGGGGAATTGTATTAGTAATTGCTACATGGATAGTGGCATTGCTGATCAGAGCACATTACTGGATACCTATTTTATTGTCCGCTTTCTATGCATTGGGCGTGTACAACGCCTACCAGACAAAGCATGCTATTCTGAGAAACTTTCCTGTTGTGGGATATTTCAGGTACTTTTTTGAAAGTATTTCACCAGAAATGCAGCAATATTTCATAGAACGTGAGACCGATGGAAAACCATTTCCCAGAAATCAGCGTTCCGCGGTATACAGAAGGGCAAAAAATGTAAGTGATACCGTAGCTTTCGGGACACAGCTTGAAGTTAACCACAGAAAATATGAAGGAATAAAACATTCCATCTATGCAAAATCACCCATGGAAGAGCTTCCGAGGGTATGGGTAGGAGGAGAGAGCTGCTCACAGCCTTATCATGCCTCTTTATTTAATATTTCAGCCATGAGTTTTGGGTCATTGAGCGACAGGGCCCAGATTTCGCTAAACAGAGGCGCAAAAAAAGGAAATTTTTATCATAATACAGGAGAAGGAGGGATTTCACCTTATCATCTGGAAGGAGGTGATCTTTGCTGGCAGATTGGTACCGGATATTTCGGATGCAGGGATGATGAAGGAAAATTTAATCCGGAATTATTTGCAAAATACGCTACAATGCCTAATGTGAAAATGGTTGAAATTAAACTTTCGCAAGGTGCAAAACCTGGTCACGGAGGAGTTTTGCCGGGGGTAAAAAACACACCCGAAATTGCAAAAATCCGTCATGTCACACCGGGGATGACTATTATTTCGCCGCCATCACATTCCTCTTTTTCGGATGCGGCGGGCTTGTTGAGATTCGTACAGATGTTAAGAGAGCTATCAGGAGGAAAACCGGTAGGATTTAAGCTTTGTATCGGAGACACCAAAGAATTTGAAGATATCTGTGTTCAGATGAATGTTTTAAAAATTTATCCGGATTTTATTACGATAGATGGAGCGGAAGGAGGAACCGGAGCCGCACCGCCGGAATTTTCTGACGGGGTAGGGATGCCTTTGGAACCTGCGTTGATTTTCGTTAACAGAACACTTAAAAATTATAATTTAAGAGATAAGCTAAGAGTTATTGCCAGCGGAAAGGTATTGACAAGCCTTGATATTTTGAGAGCAATCGCAATGGGTGCAGATATGTGTAATAATGCGAGAGGATTTATGTTTTCTCTGGGCTGTATCCAAGCTTTGAGATGTAATTCCAATAATTGCCCGACAGGGGTTGCTACACAGGATAAAATGTTAATTAAAGGCCTTGATGTAACGGATAAAGCGGAAAGAGTATATCATTTCCACAAAAATACGCTTCATATGTGTAATGAGCTGATTGCAGCTGCAGGGAAAAGCTCTTACGATGAGGTGGATGCCACCATGTTTATGAGAGGGGATGAATTTGATCATCTTGCTGATCTTTACTTCCCGGATATTTTAGGGAATGTAAAGCATAAAGCTAAATCATATTAGATTTTAAAACATAAAAAAGCGCTTCAACCAGAAGCGCTTTTTATTATTTACTTTTTTCCTGACTCGTCGGTCTTGTTACTGCATCATAAAGCTGGAAGTTGAAAACAAAACATCTGTTTTGAAGATTCACACCAATATAATTGTAATGAAGATCCCTTGCAAAAGCAGCTTTTGAAGGAACGATAATCACCCCCTGAAGATTGTAAGGATCACCGTCTGGCCTGTTATCGAAAGATTTAAAATATTTCAAACCTTCTTGTAAACCTTCGATTTCATAATAGCTTCTTTGTTTTGCTGCATCCGTAGTAGCATTTGTCAAGAAAGATTTTTTAACATAATACCACATCGGATCCGTTACAGGTGAACCGGAACCATTAATTGTATTTAAAAGAGTTCCTGTATATGCAGGGCTGAATGCCACATTGCCATCCGTATCCGTTGCAAGATAATAAGTAGCTCTTATCATTGTTTTGATCTGGCTGTTCGGTTCAATTGCTTTACCCGGATTAGGCTGCGCGCCGTCTCTTACAATATAGATCACCCCTGAAGGAAGCGTTACCGGATTCAGCTGGGACAATTTTTTATAATTATCATCTGCAGTATCTGTAGAGCTAAATGTTTTTATATTTCCCTGGGTATCAAGATAATTTTCATCCATGAACTTATTGATCGCCTGCTGGTCATAAGAATTCCTTGTTGCGATATCTTCCGGCTCTGTAAAAGTTGCCACTTCATCATCATCCTTTTTACATGCCGTGAAACAAAGAGATCCAGCCAGGATATATAAAAATATTTTTTTCATTTTTCAAAAAACTTTAATTACTTTACAAATAATATAACGACAAAAGTATAAAAAATTATGAGAATAGATAAATTTTTATGGAGTATTCGTTTTTATAAGACCAGAACCATTGCTACTGAGGAAATTAAGAAGAACAGAGTTTCCATCGGCGAGTCTGTGGTGAAGTCTTCTAAAGAGGTAAAGGAGGGGGATGTTATTAAGATCCGTAAAAATCAAATTGATTATAAAATAAAAGTAATCCAGATTCCTAAAAGCAGAATCGGGGCAAAACTGGTTCCGCTTCATATAAAAGATGTTACCGATAAGGAGCAGTATGAATTGCTGAAAATACGCAAAATGTCCCAGGATTACTACAGAATAAAAGGAGAAGGGAGGCCCACTAAAAAAGACAGGCGTGAAATGGACGACTATGTAGAAAATGATGTCGCATCGGATTTTACAGACTGGGACGATTTTTTTGGTGAAAAAGATTCTGATTCTGAAGACGAAGATTAATTTTGAAAATAATAAGGCTCTAGAGATAGAGCTTTTCTATTATCTCACTAACGATATTTTCCGGTTCTCTGTTGTCTGTATTTACATTAAGTTCTGCCTTGTTGTAAAACTGATTTCTTTCAAATAAATGCTTGGCGATAAATTCAGGAAGTTCTTCATCAGAAATGTTAGCAATTAACGGTCTTTTTTCTTTCTGTTTTAAGAGCCTTTCGGATAAAGTACCTACGGATGCTCTCAGGAAAACACTCCTGGAATTATGATTAATAATTTCCATATTATTATAGTAAACCGGGGTACCGCCGCCCAGGCTTAATACCACATTTTCCTCCGTTGCCAGAATCTCTTCCAACGCCTCTCTTTCCAGCTTTCTAAAGTAGATTTCTCCCCTTTTCTCGAAGATTTCAGGAATGGTTAATTTATTTCTTTTAGAAATCTCTTTATCGAGGTCAATTAATTTAAAATTGAGTTTTTCGCTTAATATTTTGGAAATGTGAGATTTGCCACTTCCCATGTATCCGACCAGTGAAATTATCATGAATTTTTTTTAAACAAATTTGCGAAAAAGTTTTGAGAAATAAAAAAAAGCTATATCTTTGCACCACTTAAAACAAGGGACATTATTCAAATGAAAACTTGATAATAAAGTGGCCGACTCGGTAGCTCAGCTGGTAGAGCAATACACTTTTAATGTATGGGTCCTGGGTTCGAATCCCAGCCGGGTCACTCGCAATAAATTACTGGATTTTTTGTAATTTAATTGCCTGCGTGGTGAAATTGGTAGACACGCCATCTTGAGGGGGTGGTTTCCTAAGGATGTGCTGGTTCGAGTCCAGTCGCAGGCACACTGCAGAAAAATTGAAATAATTAGTTTCGAGGTTAAAATTTAATTTTATATCTATCGTTATTAATTGTGGCCGACTCGGTAGCTCAGCTGGTAGAGCAATACACTTTTAATGTATGGGTCCTGGGTTCGAATCCCAGCCGGGTCACAAGTTTACTGAAAAGTAAATTTTTTTCATATTAATATTTTGTGATTTGGTGTTTCAAAGGCTTCCTTCAGGAAGCCTTTGATTTTTTGTGTAATCCTTTTCCTGATCCGGGATTCTTTATGATAATTTGTGAGATCCTTCGACTGCTTCGCACTCAGGATGACACTGGTAAATCATAGCACTCATTGTTACGGGTAGTATTAGCGATGTCATCCTGAGCGAAGTCGAAGGATCTCAGGTGTTAAAGTAAAACAGGGAGAATTAAATTTAAATAAAAAACGTCACTTCCAAAAAAGCAACGCATTATACCTTATATAAGACAAGTTTATTTCAATCTTAATCTTAGCCTCAATCTCAACTCCAGTTTTTAATCCAAATGCATATTATCAATCAATCTCACTCCATCCACCACAACAACAATAAACGCTCTGAAATTCCTGTCTTTATAAAAAAAATCTGTTTCTTTTAGTGTTTCTTCATCTGCAATCAGGAAATATTCCAGCTGCATGCCTTTTTGATTGTCAAAAATATCCTGAACTCTTTCTTTAATCTCGGGAATTGTAATAACTCTGAACCATTCATTGACTTTTTTCAACGTTTCATAGATCACTTTTGACGCTTCTCTTCGGTCTTCATGCAATCTCTGATTTCTTGAGCTTAAAGCTAATCCGTTTTCTGCCCTGTAAATGGGAACTCCTTTTATATTGATTAAAAGTTTTTTCTTTTCCACCATTTTTTTAATAATGGCCAATTGCTGGAAATCTTTCTCACCGAAATAAGCATTATCCGGTTTTACCTGATGAAAAAGCTCTTCCACCACGGTACCCACACCGTCAAAATGGCCCGGCCTGGATTTTCCTTCCATTTCGTTTTCAAGACCATCGAAGTCATAATGCTGGCTTTCAGTCTTTTCCGGATAAATATCAATGACCTCGGGAATGTAGACCGCATCCACAAGACCGGAGTTTTCAAGAATTAATATATCTCTGTTGATATCTCTGGGGTATTTTTCAAGATCTTCCGGATTATTGAATTGGGTAGGATTAACAAAAATTGATGATATAACTAAATCATTTTCGTCTCTTGCTGCTTTATAAAGCGATAAATGGCCATTATGAAGGGCTCCCATGGTAGGTGCAAAACCTATTTTTTTGCCCATTTCTTTCTGTCTTTCAATGAAATCCTGAAGAATTTTTTTGCTTTTTAAAACTTCCATAGTTTATTTTAATAGTAATTCAAAAATACTAAAAATATCATATAATTATTACACGATAAGGAGCAGTTTTAATAATTTTACGAAGGGAATTATCGTAAAAAAATGTTAATTAAAATAATGTTGGATGTTTTTTTGTAATTTTGCACATTAAAGCATTTTTACAAAAATTAGATAGAAATTTATGCCGAATCAAAAAATACTGTACATTACTACAGAGATGTATCCATATCAGGAAGATACAAATATGGCTGCAGTGGTAAACAAAATGGCACTTAAGATGCACAATGAAGGCAATGATGTAAGAGTTTTTATGCCAAGATTTGGACAAATAAGTGAAAGAAAATTCCAGCTACACGAGGTGATCCGCCTTTCGGGAATGAATATTATTATTAATGATCTGGATCAGCCTCTTATTATTAAAGTAGCGTCGCTTCCGGGGGAAAGGCTTCAGGTTTACTTTATCGACAACGAAGAATACTTCAAAAGAAAACAATATTACGTGGATGATGAAGGAAATCCTTTCGAAGATAACGACGAGAGAGCGATTTTCTTTGCCAGAGGAGTTATTGAAACCATCAAGAAGCTGAACTGGGTTCCTGATGTGATTCATCTTAACGGGTGGATGGCTTCTTTCGTTCCGATTTATCTGAAAACGTATTACGAATCTGATACTTATTTTAAAGACGCTAAAATCGTCCTGTCACTATATAATGAAAAGGATGCGGCGTTAGCTTCAAATATTGATGAAAAACTGAAGTTTGATAATATTTCAGGGTTAAAAGCGTTAGATAATCCTAGTGTTAAAACTTTTGTAATCGAAAGCATGAACTACGTAGATATGGTGGTAAAAGGAGATGAATTCCTGGATGAGGACCTGGATAAGGTCTTCAACGAGACTGCAACTCCGAAATCAGATTATCTTACCGTAGATTCTATAAATCAACTTTATTAAAAAAACACATTTTAATGATCCATACTATTAAAAAAGCGATCACCGTATTTTCTCTGGTGGTTTTTGGAAGTGCAGTGCTTTATAATTGTGAGCCGGATGCAGATTCTTTAGGTGAGCAGTTATTTCTGGACGGAGCTGCGCAGGGTAATGAAAAGTCTTTTGAAGTGACTGCCTTTAATATTGATAATAATGACAGTATCAGAAGTGATGCTTCCAAATTGGGTGTTGCCGTGCTGGGTGCCTTTAATGAGCCGCAGTTCGGGATGCAGAGAGCATCTTACCTTACTCAGCTAAGATTATCCACTTATGATCCTGATTTTGGAACAAATGCAGCAGTAGATTCTGTAGTATTGGTAGTGAAGCCTACGTATGCTCAGGATTCTGTAACTACTACTACCGATGAGAGCTTTGTATTTGCAGGGGTTGACGGAAATGTAGACGCCAAAAAAGTAGTGAACTCTTATCCTGTTCTAAAATATGGTAAGGCTAAAAAAACATTTAACATAAAAGTACGTGAAGTAACGGAATTCCTGAAAGGTGCTTCGGATACAGTAAAATCTAATCAGACTTTTGCTTATGATCCTACCGTTTTAGGTTCTAAAGAATTTAAAGGAAATATTACTTCTCATACCATAACGAAAGATTCAGACGGAAGCTCATTGTTTTCTACATCAGCTCCGGGAATCAGAATTAAGCTTGATAAAGACTTTTTCCAGTCAAAAATTATTGCTAAAAAAGACCAGCCTGAGCTTCAGGATGCATCCAACTTTATCAGATATTTTAAAGGACTTAGAATTTCTGTGGATGAGGAAGACGGATATTTGTTCCAGTTTAATCCAAACGATATGGAGCTGATCATGTACTATAAATATGATAAGACAGAAAATGGTACTACAACAAGACCGCAAACTACATATTCATTTGTTTTAGGTGCCGGGAATGCACATATCGGACAATATGAATATAACAGAGCGGGGTCTGCGTGGTCAACCGCTACCATTGGTGACCAAAATAATGGTGCTCCAAAGCTCTTTTTACAAGGAATGGGAGGTCCTTCAATTGGTGTTAAGCTTAAAGATGAGACAATTAATGAGCTAAAACAGCTTTACCAAAATAATAAGGCCGGTATCATCAGTGCGAAAATCAGAATTTATACAGATAAGACTGCGTGGAGTAATAATTATGCAAAACCCACAGTATTTACTTTCTTACAGAAATATAAAGATGGTAAAGCAACAGACCCAAATAAAACTGTAACAAATTTTACAGATGATGTATTAAACTTAGCAGGAGTTCCGGGATATTCCATTTATAAAGCGTATGATTTGGATAAAAATCCATCATATTATGAGTTCGTGGTTACAAAGTCTGTAAAAGATCTTGTAGAAAAGGCAGATTATGAACCTGTTAAAAAATCTACAATATATTTCAGAATTGATATGGGGGCTTTCTTAAGCAATACAGATGGTACTTTGGCAGGATATAAGTTTACTTCCACACCATACAACACAAGCAGAGCTGTATTTGTGGGAACAGAAGCAGGAAATGCAAACAGGGTACAACTAAAAGTTATTTATGGTACAAAATAAATTTAGAACTAAAACACTTAATACTTAATATAATATGTGCGGAATTGTAGGATATACAGGTTTTCAAGATGCTTACGATGTAGTAATTAATGGTCTTAGAAGACTGGAATACAGGGGATATGATAGTGCCGGAATTGTTCTGGAAAGCACTAACAATAAGTTTGAGGTTGAAAAAACAAAAGGTAAGGTTGATGACCTTGTTAATATCTCAGGTCAGCTGAAAGGAACGGCTAAAATCGGGATGGGACACACACGTTGGGCAACTCACGGGGTGCCGAGTGACAGAAACTCTCACCCGCATTTGTCTAATAATAATAAAATAGGGCTTGTTCATAATGGTATTATTGAAAACTATGATACGATTAAAACAATGCTTACAGAAAAAGAATTTACCTTTAAATCCGAAACTGATACTGAAGTATTGGTAAATCTTATCCAATATTTCATGGATCTGAACGCTGAGACAGATTTTCCGACTGCCGTAAGATACGCTTTAAATGAAGTTTACGGAGCATACGCTATTACAGTGATGCATGAAGATTATCCGGGAGTTTTGGTTGTGGGAAGATTGGGATCTCCTTTAGCAATCGGAATCGGAGAAAAAGAATATTTCATTGCATCTGATGCATCTCCTTTCGTAGAATTTACAAAGGAAGCCATCTACCTTGAAGAAGGACACATGGCGACTATTTCATTGGAAACCGGGGTAGACATCAGAACAATTAATGATAACTCTAAAATTGAGCCTGAAATTCAGGAGCTGAAGTTGAGTTTGGAACAGATTGAAAAAGGAGGCTACGAACATTTTATGCTTAAAGAAATTTTCGAACAGCCAAAATCAGTTCATGATACGATGAGAGGTAGATTACTAGTAGATGAAGGGGTAATCAAAATGGCAGGAATCTGGGATCATATCGAAAAATTCAAAAATGCGAACAGAATCATCATCATTGCCTGCGGAACTTCATGGCATGCCGGTCTTATAGGGGAATATCTTATCGAAGAATATGCAAGAATACCAGTTGAAGTAGAATACGCATCAGAATTCCGATACAGGAACCCTATTATCACGGATAAAGACGTTGTGATAGCAATTTCTCAATCAGGAGAAACAGCTGATACAATGGCTGCTTTAAAACTGGCTAAAGAAAAAGGAGCATTTATCTATGGTATCTGTAACGTTGTAGATTCATCTATCGCCAGAATTACAGACGCGGGATCTTATACTCACGCAGGACCTGAAATCGGGGTGGCTTCTACAAAAGCATTTACTGCACAGCTTACGATTCTTACACTAATTGCCTTTAAATTAGGTAAACATAACGGGAACTTAGGAAATGCAGATTTCATGAGGCTTATTGCTGAGCTTGATGCTATTCCTAAAAAAATAGAAGATGTTCTAAGCAGCACACACGATCTTGTTCAGAATATTGCAAAAGACTTCGTGAGCGCTACTAATTTCCTTTATCTGGGAAGAGGATATAATTATCCTGCAGCACTGGAAGGTGCTTTAAAATTAAAAGAAATCTCTTATATTCATGCTGAGGGTTACCCTGCTGCAGAAATGAAGCACGGTCCTATTGCGTTAATTGACGAAAACATGCCTATTGTTATCATAGCTCCGAAAAAAGGACATTATGATAAGATTGTAAGTAATGTTCAGGAAATTAAGGCTAGAAAAGGGAAAATTATTGCTGTTGTAAATAATGGAGATACTCAGGTAAGCGCGATGGCAGATTATGTTATCGAAATTCCTGAAACGTCAGAGTGTTTCTCTCCGATCGTTGCATCAGTGCCTTTGCAGCTGTTAGCGTACTATATTGCTGTATATAGAGGGGCTAATGTAGATCAGCCGAGAAACCTTGCGAAATCTGTAACGGTGGAATAAAAATTTGTTGTAAATAAAATAAATTTAGATTTCTTCCGTTATTTCAAAAAAAATCTTAAAAGTTTCTTAAAAAAATTATATATTTACGGCTTAATTATAAAAATTAACATGAAAAGGATATTTCTTTTATTATTGTCTGCGTCGGTAGCATCGGTATCTTGTTCAGGTGGGGGAGCCTCTTCAGTGGGTAAACCGGGAACAAAAGGAGAATTGATACCAAGAGAAAAAACAAAATCATTTGTTGCGGAAAGACCATACGGAATGGTTGCCATTCCTGCGGGATCGTTCGTAGCTGGTCTTGCAGATCAGGATCCTACCAATACTCCTGAGAAAGCAAACCTTAAAACAGTTACTGTTTCTTCTTTCTTCATGGATGAAGCGGAAACTACTAATGCAGAATACAGGGTGTTCATTAACTATGTAAGAGATTCTATTGCAAGAACTCTTCTTGCTGAAGCTGCCGGAGAAGGTGGTGAAGGTAAAGGTAGAGGGACAAGCATCGGAGATTATGCATACCTTGCTCAAAAAGAAGAGAATTTAACACCATATCAGGAATATTTAGAAGGACAGGGAGGAAGAGAAGATGACAGCTTTGATCCTACCAAAAAATTAGACTGGAAAGTTCCATTGCATTGGAATACTACTAAATACCCGGACGTAGAATACGCTGAGGTTTTAGAATCAATGTATTTACCGGCTTCTTCCAGAATTTCTAATGAAAGAATCCTTGATGTTAGTAAACTTAAATATACATACAGATGGGGAGATATGGATGCTGCTTTAGCTGAAAAAGAAAGAGGTGTAAACTACCTTAGAAGCGAAAGTATTGCTATCTATCCTGATACCACTGTATGGGTAAAAGATTTCCATTTTGCTTATAACGAGCCATTGTTCGAGCAGTATTTCTGGCACAAGGCTTACAAGGATTATCCTGTAGTAGGAGTTACCTGGGATCAGGCCAGAGCTTACTGTAACTTCAGATCAAAATTAAAATCTGATTACAACGAAAGCTTAAAAAGAAGAAAACAAAGGCCATTGCAGTTCAGACTTCCTACGGAAATCGAATGGGAATATGCTGCAAGAGGCGGAATGCAAAACGCTACCTACCCTTGGGGTGGTCCATATTTAATGGATGACAGAGGTTGCTACCTGGCAAACTTCAAACCAAAAAGAGGTAACTATATGGAAGACGACAAGAAAGGTACTTATACATATACAGCTCCAATTAAGAAGTTTAAGAAAAATGGATTTGGGTTATTTGACATGGCTGGAAACGTTTCTGAATGGACAGAATCTGGATACAATAATTCTACTTACGGATTTGCATCTACTTTAAATCCTTCTATCAAGGATAAGACGGATACAAGAAAGTCTGTAAGAGGAGGTTCTTGGAAAGACGTAGGATATATGTTGATGACTGGTGCTAGAGACTGGGAAAGAAAAGACTCAGCTAGAAGCTACATCGGATTTAGAACTGTACAGGATATCCCTGAAGCAGCTGTTAAACCAAGAAGAGTTAACAGATAATTTCAACCATTATTTTTCATAACAATTTATAACATTAAAAAAACTAACTTATATGTTTAAGACTAAAGATGCTTGGATGAATTTCTTTTATTCATTCGGTGCTGCAATTGTAATTCTTGGAGCTTGGCTTAAAATTACTCACATTACTCTGGGACCTATCAACGGTAACATGGCTCTTACAGTGGGACTTATCACAGAAGCGATTATCTTCATCATTTTCGCTTTCGACCCGCCAAAATCTGAAGAGTCTTATGCTTGGGAAAATGTTTATCCGGAATTATTAGATAAGCACGCTAACCCAAACCCACTACATTCTAATATAGCTAAAAGTAACGCTGCTCAGTTTGCTGAATTGGAAAATTCTCTTTCAACTAAATTGGACAAAATGCTTCAGGATGCTAAATTAGATGTTCAATTATTCGAAAGATTGAGAACTGGTATCGACAAATTCTCTAGTTCAGTTGACCAAATCAACCAGACTGTTGACGTTTCAGCTTCTACTCACAAATATAATGAGCAATTAAACAAAGCTGCTCAGCACATGGAAAGCATGAATGCTTTATATGCAATGCAGTTGGAAAGCGGTAAAAGACAATCAGAATTTGCTAACAAATATGTGGCAGATATGCAAAAGTCTGCTGAGCAATCAGAAAAATTCAATCAGGAGCTACAAGGTTTAACTTCAAACTTAAACAATTTAAACAGAGTTTACGGCGGTATGTTAACTGCTATGAAGTCTTAATTTCCAAACCATTTCTAAATTTAACTACTTAATTAAAAAACAAAGAAAAGAGAATGGCACAAGGAAAACAGACCCCTCGTCAGAAGATGATCAACCTGATGTATTTGGTGTTCATCGCGATGATGGCCCTCAACATTGATGCAGAAATCATCAGATCATATTATGACTCTACAAAGGCTCTTAATGAAACCAGATCTTTAACTGAGAAGAAAAACGAAAAGATTTTTGAAAAAACTCTTGAAGCAAAAGCTCAGCAGGTTCCGGATACTTATGCGCAGCCTTGGGAGCAGTATAAAACTTTAAGAGATAAAATCAACTTGCTGGTAAGCGATGCGGAAAAAATCAAAGTTTTATTAAAAAAGAATTCTGAGTTTCATGATAAAGATCCTAAAACAGGAAAAGATGTTGATGTAAGTGAAAACTTCGCGGCATTAAATAACAATGAAGCTACTACAGAATATTTCTTCAGAGAAGGTGATGAAAATACACCTTCAAAAGGAGCTACAGATCTGAAAGCGAGAATTGATGATGTAAGAAATTATATTAATACAACTTTTGGAAACAATCCTCAGTTAAAAGATTTAGTGGAAAGAGCTAATAAATCTTTAATTGCTGAATATCCAAAAGGAAAATCTCCAAACGAAAAGACATGGTTCCAGAATAAATTCTACCACCAGCCGCTAATTGCTGCGATCTCAAATTTAGAGATTATCCAGAATGATGCGAGAAATGTACAATCTGATGCCCTGGCATTAATGTTACAGGAAAAAGTAGATGCTAGTATCAAGTTCTCAAGTTATGAGGCAATTGTTTCTGCTCCGGTAGATGTAGTTGCAGGTAAGCCTGCTGAAGCTGTTATTATGTTAGGAAACTATTCTAATAGCAATAAGATAGTAATGTCAGGAGTTAACAGACAGGAAAATGGTAAAGGTTTCGCTTCACTTAATACAAGTGCAATCGGTCCTCACACTTTAAGTGGTAACATTTCTCTAGCTGATGCAACTGGTAAAGTGACAAGTTATCCGTTCACACATACTTATAATGTAATAGCTGGTCCTCAGGAAGTTAAACTTCAAAAAGGTTTATTACTTTCTGCTGATAAGATGAATGTAATGTACAGAGGTCTTGATAACCCGGTTACCGGTTCTATCTTAGGTGCTGATAACTCTAAACTTTCATTATCTGCTCCGGGAGCTGCTGTTAAGAGCACAGGTCCAGGTAAGTGGGATGTAAGACCAGGTGCAGGAAATGTATTGAAGATTACTTTATCTGGTACAGATCCTTATGGTAAAGCTTTATCTCAGGTATTTGAGTACAGAATTAAAAATGTACCTCCACCACAAGGTCAGATCAGAGGTAAAAATAGTTTAACAATGCCTGCAACATCAGTTGAAAATCAGCAGTTACAAGCAGTTATTCCAGACTTTGACTTCCCGGTATCATTTAACGTGACTTCGTTCATGGTAAGAGTGCCAGGTAGAGCAGCATTACAGGTTCAGGGTAACTCACTAAATGGGGCAGCTGGTTTATTCAAGAACTTAAGGCCAGGAGACGGTGTTTATATTTTTGAAATCAAAGCTACGGCTACTGGTTTAGGTGATCAGAGAATTGGAAATATTTCACCAGTATTAATTAATATCCAATAAACTAATAGAACATTATGAAAAAATATATTAGCAGTTTTTTAGTATTAGTTTCGGGATTCATGTTTTCCCAGACTATCCTGAACGCTTCTTCTCCGGAAGAGTTTAGAAAAATGAGAGCTGAGAACAAAATGAAAGTAGGAGATACTGTGATCGACAAAAAAGTAAAGCCTTTGGAATACGGATTTGTAGATGAAAAAGATATCCTTAAAAGCATGTTTGTTTGGGAAGTGATTGATATGAACGATAAGATCAATCAGCCTTTCTACTACAATAATCCTGATGGATTATTATCATCAGAAACAAAATCATTATATAAACTTTTACTTGATGGTGCATTAAGCGGAGAAATCAAGGAAGTTTATGACGATGAGAACTTCTCTATAAGACTTACACCTCAACAGATCAAAGACAGATTGGTAAGTGTACGTGTAGATGATGAGGCTGTAAATATCCTGAACAGCGGACGTCAGTTGACTGAGCAGGAGAAAAAAGAGCTTACCGACGTTTATGAAACAACTACTGATAAAGTAAGAGTTATTAAAGTATTCGGTATGTGGTTCATCGACAAGAGAGACGGTGCTATGAAGTACAGACCTTTGGGTATTGCTGCAATGGGGCCGGATCCTCAGATGATTGGTAGAGTAGGTCCTGATGGGCAGCCTATCGAAGAAGCAAATGATTTGATCGATCTTTTCTGGGTGTATTACCCGAATGCAAGAGATATTTTAGCTAATAACTTTGTTTTCAACAGAAAAAATACATCTGCAGATTTATCTTTCGATGATTTGATCAACGCAAGAAGATTCTCTTCTGTAATCTTCAAATCTTCAACAGGTCTTGGTGATGGAGTCATTAAAGACTACATTCCTAGAGATGCTGATGAGCAGCTTGAAGAAAGCGACAGAATCAAAGGGCAAATCCTTCAAATGGAAAATGATATGTGGAATTACTAAAATTTCACTTGATAGTTATACAAAACCTGAGTATTTTTACTCAGGTTTTTTTATTATGGAAAATGTAGATTATATTATTGTAGGAGATGGATATGCAGCTTTATTTTTTGCGCATCAGCTTGTAAAGAATAACAAGTCTTTTATTGTCTTTTCAGAGGGCAGAAAAAGCGCTTCACAAGTTTCTGCGGGAATTATCAATCCGGTGGTGCTGAAAAAATTTACGACTTTCTGGAAGGCCCAGGAGCAGATAGATTTTCTTAAAGAAACCTTACAGGAAATAGAATCATATACTGGAAAAAATTATTTAATCCATGCATCTATTCGAAGGATTTTCCATGATGAAAATGAACAGAAGCTTTGGATTAAAAAATCAGAAAATAATGAGCATGTTCATTTTTTAGACAAAAAATTCGATCATTTAGAGGTTGTAAAAAACGACTTTAATTCTGGAAAGGTAAATCAATCTGCCAGACTCGATGTTAATGGATTTTTTACCGGTTTATTTAATTTTTTAGAAAAAAAATCCCAAATAATAAAAGAAAAATTTGATTATGATCAAATTGATCTTTCCCAATCCACCTACAGGAATTTGAAATTTAATAATATTATATTCTGTGAAGGAATGGGAGTGAAAAATAATCCCTACTTCTCAGAGATTGCAGTTGTTCCGAATAAGGGGCATCATATTAAAGTAAAGCTTTCCAAACCAATTCCTGAAAATATCACTATTAAAAAGAAACATTTTTTATTCCCAACCAATGAGGAATTGTATTTCTATGGAGGAACGTATGACAGGGAACAGCTTCATCAGCATATTGACGATTCTGCCGTAGAGCAGCTGGTAAAAGGATTGTCTGAGTTTTATCCTTATGATTTTGAAGTAAAAGAAGTTAATTTCGGGTTCCGACCAACGGTAAAAGACAGAAGACCAATCATAGGAAGACATCCTGAACACGGAAATTTATATGTTTTTAATGGACTTGGGGCTCGGGGAATTCTAAACGGCTGTTACTTTTCTAAAAGCTTATATGATTTCATAGAAAATGATATTGCTTTACATGAGGAAGTTTCTTTGACCAGATTTAAATAAATTTCAGCTAAACTATAAAAGAAAAGCAGGAAGTAAACCTTTATAAGAGCGGGATGAGTCTCTTTCTAAAGTATTTACGTTCCTACTTTGAATTTACTTACTGAAACAAACTTCAAAAAAAACAACATGTAGTAAGTAAATTATAAAACTAATCGGAATATGAGTTGTCAAACGACAATTATTCTATTTTTAAAAAGAAGTAGCGAGCTGTATAAACATTGCATTGCAACGCTACTTCTACCCTTATATGAACAAACTTTTTTTCATTTTAAAAAAAGAGGAAGCAAATACCTAATACAAACGGGATGAGTCTTACATTAAAATATTTGCTTTCCTACTTCCACTTCACTCTAATTAATTTTGTAAATTATTAATAATTAAAAGTAAACCTTAAAATAACCTTATTATGTTTTAAATTTAGCCTTATTCAGCATTCTCTTGTTTTAAAAAAATAGTGAGCAATTTGCTAGCGGCTCTTCACCCACTATTTTGAGAAATCCTTATTAGGGAACAAATTTGTGTTTTATTAATACTAACTTGAGAATGATGAGACAAATGTATAGTGTTTCCACGAGAAATCCGTTACTGCATTGCTACTGAGTTTATTTAATTTATTGATAATCAAATAATTGTAAGTTTACATGCAGTGCAATTGAAGTAGAAGTAATAAATAAAAATTTTAGGAATTTATTTATCAGGTATAAAAAAATCCTTTAAAAATAATTAAAGGATTATAAAATTGTAACTTTTTATAATTATTAAAGTTCCATCATCCATTTGTTAAGGTCGACATCGGATGAAAGGTTTAATTTTTTTCTCAGCCTATATTTTCTGGACTCAATAGTACGGATGGAGACATTTTTATATTGGGCAATCGTTTTCGTAGTAAGATTTAATCGGAGGAAAGCCGAAAACCTAATATCTGTCACTGTGAGATGTGGATATCTGGACGTAAGTGTTTCATAAAACTCAGGATAAACCTCTTTGAAACGGGTAAGGAAAAAAGGATCGTTGGTGCTGGCAAGCTTAGATAATTCATCAAATGCGGTGTTGTTTAACTTACTTTTAAGCTCATCTGTTTCATGAAGGGTTTCAATGATGATTTCTTCGGTTTCCTTTTGTCTTCTGGTATGTCTTTTTGTAAGAATAATTAGAATAATAGCTGAAAGCAGCAGAGTAGCAGCTATAATTATGTAAGCCTGGATTCTTTCTTTTTTTTCTTTTTTGGTTTCGTTGTTAATGATTTTATCAACAGGAATTCTTAATGCTTCTCTTTCAGATTCATCAATGCTGTCTTTAGAATCGGAATATTTTTCGAGATATTCATTCTTTTTTTCATGGTCATTCATGAGTTTGTACGTGTCCGAAATTGCTTTATAAGCATTTGTAATATCATTTTTCCTGGAAATTTTCTTTGAAATCTCTAACGACTGAAAATAATATTCCAATGCCTTTTCATACTGTTTTTTCTCAACATATAATTTTCCGAAAGCCAGCAGTGTCATTGATTTTTGATAAAGGCTGTAGTCTCCGGAAATTTCCAAGGCTTTATTAAGGTAACTTTCTGCAGAATCCAATTCCTTATTTTTCATAAGTTTTTCGGCAATATGAACAAATGTGAGGGGCTGTGCCGTTAGCTCCATTCTTTTCCTCTGCACGCTGTTTACAGAATCTACGATATGAAGTTCCTCAAAATTATTTAGCTTCCAGGTATAATGATAATAGAGTAATTTTTCTCTTTGTTTCTCATTTTTAATTTTTTTTGTATAGAAAATTGCTTTGTTTAAATGCTCTGTCGACTGGCTGATGAGACCTAAAGAGGCATAGTTTCTACCATACTCTCCATGAAGTTTGGCGATTAGAAAAGGGTTTTTTGTTTTAATGAGTTGGTCTTCAGCTTTTTCTAAATAATATAAGCTTTCCTTATACTGATGCAGATACCAGAGAAGTCCTCCTAGATTAATATATGAACCAATTGCCCCTTCTGTGTTCTTTTTCCTCTCATAATGAGCAATTGCTTCTCTATTAAGGATTATACTTTTATTAATATCACCATTGATTCTGTAGTGCTCTGTAAGGCTGTCAAGTTCATCTACAGTATAGTCTTGTGCCGGTAGGGAAATGCTCAGAAATAAAAATAATGAATAGAATGTCTTTTTGAAATAAAAACTTGGGAACATAATTCATGTTTTAACGTACAAAATTAAATCATAAAGTGTTTATTGTTATAAAAAATTCTTATTATGTACTTATTCTTAATACAAATTATACTACAATTGGAGATTATATTTTTGATTATCAGTTATTTAAATTTACGGTTTGATGTTGGTTTTTATTATCCGGATGATTAGTTTTATCACAGTGTTTAATTTTTATTCAATAGTTAAGGCTTAAAATTATTTTTACTATAAAGATTTTATAAAATTATTGAGAAATATGTTTCTTTGTATAAATGGGACCTTTATAAATACTGAAAGTTCCCGCAAATGCGGAAACTTTAGCAGGCAATATATATTATAAAAAACACAACAAAACACGATGAGATACTATCTCGGTTAATATAATACTGCCTAATGTTTATATGAATGAAAAATGTACTTTCTAATCTAAAAAAACAGGAAGCAAATACCGATATCTTAGTGATCCGATATTTACTTTCCCATTTCCACTTTTACTTAATATTATGAAGATATATGAAATGATTTTGTCTTTTTAAAAACAGGATGCAAACATTCGTAATAGGGATGAACATTAATCTGAATGTTTGCAATACCTGTACACACACACTTTACTAATAATATGAGAATATTTTCATTTAATTCTTTTTCTGAAAGGGGTGGAATAGGAAAGGAAACCATCTTATAAGGGGCTGTATTTTTACTCGAAAGTAACCCTTCCTATATTTCCCCAAACTATATAAAAAACTCTATTTAACCTTTTCCTTGTAGGGTGCAAATAGCCAATGCTAATGATACTGTGATTTAGTAATGGCTATTTTTCTGGTCCTACTTCTACTTGATATATACTGTATGATTTGGTGTTTCTAAAGGCATTTACATTAAGTAAGGCTATAAATAGGCTCTATCGGCAGTTGCCGGATCTCCAAACTCTACTTGTTTTGATTATGGGAACAAACTCCATGATCCGGTATGGTTTCTGAAGAACTGATTTGTTATAACGCTCATATTCCAAAAGCCAATAATCCTTTTTAATTTTAATAAACTATATGCTAATGTGTTTTTAATTTACCTTAACAGAATGCAAATGCCAGTTTTTAAAATGCTTTTTCCATTTTGCCACTGTGTTTCTACTTAGTTTGAAATGATTCGCAAGCTGTGTATTATTGAGGTTGTTTTTCGCTTGATAATCAAGTATTTCTATAATGGTGCTTTCATCATAAGACCGGTGTTTCTGGTTGAAAATATGCGTTTCCTTATCATTGATCCCGAAAATAATTATATTCAGCTTGATGACATCGAGTATTGATATTACTTCCTTATTAAGGATCGGCTTACATTCATCTTTTTTTCCAGGACATTTTATGCTGATGATATCATTATAGATTAATTTGTAATTTGGCTGTCTTCGCTCCATGATAAATTCTTTTGTGATTAAACATTGTTTTTATGATCCTGATGGATTCTTTTTTCATGGTTTCTATATTTCACAGTCCATCTGTGTAATGTAGTTTTTGGGATTCCGTATTTTTCTACTACCTGGTTAATATTTTTTTCTCCGGTAGTGATGAGTTCTGTAATAAAATCTATTACTTCCTTAGTATAGATATTTTTCCTAAATTGAGGCATTGTACTCGGCTTTTCCTTATTGCTACTGTAAGCATTGCTCTGAGGAGAAAAAAGTATTAAATGCTGGGAATATATTCTGAAAAAATCATATTCCAGTAATTTGCTCCATTTTAATAATACCTCTGTATCAATACTTTTTGATTTAAACATTTTATTAACATCATCTTCTGAACAATTAAAAAAATTACATACTCTTGAAGTTTCCATTTCGGATTCTAAAAATCTTTGTCTTATCAGAGATCCTACATTTATGTTTTTAAAAGATTTCATAACGATATTTTTTAGAAGTTAAGATAGTATTTCGCGAAATTGTTTAAGCAAATCTAACAGATGTTAACCACAGATTGAAATTTTCTGATGTTAATCGGAGTTAATGCAACAGCATATTTTTATTGTTATGTGTTAATGTTAATAATTGTAATGAATTGATTTTCAATTGAAATATTTTTTTCAAGTATTAACTTTTGAAAAAGCCATTGAAAGGTGAAAAAATAAATGATGGTTAAATACTAATTGATGTTAAGTAGGTTGGGTTTTGTTTGTTTAATTTTTGCTTAAACTTTTAACCTGTTTTTTTTTTAAAATAGTTGGAACATAACAGCTTCATTATAATAGTGACAAAAACTAAATGCTGCTATTTTTTTAATAAAAAATCCTTCGAATAAACCTCTCAGAAATGAAATTACATAAACAGATTTTAATAAATTTTTAAACTATACATCATTTTTTTAATCTGATTAACAGCTTGATATGAAATAATTTGTGTGTAATTAATTATTTGTTTAATGATCTTTTTTAACCGTTTTTTCAGGAGTTTTTTTCTAAATTAGGGTATGAGTCGCACATTAATTATTCTTTTATTGTCCCTGTTTCTAATAAATTCCTGTCATTCCGAGAATGATAATGGGTACTTTCACGAAATTGATAAAGAAATTACAGACACAAATCAAAATCGTGGAAAAATATATTCTATTTATAAGAGAGAGCTTAAAAAATATCAGAAAACAAAGGAGTTAAAATACCTCCTGAGCAGCAAGTATGCTGAATCATTATTATATAATGACAACAAATCAAAAAAAATATCATTAATCTACGAGCTTTTAAGAATTAATGATGATGAAAATGAATACATTACAATAGCTGCAAATTTCAGCCTTGCCTTGGAGATAGAAGATACCTCTCCAAAGCTTTCCCTGCAGTTCCTAAACGAAGCCATAAAGATTGATGAAAAGAAAGGCAATCATTTTTTTCTTCCTCACCTGTATCATGCGAAGGGAAGATGGTATTTTAAACATACCAATTACTCCCTCGCCAAGATCTATTTTGCAAAAGCACTCAAGACTTTTAAAAAGTCTGAAGTTCTTTATATAGCATCTATGTATAATAATTTTGCTTTATGCAACGTAATGCTCGGAAGTATAGAATCCGGTATACATCATGTGGAATATGGTATCAGACTGCTGGGCAAAAAAAAAGATCTCACGGAAAATGAAAAGTTTTTCCTTTATATAATGAAAGGTAATCTGGGAAGCTTCTATCTCATGAAAAAAGATTATGTGAATGCGGAAAAGTACTTCAACGAACAGATTGATTTTCAGATAAAAGCAAAAAAGTATCATTTTAATATCGTTCGTAATTCTGATGAGCTGTTTAAACTTTATAATGTGACCCATCAGGAAGATAAAGAAAAAAAGCTGGCTGATCTTCTTATTACAATCCTTCCTAATCTTACCAATACAAGAAATAAAATAGTTGCTTGCTCTTTGCTGCAGAAATATTTTGCCGCACATAATAATTTTGAACAGATGAAGGTATATGCAAAAAAACTTGACCTTCTCAACAAAAATTATAATGACGAAATTACCAAAGAAATAGATAATGTCTCAGATATTCTGAACGGATATATTATTAAAAATATTAACCAGAAATTTGATTTCCAGATTCGTGACCAGCGCAGAAAAAATATGCTTTTGCTTTCTCTTGTATTTGTAACCATCATAATCTTTGTGAATATTATTTTAAAAGTGAGGGAAAGAAACAGAAAAGAAAAAGAAAGACTGGAAAAACTGAACTTCCTGCTGGAAAGCAGTAAAGAAAACCTGGAGAGAGATTTACAGCTCCAGAAAGGGAAAATAAAAAACCTTCACATGAATCTCAATCTTAAAATTGAGACTGAAAAAGCCTTCCTCGAAAATCTCAAAAAAATTAAGAAGTCAAAAAATATTGATGCTGAAGAAACCGTAAAGGATTTGTTCTTTAAAATAAACAACCTTCTTCAGATCGATGAAAAAAATAATGATTACATCAGTGAAAGCTCTGAAGAAAATAAAGAATTCATGAAAAAGCTTTCGGAAATCTATCCGTTCCTGTCTGAGCATGATCTTAATCTTTGTGTATATTTCAGGCTGAATTTGTCTTCAAAAGAAATTTCTCTTCTCGAAAATATCACTCCCGGAAGCGTAAGAGTTTATAAAACAAAAATAAAATCCAAAATAGGTCTGGGGAAAGAAGAAGATTTAGGAACTTTTTTAAATACCATAAAGTAACGTCGTTCTCAGGAAATTTGCTATCTTCATATAAGAAGAACAAAAACTATGGACGAAAATTTTTTGGGTATTGTTGCCGGTGTACTTACTTCTGTATCAATGATTCCTCAGCTGGTAAAAGTAATAAAAGAAAAAGATGCCGAAAATCTTTCCTGGGTAATGCTTCTTGTGCTTATCACAGGTTTATCTCTATGGGTATGGTACGGCTTTCTTAAAGATGAACTTCCCATTATCCTGTCCAATGCTTTTGCGGTTTTAGTAAATATTACGCTTCTTATTTGTTTTTTCATTTTTAAAAAATCATAAGGATATTTTTCATTTTTCGGATTTCTTATATGCCAAAAAGTTGCTTTTTTAGTTTTTTGGTGCAATAACTCTACTATTCACTTCATTTTTTGACTATTATTTTATACTTCATATCTACTGAGGCGTGTTTGTTAATTATTTGATATTTAGTTAATTATGACATAAGAGTAGAAATGCAGTACGGTGTTTTTGTTTCGATGGTTCTACATTTGCAACCAAGAAACACAACAATCAGTTTTTTCTAAGGTGGATCAATTTGAATATTTAAAAATTAAAAAACAGATCTGATTCTACTGAAAAAATATTTAAGAAAAATAAAGCACTATACCGAAAAATTATGAAAAATAAAATGAATGCCATCGTAATATTTTTATTTGAGCTTATCAATCAGAAACAAATGATTTTAATTCGCTGCGAAAAATAACGATTCTGAAAACACAAAAAACAATGTTCCCGGATAAAGAATAATTTATCCATTACACCAAAACTATCAAACTTAAATAATTTAAAAACAACACATTCAAACTTCAAAAAAAGAATCAAACTTCCAAACAGTTTTATTCAATGAGGGATGAATGAAGTAAACACTAGAAAATGAAAAACAAAATTACTTTGACAATTGCCCTTTTTACGGCAGGTCTGTCTTTTGCACAAGTTGGGGTGAACACACCTAATCCAAGAGCTACATTAGATGTAACAGCAAAGGTTCCTACAGGGACTGCAAGAACTCCTGAAGGTCTTATCATTCCTAATATCGACAGGCAGAGAGCGCAATCTATGACGGGGATTGCCACATCTACCATGATTTATGTAAACAGTGTAGCTACAGGTACACAGGCTGGTATTGCAGCAAATATTAACGCAGTTGGATATTACTATTTTAACGGTACTGTTTGGGTAAAATTAGTTCCGGACGTACCAGCTTTTGTAGATACAGACACTAATATTTATAGTAATAACGGTACGCTTAGCAGTAACAGAACTGTATCTCAGGCTGGTAATACATTGGCATTTACCAGTACGGCAACTGCCGGAACAAGTCATTTTACGGTAGATGGAAGTACTTTTAATGTAGATGCAAGAAATAACAGAATAGGTATCGGAACAAACACTCCGAACAATCTTTTAGATCTTGGTGGGTCCACCGGCAAAAAATTAGCAGTATGGAACAGCACGGCGGGAGATGACTTTTACGGATTTGGGGCTGCAGCCAATGTTCTTCAGATTTATGCAGGGGCAGATAATACGCAGGCACCTTTGATGACCTTAAACCAGAATGGCAGGGTAGGTATAGGTACTACAAATCCTCAGACAGACTTTCACACTATTGGTACCAGAAGATTTGAAAATGCTACAGCTGGTTCGGTTACAGTAGGTTCGGTATTAACAGCTATGGATAGCAATGGTACAGCTGAATGGAAAACTCCCAGAACTGAAACCATATTAGGAAATTTAGGAGGGGGATATGACCTGCCATTTGCTAAAAATGCAGAGATGAGATACACAGGATCAAGTATTACTTTGCCACCAGGAAAATGGCTGGTTAATGTTACGCTCCTTGTGCACCCGGTAGGAACATTTTCTGCGACTGATTGGATGTTTGTAAGAAGTACTTTTTCTACTGATAATTTGACAACGATAGGGCAAGTAGGAACGGGTTCATCCGATGTTATAAGACCAACACTAATGAGTTTTCAAATTGCAGGGCCATATAGTGGCGGACAAAAACTTAATGTTGCTACAGGCTCGATACAGATCAATAACAACTCTGGTAGTAACAAAACATATAGATATGTGGTAGGCAGCACAGAAGCGAGTGGAACAGTAACGGGAGCAAGTCTAAAAGGAGTAGGAGGCGGCTGGGCTGAGAATTCTATAGTTGCAACGGCAATTAATTAACTATATGGACGTAAGGCAGGGGTGATGTTCCTTTTGGCTCCTGCTTTACAATATTTAAAAACAAATTGATTGAAAAATTATTTCGAGATAAATTAAAACACAGAGCAGTTTATTTTGCTTAAAGAAAAAAATTATTGGGCCTTCTGCGAAAAAATATAGTACTGGGAGGCCTCTTTTTAAACACTAAAGTATTGATATTTAGTTTATTTATAGTGAGGGCAGGAACAGCACAGTGTTTTCCATCGTTCCTGCTTTATTCTTTTAAGAATGTTAATTTTTATGATGCTTCATGAGTGGTTGGTTGCTAGTTGTCATGAAGAATGAAACCGGAGTCCTTTCTTCGGTTTCTTTATTTTAATATATATAGACTTAAAATCTACAATTCCAGAATCCATTTCGTGAGGTCTTCCTCAGCTTGGAGCTCAAGCTTCTTTTTCAGCCTGTATTTTTTTGATTCTACAGAGCGTATCGCCAGATTGTCATAGAGTGCGATTTCTTTGTTGGTAAGATTAAGCCTTATATAAGCGGCATATTTTATATCATGCTCCGTAAGGCCGGGCTGATGTGCAATAAGTTTCTCATAAAATTCAGGATACACTTCCTTGAAGCGTCTCAGGAAAAAAGGATCGCTGGCCTTTGCCAGATTGATGACTTCCTCGAAGGAATCATTCACTTTCTTTTTAAGCTCATCGGCTTCCTTAGCTTTTTCCTTGATTTCAATAGCTTTTGCCTTAATAATAATGTCTTTTTTCTGTTGTTTTCTGATATATGCCCTGCGGATAAAGAAAAATAAAACCAGGGATAAAATAACAATCACAGAAATAATGACATACAATAGATCTTTCTGCTGCTGCTCTTTTTCTTTTTCTACTACCAGTTTATCTACAATGGCTCCTAAAACCTGCTTTTCATTTTGTGAAATGCTGTCATTCAGGTAAGAATATTTTTTGTAATATAATTCTGCTTTTTCCGGGTCGTTTAGAGTTGTTGTTTTATATGCTTTGGAAATTTTGTTATAGATTTCTTTTTCTACAAACTTATTTTTCATTAAACTGAAAATATCCAGTGCCTTAAGATAATAAGGTAATGCTTTGTCACCTTCTCCTTTCGCTACGAAAAGATCTCCATAAGTACCGTAAATAAGTCCTTTATTGTAAATCGCGGATTTGTTATTGGCCAGTGGTAGAGCCTTGTTCAGATAATATTCTGCGGAATCAAGATGCTTTTTTTTACTGATATATAAACCTGCTATTTTCTCATAAACCAATGGGTCATTAGGGAAGTTTTTGATGTTTTTATATTGGATGGCGTACATGGAATCTATCATTCCCATTTTATCAAAATTATACCATTTCCACATATTGGCCAGATACAAACGCTTGGTACGCTTCTTGGAATTTTCCATCTTTTTTGCATACAGAATGGCCTTATCAAAGTTTTTGTTGGCTTCCTTATATAGATCAGACAATGAATAAAGTTCCCCGTACTGATGATAAATCCTCGAAATGAGCAGAGGGTTTTTAATCTTAGAAATATTATTATTTGCTTTATCAAGATAGTCCAGTGCTTCCTTCTGCTTATTAAGATGGGTAAAAGCTGCTCCTAGCCCAATTGAGGTGTTTACAATACCTTCAATATTATTTGCTTTTTTATATTTTTTTTGCATTTCCAGATTAAATTTTACAAAATCTGCTACTCTGCCGCTATCCCAATACCTGTTATTTATACTGTCGAGCTGGTCAACGGTATAGATCTGACTTTTGAATTGTAAACTGCAAAATATAAAAAGCAGCAAACCAATATTTTTGAGGTGATTCGGGAACATAGTGTAGCGTTATAGAACAAAAATAAAAAAATTAGACAACGCAAATTTTAAATATGATTAAAAATATGAATGTAAAATTAATTTTTAATACCCATCAATGGATTTACAGTGAAATTTTAAAATAAAAAAGATAAAATTTACCACTGCATTGAAACTGCTCTTGCTGTGTTATGTAATTGATTGTTAATTATTTAATTTAAGAAGTGCAATTGCCGTAGGCTTTTTCAGGTCAAAAGGTAATAGATTTGCAATAGAAAATTCGTCGAACATCAAAGTATGTTTGGATATGATTCTAAAACACACTACAGAACTAAAAAAAAATTTAAACACAAAATGGAGGAATAAAAGGATGATTAAAAATTAACACAAGTTCCCAAGAAAATCGAGTTTTATGTTTTAACTCTTTTATTTAAATTTTCTACTGAATAACGATTTTCGATTTGATTATTTTTTTTACAGCAGCGACAAATTATTCCTCCGTCGCTGCATTTTTTAAACTTAAAGAGATAGACTCTTTTCATCACAGTTGTTTTTTGCCGGAGATATGCTCCGGTTTTTATTTTTTTTACAACAAAAAAGCGCTTTCAAAAAGTAAAAGCGCTACATTTATGGTGATGTGTTTATTAAAGGTTATTTGGCTTTGTCCAGGACAAATTTAGCCAATGGCGCCATTCTGGCCTTATTCAGTGTCATGGTATTTCCATTTACCGAATAATTGTCTGCGGCGAGCAGGGCATTTACAAAAGCTTTCTCAGTTTCAAGATCATCGCAGGCAATCATGGTAGACATTCCCTGGTTGAATTTAATGCGCATTACTTCAGGTTTGATCTCGAAAGTTCCACCCACTCCATTACAGCCTCCGTGTCCTTCATATCTCATACTTGCTGTATTAAGCATAAAATACGGGTTGGCTTCAGGATTTTTCAGCTTGATCGGCTGTCCGTTCAGCTCAGTAAGTTTCCAGGTTTTTCCTGTGATGTCAGTATTATTTTGCGGCGGTGTAGGTGGTATTGGTGCGATTCTGTTCATGCATGATGCTGAGATTACGATGAGCATCAATGAGCAGAGGTATGTTAGCAGTCTTTTCATAATTTTAATATTTGGTGATTTCATTTGGTGCTTAATAAGAAGCCATTTTGGTGTTAGATGATGCTGGCTTTTCCTTATGATGGAAAAGTACCATATTATAATCTTTTTTAAGGAATGTTATTTCTCCTCTGATGTTGGAGTATTGATAATCAGCATCTCCGGCTGTATATTCCGGCAGGTCATCGCTCTTTTTCAGTTCATAGGATTTCCCCCCGAAACGTACTGCTACAGTATTTTTTGTCTCATTTACTGCAACCTCTAGCTGGTCTCCAAATTCATCAGTATAGACATTTTTTTCAATTTTGTCTGTGCTTTGTGCTGGGTTTTCTTGCTGGGTAAGAGCAATTTCATCTTTTGCCTGATGTTTACATGCTGTTGTTAAAAGGACCGCTGCGCCTGTAATAGCAATGATGTTGAAAAAATTTTTCATAAGTGTAAGTGATTTTTAGGTGTTTCATGTATTAAATGTTAATATTCTATAAAATTACAAATTTTTTTATATTAATTGTGTTAATTTTGTATAAATTAATCAAATATTTACATCTAAAAAATATTTCTAAAATTTTAACTGTCTTTAAATACCTGAAACACTCTTCTGATACCAGTTTTATAAATACTAGGAGAATTTATAATTGACTTTTTATCAGGTTATTAATAATTTTTTTCTAAATTCTTTTGCAAAAGTACTTTAAATTTTTATGTGTTAAAATAGTTATTGACAAATCTCTTTATATTATAAATCAAAATTGTTATTTATAGATGATACATATATTGATTTCTTTTTTTTAGCAAATAATATCAATTAAATAAAAAAGGGGAACCGTGGCCCCCCATATAGTGTGTTTTTAGAATCTTAAGGTGCCTTAATTTGGTCTATCGTGAAGAATGCTTTTGTGGCATTGCAGGTTCCTGAAGGACAGGTGGTGGCATTGCCAACACTCGCAGGAGATGAAGATCCCATCATATAATACAGTTTATAGAATGTTTTATCGTTTCCATCATTGGTCGTCCATGAATAAAGACGTTGCTCCGGCATTCCCCCCGCATAAGTTTCAGGGTCTCCCCAATAAGGATTGGTAGATGCCGTTTGAATTCTCGCCCCTGTTGTAGCATCAATGAGAGATGCGCTGGAAGTGGCATTATCACCTGCCCATGCTCCAATAGGCAATCTCAATTGGTTTTGCATATAACCTCCTGCACCACTCCAAAGGTAATGACCGTTTGAAATAATCTCCACAACAGAAGTAGTATTATTTCTTATCTGCAGGTTTACTTGTGAAAATGCTGTTCCTGTAGGAATAAACGTTCTTACGGAGAATCTTCCATCGGGAGTTGTAACAGAAAGTGCATATCCGGCTCTTCCATTGTCTGTGGTAGCGGTGAGCGGACCCATCACTGCGATCTGATCTACATTGGCAATATTGATATTTCCGCCATTATTATTGTTTCCGGAAGAGGTGTTGAATACCCTCCACTCTGTACCATTCCAGAAATAATAGCCTGAAGCCAATACCGGACCTGTATTATAAATAAGCAAACCTGTTGCATTTGGGTTTGCGCTAAGCTGCATAGTGGCAGAAGTTAAACTAATTCTTGGTCCTAAAATTCCCTTACTGGTTGAAGTAATGTCTAAAATGGCAGATGCGTTGGGTGTGGCTGTCCCGATACCTGTACTTCCGGTATTTGTGACAATTAAATCATTGGCCTGTTGTGCAGCTGATGGTAAGCCTGAAGTTAGATTGTCTTTACCACCATCCACATGGAAAGCATTTTGGGGGTTAGAGGTATGAACACCTACTTGTGAGAATGTAAGAACTGATGTAAGAATTAATCCTATCAGTAAAAATTGATTTTTCATGTTAAAAATTTTTTAAAGTTATTTGGATTTGTTTTTTAACAGATTATAGGGTGTTGGGGACCTTATATTCAAGGCCTTGGAAAGAGATGAGCTTTTCTGGAATAATATTCGGAAACAAAATTATTCACTGTATGGTTATTTATTTTTACAAATATAATATTTTTTATAAATAATTGGATTAAAATCTATTATTATTATTATTATTATTATGAATAATTCCTATTTTCGATGTTATTTATGTATTGTATTGAATAATTTGCGAACTCAATTTAATTTTTAATTAAACCTTATCATGATTCTAAATAACTAAATGGATAAAATGTTAAAAAAACGTTACTTAAAAAGTACAGTAACCTAGAAAGAAAAGTGAAAAAAACATAAAAATGAACATTGGTATTTTATTATTATTTGAAAAGAAATCCTTTGTATTTAACTGTTAAACAGTAATATGTATTAAGGGTGTGTTTAATTATAATTTGCCTTAAGGCTATATTAAAACCTTTTCAGCTATTTTAAAGAAGTGTTAAATATTGTTAATATATACAATAATTCATAATTTTTCTTTGAAATATATTTATACTAAGGCCTACATTTGTGCCTTGAAAATTATGAGAAATTATATAGTTTATTTTTTGACCAGTCTTTTTCTGCTCTTCGTAGTGGAAAGCAAGATCAATGTCAAAACTTTACAAAATAACTATTCCGGCCACGCCACTTCTCACAATTTACCCAAAAGAGCCAACCGGCTAAACCAGACCTATGAAAAGCTTACCGTAAGACAGGCGCCTGATGATGCGGGAAATACCTACTCGCTGGAGCTTACGGAAGATGATTTCCAACTATCTGATACGCTAGAGGCTATTGCGGTTTTTGCAAGTGTTTTTTCTCTGGTTTATGTTTTCGGACTCAAAAGCTTCAAAAAATCAAAGCCAACCATCCACGGCTATTTATCAGAATTTTCTACTGTAAAAAGATTCATTCTGATTCGTTCTATCAGAATTTAAAATTCCTTTTTTCGATTTATTTTCTGCCGATCTGTTCGGCGGGAGATATTGCGTTGTGATTGCCGGTAACCTTCACCTCGTAATTATCCTTATTACCATTTTTATTTTCATTTAAAACATTAACGATTTATATAAACTCTAGAAATTATGATGAAAAGAGTTGTCGCAGGCATTGCGCTAAGCAGTCTTTTATTGTTCAGCTGTAACAAGAAAAAAGAAGAAAAAGAAGAAGCTGCAGTTTATCCCGTAACCACTCCTGTAATGATGGATACGGTGATCGACAAAGAATATGTAGCTCAGATTCAATCTGTAAAGAACATTGAAGTTCGTGCACAGGAGAAGGGTTTTCTTGAGAAAATCTTTGTAGATGAAGGTCAGTTTGTGCATCAGGGGCAGACTTTGTTCAGGATTATGCCCAAGCTTTATCAGGCGGAACTTCTGAAAGCCCAGGCAGAAGTAGCCCAGGCTACCATTGAGCTGAAAAATGCAAGTACATTGGCAAACAACAACATTGTTTCCAAAAACGAAAGATTAATGGCGAAAGCTAAGCTGGATGCTGCCAATGCGGAAGCAAAACTGGCCCAGATTCATCTCTCATTCACGGATATTAAAGCTCCGTTCTCAGGAATTATCAACAGGATTCCTTTAAAATTAGGTAGCCTGATCGATGAAGGTGATTTACTTACATCTTTATCCGATAACAATGACGTATACACTTATTTCAATGTTTCCGAACCGGAATACTTGTCTTACCAGACGAATGCCGCCTCACGAGGAAGCAATCAGGTTTCTCTGGTGATGGCAAATGGCGATCTTTTCCCGCAAAAAGGAGAGATTCAGACCATTGAAGGGGAGTTTGATAATGAAACAGGAAATATCGCATTCAGGGCAAAATTTCCGAATCCGGATAAACTATTAAGAAACGGCGAAACAGGAAAAGTAAGAATGACCTTACCTCTGAAAAATGCCTTAATCATTCCACAAAAAGCAACATACGAAATTCAGGATCAGAAATATGTTTTCGTAGTAGGAAAAGATGGTGTGGCTAGATCTAAAAATATAAAAGTGGCCTACGAGCTTCCTGATGTTTACGTTATAGGCTCAGGGCTTTCAAAGGATGATAAAATCTTATTGGAAGGCGTGCAGAAGGTAAAAGACGATCAGAAAGTTCAGACAAAAAACCAAGATCCTAAAAAAGTTCTTCAGTCATTGAAATTAAAAGCAGAGTAGAAAAATACGGTAATTGATAAGTGATAATCGGCCCCATGAGCTATTTATATTCATCATTTATCATTCATCAATCATCAATAATAAATTTATCATTATTTTTATGTTTAAGAAATTTATTCGCAGACCAGTTCTGTCAATCGTAATCTCTTTGATTATCGTATTTATGGGAGTTTTGTCGCTGGCAAAACTACCTATTACTCAATTCCCGTCCATTTCACCTCCCAAAGTAAACATCACTGCAGAATATCCGGGTGCCAACAACGAATTGTTGATTAAATCCGTGGTTATCCCGTTAGAAAGAGGTTTAAATGGTGTACCGGGAATGAAATATATGACTTCCGATGCCGGAAACGACGGGGAAGCATCTATTCAGGTGGTTTTTGATCTGGGAACAGATCCGAACGTAGCCGCCGTAAACGTTCAAAACCGTGTATCTTCGGTAGTAAACAAACTTCCGCCGCTGGTGGTTCGTGAAGGAGTAAAAATTACCCGTGAAGAGCCTAATATGTTGATGTACATTAATTTGTATAGTGATGATCCGAAAGCCGACCAGAAATTCCTGTTCAACTATGCAGATATCAACGTGATGTCAGAATTGAGGAGGGTAAGCGGAGTTGGTTTCGCGGATATCCTGGGAACGAGAGAATATGCAATGCGTATCTGGCTGAAACCGGACAGATTAACAGCTTACAGTATTTCAGCAGATGAAGTAATGGAAGCATTAAACCAGCAGAGTTTGGAAGCATCTCCGGGTAAAACGGGGGAAAGTTCAGGAAAAAGATCTCAGTCATTTGAATATATTTTAAAATATCCGGGTCGTTTTAATAATGAAAAAGATTACGGAAACATCATTCTTAAGGCTAAGCCGGACGGAGAATTTATCAGGTTAAAAGATGTTGCAGATATTGAGTTCGGTTCTTCTATGTATGATATTTATTCTACATTAAACGGAAAACCTTCTGCAGCGATCACCGTTAAGCAATCTTATGGTTCCAATGCAAGTGACGTTATCAAAAACGTAAAATCTTTAATGGCAGAATTGCAGAAAACAACCTTCCCGAAAGGAATGCACTACGATATCAGTTATGATGTATCCAGGTTCCTGGATGCATCGATCGAAAAGGTTATTCATACTTTATTTGAAGCCTTTATTCTGGTGGCAATTGTGGTATTTCTTTTCCTGGGCGACTGGCGTTCCACCCTGATTCCGGCCATTGCGGTTCCGGTTTCATTGATTGGTACTTTTGCAGTTATGTCCGCGTTTGGAATTACGTTAAATATGATCTCTCTTTTTGCCCTTGTAATGGCGATCGGGGTCGTCGTTGATGATGCGATTGTTGTTATTGAGGCCGTCCACGCCAAGATGGAAGAGAAACATCTATCTCCGTTAAAGGCAACCGAAGAAGCCATGCATGAAATCAGCGGGGCAATTATCGCAATTACTTTGGTAATGGCGTCTGTATTTATTCCGATTGCGTTTATGTCCGGGCCGGTTGGAGTTTTCTACCGTCAGTTCTCTATTACAATGGCGTCTGCGATTATCCTTTCAGGGGTTGTAGCTTTGACGCTGACTCCGGCTTTGTGTGCTTTAATTTTAAAAAACAACCACGGAAAAGCCAAGAGAAGGACTCCGATAACTATATTTTTGGATAAATTCAACAGCTTATTCACAAGAGGAGCTGGGAAATATGAGAAAATGCTGAACAAAACGGTTACAAAAAAAGCATTTACACTTCCTTTATTATTGGCATTCTGTGCCTGTACATTTTTCTTAAGTAATTCATTGCCTTCAGGATTTATTCCTTCGGAAGATCAGGGGATGATTTATGCTATTATTCAAACACCACCAGGTTCCACGTTGGAAAGAACGAACCAGATTGCGAAAGAATTATTAAGAGAATCTGAAGATATCGATGGCGTACAATCTGTCTCTTCACTGGCAGGATATGAAATCTTAACAGAAGGTACAGGTTCTAACTCCGGTACTTGTTTGATTAACCTTAAAAGTTGGGAAGACCGTTCAGAATCCGCTGCGGAAATCATCGAAAAGCTTGAAGAAAAAGCTAAAAATATTCCGGGAGCTAATATAGAATTCTTCCAGCCGCCGTCAATTCCGGGTTATGGTGCTGCAGGTGGTTTTGAACTTCGTTTGCTGGATAAAGCGGGAAGCGGAGATTATCAGAAAATGGAAAAAGTAAGCAATGACTTTGTAAGGGAACTGAAAAAACGTCCTGAGCTTGGTTCTGCATTTACCTTCTATTCCGCGAGTTTTCCTCAGTATATGTTGAGGGTTGACAATGATTTGGCCGAACAAAAGGGAGTTACGATTGAAAATGCAATGGATAATTTATCAACTTTAATCGGTTCGAATTATGAGACGAGTTTCATCCGTTTCGACAGGCCCTATAAAGTGATTGTTCAGGCTGGGCCGCAATATCGTGCGCTTCCGACAGATTTATTAAAATTATATGTGAAAAACGATAAGGATCAGATGGTTCCGTATTCAGATTTTATGCGTTTGGAAAAAGTGTATGGTCTGTCTGAGATCACAAGGCATAATATGTATAACTCTGCCGAAGTAAGCGGTACTCCGGCTCCGGGATACAGTTCCGGTCAGGCCATTGCAGCCATTAAAGAAGTCGCGGACAAAACACTTCCGAGAGGTTTTGGGATCGACTGGGCAGGTATTTCCAAAGATGAGGTAAGTCGGGGTAATGAGGCGATATTCATTTTCTTGGTGTGTTTAGGATTCGTTTACCTTATTCTTTCTGCACAGTATGAAAGCTTTATTCTTCCGCTGCCGGTAATTTTATCGTTGCCGACGGGTATTTTCGGAGCTTTCTTATGCTTGAAATTATTAGGGTTGGAAAACAATATCTATGCTCAGGTAGCCATGGTCATGTTGATTGGTCTTTTGGGTAAAAATGCCGTATTGATTGTGGAATTTGCTGTTCAGAAAAAAGCTGAAGAAGGAATTCCCGTGGCTCAGGCAGCCATTGAAGGGGCGGCTATCCGTTTCCGCCCGATTTTGATGACGTCATTTGCATTTATTGCCGGTTTGATTCCCTTGGTAATGGCCACAGGGCCGGGTGCAATTGGTAACCGGACCATCGGTACAGCCGCAGCAGGGGGTATGCTAATAGGAACTATTTTCGGATTAATGATCATCCCGGGATTGTACTACATCTTCGGAACCATCGCCGATAAATCCAGATTGGCAAGATATGAAGAGGAAAACCCTTTAACAGAACAAACAGAACCGTATCAACACGATGACAAACATGAAGATTTATAATAAATATATAGCAGCCATTGCCTTATCGCTTGTTTTAGCAGGTTGTAAGGCGCCGATGGCCACCGTAATAAAAGATGAGGTAAAAGAAAACATCCCTCAGAACTTTCAGCAGGAAGAACAGGCTGATGCCGATAACAACAGCGGAACAACCCCGTGGAGACAGTTTTTTACAGATCCGAATTTAGTAACTTTAATTGAAACTGCTTTAAAGAATAATCAGGAATTAATGATCACTTTGCAGGAAATTGAAATTGCAAAAAGCGGTGTTTTAGCTAAAAAAGGAAAAATGACACCCACGGTTTCTGCGGGAGTAGGAGCGGGCATAAAAAAAGCGGGACGCTACACCAGCGAAGGAGCCGGTGATGCCACCACGGAAATTGAACCTGGAAAAGAAATGCCTGATCCGCTGGGAAATTTTGAAGGCGGACTAATGGCCAATTGGGAAATTGATATCTGGAAAAAGCTTAGAAATGAAAAAGATGCAGCGGTTGCTCACTATCTTTCGACAGTGGAGGGGAAGAACTTTGTTCTTTCAAATTTAATAGAAGAAGTTGCTGATAATTATTATGAATTGCTGGCTTTGGATAATCAATTAGATATTATTCAGCAGTATATTAAGCTTCAGCAAAGGGCTTTGGAGATTTCAAAAATTCAGAAAGAAGCTGCAGCAGCAACTGAATTGGCGGTAAAAAAATTCGAAGCTGAACTGGCAAAATCAAAAGCCACAGAATATACCATCCGTCAGGAAATTACAGAAAAGGAAAATCAGATCAATGCGCTTTGTGGCCGTTATCCACAGCCGATTGTGAGAACGAAGGAAGATTTCATGACTACGATTCCGCAAACGGTTTATACAGGAATTCCGTCACAATTGCTGGTGAACCGTCCTGACATTAAACAAGCTGAATTAGAATTAAAATCAGCAAAGCTGGATGTGGAGGCAGCAAGAAAAGAGTTTTACCCTACATTGGAAATTTCTGCCACATTAGGTCTGGAAGCATTTAAGCCTTCTTATCTTGTGAAGCTTCCGGAGTCCATTGCTACCAGTCTTGCAGGCGATCTGGCGGGCCCGTTGATTAATAAAAGTGCAATCAAAGCTAATTTCCAGACGGCAGATGCGAGGCAGATCCAGGCTTTGTATGAATATGATAAAACGATCCTGAATGCTTATCTGGATGTTGCCAATATGATGTCTAAAATTAAAAATATAGACCAGTATTATCAATTGAAATCCCAGGAAACCAAGGCATTGGAACAATCGATAGATATTGCGAACCAGCTTTTCCGTAATTCAAGGGCAGATTACCTGGAAGTTCTTCTGAACCAAAGAGATGCGCTTGATGCAAAAATGGAACTGGTAGATGCAAAACAAAAACAGCTGAGTACAGTTGTGGATATTTATAAGAGCTTAGGCGGAGGCTGGAAGTAATTGTAAATCCTTAATGTTTTAAAAAGAAAAGAGGCTGTCCTAAAGGTGCAGTCTCTTTTCGATTAATAACTGAGAATTTGTTTTGTAAAAAGTTCATTTAGGAACCTTTGCAGTTTAATTGCAGGAATACCGGCAATTAAATTATTTATTTGGAAGGTATTAGTTTAAATTTAATATGTTGGGGCAAGCTCTATCGGGTTTTCAAATATTTTTAAGAATTCCAGTTCCCTGCGGTTGTAGGCATCTTTTACTTCTTTTGAATTTACATCCTGTCCGTTAATAACATACGTGGTCTGGTCGGTATTCAAATTTTCAAAAATTACAGAAGGCTGCTTCGTGTATTTTTTCCAGAAAACATCCCATTGTTTTGGTGTTATGTTTATAGGTTTGTCGTACGTATAGTTTCTTTGTTCAAGGTCATTTTTTTCCTTTACAATTCCCTTTATTTCAAAGCTGTATTCATTTTCGGAATCTGTTATTTTCAAGATAAGACCAGGCAGGCCATAGAATTTATAAGGCCCATCATTGATAGGGATTTCTGTGGTATACCAGGCGGTCCATTTTCTTCCTCCGAAATCTGTAGTAGCCATGCTGACCTTGTGCCCTAGTATTTTATCTGATTTATTAATAAGTTTCCAGTTTTGTTTCGTGGTAGTGTAATGGGTAGAGAAAATGCTTGTAAAAAAGCGTTCCTCTACAGTGATATCGTTTTGAGATGTGTTTTTAATAATAAGAGAGCGGAATTTTGCATTGCTGGTATCATCACCCAGCCGTAAACCGCCGGCTTTATTTGCAAAATATTCATTAACAATTTTTGTATGTGCAGAATCTCTTTTGAAATTTTCATACGACTGAAAATAAGAATTCCCTTTTTCATTGATAATAAGAGTACATAGCTCATGATTTTTTAAGGTATCTTTTCTATTTCTCCATTTCATTTCGTAGAAAGCTTTGTAAGATTGGGAAAAAAGAATGGCACTAATTGTAAGCATTAGCAGCAGTAGAATTCTCTGTGAAAACTTTATCTTTTTCATAATAATTAAAGTAATAAGATGTTAAATTCCAAATGATCATAATTGATGAAAAGAAGAACAGATTAAAGCTTATAATAATACCAATATGCATCAGGATTGTTAATGTAAGCCATAGTTTTCTTGTTTTATTTATATTGATAAATATAGGATAAAATAATTCAGTAAAAATGATCACCCAGCCACTGATAAGATATACTAAGCTGTATTTTTCATCAAAAAATGAAGGGAAGTGCACGAATCTTGTGAAATTTGGTAAGTTTAAAGATTTCCAGACGGCTTCTCCGTTCCACCAGTTGAATCCGAGTATTTTATCAAGTCCGGAAAAGAAATAGGCTATGCATAGATGCAGTTGTAAAATTCTTTTACAGATAGTAAGAGACTGTATCGGAAAATTAAGAATAGTTTTAGGGAAAAACTTTTTCTGAACAGAAAAATAGCTGCTTGAAGGAAAAATAAAAATATAAAAAAGTGACATGCTTGCAAAAAAGTCTACACCATACATGAAAAGTGACGCACTTTTTACCAAGGAAACCTGTAAGATCAATAAAAACAACGCAGAAATTCTGCTGAAAAAACCTGATATAATAAAAATAGCAAGCGTAACGTAAATATATTTAAATGCGAGATTGGGTTGTGGAAAATAAGCGGATAAAAAAGTTTCTATCCGGGTGTATGGGATAATATCGTATTCATACACTGTTCCATGGATTTCAACAGGGATAATGCTTTCATTGCTGTATAAAAGTTCAAAATCATTCCACATTGAAATAAAATGAATAAGCAGTACGAAAGCCACACTTACTCTCAGGAAAACAATGAAGCTCGGAGTAAATGGCTTGTTAAAATATGAGGATAAAAATTTTTTCATTGTACGTTATCTATTTTTATAAGTCTTGTTTTTTTGTCAGGATCAGTTAAGAAATTATGATCATATAAATAAGCTGTAGATTGGAACTGCTTACCATATTTGGTTTCAAATGCCTTATTCACCTGCTTTAGCAGAATATGATTTATCTTGATATCCGGTCCGTTTTTGCTTTCAGGCGTTATATTTTTCATGTACACGTCATTAAGGTTACAAAACCTCAGCTTTCCTTCATTTGTACTTAATAAATCTGTCGACAGATAAGTGTTTCCACTTTGCAGCTCTGTAGAAATGATTACAAAATTACTGGCAACGTTTGGCGCAAAAAAACCATATCCGGTATCAAACCCTGTGTAGGCAGCAAATGTTTTTTCGTATTTATTTCCTTCATTTTCCAAGGGGTTTTCATACTTGTAAAAACTGCAGAATGATTCAGTAGTCGTTAAAATTCCTGTAAGAATTACCTTTATAATAATTAAACCAAGAATTGTATATTCTAAAAACGTATTTTTCATAAAGCTTTTAGGATTAAAGAAAAGGATGCCCCAAAGGAGAGGCACCCTGACCTTATTATTGATATTTTGCAATAATCAGATTCAATTTTTTCTGAACTTCAAGGCTTGCTGTATACGGGAAAGTCCTGTTTCTGGTATAGCATTGGTTCGTTTCAGATTTTTTGTCACAGTACGTCCATCCTGCAACATTGGCACTCATAAAGTCCAGTTCTTCCGGGGTTATTTTGCTGGTATCTTTCATTGAAATTACTTCACCATCAAATTCGATGATGCCTAAATTAGTAGAACTTGCGAAAGACATTAGAGAAAGGGTAACAACACCCGCTGCTAAAAGAATTGTTTTTTTCATGATAATTAATTTTTTTGTGGTTAAAATAAGGATGCCCTTAAAGAAGGGCACCCTTGAAAATATTTATTGATATTTTGCAATGATAAGGTTCAATCTTTTTTGAACTTCAAGGCTAGCTGTATACGGGAAATTTCTGTTTCTCGTATTGCATTGGTTCGTTTCAGATTGCTTGTCGCAGTACGTCCATCCTGCAACGTTGGCACTCATAAAGTTCAGTTCCTCAGGAGTTACCTTACTGGTATCTTTCATTGAGATTACATCACCATCAAATTGAATAATACCTAAGTTAGTAGAACTTGCGAAAGACATTAATGAAAGAGCAACAACGCCTGCTGCTAAGAAAATTGTTTTTTTCATGATAATTAATTTTTGTTGATAATAGTTTTTTACACTTATTTATAAATCACTTTTTGCATTGCGCACTGCGTTTGGTGATTACTAAATTTTTTTATTTCCAGTGGGTTCCACCTTTTACCGGAGGGTCTTCCGGCGAGGTGCCAATGGTATCTGCATCTGGTTTTAGCTGATCTTTTGCATATTTCAGGCTCAGGACAGTTGCTTTATTTTTTTCAGGATAATTTTCTTCTTCATATTCTCTGCAGGATTGTAATGATGCTGCAAAAGCAATTATAACTAGGTAAATAATTTTAATTGAGATAATCTTTTTCATAATCATAATTTGATTTAAGGTTATCCCGGCCGGTTTAGTTTTTTAAGAATTCTGAAGTCGAATTTATAGGCTAAAAATGATAAAAAAAAGAAAGCCTTGTCTTTATTTGGAAATTTTGACGTCCTGATTTATAAATTAGGACATGTTTAATCAATTGATTATCAATATATTGATTTATTTTTTAGATAATTTGTAAAAGTTTAGTTTAATTCATTATTGTTTGATAAAATTTAATGAATTTTGTGTATTTTTGATAATAAACTTGTACCATATAACTCATTAATGTGATTAAAAAACTATTTTTTATCTTATTTATAGGATTTTTTAAGCTTGCTATATCTCAGCAGGGTTATAGTCAATACTATAAGCTCCGACTGAAATATGAGAATTTTGAAGAAAATGATTCCAGAGCTTTTCCTTTTATTCAACTTTATATTAATAAGGCAAAAAGAGAAAAAAATTACGAAAAATTGGTTCAGGGTTATAAGGACGGGATATTTTATTCTTCGTCCAACGAAAAAAAATTGCAATTTGCTGATAGTGTAATCTGGGCAGCGAAATTATCGGGAAACAGAGACCTGATAAGTTCAGGGTATATTGAAAAAGGAGTTGTCTACTATTACCACTATAAAAAATATCAGCTTGCACTCAATGAATACCTAGCAGCCTATGAATACTCGAAAAATACTACTAATGAGTTTTTAAAATATCAGAATATATACCATATAGGAGTAGTTAAAAGCTATTTGGGATATTATGAGGATGCTTCCCAATTGTTTAAGCAATGTATTGATTATTATTATCCTAAATCAAAATCAAATCTACATCCCAATGAAATTTTTAACAATAAAAAAGGCTATCTGAACAGCCTTCATCAATTAATTATCTGCTATCGTAACCTGGCAAAGACTAAAGAAGCAGATTCTGCAATACAAACCGGGCTTTCGGAGGTGAAAAATGATCCGGATTATGCCCAGGAAAAAGGATATTTTATTTTATGCCAGGGAATTTCTGATTATAAAAAAGGTGAGTTTCAAATCGCATTAAAACATTTGAATCAGCCTGTGTCATCCATTAAAAAAAGTGGAGATTTTGCCTGGCTGTCGTTAGATTATTTTTATACGGGTAAGAGTTATTTGGGTTTAAAAAATGATGCAAAATCAATCATTTACTTTAAAAAAGTGGACTCCATTTTTCAAAAACATCAATTTATTCTTCCTGAGTTAAGAGAAAACTATGAGATTTTAATTACGCATTATAAAAAAGAAAAAGACCAGGGGCTACAGTTATATTACACCAGCCAGCTTTTGAAGGCGGACAGTATTATTTCGAGAGATTTTACTTATCTGGCCCCGAAAATCCATAAAGAATATGATACAAAAACTTTACTGGATGAAAAAAATAAGCTGGTAAAAGCGAATTCCTGGGGAAATTTTATTATCACCGGTTTAATTATTCTGGCTATCGGGCTTATTATTTTATTAATCATAAGGTATAAGACAGAAAAAGAAATTCAGCAAAAATATATTTTGTTGGAACAAAAATTTATGATACAGCAGAATACTGTTGAAAAAGCTGTTCCATCTGAAGGCAAGAGGATAAATCTGGATGAAAGTAAAGTAGAAGAATTACTTAAAAAGCTGAAACTATTTGAAGAAAAAAAGGAATTTACCCAAAAAGGATTGACTATAAGTAAGTTGGCGACTCGCTTAGGGACTAATTCCAGCTACCTTTCACAGGTTATTAATGAATATAAAGAGATGAATTTCAATAAATATCTCAGTGTACTGCGAATAAATTATATTACAAACCTTCTTTTTGAAAACAAGGAATACCTGAAATATGGAATTGAAACACTTGCCAAAGAATGTGGAATAGCTTCCCGGCAAAATTTCTCAGATCTTTTTTATGAAATTAATGGAATCCGCCCGACTGATTTCATAAGAAAAAGAAAAAACGGGAGTTTAAGATAATCTCTAATTATTGATCAGGATTAGATTGGTAATATTTTGATTTTAAATGTAAAATATTTTTTTTGCAGGGTTGCAAAATTTATTTAGCTTTGCAAAAAATAGTTAAACACAAACGATGAATAAAAAAATCTCTTATTTGAGTGCATCTTCTCTATGCACGCTTTCATATTATTTAGCCGTAGAATTAAAACATTGATTTCAATCGTCAATGAAACTACTTCTTGGTTTCTTTTTACAATTATTTAAAACTTTATAAATAAACACTAATTATGAAAAAAACACTATCAATTATTGCCCTTGCTTCGTTCGGGTTTTTATTTTCGCAAAACATACATTTTGATAAACTCTATGGAAACTCGGATCCTGTCCATTATTATTTAGGACATTACCCGGTTTCAGGCTCAGATGGGCTGGATATAAACTGGTATGGAGGTGTAAAATTACAAACATCAAACGGATTATTTCAATTGCTGCAAAACGGAAATGTTGGTATAGGAACTTCCACTCCGGTTGAGAAATTGGATGTAGTTGGAGGTGTTGTAGCAGGACATTCACATGCAACCGAAGGGGTTAATGGATTTGCTATAAGATATGATGACGGTACTGCAAACAACTGGGGCTCACTTAGAAGCTCTGCAGAATCTTATATGGCCTTCGGGGTAAAGGCAGATCCGGTAACCGGCCAAGGCTGGTTATCAAGTACCGGCACACAGAATTTTCATAGAGTAGCTTTTGTTGCAGGAAATGAAGGATTTAAATTCTTCACTACACCTTCACAGCAGATTGCTTTAAACGCACCGGTAACCATGAATGAGATAATGAAAATTTCCACAAATGGAAATGCTTTGCTTCAGGGAAAATTTGAAGCAAAAGAAGTGAAAGTTACACTTACTCCCACCGCAGATTTTGTGTTTGAAGAAAACTATAATCTTCCAAAACTAGAAGAGATCGAAAAGCATATTAAAGAAAAGAAACATCTTCCGGAAATTGCATCTGCATCAGTTATGGAAAAAGAAGGTGTTAACATAGGAGAATTTCAAATCAAGCTTTTGCAAAAAATAGAAGAACTGACACTTTATTCAATTGATCAGAATAAGCAGATTAAGCAACTTCAGGAAGACAACAAACGTTTAAAAATACAATCTGAAGAAATTAATGATTTGAAAAAACAGGTTCAACTATTACTTTCAGCAAAAAAATAAAACAGATGAAAAGGAAGGAATATATTTCTTTCCTTTTTATTTTGTAATAGCTACATAATTCATAATACAATCACAATTAAAATCTTCACTATATTTGATACACCCAATTCTATCAAATATCACCATGAAAAAAATCCTGTTCATCATTCTCAGTATTCTTATCATTTTAATTATTATCATCTTAATCAAAACATTTACTTATCCTTTCAGGAAAATCACACCAGCAAATACAACAGGATGGAAGAGTATACAAGATGATTCAGCAATTCAAAGGTTTTCGGACGGGCTCAAAATTCCTACGGTTTCATCCGGAGAGATGGGTGAATTTGATTATTCAACATTTGATCAATTTAAAGAATACTTAAAACAATCTTATTCGCTTGTTTATGAGAATGCAGAATATACAGAAGTAAACCAATATGGATTGATTTTCAGGCTGAAAGGCAGTAATCCAGACCTTCATCCTGTTCTATTTCTTTCCCATTATGATGTAGTTCCTGCAGGTGACGCAGAAGTAAGGGATCAGAAGATTGAAAACCCTTTCCGACCGGATGATAAGCCGGAACCTGCAGTTTCTAAAGTTGCTGAGGTTTGGGATTTTGGACCGTTTTCGGGTGCTGTTGTTAAAGGAAGAATTTACGGAAGAGGAGCTATTGATATGAAAGGAATGTTCTTTTCTCTGCTGGAATCATTGAATAATTTAATTAAAAATAATTATACTCCGAAAAGAGATATCTATCTTGCTTTTGGGTTTGATGAAGAAGTGGGCGGACAAAAAGGTGCAGCACAGATTGTTTCTTATTTCAAAGGTAAAAATATAACATTTGATGCTGTTTATGATGAAGGCGGACTGATCCTGGAGAAAGGAAGTGTTGCGGGAATTAATGCTGATGTTGCCGTCATCGGTTGTGCAGAAAAGGGTTTTCTTTCCGTGAAAATTAAAGTGAAAGGCTTAGGAGGCCACTCATCAATGCCTCCGTTGCAGAGTGCAATGGGAAAAGCATCCGTTATCATGCAGAGACTGGAAAAAAACCAGATGAAGCCAATGATTACGCCCTTAATCAATGAATTTTTCACCAATATCGGAGGTTCAATGTCTTTTGTAAGCAGGATGGGAATTTCTAATCAATGGTTGTTGAAACCGGTGCTTTTATCGAAGCTGACAAAAAATAATTCTACCAACGCATTGGTTCGAACCACAACGGCTCTCACCATGATGAAAGGCAGCGATGCGCCGAATGTACTGTTGCCAGAGGTGGAATTTGTTGTAAACTTCAGGCTTCTTCCGGGTAACACAGTGAAAGAGGTAAAAGAACATATTGCAAACGCAACCAAAGGTTTTGATGTGGAAATAGAAGAAATCGACAATGTAAAAGAAGCATCTGCAGTTTCATCCACCAAAACAAATTCATTTAAATTAATTGAAGCCGGAATTAAGGAAATTTATCCGGATGCAATTTCAACGCCTTACCTCACCGTAGGCGCTACAGATGCATATAAATATCAGATTGTCAGCAAAAATATCTACCGTTTTATGCCCATCAAAATCACAGACGCCGAAAAGCAGTCTATCCACGGAACTAATGAATATCTAAGCATTGAAAACTATATGAAAATGATTCATTGGAGTTGCTAACTTTGTTAGGACACAATTCTTATACTCTTTATCTTTAAGAGTATGAAAAAGATCAGAAAAAATTACAGTCTATAGTTTAAGATCCAAGCAGTATCTTTAAGTGAGCAGCGAGGCAATGTATCCTCGGTAGCTGAAGAATTTGGGATCTGTAAAGAAAGTCTCGTTAATTGGCGAAAACTTCACAAAGAAGGTAAACTTAGCAAGGAAAAACAAATATCCTCTGATCCAATAAGGGAAGAGTTATTGAGACTTCGCAAAGAACTGGAAGAAACAAAGCTTGAACGTGATATCTTAAAAAAGGCGGTAGGCATCTTCTCCAAGAGAGAGGG
>NZ_KE387263.1:177150-278199 GCF_000430825.1 Chryseobacterium daeguense DSM 19388 | reverse complement strand
GCACAGAATTTACGTCAATAGTCGGGAAAAATATTACCCGAAGTATGAGTGGAAAGGGAAATTGCTATGATAATGCTGTAGCGGAGAGTTTTTTCAAAACTCTGAAAACCGAACTTGTCTATCAAAATAAATATGAAACTAGAGACCACGCCAAAAACTCTGTGTTTGAATATATAGAAACATTTTACAACACCCAGAGAAGGCATTCAGCTTTAGGAAATTTAACCATAAGAGAGTATCAAAATTTAATGTCTAATCAATCTAAAAATGTAGCATAAAGAGTATATAAATTTTGTCTCAAAAATAGTTGCAAGTTCATATTGATGTTGAAGGATCTGTAAATGATTTACTTATCCTGGTATTTTTGCATTATTCAACGAAAGATTTTAATTCCCTTGGAGATGGAGATTGAAGTATTGCGTTTATTAATTCTTATTCAAACAGCCATTAAATAGAACAAATCTATCAACAGCCTATTTTTAAAATCATTTTTTACAATTACCTTTATTCTGTCAAATTTTTAACACTATTAAAAAAATAAAATATTTATGGATTCAACACAGAATAAATTTCATGAAATATTCAAATCTGAAAACGAAATTCCCGAAGAATACAAAGTTCCCGTAATCCATCAGCGGGAATACCTCTTAAATGGTGAGCTGGTACAATGGAACGGTGATGTGCAGAATATTTATTCACCCGTATGCATCAAAACAGAAAACGGGCTGGAAAGAAAACTTCTGGGAAACATTCCAAATATAGGCCCGAATGAAGCAATGGAAGTTCTGGAAGCATCTGTAAAAGCTTACAACAATGGGCTGGGAGAGTGGCCTACAATGTCTGTAGAAGGCAGAATAAAGTGTATGCAGAAGTTTGTATATCTTATGATCCAGCAGCGTGACCTGATCATTAAACTGCTGATGTGGGAAATAGGTAAAACACTGGCCGATTCTACAAAGGAATTCGACAGAACCGTGGATTATATCAACCAGACGATTGATGCTTTAAAAGATCTTGACAGAGAATCTTCCCGTTTCCAGCAGGCGGAAGGAACCATTGCACAGATCAGAAGAGCACCGCTTGGCGTTGTTCTGAGCATGGGACCTTTCAATTACCCTTTAAATGAAATTTTCACCACGCTGATCCCTGCTCTTATTATGGGAAATACGATTTTGTTTAAACTTCCCAAACATGGTGTTTTAGCACATTATCCTTTATTAAGTGCATTCAAAGAAGCTTTCCCGAGAGGAACCGTAAATACTTTATATGGAAAAGGTTCAGAGATCATCACCCCGATTATGGAAAGCGGAAAAGTGAATGTCCTGGCGTTCATCGGTTCCAGTAAAGTAGCCAACGGACTGAAAAAAATTCACCCGAAAGTTAACAGGTTAAGAGCAATTTTAAGTTTAGATGCAAAAAATGCGGCCATTGTTACGAAAAATGCCAATCTTGATGTAGCGGTAAGCGAATGTATTTTAGGTTCACTTTCATTTAATGGCCAGAGATGTACGGCTTTAAAATTAATTTTTGTGCAAAAAGAAGTAGCGGAAGAATTTACACAAAAACTAACGGCAGCTGTTTCTGCAATGAAAGCCGGTCTTCCTTGGGAAAATGACGTAAGAATAACACCGCTTCCGGAAGTAAATAAACCTCTTTACCTGAAAGAATGTATTGATGATGCCATCGCAAAAGGCGCGAAAGTTCTTAATGAAAACGGTGGATTTACAGAAGAATCTTTTGTATTCCCAGCTGTAGTTTATCCGGTGAACAGTGATATGAAGCTGTACCACGAAGAGCAGTTCGGGCCTGTAATTCCTGTTGTTCCGTTTGAGGAGATAGAAGAGCCTATTGAATACCAGGTGAATGCAGATCATGGGATGCAGGTGAGTATTTTCAGTGAAGATCCTATGGAAGTTTCAAAGCTTATTGATCCTTTTGTAAATCTTGTAAGCCGTGTAAATATCAATTGCCAGGCTCAGCGCGGGCCGGACGTTTTCCCTTTCACCGGAAGAAAAGACAGTGCAGAAGGTACATTATCTGTATTTGATGCGCTGCGTTCTTTCTCCATCAGATCACTGGTTGCAGCCAAAGTAACGGATTCCAATAAAAACTTATTAAATACCATCGTAAGAGATCACGATTCTAATTTCCTGAGCACAGACTATATTTTTTAATAAATGATTAAATACATTATGATCCGCAATATCATTGATATTGCGGATTGTTTTATGGGGAAGGTATTCTTGCTATTTTTGGATATAATGTAAATGATTAATTAATGTGGTATGTTTATTGTAAACAGTACTAAAAAATGTTAAAAATTAAATAAATATTTATTTATACAGATTAAACGTTTAAATTTGCATTATTAAAAACACATAAAAATGAAAAAAACAATTACACTTGTTAAAGCGTTAGCTTTTGCCACAGTTACCGCTGCATCCATGAATCTTGTTCAGGCTCAGTCCATTAAAAACAATACTGAAGCCGACGTAAAAAATCTTCCAAGAATTTCTAAGACCTCCGCAATGGGAAATTTCTACGCTAATTTTAGCGGGCAGGATATTTCTTCTGATTTTTTGGTTAATCATTTTAACGAATGGTTAGGAGCAGGATCAGACCATACATTTAAATTCGTTAAAGAAAATACTGATGAGCTAGGGATAAAGCATAAAGTTTATCAGCATTATTTCAAAGGAATAAAAGTGGCGGATGAATTTATCTTACTTCACGAAAAAAACGGACAGCTTACATTTGCAAACGGAGAATTTTCTTCTGACATCAATGCCGGAGCCGGAAGTGCAATTCCTCAGGCTGAAGCTGAAAATATTGCTACTGCTGATATGAAAGCACAGGGAAATACCAGCTTCTCAAATTATGAAACGGTTATTACTAAAATAGATAACGGACGTGGAGTAAGCCTCCATTATGTAACAAAAATTGATGGATTTTCTTTAAAACCATTAAATGCATTTACTTATTATATAGATAATTCTACAAAAAATATTATTAAAAAAATCGCAAGATCTTATCATGCCGATACTCCTTCTAACAGCTCAACATTATATAAAGGAACTCAGGCAATTACAGTAGATTCGAATAACGGAAGTTACAGGCTGAAAGATAATGCAAGGAATATACATACAATGAACGCGGCCAATATTGATGGGAATTTCAATACATCTACCGGCCTGCTTAACGGAGCAACAGAATATACAAATGCCACACCTAATTTTACAGCAGCCATCACAAAACCTGCAGTAGAAGCTCACTGGGCAATAGAAAAAGCTCATGATTATTACGTAAACAGGTTCAATCGCAACAGTTACGACGGAAATGGTGCTCTAATCAGGAATTATTATAACGTAGATTTCGGAACTTTACAGACCGGAACTCCGTCAGGTAACGGATTCAATGCAGCAGCAGTGGACGTACCGGGAACAGTTACTTTTATGGTGTATGGTAATGGAGGTATAGACAGCTCTACACCTTCCGGAGTGGTAGCCAATCCATTTGTAGGGATCGATGTTGCCGGGCATGAATACTCCCATTTAATTATCGCAAGAAACGGATTAGGCGGATTAAATTATCAGGGTGAATCCGGAGCGCTTAACGAATCCATCGCAGATATGATGGGTACTGCCATTGAATTTTATTCAGGGATAAATCCTAACTGGACAATGGGAGAAGGAATGCTTAATCCTGCCGTAATTGCTCCGGCCTATTTAAGAAGCTTATCGAATCCAAATTCAGGACCGGATATGCTGGACGCTCACCAGCCGGATACCTACCACAGTACATTCTGGGCAAGCACTGCAAACCCGAATCAGGGAAATGATAACGGCGGGGTTCATACCAACAGCGGAGTAGGAAATTATTGGTTTTATCTTTTGTCAAAAGGCGGTTCAGGGGTTAATGATATCGGAAATTCTTTCAATGTTACCGGAATTACAATTCAGAAAGCAGAAAAAATTATTTATAGAGCGCTTATGAATTATTTAACACCTAATGCAACATATATGGATGCTTATAATGCCACAAAACAGGCGGTTACAGATCTTTATGGAGCTTCAGGAAATGAGCAGCTTCAGAATGTAAAGGCTTGGTATGCAGTAGGTATTGGGAATGGAGTTTTAGCAACAAATGAAGTTCCTGCAAGAGCAGAGAGCCAGTTTGCGATCTATCCAAACCCTGTGAAAAATCAAATGTTTACCATAGAAAATGATAAAGCCGAAGGAGCTTTTGAAATCTATGATCTTTCAGGAAAACTGGTAAAACAATCTGAAAAGCTGACAAAAGGAATCAATAAAGTAAATATCAACGGAGTTCAGAAAGGAGTTTATTTGGTAAAAATAATTTCCGGAGGAAACACTGTTGCTAAGAAAATAATAGTAGAATAGTTTTTTAAATTTTTTGTATAAGGCCCGGCAGGAATATTTCTGTCGGGTTTTATTTATTCTTTTGATAAAATATTGTAACATATCTTTACACTACCTACTAACTCTAAAGAGAGTAATAAGCATGGCCTCATTAGAAAAGGAATTTTTAGAAAAAATTGAAAAGCATAAAGGAATCATTTTCAAGATTTCTAAAATGTATATGGATGAAAAAGACGATCGCGATGATCTTTTTCAGGAGATTACCTATCAGGTCTGGAAAGCTTATCCCAATTTCAAAGGTGAAAGCCAGTTTTCCACATGGCTGTACAGAATTGCCTTAAATACGGCCATTATTTTCCTTAAAAATGAGAAGAAAAGAAGCTTTATTGCTAATGAAGATCTTTCCGGATACAAAATTACGCAGGAAGATTTTGATAATGAAAAAGAAGATAAGCTCAATGCCATGTACCAGGCCATTCATCAGCTCAATGCTATCGATAAGGCTTTTATCTTCTATTACCTGGAAAATTTTTCCGGAAAGGAAATTGCCGAACAGATGGGAATTTCAGAAGGAAATGTAAGGGTAAAAATGAACCGTGCAAAAAATAAACTGAAAGAAATTTTAAGTACAAATAAATACTAACTTTTAAATCAATTATCATGAATATAGATGAGCTTAAGGATGCCTGGAATGAAGATAATTCTTTAGAACAAACTCCCGAAATAAGCATCGAACATAAAAATAAAATCAATCTTCCGCTTGAAAAAGTAAGGAAAAATATGCGGATGGAACTTTGGTCAACCATTGCAATTTTTATTTTTTCATTTGGATTAATTGCCTGGTGTGAAGCGCCATTTAAGTTTAAATTTTATATTACAATCTTAATTGCTTCAATGGTTTTCGTAACTTATTTCTTTTTCAGTAAATTTTTTAAACTTTATAAAAACATAAGCGATCCTACATTAAAGACTTATGAAAGCTTACAGGATTTGTTACACCAGTTTGAACTGAATAAGCAGTTTTATCTGGCATTTTATGTTGCTTTCGTACCCTTTTTAGTCTGCGAACTGCTTATTGTTTTAGAGTTCATCCCGCGTATCATCCCATTGACTCATTTAGAAATAGCAAGCATTCTCATCGGGTCGTTAGTTATCGTGACTCCTTTATTATTTTTAGTTGGAAAAATATGGTTCAGAAGCTTTTATGGAAAACATATCAGGAAAATTGAGGATCTTGTAAATGAATTGAAAAGATAGTTTCGGCGGGCCTCCGGCCCGCCGAAACCAATTTTATTTTTTTGAATCTTTGTCTTTTTGAATCTCTTCCATTACCCGATCCAGCTGTGGATCCTTTCTTTCAATAATATCCTGAAGGGTTTCCGTAACAGAAATATCAGGAATTACGCCTCTGCTGGTGTGGGTAAAAGCGATGTTGGGCTGTACCAGGAGCAGTCCGATAGGTAAATTAATCTCAGAATTAGGAAGTTTCTGGTAAGAATAAAATCCGGCAACAGTACCGTCATTGGCACCTCCGGTTTCTTCACCTACCAGCGTTACCCGTTTATCATTTTTTAGCTTGGAAGTCATAATTGCTGAAGCAGAAAAGCTTCCACCATTAATTAAAACAAAAATTTTCCCGTTAAAAGTGTTCTTACTGGGCTTTGCGGTTTTATCCGCTTTCATTTTATAATAAATTTTTCCGTCCTTTTTATAAGTGCTGAAGGCCTGGGCAAAAAAGAAAGTAGGGTAGGTAAGACTTTTGTAAGCATATTGTAAAACATTGCTGTCCCTGAAATATGTGGTTTTCAAAGGAGCAGCTTTTGAGGTTACCTGTGATGGCTTTATCAGCGCATACGGATTTGGGGTAAGATAAGAATACAGGTTATTGATCTCATCCAGCGACCCGCCGTAATTGTTCCGGACATCGATGATAAGAAACTCAGACTTTTTATTTTTAATCTTTTCAAACGTTTCTTTATAAAATTTTTCGGAATAATCTTTTGAGAAGCTTTTCACTTTTATATAAGCAATGCTGCTGTCTCTGTCAAGAAACTGGAAATTACGGTTATAAGAATCATAAAGGGCTACATAGTCTTTTATTTTTTTCTCTGCAGTCCGTTTTTCAAGCTCTTTATCTTTTTTAAGATCCTCTTCAGATTTTGTTTCTCTTTTTAAAATATATGTTTTCTTTTCACCGTTGTAGACGGTTTCTATTTCTGCCTGATCCGCAAATCCGTTTTCGGCAATATAAAAATAGAAGAACCAGTCTCTTAGAAAATAGGGCTGGAAAGTGGTATTGAAACCATCGCTGCTGATCAGTTTTCTGTATTTTTGAATTAATTCTGAGACAGGAACTTTGTTAATAGAAAGTATTTCTGTTCCAAGCTTAATATGATCTATGGAATCTTTATTTTCAATTATAAATAACTGATTATCCTTTACATAATATCTGAAACGGCTGAACATTCCTTTTTTATGTTCCAGCTCCCGGATTTCTTTGGCTGAAAGCTTTTTCCGCGGAATCCGAAGAGAAAGATGTCCTTCACGAATATCGGCAATTACGGGCTGCAGCTTAAAATAAAACTGGAGCGGAGTAAGCGGTTCGGTAATGGTAGATTTTATACTGTCGAATTTGCGGTCAAGATCCTTTTCGGAAATATACCAGTAGAGCTGCGGATGCATTTCTTTCAGTTTGGAATAGGCAAAATCCACATCCTCCTTCAGCTTTTCAGGGGGAATGCAGGATGCTCTCTGCTCATTATGTCTTCTGATGGATGCACAGGAAGTTATTATAAAAAGCAAAAACAGTATGAAATAATTCTTTTGCACGTTTATTTTTTCCGACTGCTAAATTAAAAAGTTTGAGACGATTACTGAATTAATTTGATGATAAATTATTCAAAAATCATTATAATTTTAGTTAAAAATAAAGGGATTGTTTTTCCTGATCGTCATATAAGATTAAAGTCATACATTTAAACCTATTTTTGAAAAATGGTCTACATAATTATAGCAGCAGTTATTTTACCGGTTTTATTATATTTAATTATAATCCGTCAGGAAGTTTTTGGAGCAGAAGCTTCCGGAAAAAGGCTGGAAAGAATGCAGCATTCCAAATATTATAAAGATAATCAGTTCCAGAATCTTAGCTATACACCCTCGCTGGCAGAAGGTTACAGTATGTGGAAGGTGATGTATGATTTTTTCTTTAAAAAGAAAGACCCGCTTTTGAAACCGCATAAAAATATACCATCGATTCATACGGGCCTGAAAAATCTGGATAAAAATCTGGATGTTTTCATCTGGCTGGGGCATTCTTCCTATTATATTCAGACGGATGGAGTTTCATTTTTGATTGATCCTGTTTTAAGCTCTTATGGTTCGCCATTCAAGTTTTTCAACAAAGCTTTCGCCGGAGCAGATATTTTTAAACCTGAAGATATCCCGGATATTGATTATCTGGTGATCACGCATGATCATTACGATCATTTGGACTATCCCACTGTAAAATCCATTAAAGACAGGGTGCAAAAGGTAATTTTACCTTTAGGAGTCGGTGCGCATCTAGAAAGATGGGGATATAAGCCGGAACAGTTAATTGAAGATGAATGGGGCGGATCAGCGGATTTAAAAAATGGTATTAAGATTACTTTTACTCCGGCAAGGCATTTTTCCGGAAGAAAGGTCAAAAGAAATGTCACTCTCTGGACCTCCTATGTTCTGGAAACCCCGACAAAGAAAATATTTTTGGGTGGCGACAGCGGTTATGATACTCATTTTAAAATGATTGGAGAAACTTACGGCCCCTTTGACTATGCAATTATAGAAAACGGACAGTACAATGAAGCCTGGAAATATATTCATGCTTTGCCGGAAGATGTGATCGCGGCAAGTATTGATGTGAAAGCAAAAAATATCATTCCTGTTCACTCCTCAAAATTTGCGCTGGCGCTTCATGCCTGGTCCGAACCTTTGGAAAAAGTAACAAGTCTCGGCAAAGACAAAAATTTAAATATTCTGACCCCAATGATAGGCCAAACCGTGGATCTGAATCGGCCAGACAATGTATTCCATGACTGGTGGAGGGATTAATTTAAGCGTGCCAGATATCTTTATACCGCGTAGGGTGATTTTCAAACTGTTGTCTTACGAAATCGCATTCAGGGTCAATCATAAGGTCTTTTTCCTCGGCATATCGTACAAGCTCATCCAGAAGCATCTTTGCATAGCCCTGGCCTTCATGCTGTTCATCAAGCTTGGTGTAGTAAACAATCAGCAGCCTGCCGTCTATCTCAATAGACATGTAACCTGCTTTTTTTCCATCAATTAATATCTGCAATTCATCTTGGTATGGAGATATTTCAAACTTTATATTTTCCATAATTATTCAGATTTGGTTGATTATGTTGAATTTTTTATCTTCTTTAAAATTACAAATTAAAAATGAAAGCCGAATTATTTTTGCGGAATCTTAACGTAATTTTTATGTTGAATACAAATATCGTAGCCGGATTTTAACAAACATTGGCAAATCTTAAATTGGTTTGGCATTTTAATTGAACCTTTATCGGTATTAATTTTTTAAAGGGTTAAAAGATGAAAAAGTATTTATTAACTGCAATGCTCGTTGGGGTTTTCAGTTTAAGCTACGGCCAGTCAGATTATTATAATGATTACAGAAGAAGCGTAACAGACATCAACTGGCAGAATGTAGTTACAGATCTGGTGCTGACAACAGTACAGGCCAACCAAATTTATGCGCTGAACGACCGCTATAATGATTTCAACTCATGGAACAGGGTATATGCGCACAATCCGGACAGATGGAGAGAAGACAGATATGCTGAGCTGGAGAGAATTTTAGGACGTGATAAGTATGTAAAATTTAAAACAAAATATTACAAAGGCAAAAATCCGGTAGCTGTTTACAACAGTAATAAGAATAATGATAAGCAATATAAGCACATGAACAAAAAAAATAAGGCTAATAAAGGAAATCACGGACATCATTAAAACCAATTTTTCAACTATACATTCAATTTTTAAGTGACTGGTCAGAAGATCGGTCACTTTTATTTATTATTTGGTTCAAGAATGTTTAATCATTTTATCAATTGTTGTGATTTTTTGTATTTAGTTTTGTTTGAATTTTATAATTTTGATGTATGGAAAGAGAGATAGTTAAAGGTTTTTATGAACGCAATGCCCTGAATAAAGGCTTGCAGTGTATCAAAACTCCCGGAGTAGGTCATTTTAATGTGTTTTCACGTGAAAATTGTTCATCAATTACTCCTTACAGTAGAAGGGATTATTATAAAATCTCCTTAATTATAGGAAAAGGAAAGCTTCATTATGCGGATAAATGGATCTATGTAGATAAGCCTGCACTTTTGTTTTCAAATCCATTAATTCCCTATTCCTGGGAAGCAGAAAATGAAGACCAGAAAGGCTTTTTCTGCCTTTTTACAGATCAGTTTTTACATGAAGGAAGCCGTTTGGGGAATCTTCAGGACTCTCAGCTTTTTAAAATTGGAGGAACTCCGGTTTTCTTTATTGATGAGCAGCAGCAACAGACCATTGCAGATATTTTTTGCAAAATGATGACAGAAATTCAGTCGGATTATTTGCATAAATATGATGTTCTCCGTGCGTATCTACATCTTTTGATTCATGAAACGATGAAAATACATCCTGCGGAAAATTTTGAACATTATCAGAATGCTTCCCAAAGAGTAGCATCTCTTTTTATGGAATTACTGGAAAGACAGTTCCCGATCGACAGCCCGGAAAGTTTTTTAAAATTAAAAACCCCGACAGATTATGCCGAAAGCCTCTCCATTCATGTCAACTCATTAAACCGCTCTGTAAAAGAAATTACGGGAAAAACAACCAGTCAGCAGATCACCTCACGGATTATCCAGGAAGCGAATGCATTACTGAAGCATACCGACTGGAATGTCTCTGAAATAGCCTATGGATTGGGTTTTGAAGAGCCTGCATATTTTACCAACTACTTTAAAAAACAAACAGGAAAGACCCCGAATGCAATAAGAAGAATGGCTGCTGTTTGAATTTTATAATTCTTCGTTTGAATTCTATATTGAGACTTTTGAATCGCTGTTATAATTTTGTACTGTAAATTTTAAATCACAAACAATCATGAAATTTAGAAAACTAGGAAACACAGGAGAGCAGTTGTCCGCAATAGGCTTAGGATGTATGGGAATGAGCTTTGCTTATGGCCCGAGTGATGAACAGGAAAGCATCAATACATTACACAGAGCGCTTGATCTTGGCGTAAATTTCTGGGATACCGCAGATATGTACGCCGCCGGAGAAAATGAAAAGCTGATATCAAAGGTTTTGGTTCCGAACCGTGACAAGATTTTTATTGCTACAAAATTCGGATTTAGGTTTAAGGATGGAAAAGCCAGTCACAGCGGAGCTCCCGGGACTTATTTCGACGGTTCTCCGGAATGGATCAAAAAGGCCGTTGACCTGAGCCTTCAGAGATTAAAAATTGATGAAATTGATCTTTATTATGCTCACCGTGTAGACCCGAATATCCCTGTTGAGGAAACAGTAGGGGCAATGGCAGAGCTCGTAAAAGCCGGAAAAGTAAGGTATTTAGGACTATCTGAAGCTTCTGCGGAATCTATCAGAAAAGCAAATAAAATTCACCCGATTGCAGCTTTACAGTCAGAATATTCATTGCTTACAAAAGATGTGGAGAAGGAAATTCTTCCGACTATCAGGGAATTGGGTATGTCTTTGGTTCCTTATTCTCCTTTGGCGAGAGGGCTTTTTTCTAATATTAATGATGTTCAGAATTTTGGTGATGAAGATTTCAGAAAATCTCTGCCTCGTTATCAGGAAGAATATCTTGAAAACAACAGGAATTTAGCAAAAGAAATTAATGATTTTGCAGCCTCAAAAGGTGTTAAAGGAACTCAGCTGGCATTGGCATGGGTGCTAAACCAGAGTGAAGATATCATTCCGATTCCCGGCACAAAACGTATCAAATATTTGGAAGAAAATATTGAAGCAATACAGATTGAGCTTTCCCAGTCTGATCTGGAAACCATTGATTCTATTCTCAAAAAGTACCCGAATGTAGGGGAAAGATACAATGAAGGCTCTATGAAATTAGTGAATAACTAAAAATATCAACTGGATTTAGATAAATCCGGATTTTCATTAAAATATTTAATGACAGTAATGAAAACTCTTAAAGAAAAAAATCAATTTATAGCTACTGTTCTGGCATTTGCCGTTATCCCTATGTCGGGTCTGGCAACAGATATCTACCTGCCTTCCATGCCGAGTATGGCAACGGAGCTTCATCAGCCGGAAAGCAGTATTCAGCTTACTTTATCTATATTTTTAATCAGCTATGGGCTCACCCAGTTTTTTGCCGGAAGCATTGTGGATTCCTTCGGAAGATACAGGGTTTCAATGGCTTCCCTGGCTTTGTTTGTGGTGTCTTTTTTAATTACGGCTACCACGCAGAACATTTTTGTGATCTATGCAATGCGGGTTCTGCAGGGAGTTTTATCCGGGTTTGCGGTGGTCTCCAAACGTGCTTTTTTTGTGGATGTTTATGAAGGTGAAGCAAGGAAGCATTACCTGAGCATCATGACGATTGTCTGGTCTGTAGGTCCTATCATTGCGCCTTTTATTGGTGGATATTTACAGAAAAATTTCGGATGGCAGTCTAATTTTTATGTCCTGGCGGGATATAGCTTGTTGCTGCTGGTGTTAGAGTTTATATTTTCAGGGGAAACATTGAAGAAAAGAAATCCTTTTCATATAGAGTTCCTTTTAAAAGAATATGATTCTATGTTTAAGGCGAAAGACTTCTTTTATGGAATGTTAATGTGCGGACTGAGTTATTCGATGATCATGTTTTTTAATTTGTGCGGATCTTTTATTATTGAACATAAAATGGGCTATTCTGAAGTAGTTGCGGGTTATGTTTCGCTCATTCTTGGTTTTGCCTGGATGGCAGGTGGTTTTTTAGGAAAAGCATTAATCAATAAAGCATTTTTGCCTAAAATCCGTTATGCAAATTTTATCCAAATATTTTTAATCGTTTTAATGTTTATTGCTTCATATTTTACAAGCAATATTTACAGCCTGGTAGCCTTTGCATTTGCGATTCATGTAACGGCTGGGTTTATCTTTAATAATTATTTTTCTTACTGTATCGGTAGATTCCCGAATTCAGCCGGAATTGCAGGCGGACTTACGGGTGGTGTTGCATTCATCATTACTTCCGCTATAAGCTATGGAATTGTAGCCATGATTAAGCCTACGATTCAGCTGCAGGTTGCGGAAGGGTATTTTGTGTTGGGAATTTTAGGACTGTTTGTTTTAAGCATGATTAAATTAAGAAAAGCCCATGCATAAAGTTTGTTTAAGGATTTAATCATTTAAAATTTAACGATTTAAATTATTCTAATTTGATCTCAGCCTCAATCTCAATCTTAATCTCATTTATATTTTTTCTACCATAATTTTCAACAATAAATCCTCTCGTTTCCGGGAGGATTTATTTACATAAGAATACATGAAAAGTTGAATGTTGCACTATCAATAAGATGTAATAGCTTTATTTTTTACTTTAATTAAAGAATAAATTAAATTTCTCCGAAAACCAGCTTTGGCGTGTATATTTTTCTAAACATAAAATACGTTACCGAAAGTACTGTAAATGCAATGATTGCATCAATGGTAGCCGGAAAACCAAGCACTGCAATTTTAGAAAAGAATGCGAAAATAATATCGAAAAACATTCCCGCAAAAACCCATTCCTTTAATCTTAATAATTTATTTGGAAGTAATAAAACTGTAATTCCGGATAGTTTGAAAACTCCTAAAATGTAGATGAAATGGGGTGGATAGCCAAGTTGGCGTGTGATATCCCAAACTACAGGATTTTTTGTGAGTTCAAAGAAGCCGCTTGCTCCAAACCATAATGACATAAAAATTGCTCCTGACCAATAGATGATTTTTGTTGTTTTTGTTTCCATTTTTTATTGTTTTAAGTTGTTAAAATTTTTAATTTGAAATTTTTAGTGGTAATTGAATCTTAAAAACCAGCCTCTACAGAACCGAGAATTTCCCCTGTTTTCTCATTTTGAATCATTCCGATAATTTCCCAATCATTCGTGCCGAAGTTTTCAGGAAGCTTAAAATCGGTAGTTCCTTCCGAAGAATTTTTTAATGAAATCTTATTTTGCTGGTGAACAATCTGCCAATGGACCAAATGACGACCTTCGTTTTCACCCTTTTGGACATACGTGGAAGACTTTTTTTCAACAAGGGTAATTAATAGTTGGTGTTGGGAATTTTTTTCAGCAGTTTTGAAATTTACATTAATTTCTTTCCCATTGATTTTTGCAGATACATCAACCTTAATGGCTTTATAATTAAGTAAAGCATTTTGAATGGCATTCTCAACGGCATTCCGGTCGGAACCTACAAATTCTTCTTTACCGTTTACGATCAGCTGCGGAGTGTAAACCTGTGACTGCAGAATCCGGCTGTATTGTTGCTGACGCAGGGAATTTTCCGGCCTGCTGAATTTGTCTTTCCAGCCTAAGCTGTTCCAGTAATCCACATGATAGGCAAGGATGTAAACCGGCTGGTCCTGATATTTTTTTTCAATTTCTCCCATTAGTTGATCCGCCGGAGGGCAGCTGGAACAGCCTTCCGAGGTAAAAAGTTCCAAAACGGCAAAACCGTTATTATCTGATGTGTTATTCTGAAGATTTTTTTCAGGTTTATTATTGAATGCAAATGCTGAAACTGTGAATAATAGCGCTACAAAAATGGCGGTTCCTATTAAGTTTTTTAGTATCATAACTTTTAATTTTGATTCAAAAATAGATACATTTTTAAGGCAAAAGAATACAAAAAAGGCTCAACCGGACAAAATGAATGGTGAACCTGGAAATTGTGGGTGTGGGTAAAGAGAAGAAGGAAGTTAGAGGCTGGAAATACCTAAAAGTCTGTGATAGGAATGGCATTTTTTCATAACACAATCAGCACGAACAAATAAAAATCCTGATCATAACAATCAGGAATATAACTTGCTGTAAAAACTTCTATATTAGAATGATTGGATGAATTCAGGAGCTTCCAGCTTCCATCCTCTGGCTTCTTACTTTTTATCTGTCTTCCAGCCAGGTGAAGAAACTGTGGGATTTTTCTTTGTTGATCAGGAGCTTTTCAGGGGTTTCAACAGTTAATTTAACCAAAATCTTGCGCTGAAAATAATGCTCCATTTCTTTAATTGCTTTGAAATTTATTAAGTATTGCCGGTTAACTCTGAAAAATTGTTTTTCCGAAACCTGCTCGGCAACCTGGCCCAGAGACTGGCTCAGCTGAAACTGTTCTTTATCAAAGGTTACTAGATGGGTGATTTCATTATGAATGTAGAAATAAGCAATATTTTCTGTGAGAACCGTTGTATATTTTTGATTTTTAAAAACTAGAAAGCTTGTTTTGTGAACGGATTGTGGCTGGTTAATATTTTTCAACAGGGTTTCCAGGTCTGGTAGCTCATTTTTCCGGAAGAATTTTTTTAGTTCATCCACTTTACTTAGGGCTTCTGCAATGTCTTCGCGAGAGAAAGGTTTTAGAACATAATCTACACCTTTACTTTTAAATGCATCCAGCATATATTGATCGAATGCAGTGCAAAAAACCACAGGGCATGTGATCTCCACCTGTTTGAAAATTTCAAAGGAAAGCCCGTCTGACAGGTGAATGTCCATGAAAATTAAATCTGGTTTAACGTCCTTTGATAAAGCCTCAACGGTCATTTCAATGCTGTCATAAACGCCGAGTATTTTAGCTTCCGGCTTTAATTCTAAAATCAGATTCTGGAGCGATTTTGCTGCCCTGAATTCGTCTTCAATGATGATGATATTCATGGATGAGTGGTAGTTTTATTTGGAATATTTTTTCGTCTGAATTAATTTCTATTTCCTGTTCCAGCAGGTGTTTGTAGCGCATTTTTACATTATCAAGTCCTACTCCCAGAGATTCTTCGGTCACCATTTTTTTCTGAACAGGATTTTCAATGATGATTTTGTTTTCGGAATTGTAAATTTTTATATGCAAAGGTTTGCTTTGTGAAACAATATTATGTTTAATGCAGTTCTCAACTAATAATTGTAATGTAAACGGCGGAATTAATGTTTTTAAAACCTGATCGGTTAATTCATTTGTAAGTGTAATTCCTTCACCAAAACGGGCTTTTTGTAGAAAAATATATGAATCTATAATTTTCATTTCTTCCTGGACAGTAATTAAGTCTAATTTTCTGCTTTCCAGTGTAAAACGGTAAAAATCAGACAGTTTCATAATGAAATCAACGGTTTCGGAATCATTTGTTTCTGCCATTGATTTTAATGTATTTAAGCTGTTAAACAAAAAGTGCGGATTGATCTGTTGTTTTAAAAGTTCATATTGAGCTCCCAAATTGTCACTTTTCACTTTTTCCAGTTCAAGACGTACTTTCTGGCTCGTATAATTGTTCTGAAGCAGCGTAAGGAACATATAGCAGACAAGATTGATCAAAATCCCGCGAACCTCCACCATCAGCATGGTAGGGCCAAAATTAATGTGCGATAAAATAAGCTGCTGAATCCAGGCCAGGCCGAACATAATCACCATTCCAAAAGCCAGAACGATCAAAAGGTTCGAATATGAAATCTGCTGCCTTTTTTTTCCTGCATTTCGGTTCAGCATATAGATGTTCAGATACCACATGATGATGGAAAAAGCTGCTGTAATAGCTGAATTTACAACTGCTTCTTTCCAGTTGAAAGCATGGGAAGCTAGCTGCGGAACAGAAGATAACGCGCCCAGAAACAAAGAGCTGATCCAAATGACGGCCTGTGAAATTTTTATTTTTTGCTGTTGCATGAGAACTGCGGATTTTAAAGGGGGGTAAGTTAATATTTTTCACTGAGAGTTTTGTGAATTGTCAATAATGAATTCGCTTTGCTTGTGGATCATTGGAGCTTTATAGGTTGAGCATTTTTTGCGAAATAAAATTCGCCATTCACTCAGCAAAAATCCGGAGTCGATTTTCTCAACTCCAGATCAACACTTTCAGTGTTAAATTTTACTTTTCATTAAGGCCTTATTACGGGTTTGTAGCTTAAGAAATATTTTATCCTTTCTTCTTTATCAGGTTTAATGTTTTCTTTATTTGAACTATTAAGCTGATAAGAAATTTTTCCGTTTTTATCTGATTGAAGTGTTTCAACGCTGATCAGTTCCCCGGTAATGGTTCCTCCAATATACTGTGGATTTTCATGGTATTTCCAGGTGACTAATTTAAATTCAGATTCAGGTTTTAATTGACTATTTTCGCCAATTAAAGATTTCGTTGCCTGCTGATTTCCATACATTGAAGACATGGTTTCTTTTACGGGATTCAAAGAATTTGATATAAATTTTAAACTTCCGGGATCAAAGACCACCCGTTTCATACCTTTATCTGGTTCGTCTATTTTACACGCGGTAAACAAAGCACAAACTGACATGATGATGAATAGTATTTTTTTCATTATTTCTGTAGGTTTTTAATTAATCTTTCCGTGTTTACTTTCATGGGAACATCAAACAGATATCCTGTGTTTTCAGCTAGCTGGCGGTGGCAGGCGATGCATGATTCTTTAGCAAATGATGCTGTTTTTCCTGTGGGATGAAGGTCTTTTCCTGAGAATTTTGCAAATCCCCAACCTTCTGTATCAGTATACTTTTTAGAATCTTTCACCATAAACTGTGCATTTACGAACTCTCCCGGTCTTATTTCTCCGTTGGCCAGCTTTTCCTGTTTCCAAACGGATTTTACCACAATGCTGCCGTCCGGCCAGGGATGGAAATTTTCTGTTTCAACGGCTTTTACAGCAATGTCATTTCCGTAGATAACCCGGATTGAATTATCAAAGAGTGTACTCATGCTGATTACTTTCCAGTTTTTAAAATCATTGGTGTACTTTACTCCGTTGGCTGAAACGGGAATTTTTGAGAGATTGTTATTTTCAGGTAAATTTATATTTTGATGAATATTTTTTACATCATTTTTTACAGGTGCAGCACCAGATAATGAAAGCGTATATTTTTTAATAACATCAATATCTTTTTGGGTTATTTTTGCCGACGGGAGAAGTAAAGTATATTCATGCAAGGGCATTTTTCCACTTTGCATCATATTGAGAATAGCGTACATATTGCCTTTGTGTTCTCCTGGAGAATAATCATACTCAGAAAAGTTGAGAACTTCTCTTGCTCTTTTCACATCTTTATTTACCGCCCAGGAGATCGGGGCAATTTTATCGTACCAACTCAGGTTCTGCTGATTGGAGTGGCAGTTAAAACATGAATTTTCTAAAATAGAAATCACTTCCCGTGGTGCCTCAATTTGTTTTGTAACAGGCTTTCCTTCCAGAGGCTGGCTGAAGAGCTGTAATCCTCCAAAGATACCTAAAACCGCCAGAAATATAATAGCAATAGGATTTCTTTTCTTTTTCGTATCCATAATAATTGTTTTATTTTATGGATCAAAAGTAGCTCGCAGAAAAGGCGTTTGAAATTAAAAAGAGGGTGAAGCGGACAAATCGGAAGGTGAAATAGAATTTTGAGAACATGAAGCAGGAAGATGGGAGAAAGAAGCTTTGTGTATGTATAACTTCAAGCTTCCATCATCCTTTCCTCCATCTTATAAAATCATCCCGCCGTCAATAATTATTTCCGTTCCGGTCATAAAGCTTGCGGCATTATTATCAGATAAGTAAGCTACTGCTTTGGCAACATCTTCTGCAGTGCCCATTTTCTTTAAAGGGATGGCATTGATCATCCAGTCATTAAGACCTTCTAAAGTTTTTTTATCCAGTCCGGCTTTGGTCATGATTTCGGTTTTTGTCGGGCCGGGACTTACCATATTTACCCGGATTTTTCTTGGTGCTAATTCTGCTGCAGCTGTTTTTGCAATAGAATTTAAAGCAGCTTTACTTGCCTGGTAAACAGAGCTGTTTGGCTTATAAGTTGTTGCTACATTTGAAGATAAAAAGACCACTGAAGCTCCATCATTCAAAATTGGAATGAATTTGCTTAATGTGAAATAAGCCCCTCGGAAATTAATGTCCATTACCTGATCAAAATTATCTGAACTCATGTTTTCTATTGAACCTAATGTTCCTGTAATTCCTGCATTAATAAACAATATATCAACTTTCCCGAACTGATTATCAATCTCTTTTTTAAATGTTTCAATATCTTCCAGTTTGCCCTGATCTGCTACGAAAGGAATGGCTCCCAATTCTTGCGCTGCCTTTTCTACAGCTTCTTTTCTTCTCCCTGTGATAATTACTTTTGCACCTTTTTCGATAAATTCTTTTGCGGCAGCATATCCTATTCCGCTGTTTCCGCCGGTTACAATGGCAAGTTTGTTTGTAAATGTATTCATTCTTTAAAATTTTTGACAAAGTTATTTCAAATTGATATACTTTTGTAATCAGTATCACAGAGTATATCAGTATCATCAATTATATCAAGTAAATTTGCAGACATGGAAAGAGATCAAACCGAAGAATTAAGAGCATTACAGGACACCCTTTATTTCATTGGCGGAAAGTGGAGAATTCCCGTTATTAATGCTATCTGTAACGGCAACAGGCGTTTCCGGGAAATTGAAAGAAGTATTCCGGGTATTACCACAAGAATGCTTTCAAAAGAACTGAAAGAGATGGAAATGAATAAATTGGTGAAAAGAACAGTTTATCCTGAAACTCCTGTCCTGATTGAATATGAACCAACAGAATATTGCCGGACCTTTGGAAAGATTATTGCCGAAATGATTAACTGGGGCAGGGAGCACAGGAGGGTGATTGTGGAGGGAAATTAAACGCTAATTGCACTAATTTTTTTCACAAAAGACACGATTTTTAATGTCAATAGGAATGGGTAACATCATAGGAACGGGCTTTAGCCCGTTTTCAATTAAATAAAATCAAAATTGGCTTTAGCCAAAACATAAAAAATTATTACTACTACTTAGATTCCTCCGAAATGACAAAAGGGATGTATTTTTTGTGCTATTTGCAAAAATTAGTGCAATTTGTGTTAAACAAAAAAAGCCCCTTAAATAAGGAGCTTTTGATGTTATATCAAATTGGAAATTAAATTCCGTCAATGATTTCATTTAAAACTGTGCTTGGTCTCATGGCTGCATACGTTCTGTAAGTATCCGGCTTGTAATAACCGTCGATCTGCTGAGGCTTACCCTGAGCACCGATTAATTCAACGTTGATAACTTCTTCGTTTTCATGCATTGCTTCCGCAACCGGAGCAAACTGAGCTGCTAATTCTGCATCAACAGTTTGGTTAGCCAACGCTTCTGCCCAGTACATTGCTAAATAGAAGTGAGAACCTCTGTTATCAATTTGTCCCACTTTTCTTGCAGGAGATTTATCGGTAGCTAAGAATTTAGCATTCGCTTCATCTAATGCATCAGCTAAAACCTGAGATTTTGTATTGTTTTGAGTTTGTGCTAAATGCTCCAAAGAAGCCTGCAGAGCTAAGAATTCACCTAAAGAATCCCATCTTAAATATCCTTCTTCCACGAATTGTTCCACGTGCTTCGGAGCAGAACCACCCGCACCTGTTTCAAATAAGCCACCACCGTTCATTAATGGAACAATAGACAGCATTTTCGCAGAAGTTCCAAGCTCAAGGATTGGGAAAAGATCTGTCAGATAATCTCTCAACACGTTTCCAGAAACAGAAATGGTATCTTTTCCTTCTCTTGCTCTTTTCAGCGTTTCTGTCATAGCATCTTTTACATCAAGAATCTTAATATCAAGCCCGTTTGTATCATGATCAGCAAGGTATTTTTCTACTTTTTTGATGATTTCTCTGTCATGAGCTCTTCCTTTGTCTAACCAGAAAATAGCAGGCGTATCAGACAATCTTGATCTGTTTACCGCTAATTTTACCCAGTCCTGAATCGGAGCATCTTTCGTCTGGCACATTCTGAAAATGTCCCCTTTTTCTACTTTCTGAGAAAGAAGAACATTTCCGTTTTCGTCCTGAACTTCAATTGTTCCTTCAGCAGTTGCCTGGAAAGTTTTATCGTGAGAACCGTATTCCTCAGCTTTTTGAGCCATTAAACCTACGTTCGGAACAGAACCCATTGTTGTAGGATCTAATTTTCCGTGCGCTTTCATATCATCAATTACAGACTGATAAAAACCTGCGTAAGAACGGTCCGGAATAATACAAACCGTATCTTCTTCTTTTCCGTCTTTATTCCACATTTTACCGCCGCCTCTTACCAAAGCAGCCATAGAAGCATCCACGATGATGTCAGAAGGAACATGGAAATTCGTAATTCCTTTGTCAGAATTTACCATGGCCACTCTTGGCTCGTTAGCCAAAGCATCTTCAATATCAGCCTTGATTTCAGCTTCCTGAGCATTTCCTTTGATTTTTTCGAAAAGATCTGCAAGACCGTTATTTGGATTAATATCTAAAGACTTGAAAGTTTCAGCATATTTTGTGAAAACATCTTTAAAGAAAGTTTCTACGATAGCTCCGAAAATAATAGGATCAGAGATTTTCATCATCGTAGCCTTTAAGTGAGCAGAAAGAAGTACGTTTCTGTTTTTAGCTTCATCAATTGCCTGCTGAACGAAAGCTTTCAGAGCCTTTAAATTCATTACAGAAGAATCGATCACTTCTCCGACCTGAAGGCTTGCGAAATCTTTTAATTGAGTTTCGGAACCGTCATTTCCTTTGAATACGATTTTGAATTTCGTAGCATTTTCCACAGTCATTGAAGTTTCAGTACCGTAGAAATCTCCGTTATCCATGTGAGCCACGTCCGTTTTGCTGTCAGACGCCCAGTCACCCATTCTGTGCGGGTTTGCTTTTGCGTAGTTTTTAACAGCTTTCGGAGCACGTCTGTCAGAATTTCCTTCTCTTAACACCGGGTTTACGGCGCTTCCTAAAACCTTAGCATATTTAGCTTTGATTGCTTTTTCCTCATCATTTTTCGGTTCTGCAGGATAATTTGGAACTGCAAAACCTTTAGATTGTAATTCAGCGATAGCCTCGTCCAGCTGAGGTGCTGAAGCCGAAATATTGGGTAATTTGATAATATTTGCGTCCGGTTGAGTAGCCAGCTGGCCCAATTCAGCCAATGCATCACCGATTTTCTGATCATCCTTCAAAAATTCCGGGAAGTTTGCTAAAATCCTTCCTGCCAAAGAAATATCCGGAACTGCGATCTCAATATTTGCTGATTTTGTGAAAGCCTTTACAATCGGTAAAAACGAGTGTGTAGCCAGCATTGGAGCTTCGTCCGTAAGGGTGTAGTAGATTTTTGATTTGTCTGACATTATAGTGTTATTTATTATTTGATTTTTTAAGACTCACAAATTTAGTTAAAAATTAATTTTTTTAGATCAATCCCAAATAAGATTTTCCACTTTAAGAATTATTTAACCTTTATCCGAAAGAAAAAGCCTGTATTTTTGATTAAATTTGAAAAACGTTAAAAAAAGAATTATGTCAACTAAAATTACATTAAAAGGAAACGAAGTACATACAATAGGAGTATTACCATCTGTAGGAACTACCATCAGAGATTTTGCTCTGGTAGATTCAGGGTTGAACGTGAAAACACTTCAGAATTTTGAAGGTAAGAAAAAAGTATTCAATATTTTCCCAAGCATTGATACACCGACTTGTGCATCTTCTGCAAGAAAATTCAATGAAGAAGCTTCTGCTCTTGAAAATACAGTGGTAATCAATGTTTCTAAAGATTTGCCTTTTGCATTGGGAAGATTCTGTGCCGCTGAAGGTCTAAATAATGTTGAAACTTTATCAGATTTCAGAGGAACTTTCGGGGATGATAATGAGCTTACTATCGCGGATTCTCCAATGAAAGGTTTGCTGAGCCGAGCTGTAATCGTTACCGATGCAGATAACAAGGTGATTTATACGGAACAGGTTTCGGAGATTGCTGACGAACCTAATTATGATGCAGCTTTGGCAGCTTTAAAATAATAAAAATAAAATTCAATGAAAGCCTTGTAAGTTTTATTTACAGGGCTTTTTTTGGCAGCGGGATAAAAGAAAGCAAAGATTTGTTTTAATATTTTATTGAATCTGTAAAATGCTTCGACAGGCTCAGCATGACACCTCTAATACTAACTGTTTTATAGTAATCAATTTGTAGCGCTGTCATGCTGAGCCTGTCGAAGCATCCTATAAGTTTGGTGAAATTTATGAAATACAATCATTTCAACAGTGCTTTAAAAACACTGACCCAAATCACTAAAAATTAAAAACAATACTCCTACCTTTACATAATGAAACGTTCCGGAACAGCAGATTTACCTCTTCACTATGGCAAAGTACCGCCATGGCTGTACGAGCGTATGTCTATCCTCGGGCTTTCAATTATTGAGGTCATCTTAATGGATTATGGAAAGGATGAAGTGCTGCGAAGGCTGGCTGATCCGTTCTGGTTTCAGAGTTTTGGGGCGGTGATGGGGATGGACTGGCATTCTTCCGGAATTACAACTTCTGTAATGGGAGCTTTGAAACGTTCAATTAATCCCAATTCCCAGTCTCTCGGGCTGTATATTTGCGGAGGAAAAGGCAAATTTTCCAGGGATACTCCTTCAGAACTGATTCAAATTGCCGATAAAACCGGATTAGACGGGAATGAACTGGTAAAAGCCAGCAAATTATCTGCAAAAGTTGATAACACGGCTATTCAGGATGGTTATCAGCTGTATCTGCATAATTTCATTTTATCAGACAACGGAAACTGGAGTGTAGTTCAGCAGGGAATGCACGAATCTGATGGCACGGCAAGGCGTTATCACTGGCATTCGGAAAACATAAAATCCTTTATTGAAGAACCTCACACGGGAATTAACGGTATTTCAAGAGGTAAAATCTTAAACTTAACAGATTCCGAAGCTTCAGAAAACAGAAAAGGAATTCTGGATATTTCCCATACCGATTCTGCGGAGATCATGAGTGATTTTTCACGATTAATCCTGCCTAATCATCACGATGTTCAGGCATCCGATGTAGATTTGAGACGTTTAGGAGCGCTTTTATATGTTACGAGAGAGCAGCAGCCTCAAAATTTCGAAGATTTATTAATGTTAGAAGGTGTTGGTCCAAGAACGATGCAGTCGCTGGCTTTAGTGAGTGAAGTGATTCATGGTGCGCCTTCGAGATTTAAAGATCCGGCGAGATTTTCCTTTGCACATGGAGGTAAAGACGGTCATCCGTTTCCGGTTCCTACCAAAGTTTATGACGAAAGCATTAATATTCTAAAAACGGGAATTGAAAAATCAAAGCTTGGAAATTCAGACAAATTAAAAACATTAAATAAGCTTCATCAGATTATTGAATCTACAGAAAAAGATTTCACACCCAATTTCGATATTCAGGAGGTGATTGAAGAAGAACGGCAGAATTCCTGGCGTTTTGGAGGGAAAACTGTTTTCGGAGATGCCCAGAAACCTTCCAATCCAAAACCGATTCAGCTTTCTTTGTTTTAATTTACCGCAAAAGCTTCAGAAGACTGTTTAGTATGCAAAGGGTTATCTGTTATTATAAATAATCATTTTATTTGCTATTTCCTTCATCATTTCCAATAAAAATTCTATTTTTAAGACCTTAAAAAAACATTGACTTGATGAGGAACGAAGCCCTTGAAATCTGCTATGATTTCCCATTTTTCCTACCTGAAGAGCTTGAAGAAATATTTCAGGCTCATGAAAAAGTGATTTTTCAGAAAGGTGATTTTATCCTTGAAGAAGGAAAAACGGCCAATGAATACTATATTCTGGAAAAAGGACTGGCTCGCTCATTTGTAAATGACTTTAACGGAAATGAGGTGACCACACATTTTTTTGTAAAAAATGAAATCATCATCGAAGTTTCTTCCATATTTCAAAGAATACCCACTCAGGAAAATATCGTCTGTATCACAGATTGCGAATGCTGGAAGTTTGATTTTGAAACTTTCCAAGAATTATTCCACAAAATTCCGAACCTCAGAGAATGGGGAAGGGCATGGATGTCGCATCAGCTTTTTGTTTATAAACAGCGTTCTGTGGAGATGTTTACCCTTTCTGCTACCAAACGTTATCTTAATCTACTGGAGCAGAAACCTCATGTGATCCAATTTGCACCTTTAAAGCAAATAGCTTCCTATCTGGGGGTTACAGACACTTCTTTAAGCAGAATCCGCAAAGAACTGGTCTCTCATCCAAAGAAAATTTAAATCTTGCCTTATGGCAAGTTGATTTTCATAATGACTTGGTAATTTTGGTTAAAAGTTTAACATTAAAAAAATTACAAAAATGGAAATCAATCAAATTTATGTCAACCTTCCTGTAAAAGATGTTCAGAAAACAAGAGAATTCTGGACGACGCTCGGCTTTTCTATCGACGAACAGTTTTCTGATGAAAAAGCAATTTGTGTAGTTTTGAAAACAGATCATATCTATGCAATGTTTTTAAGGGAAGACTTTTTTAAAACCTTTACAGACAGACCTGTGGCAAAAGGAGAAACTACGCAGACCCTTCTTGCAATCGGTGTAAACAGCCGCGAAGAGCTGGACGCTATGATAAAAACCGCTATCGAAAACGGAGGATCTAAATACAGCGAACCGCAAGATCATGGCTGGATGTATCAAAGTGCTTTTGCAGACCTGAACGGCCATCAGTGGGAAGTAATGTTTGCAGATCCTTCTCAGTTTCCGGGTTAATTTTATATTCAAATTAAGCTAACATAAAAAAATCAAAATGAAAATCAATCAGATCTACGTAAACCTTCCGGTAAAAGATATCCCAAAAACAAAAGAATTCTGGACCAGCATCGGTTTTTCTGTCAATGAGCAGATTACAGATGAAAAAGCTGTTTGTATTAAAATGAATGACAATATTTTTGTCATGTTTATAACAGAAGAATTTTTCCAGACTTTATCCGAAAGACCCGTTCCGAAAGGAGATACTACCCAGGTTTTGGTGGCTATTGGATTAGACAGCCGTGAAGAAGTGGATAAAATTGTGAATGCTGCAGTGGCAAACGGCGCTACTCAGCACGAAGAGCCGCAGGACTACGGATATATGTACCACAATTCTTTTTGGGATATCAACGGTCATGGATGGAATGTAACTTTTACCGACCTTTCTAAGATGCCTACTGAATAGTTAGATATAAATTTTTAAATATTTTTTACATAACACAATCATCTGCACAATCTCCAAAATATGCGAGAGAGAAAGTCTAATACCATCCATGAAATTTACCATAGCGGGCAGTTAGGCTATCTCAGAAGAATTCTTGGAAAACAGGGTGCAATCAAATAATTTAAACATAAATTTCACAAATAGGCACAAGGATCTTTGCTGAGTGAAACGCCTTTGCGAACAAAAAAATATGCAGTAAAATTTTAAATAAAATCCTTGCGAACTTTGCGTTAAAATAAATCAAAATAAAACAAAATGGACACACCAAAATCAAAAAAATTAGACATTATAATTCCTGCGTTTCGAGGTCACAGCCAAAACTTTCTGATGGTTCTTAACGGAATTTCTGAAGAAGATGCCCTGAAAAGGATTGAGGGCAGAACCAACCACATTATCTGGATGGTTGGGAATTTTTTGGACATGCGCTACGCGATGGGATTTGTTCTCGGCCTTACAGAAGAATTTAAGTACAAAGATTTTTTCTTTCAGGGTAAAGCATTGGATGAAAGCCTGACATATCCTACATTACAGGAGTTAAAGGAAGATTTTCATAAAATTTCGCCGCTTGTTTATCAAAAGCTGCTGGAAATATCGGATGAAGAGCTGGAAAAAGCATTTCCAATGGGGATGAACATTGATTTTTTCCCGGAAACAGTCCTGAATTTCGTAGGAATGTGCATCGGCCGCGAAGATTATTTGTGCGGGCAGATCGGATTAATGCGCAGAATTCTTGGATATGAAGGAATGAAATATGATTTTGATAAAGATTTAAAATATTAAGATGAATCCGGTAGAAAAAGGCTATAAGCAAGTCAACGGAATCAAAATGTATTATGAAATCTATGGTTCCGGAAAACCTTTGGTGCTGGTTCACGGAGGCGGTTCTTCCATGTTGTTTGATTTTAAGGAAGTGATTTCACGGTTGGAAAATAAATTCCAGTTAATCGGAATTGACCTTCAAAATCACGGATTGACTGAGCATCGTGATATTCCGGAAACTTTCGAGCAGGATGCAAAGGATGTTGCGGCACTTTTAAAGGAGATCAATATCGCAAAAGCCTCATTTTTGGGTTTCAGCAACGGAGGAAATACAGTGATGCAGATCGCTCATCATTATCCCGAATTGGTTGAAAAACTCATTGTAGCATCTGCATTTTACAAAAGAAGCGGAATGATGGACGGTTTCTTCGAAGGAATGATGCAGGCAACTTTGGAATCCATGCCAGAACCGCTTAAAGTTAATTTTTTAAACCTAAATCCTGACTTTTCGAAACTGGAAAACATGTTCGATAAAGACAGCAAAAGGATGCAGACTTTTGAAGACTGGAGCGAAGATGTTTTAAAAGGAATAAAATGTCCGACACTATTCATTTCAGGGGATAAAGATGTAATGAAACCTGAACATGTTGTTGAAATGTGGCGCCTGGTGGAAGGCTCACAATTGATGATTCTCCCTGCAACACACGGCTCTTATATGATGGCTGATTTTGAAGGAAATGTCAACAAAAAACTAATTGATCTGACAACAAGTGAAGTCGAGAAGTTTTTAAACAATTAATTATTTTAAAATTAAATTGAGATTCTTCCTTTGTCAGAATGATAATCCCAACGGCTATACTTTCAGCCTTTGCTGAGTAGAACGCCTTTGCGAACGGAAAATATTCTCAAACATTTTAAAGAAATCTTTGCGCTCTTTGCGTTAAATGAAACACTAATCACACAAATATTCACACAAATTACACAATATTATTAGTGTTATTCGTGAAAAATTAGAGCTATTTGTGTTTAATTATTAACAATAAAAAATAGAAACATGGCAAAATTAAATCCGTACCTAAATTTTGATGGAAAAGCAGAAGAAGCTTTTAATTTTTACAAATCCGTTTTCGGTGGTGAATTCGCGGGTGAAATTCACAAAATGGGTAATGCTCCGGGAACGGAAAACCTTTCTGACGAAGAAAAAAACAGGGTGATGCATATTGCTCTTCCAATCGGGGGTGACCTGTTGATGGCATCAGACATTGTTCCCAGCTTCGGGCAGACCCTGAATGTAGGAAACAATAATTACGTTTCCATTTTCCCTGATTCCAAGGAGGAGGCCGACAGGCTTTTTAAAGGACTTTCTGAAGGCGGAAACATTGAGATGCCGATTGAAGACCAGTTCTGGGGCGACTATTTCGGGAGCTTTCAGGACAAGTTCGGAGTTCATTGGATGGTGAACTATAACGAAGAATACACAAAATAATCTTATATTTAAACTAAATTATAGAAGGGTAGCTATATTTTAGTTACCCTTTATTTCAAAAAAATACACTATTATGGAACCCATTACAATTGATATTACAATTTTAGCTCCTGTACAAAAGGTTTGGGATTATTTCAACGAGCCGAAGCATATTACAAAATGGAATTTTGCCCATGAATCATGGCAATGCCCGTCTGCAGAAAATGATTTACGAACCGGAGGAAAGTTTAAAACCAGAATGGAGGCTAAAGACGGAAGCTTTGGATTTGATTTTGAAGGATTTTATGATGAAGTAATTCCAAATGAAAGAATAAAATACCACATCGCAGATGGAAGAAAAGTTGAGGTAAAGTTTGATAAAATAGATGAAAACACTACAAAAGTGACCCAGACTTTTGACCCCGAAACTCAAAACTCTGTGGAAATGCAGAGAGACGGATGGTACGCTATCCTTGATAATTTTCATAAATACGTAGAAAAACATTAACAATAATCTTTTTCAAATCATGATAAATTTAGTAATAATGGCAAAGTGTTTAAGCTCCATTTGCGCTGTTAATCATGTTGTAGTCAAAGGAGATTTTTTAAAGGGTATTATTGCGATGCCCGCAAGAAGAGCTTTGGAAAAAGAGAAAATAGATTCTTTGGAAAAGCTTTCGGATTATTCTGAGCATGAAATTATGCAGCTGCATGGTTTCGGAAGAAATGCAATGGAAAAGCTGAAGAAGTATATGGAGGAAAACCAGGCTTCTTTTAAAAATAATTAAACAAATGTTTACACTTAAATTAAAATAAATGAATAACGATATTTTCCCATGCCTCTGGTACGACGGAGAAGCCAAAGAATCTGCAGAATTTTACTGTAAGTTATTTGACGGAAAAATCACGGCAGACACGCCTGTGGTAATGAATATTGAGCTTTTTGGCCAAAAATTAATGCTATTAAACGGCGGCCCGCATTTTAAGAAAAATGCTTCTGTTTCGTTTATGGTGATCTGTCAAACGGAAGATGAGGTTCAGAAGTATTGGGATCAGCTTACAGAAGGCGGAATCGTTTTGATGGCGCTGGATTCTTATTCATGGAGCAAAAAATATGGTTGGGTTCAGGATAAATTCGGAGTGACGTGGCAGATTTTCTTGGGTGAAAAAGCAAATGATCAGAAAATGGTTCCTACCTTAATGTTCATCCATGAAAACAATGGCAAAGCAATGGAAGCAATGAAGCTGTACACCAGTACATTTCCGAATTCCAAAATTGGAAATATCCTGCGTTACGGCGATGGCAGCGAAGGACATTCTATCACAGAACCGGCTGAAAATGTACAGCATGCTCATTTTGAAATTGACAGGTACAGCTTTTTCTGCATGGATAATTCTTATGATCATCAATTTGATTTTAACGAAGGAATTTCAATGGTAGTGATGACAGATGACCAGCAGCAGACAGATCATTACTGGAATACATTAACTTCCGACGGCGGCAGGGAAAGTATGTGCGGATGGCTGAAAGACAAGTTCGGATTCAGCTGGCAGATTGTTCCGAAAAGATTAATTCAGCTAATGAGTGATCCTGATCAGGAAAAATCACAGAAAGTAGTTCAGGCAATGATGAAAATGCAGAAAATTGTAATCAAGGACCTGGAAGACGCTTATAATTCTTAAAAATTTGACAGGAAGATGGATGCTGGAAGTGGAAGTGTTTAAACATGGACAATAATTTCAGCATCCGGCTTCCATTCTTATTAACTTTTTTTTCGGCTTGTTGTTTGATGCTTTTTAGAAAAAGATTTGCATATGAAAACACAGAACAAGTCAGAATCTAAATCAAAAGTTCCAAAAGACGGATTATATCCGGAAATTATCAGGGAAAATTACAAAGGAAGCGGTAAGTTACAGGATAAAAAAGCTGTAATCACCGGCGGCGACAGCGGAATTGGGCAGGCAGTGGCTGTTCATTTTGCAAGAGAAGGCGCAGATGTTGCGATTATTTACAAAGAAAGTGATGATGATGCCAACGAAACCAAAAAACTGGTTGAAAAAGAAGGCCGGAAATGTATTTTGATTAAAGGTGATCTTTCAAAAAAAGCTTTCAGGGTAAAATGTGCAGATAAGATCAAAGCAGAATGGGGAAGCTTAGATATTTTAATCAATAATGCAGGGATTCACACCTCAAAAAATACCTTGGAAAAAATTTCTGATGAACAGATCCAGGAAACATTTGAAACTAACATTATTTCAATGATCTCGTTTACAAGAAATTTCCTTCCCATAATAGGCGCAGGTGGAAGAATCATCTGTACAACATCGGTAACGGCTTACCGGGGAAGCGATCATCTTATTGATTACGCTGCAACAAAGGGTGCTATTTTATCTTTTATCAGGTCGCTTTCAGCGAATCTTGCAGAAAAGAAAATTTTAGTGAACGGCATTGCTCCCGGACCTATCTGGACGCCTTTAGTGAAAGAAACTTTTGATGATCTTTCTACATTTGGAAAAGACACCCCGCTGAAAAGGGCCGGTCAGCCTTCAGAAGTGGCTCCTGCTTATGTTTTTCTTGCCTCGGAAGATGCGAGTTTTATAACAGGCGAAGTAATTCATATCAATGGTGGTGATTTTGTAGGAGGGTAAAACCTCAATCTCAGCCTCAGCCTCAATCTTAATCTTAATCTTAATCTTAACCTCAATAATAATGGAAAAATTAAATTTTGAAATCCAGATCAATGCATCCCCCGAAAAGGTTTGGAGTGTGCTTTGGGACGATATTTCTTACCGTCAGTGGACCACTGCTTTTACGGAAGGTTCTTTTTATATGGGAACATTGGAAGAAGGAAGCACTGTAAAGTTTTTCGATCCGAATAATAATGGAATGTACAGCAGGGTAGAAAAAAATATCCCGAATAAAGAAATCAAATTCCTGCATTTAGGGGAAATATATGACGGAATTGAAGTTCCTCAGGATTGGGGTGAAGCAACCGAAGCTTATTTCCTGGAAGAAAATGAAGAAGGAACAAAACTGAAGAGTGAAATTCAGACGCCTGGAGAATTTAAAGAATTTTTTGAAGAGAAATTTCCTAATGCTTTGGGAATTATAAAAAATCTTTCTGAAAATCAGCTTTAATGGATTCTACATTAATTGTATAAATAAAGTAGCAGACTTTCGAAATAGCAATTTTAATTAAAAATAAAAGAAAAATATGGAAACATTATCATACGAAAAAATCATTGATGCCCCGAAACAGAGAGTTTGGGACATCCTTTGGAACCCCGATACCTACAGCGAATGGACACAGTTTTTCGCTCCGGGCTCTACCATGAAATCTGATTGGAAAGTAAATGGAAAAACCTATTTTGTCAATGCAGAAGGTGAGGGGATGGTTTCCACAATTGACAGCTTAGATGAACCTAATCAAATCATTTTTAAACATTTAGGAATGGTTGATAAAGACGGGACGGAAGATACCGAAAGTATGGAAGTAAAGCAGTGGAGCGGATGCTTTGAAAAATATATCTTGATTGATTTCGATGGTAAAACAAAGCTTCATGCCGAAGTTCAAACGGAAAAAAACTGGGAGGAACATATGAATAATGGTTTTATAAAAGGTCTGGAAGTAGTAAAAAATCTTGCAGAGGCTTACTAAAGATTTTCCGCAAATTATATAGATTTCACAGATGTTATGCTATTTTATCAGATTAAAATATGTACATTCATCTGTGAAATTTGTTTTTGTAAAAATAAAATATGAAACTATTAACAATTCTTTTCGTCACTTTTATTCTGGCTTTATTGGGAACAAAAATTTTTCAGGGAAACTGGAATTTTTTATTTTCCGGAAACCTTGGAATGGCGGTTTTTATCATTTTCACAGGATTTGCCCACTTTAAATTTCAAAAGGGAATGGCAATGATGATTCCTGATTTTATCCCAGGCAAAATGTTTTGGGTATATTTCACAGGAATTCTGGAAATCGCTGCCGGGGTAGGACTGATGATTCCTTCGATTCGTGAAATCACATCAATTTTATTAATTATTTTCTTTGTTTTGGTTTTTATAGCGAATATTAATTCTTCAAGAAAAAAAGTGAATTTATTCAAAGCAGATTATACAGGTCCCGGTCTAAGTTACCTTTACAAGGAAAGAATTCCAATGCAGATTATTCTGATTGCATGGACCTGGTATTTTGGAATTTATTTGAATTAAACTAATTAAATAAGAACGGAGAGTTTGCTTTCCGTTTTTTTTAGACGCTAATGACACAAATTTTACACTAATAACACAAATTACTTTTTTAAGTTTATTTCTTAATTATGAAATCCGTGTAAAATATTTGTGTTATAAGTGTTTTTAGAAACACCGCTTAATAGAGGAAAACTAAAATAACCAAAAAATATTTTAAATTTATTAAAGTAAAACAAAAAGACCGATCGTCATAGCAATATGGAGGTTGTCGAAAAAATAACAATGCCACAGAAGGAGAAGGAAAATATCATCTCACAAACCGTTTCAAAGTACGGAGGTAAGCTGATGTCTTATATTCGTCCGAAAGTGAAAAATACGGAAGATGCGGAAGATATTCTGCAGGAGGTGTGGTATCAGTTCAGTAGTCTTACCAATCTTTCTGAGATTGTGAATGTTGGCGGTTGGCTGTACAGAGTGACGGCCAATAAAATTACCGACAAATACCGTAAAAAGAAAACCGAAAACCTTGAAGATTTCGTCTACGAAGATGAAGATGGTGATTTTTCTATTAAAGATATTTTATTGATGGACGAAAGTGCCGGGCCGGAAGTAAAAATGTTTCAGGATGAGATCTGGAAAAAGCTTTTTGAAGCTCTGGAAGAACTTCCCGAAAAGCAACGACTGGTTTATGTGGAAAATGAACTCAACGACAAAACACTTCAGCAAATCGCCGATGAACAGGGTGAAAATATTAAAACAATCATCAGCCGGAAAAACTACGCGGTAAAGCACTTGAGGAACAGATTGAGAAAATTATACGAAGATTTAAATAGTTAGTAAAAAAGAAAGATATGAATCATAAACATAAAAAAGGGTGGATTTTTTTAATTCTTTGTCCGCCGTTAATTTTATTGGGAGTTACGTGGATCGTGATGTCCCTCTGGAATTGCCTTCTTCCTGAAATTCTTGGAGTAAAATCTATTACTTTCTGGCAGGCCATGGGAATCTTGATTTTAAGTAAAATACTTTTCGGAGGCTTCCATTTTGGTAAAGGAGTGAGAGATTTTAAAGAAAGAAAAATGAGAGAAAAAATGATGCATTTGTCTCCGGAAGAAAGAGAAAAATTCAAAGAAGTCTGGAAAAGCAGATGCGAAAGCGGATTCTTCAACAGAAATAAAAGAACAAACGAATAGTTGAAAATTTTTAAAAGAAGTAGTAAAGTAAAATTACAATTCATTCGTCTTTATAAAAAACAAGAAGTAGTAAAATTTAAAATTTAAAAAAATGAAAAATTCAGCATTAAAAGGTGCTCTTGGAGCATTAGCCGTTGTGGGCGCAGCGTTGGTCGCAAAGAAAATCTCGCAGAGAAAAAGATTTATGAAAGGTATTTTTGACGAATACGGAATCAAAGAAAAATCTCCTTTCGGATTGGCCGATAAAATCAGAGAAATGAATGATGAGCAATATCAGGAGCTTAAAGGAAAATTCAAAAAAGAATTTGCATCAAAATGCCACAGCAGATTCGGAACAAAAGATAATATTGCGGAAGCATAATATAGAAAGTAACTAAATTGAAATTGTCTTATTCGGCTCGGGAAGCTTTGCTTCCCGAGCCGAACTTTTTATATAATAGTACTTGTCATTGCGAGCGAAGCGAAGCAATCTCAAAGAACATTGTCATTATGAACAATCAAAATTTGGCTTTCTACGTCCGGCAAATTTTTAGGAGCTTTTTCCAGCTTTCCGCACTCGCTATTTTTTTGGGTTTCGGCGCGGCGGCGAAGCCGCCGCGCCGAAACCCAAAAAAATGAGCTCAGACAAATGCTCCAATCTGGGCTAGGGTTGCAGTTCAAATTAGAAATATTCTCAATCATTTCAAGAAAAACTTAGCGCTCTCTGCGTTAAAAAAAATTGCCTCATTTCGCTCTCATTAACAAAAATCCTTACTTTTGTACAGTTCAATGAAAGATTACTACTATTTTCTCGGTATTTCTCATGATGCTTCTGAAGAAGACATCAAAAAAGCATATAGAAAATTATCCCTTAAATATCATCCCGATAAAAATGAAAACGATGATTTTTTTGCCGACCGTTTCCGTGAAATTCAGGAAGCTTATGAAACGTTGAGCGATAGAAGCAAAAGATATACTTACGACCAGAATCTGGAAAGTCATCAAAAGAGCTTCAGATACAATGTTCCGCCCTCTATAAAAACATTTACGGCGAATAAAATTCATGCAAAAAAAGGGGAGGAAATTATCATCAACTGGCAGACACAGAATGCTGACGTGGTAAAAGTGTTGCCTTTTGGGCTGGAAAAACCTTATGGAGAAAGGATTTTTAAAATTACGGAATTCAAGGACGGAAAATTTCAGATTTTACTTCATGCAACCAATTCCTTATTGCATAAAACAGCAGTTCAGGGAATTACGATTACAGAAGTTTTTGAAAGCGAAGGCGAAAAATTCAGAGATAAGGCGGAAGAATTATTTAAGTCACAGCCGAGAACAGCTGCAAATCCGCATGGTCAGCCAAAAATAGCGAGGATTATCGCCGGTGTTTTATTGTTGATCCTGGCGATCTATTTTTTAATAAAAAGCTTCGGCAACTAAGCCATCTTTTTTCTTCCCGGACATTTTTTACACCTTTTTCCTTTTTTGAATTTCTTGCAGCAGGATTTCTTCTCACCACAATATATTTCTTCAGTATTCACAGAAAAAGCGGGCGCTAAAGGCGGTACTTTAAAGGGCACAATCATATTCATGCTGCAAATATATTAATTTAGAATAAATATAGATAATAAATTTGCACAAAATCTTTTAAAGCTGATAATTAACAGTTTATCATTGTTTTAAACTAAAAACTTAAAGCCGTAGACGCCTGAATTCTCCACGCATATCCATGCTGATCATCAAATTTTCTTACATTGCCATAGTTGCCTTCCACACCCATTCGGAGTTTTTTGAAAGGCTGGAAAACAATATTAATTCCTGCATTCTGAAAATTTTTCGCCATATCTTTTGGGATATAGTCTTTTTTTCCAATGCTGGAATAGCTTATATAAGCTACCGAAGACCATTGTTCATTCCACCAATGTTCATACATTCCCACAATATTGAATAAGGCCAGCGTTTCCAAAATATTCCTGTTGGCCGGGTTCGGGACAGCATCATATTCTTCACCGTTCAGGTCACTGTTATTGGTGGCATAGCCTTTTCCGTAAGAAGTCTGAAATCTGAAGCTGTTAGTATCCGTAATATATCGTTTTACAGAAATCATTACGCCCCAGCCGAGCATTGTTTTAGTTTGATAAGCTTCATCAGGAAGGTAACGCATATCATAGCTGATGGGTGACAGAAGTACACCTGCTTTTATATAGTTTTTCTCATCACCGTTTCGGTACATTGCCGTAAAGGTTGGAATTACGGCCCTTTTCTTCCATTCTAAAGAATCCGCGGGAAGTGAAATACTTGGCGAGTTGGGATCTTCCAGGGAAAGTGACAGGTTTTCTTTCGGCGAAATTTTGGTGGAATAACGAACCTGCATTCTCCTGTTGAACAATAATCCGTCCGGTCCGATAAAATCAAAGATATTAGGGAAAATTTCAGGGTCGGAGAAATTACTCCATGTCTGTCCGGCCAGCCAGTTTTTCCATTTAATATAGCCTTGACGGAACCGGGGAGCGGTGGTTTTGTTCGGGCCGTACAAATCAATTTCCACATAGGCCGAAAAATTATCGTCACCTTTCGGGTTTTTCTGCTTGATTCCCAATCCTATCTGTGACTGTTTCACGCTGAAATTACTGCTTGCAATGTTTCGTTGCGGTATTGTAATGGATTGTGCCGCAAATCCTTCGATAGACTTCATATCCTGGAAATCTATTGTATAATCTGTCTGCAGAAAACCTTTAAGATACAACTCCCACTCGTTTTGATCTTCTGCTTTGCTTTTTGTAAGTGTGATCTGTGCAGTAGATTGGAATGGTAATAATAAAGTAACCATCAATAAAGCGAAAAGCCTTTTGTGTTTTTTCATCGTGTTTGTGTTTTATGTTATTTAAATTTTAATTTAAAAAGTACATTTAGATTTGTTGTTTAATTAAAAAATCCATTTAGTTTCAAAAAAATCAATTAAAAATATAAATATCTGTTTATCAATTGTTTGTAAATGGTTTATGAAGCTACAAAAATATTTTTTGTATCAAATTTGATATAATTTTAAGTGAAAAAATGAATTAATAAGAATTTCAATAAGGTATCAATTATTAATCAGGAAAAATATTCTTCGTTTAATAAAGTATCCGTAACAAAATATAGAATTAAGTCAGAAAAAAATAAATTGAGTTTTAAGCAAAAAAATATTTAAAAGGCATTCATTTTAAAACTTATAACATTCATTCTTTACATATTTGATAAATTTTGAGTGTTGTACAATCTTGTAAAAAATCGTAATTTTACCCATCTTTTTTACAAACAAAATCTAATAAATAAAAATGAATACAGAACAGTTTGTGAGCCGTCACATTTCCTTAAACGAGGCCGATAAACAGGCGATGTTGGAAAAAGTTGGCGTTTCAAGTATCGAAGAGCTCATCTCTCAAACCATCCCTTCTTCTATCCGTTTAGAAAAAGATCTTGAAATCTCAGAACCGCTTTCAGAATACGAAATGCTTATCCATTCAAAGGATCTAGCATCGAAAAATACTGATTATACAAGCTATATCGGTTTTGGGTATCACAATACATTGCTGCCTTCAGCTATTCAGAGAAACATCTTTGAAAACCCGAGCTGGTACACGGCCTACACTCCTTATCAGGCGGAAATAGCGCAGGGAAGGCTGGAAGCTCTTCTTAATTTCCAGACTGTTGTGTGTGATCTTACAGGTTTTGCGCTGGCAAATGCTTCATTATTGGATGAGTCTACTGCAGCGGCTGAAGCAATGCACATGTTCTTCAATAACAGAACGAAAGATCAGAAAAAAGCGGGGGCAAACAAATTCTTCGTTTCTGATCTTGTTTTGCCTCAAACCGTTTCTGTATTAAAAACGAAAGCAGAAGGACTGAAAATCGAAATTGTAATTGGTGACCACAAAACACACAAGCTTGATGCTTCTTATTACGGAGTTTTACTGCAATATCCGGGTAAAAACGGAATCGTTCTGGATTACACGGAAGATATCGTAGAATACAAGAAATTAGATTTACAAGTGGCTGTAGCTTGTGATCCGATGGCTTTGGTTAAACTGAAATCTCCTGCTTCCATGGGTGCGGACTGTGCGGTGGGAACAACGCAGAGATTCGGTATTCCATTAGGTTACGGTGGTCCTCACGCTGCATTTTTTGCCTGTAAGGAAGATTATAAAAGAGATATTCCGGGAAGAATCATCGGGGTTTCTCAGGATATGTACGGAAGACGTGCACTGAGAATGGCTTTACAAACAAGAGAGCAGCACATCAAAAGAGAAAAAGCAACCTCAAATATTTGTACAGCTCAGGTTCTGTTAGCAGTAATGGCCGGAATGTACGCTGTTTATCACGGCCCGAAAGGATTAAACTATATCGCTGATCAGATTCACTTTAAAGCTAATGCTCTTAAAAACGGATTGAAAGCTTTAGGGTATCAGACGGTTGAAGAACCAATTTTTGATACGGTAAAAATTGTGATGAGTGAAGATGAGAAAGCAAGATTGGTAAGATTGATGCTTGATCACAAATTAAACTTAAACTATTTCACAGAAGGCGTTGTAAGCATCGCGATCAACGAAAGCACAACATTGGAGAAACTAAATTATCTGATGGCTTCTTTCGCCCAGTTTAAAGACAAGCAGACTTTCAAATTAGAAATTAAAGAAGGATACAGCATTCCTCAAGAGAATTTAAGAAAAGACGAAATTCTTACGGAAGAAGTATTCAACAAATACCATACGGAAACAGAGCTGATGCGTTACATCAAGCGTCTGGAAAGAAAAGATTTATCATTGACGCATTCTATGATTTCTCTTGGATCTTGTACAATGAAGCTGAATGCAGCTACTCAAATGTTGCCGCTTTCTTGGGATAATTGGGGAAGTGTTCACCCGTTTGTACCGGTAGACCAGGCTGGAGGCTATCAGGAAATGATCCGTGAATTGGAGAAAGATTTAGCTGAAATTACAGGTTTTGCAGGAACTTCTCTTCAGCCGAACTCCGGAGCTCAGGGAGAATATGCCGGATTAATGGTGATCAGAGAATATCATATTTCAAGAGGTGAAGGCCACAGAAATGTAGTATTGATCCCTCAGTCAGCACACGGAACAAACCCTGCTTCTGCAGCAATGGCCGGAATGAAGATTGTAGTAGTTAAAAACCTTGAAAGCGGAGAAATTGATTTCGAAGATTTAAAAGCTAAAACAGAGCAGCATTCTGAGAATTTATCTTGTGTAATGATTACGTATCCGTCAACTTACGGATTCTTCGATGCCAACATTAAAGAAATTACTGCATTAATTCACGAACACGGCGGACAGGTTTATATGGATGGTGCCAATATGAACGCTCAGGTAGGATATACAAGTCCCGGAAACATCGGAGCAGACGTTTGTCACCTGAATCTTCACAAAACTTTCGCCATTCCTCACGGTGGTGGAGGTCCTGGAGTTGGCCCGATCTGTGTGGCTAAACACCTGGTTCCTTTCTTACCTTCAAATGCTAATATCAGAATCGGGGCTAAAGAAGCAATCGACGGTATTTCTGCAGCACCTTACGGTTCCGGATTGATCCTTAATATTTCTTACGCATACATTAAAATGTTAGGAACTTCAGGATTGAAAAAAGCAACTGAACACGCGATCTTAAATGCTAATTATTTAAAAGAAATTTTAGCCGAGCATTTCCCTATTTTATATTCAAATACTCAGGGTAGAGTAGCTCACGAATGTATTGTAGATTTCAGACAGTTCAAGTCTTTAGGAATTGAGGTTGCTGATGTGGCAAAAAGACTAATGGATTACGGATTCCATGCGCCAACGGTTTCTTTCCCGGTTGCAGGAACATTAATGATAGAACCTACGGAATCTGAAAGCAAAGCAGAAATCGACCGTTTTGCAGAAGCATTAATTGCCATCAAGCACGAAATCGATGAGATTGCAAACGGACAGGCTGATGCTGCAAACAACGTTTTGAAAAATGCACCTCATACTGAACAATTGGTAATTTCCGATTCTTGGGATAAACCATACAGCAGAGAAAAAGCGGCTTATCCATTGGATTGGGTGAGAGATCACAAATTCTTTGCTTCTGTTTCAAGAGTTGATGAAGCTTACGGAGACAGAAACTTAGTTTGTACTTGTGAGCCAATTGAAGCTTATATGTAAATAAAAGTTTTTTAAATATTATGAATCCCTTTCCTTTTGGAGAGGGATTTTTTTGTCATTGCGAACAGACTGGAGGTCTGCGAACGTAGTTCAGAAGCGACGAAGCAATCTTGTAAATTGTTTATTTATTTTAAAAATAAAATTTTAGTTAAATTTCAATTTTTTCATTTCCATCACACCTATTTAAGCATTAAGAAAGTATTGCAAAGTTTGTCATTCCATAGGAATCCATGCACGAATTCCTTTATATTATTTCTAAATACTATACTTAGATTCCTGCGGAATGATAAATTGGAAATGCATAGACGAAAAAAAGAATAAGATTACACCGTTTTGTATTTAATTTAAAGCTCAAAAAAAGCAAATTTCAATTTTTTTATTTTAAAGATTTATATTTTTTCATTAATTTATTTTTATGGTTTTCAGCGTATTGATCTTGTTTTAACTTAGTGTAGAAACAATGATTTGAATTGTAATCGTTTGATTTTTAGTAGGTAATCAGGATGGGGCAGGATGCCGGTATTCACGTTTGTGTTTAGATTAGTTAACACAAAATTAATCTCATGAAAAAATCACTACTATTTAAGCAAACCCTTGCATCTTTACTGTTTAGCGGACTGGCTTCTACAGTTGATCTGAACGCTCAGACACTGGCATTTCCGGAGGCTACCGGCTTTGGAAGGTATACTACAGGAGCAAGGGGAGCAGCAAATCCTCAGATTTATCTTGTTACCAACTTAAATGACAGCGGGCCGGGGTCATTCCGTGATGCGGTGAGCCAGCCGGGCAGGTTTGTTATTTTTAAAGTGGGAGGGATTGTTAATTTACAGTCCGTAGTGGCGGTAGCTGCTAACACAACGATTGCCGGGCAAACGGCTCCGGGAGAGGGTATTGTGTTTCTGGGACCGAGAGTTTCGTTTACAGGAGCCAATAATACGATTGCGAGATACCTTCGTATCCGTTACGGCGGGACATCTCAGAATCAAGATGCATCGGGAATTGCAAATGGGGCTAATATCATTTTGGATCACATGACTTTTACATGGGGTACAGACGAAGTTTTCTCGGTGAATTGGGATAACAATGGTACAGCTCCCGATAATATAACGATTCAGAATTCTATTATAGGTCAGGGAATGCACCGCCACAATCACTCTGCAGGAGGATTAATGCAGCCGCCAGCGGGCGGAAAAATAAGTTTGATCGGAAATTTATACATCTGTAACAAAACACGTAATAATAAAATAAAGGGGATCAATGAGTTCGTAAACAATGTGGTTTACAACTGGGGTAATTACGGAAACACCTATGGACACACCCAGTCCGGAGAAGCCTATATTATGGGTGGAGATTCTGCGGGGAGCTCTTTTGCAAATATCATCAACAATTATTTTATCGGCGGCCCGAATACAAGCAGTACGGTTTCTACACCTTTCAGCGTAGGAAATGCTAACTTTAATTTATATGGTGCCGGGAATTATTTTGATAATAATAAAAACGGTTCATTGGATGGAACTTTGGTTCCGCAGGACCTAACAGGGTATCCGGTGGGAGACCCATCTGCAATATTGGCTGCTCCTTATGATTATCCGATGAAAAATCCCACTTTAACCGCCCAGGCTGCATACGATAAAATTGTTTTGGGGGTAGGAGCGTCTTATCCGAGACGTGATCAGGTGGATAATTTAATGATTTCTGATCTGCAATCAAAAGGAACAACGGCTACTTATGTTTATGTACAGACAGATTTAACGACCCAGTTTGGCTTTACGAATGGAGGTGCAGGCCACGTTTATGGTGCTCCGGTTCCTTTGGATACAGACAATGACGGTATGCCGGATGCATGGGAAGATGCCAATGGAACTAACAAAAATGTTTTTGATGCGCTGGCAGTAAGTACAAATCATGCTCCCTACCTGAATATTGAGGTTTATATTAATGGTTTACCCAATACAACACCTCCGGATTTTATTATTCCGCCAACTAATCTGAATTTCACAAATGCAGTTACCACAACAGGAAATCCTGCTTTAAGCTCCCTGACCGTTAACTGGAATGATAATGCAGCTAACGAAACCAATTATGTTCTGGAACGTTCAGACAACGGAACAAATTTCACAGTCATAGCAACATTAGGAGCAAATACAACAACTTATAATGAAACAGGTTTAACGCCAAATACGCAGTATTACTACAGGGTGAAAGCAATAAATGCTTCAGAATCTTCTGTTTATACTACAAATGCTTCCATAACGACACCGCCAATTCCTTCACCTCCCACAAAAGCGGTGAATCCGGTTCCAGCAAACGGAAATAACAGTGCAGAACTCAGCAGCGGAAATTTACTTTTAAAATGGAATGGAAGCTCGAATACTACTACATATTCAGTTTATTTTGGAACAAATCCTGCAAGTTTGAGCAATGTGGGGACTATACCTTACAGCGCTGGACCTTCATATCAGCTAAGCAGCCTGAATCCGGCAACAAATTATTACTGGAGAATTGATGCTGCCAATGCTTTGGGCACTGTGACAGGAGATGTATGGACTTTCCGTGCATTAACACCAAGCCTTGTAGGAAGCTGGCCTTTCGCAGAGGCTCCTTCTTCAGGCGCACAGATTACGGATGTGACCTCATTTGCAAATCATGGAACTTTAAATACGGCCTACGATAATGCCAGTGTAAGAGTTCCCGGAAAAGAAAATAACGCCCTGGATCTGGCTACATCACCGAATAATACATACATAGCAAGCATTCCTCATCAGAATCAGATTTTATTTAATAATAATTCTTTTACGGTTTCCTATTGGATGAAAGCGCCGGCGAGCATGATACCTTCATCTTCATCTACAAGCCTTTATGTATTGTGCAAAGGTTCTATTACGGCTAATGCTACCACGGGGGCAACGGGTAAACGTTTTAATGTAGAAATTAAAGGAGGTCAGTTACGATATGCGATTGATGATAATGTGACGAAAAAGGAAATTACCTCACCAATTGCTAATTATTTCACCAACAACTGGGTTCATGTTGTTATCCAAAGAGATGTTATCGCCCATAAAATGAGAATTTATACCAATGGTGTTTTAAGCGCTGAAGGTGATGAAACAGCTGTTACAGGAATTGGCGAGGAAAGTGATTTTGTGATAGGAAATATCGGAGAGCTTGAATTCCAGGCGACTGCAAATGCCTCTGCTCCGTATAAAGGTGCATTTGATGAGCTTAAAATGTATAATTATGCACTAACAGCAGCGGAGGTTTATTCATTATACAATCAGGCCGTATTGAGCAATGATGAATTCAGCATCAGCAAAAATGTGGGAACGGTTTATCCAAATCCTGTAAAAGATCAAATTTCCATTAAGCTTCCGGAGTACAAAAAATCAAGCCTTACAGCTACGATCATTGATATGACAGGAAAAATCATCCTTAAGGAAAAGATTAATGCCAGCGGAAACGGAATTTTTAATTTGAATATTGCCGGCAGAAAAGTGGCAGGAAATTATATTCTCAATGTTTCCGGTGAGAATTTGAACAGTAATTTTAAAATTGTTGTTCAGTAATTAGAACATACTTAGTTTATTCATATTTAATTAGAAGAAATCCCTTTCATTAATGAGAGGGATTCCTGTTTTATAAACCAAAACTGATTCTCGTAATTCAGAGCAGAATTTATTGAAGACATTTTTGAAGGAAGTAAGGAGTGGGAGAGAAATTTTTGCAACGTTTCAGAAATTGTAGATCCTGTAATAACTTCCAACCTCTATCTTCCAGCTTCCAGCCTATTGCCTCCCTAATTACTTCAAATATATCTACCCTGTTATCTTCAAAGACTCAATAAGCCCATCCTTTAATTCAAAATGATATTTTAGAACTAACGGGCTTCCGGGAAATGTTCCTGAAACTTCTGCTGACAGGACGCTTTCTTTTTCGTTGTATTCTAAAGGCTTCATGGAGGCTTTATATTCATTATTGGCGCTTTCAATCCAGTTTTGTATTTCTGCTTTTCCGTTGTGAGTTTTTCCTTCATCAAAAACCACTGCTGTTTCGCTGAAACAATCGGCGTAAGCTTTACTGTCAAAACTATTTTGCGTTTTCACTAATGTTGTGATAATGTTTGGTAAGTTCATTTTATTTATTTTTTTAATTGTTTTAAAATTTAATATTTACTAATAACTAATAACTAATAACTAATAACTAATAACTAATAACTGCACACTATTACCCATTACCTATTACCTATTACTATTAATACATCACACCGTAGGTACCGTTCCTCCGTCGATAATAAATTCGCTTCCTGTAAGATATCCGGCTCTAGGTGATGCCAGAAAACCAACAAGTTCAGCCACTTCTTCAGGTTCTGCAGGCCTTCCGTAAGGAATTCCTCCCAAACCATCCATTACACTTTGTGCAGCCTGTTCCAGGCTGATGTTGCTGCTTTCAGCAATACGTTCTATCATTCTTGTAGATGCTGTGGTCATGATCCAGCCGGGCGAAACCGTCATAACGCGCACTCCTTTCGGGGAAACTTCATTGGATAAGCTTTTGCTGTAGTTCAGAAGGGCTGCTTTTGCTGCGGCGTAGGGAAGTGTGCTGTCGTACAATGGCAATCTAGCCTGAATGGAAGCAATATGAATGATAATTCCACTTTTTCGCTCTATCATTTGGGGTAAAAATCCTCTGTCTAAACGAACCGGTGACATAAGATTGGTCTGTAAGGAATGTAGCCAGTCATCGTCGGTCAATACTGCAAAACCGCCACTTGGGGTTTCCGACCCTCCGAGATTATTTACAAGAATATCAAGCTTTCCGAATTTCTGTAAGATTTCATCCACCATTTTTTGGGTTCCTTCCGGTGTGCTGAGATCAGCAGAAATAAAGTGAAGGTGAGGTTTTTCTTCTTCAGGAGGATTTCGGGCAGTGATGATTACGGTTGCTCCGGCATTTGCTAATCTTTCAGCAATGGCTTTTCCGGCTCCTTTTGTACCGCCTGTTACTAAGGTAATTTTACCTTCAAGTTCATGATTAAAATTAAATTGATTTTCCATTTTCTAATTCTTTGATACAAATTTCCGAAGTATCATGATTTCCGGCAATAACGGAAAACCGATTCGCATAGGGAAAATTTTTTCCCCTATTGTACATTTTGGAACATTGGGTTACTTTTGTCTTATGCATGAAAGAAAAATTCCTTTAAATTGCGGCCTTGACCTGATCGGGGAAGTACTGTACGGAAAATGGAAAATCCGGTTGTTATGGTTTATAAATCAGGGCCATCTACGGCCAAGTGAGCTCCAGCGAAAGATTCCTGATGCTTCAAGACGTGTTTTGAATATCCAGCTGAAAGAGTTGGAAGAGCATGAGCTGGTTTCAAAAAAGATTTACGCACAGGTTCCGCCAAAGGTGGAATATTACCTTACGGATTTCGGGAAAACATTAATACCCGTTATTTCGACGTTGGGAAACTGGGGAGATGAGCATGAAGAAAGGCTGCGGGATGTGATTTTGCGCAGGATAGATAAAACTTAAATCGTTTGAAACAAACTTTAAACATTTCCTTCATTCCAATAATAAGAATCGGGATAAATTCTCGGTCCGAAAATGGCTGTACCCACTCTTACAATCGTTGATCCTTCTTCGATGGCGGTTTCAAGATCGCCACTCATTCCCATGGAAAGCTCTTTCATTTCTACATTTGGAATGTTTTGTAAAATGATTTCCTGCTGTAAGTTTTTCAGCAGTTTAAAACAGGCTCTTACTTTTTCAGTTTCTGCACTGAATAAGCCAATGGTCATTAGGCCTTTTATCCTTAAAGTAGAAAATTCAGAAACTTTTTTCACCAAATCAATGGCGTGATCCGGATGGATTCCGAACTTGCTTTCTTCATTCGAGGTATTTACCTGGATTAAAACGTCAATCGTTTTTCCTTCTGATATCAGTCTCTGATGAAACTTTTCCGCCAGTTCCGGACGGTCCAGCGATTGCACACAGCTTACATCATATTTCAGAATATCTTTTACCTTATTTGTCTGCAGATGTCCGATAAAATGATTTTCATGGAGAACAGGTTTTAAATCTTCATATTTTTCCTTTAATTCCTGAACTTTATTTTCTGCAATTAATGTATATCCGTTTTCAAGGGCAATTTTTATCCTTTCGGGTGAAACGGTTTTCGTCGCCAGTAATAATTTCACTTCATTAGCATTCCGGCCAGCTTTTTCACAGGCATTTTTTATCCTTTGGCTAATGATTTCAAGGTTGTGAATGATATCTTCTTTCATGATTGAGTATGATGCTTTGCTTCCAGTTTTTTAATGAGATTTCCTTTCACTACCGTAAAAGTATGATCCTTGGCTTCAGCAAATGAAATCCCATATTTTCTCTCTAAATTCCTCAGATCTTCCGGAAATTTTGATAGTAAATTATCATAGAAGATGTCCAGAAAATCTTTGGAAGGCATTTCATAATTAATTTTAAGCTGAAAACGTCTTATTAAAGCCGTATCAATGATTTCCGGGTGATTGGTAGCGCAGAGCAGCAGGGCATCTTCGGGATAATAATCAATTAGTTGGATCAAAGTATTTACCAGTCGCCTCATTTCGCCCACATCTTTGTCATCGCTGCCTCTGGCTTTCCCGATCTGGTCCAGTTCATCAAGAAAAAGAACGGATTTTTCCCGTGAAGCTTTATCGAAGATCATTTTGATATTTTGGGAAGTTTCCCCGATTCTGGAAGAAACAATATTACTTAAGTTAAGAATAATAATATTTTTACCCAGAGCGTTTGCAATTGCCTTTGCCGTCATGGTTTTCCCGCAGCCGGAGCTTCCCTGGAGAAGTACTTTGTTATTTACGGGAAGCCCGTATTCCTGTAATTCTTTGGTGTATGTATTTTCTTTGATGAGCTGTACAAATTGTTCCTTATTTTTTGGGTCAAGGAAAACATCGTTCAGCGTTACTTCTTCTTTATCTTGAATAATAAGGTTGTACAGATTCATTGTTTGTTATTTAAATTAAGCTTTCATCTGGTGTTCCGGACAGTCGATTCTCAGGTCTTCGGAATATAAAACTTTTTCCAGAAGGCTGCAGACCGGCTCTTTTCCTTCCGCAGACGGCCGGAAATAAATACACGTGGTACACATCCTCTGAATGGTAATAATCCCGGTTTTGTTTAAATGATGAATGACGTCAAACAGGCTCTGAAGCAGGTTTTCTCTGCTTTCTTCATTCATATTTTTAATGGGAAAGCCAATCTGCCGGGTGAAGTAAGAGGTTTTGTCCGCAATTTCCTTACCTTTTTGGCTAAGATGGATGATGTAGCTTCTGGTATCGTGAGGTTCGTATTCTTTGGAAATCAGATTTTTTTGTTCAAGTGATTTTACGGTTTCGCTGATGGTGGCTTTTGTCATATTAAATTCGTCCGCCAGATAGCTCACTTTTCTTTTTTCTTCGCTGTGATTCAAAAGAAAAATTAAAACCTGCACCTGAATAGGGCTTAAAGCATGCTCTTTACTTTCCTGCCAAAGCAAAACACGGAAAGCCTGCGAAATTCTCTCCAGAGAAGCCACAATTTTACTTTCCGTGTTTTGGTTTTGATGCTTTAAATTAAAATCTGATTCGTTCATCAATTACAATTTTCCATTTCTATAATGGTATAGCCTTTTTTATGAATTTCGGCTTCACATTGTGGCAGAACTGTTTCTATATGACAGAAAATGCATTCTTTTGAGCTAAGTTCCTGGCTTTCCTGCCCTTTGCCTGTTAAATAATCTCTTCCGTAACTGTAAATTACGGCTGTATCAGTAATTTCTTTTGGAGCAATAATATCGAAATGCATTACTGATCCGTCTTTTTTTGTGACATAAGTGTCCCAAACTGCTACCTGCATTTTAAAAATTTTAAGTGTTAATAAAAATGCTTCACAAAGGTAGTAGTCCTAACTATGTGAAGCAAATTTTTTTATCCTTTTACGTCTTCCATGGAAGCTCCAAAATTGATGTGAAGAACATTTCCATTCGGCGTTACTAATGCCGGAACTGACTTAACACCGGCTTTTTCGGCTTCATAGATCCTGTTTTTGTCTTGTCCAAAGTGCACAATTTCTACATTTTCTGCACCTATCAAATCAATGATATCGTGTTCTGCGCTGATACAAACGGGACATCCCGCGTGATAAAAAACTGTTTTTTTCATTGTTTAAAGTTTAAATTAAAATTCTATTGCAAATATAGTTAGGATTCCTAACTAATATATCATGAATTCTAATTTTAACAAAAAATTAACATTTTAATTAATTTTCTACAACGTAAAATAAAAAAGCCAGACGCAATGTCTGGCTTTGGGCTTAATTATAATTGAAAATTCGCTATGAAAAAATATTTCCTAAAGTAAGATCAACCCGAAGATTGAAATTTTAAAACAAAAAAATGTTTTATGAGTATTTCGTGATTTAGTTTTTGTTTTCGAAATTAATTATTTTCTTTTCTAACTGTTGTGAAATAAGAAGCAAAAACTACTAAACATGTTGCAATTCCGATGTAAGTGATCATTTTGTTTTATTTTTAATTATTTGACTTTTTTTTGTTAATTCTATACTGCAATATTACGACAATAATTTGAAGTGTCAAATTAAATAATAATGATGTTTATCAGTTAGTTATGTGTTGTTTATTGAGAAATAATTAGATTTTAGTTTACAATAATTTAATATACTTTTATGAAAATATTAATACATTTATTATATTATTCATAAATAATTATTGATCTGCTAATGCTTCCATTATTTCTATTTTCAACTTGATAAAAACAAAAAGATTACAATGAAAAGCATAAAACTATATGCTTGTATAAATTTTGCTAGAAAATTGTACTATAAAATTCTCTTTAAAATGAATTATTTTTATTTTCAAAATAAAAAAACTCCGATAAGCGGAAGTTTTGTTGGGATTATTTCTTAGTCTTTGCCTTTTCAGAACTTTTCGCATACAGATATGCTCCGATTACAAGGCACGTTGTTAGTAATGTACATGCTATCATTTTTTTTCATTTTTGTGTACATTAGTAATTTCAAAATGCATGCCATTAAATTTATATATTATTGTAAATCAGCTAATTGTGATAAAAATAAGATATAGCTATTTTCTTTTTTTATTGTAATTAAAACTTAAAAAGATAGTATAGCAGATAAAATTTTACGGGATTTTGGTTTTTATAGTAAAACTTATTGCTGTTGGAAAAAGTGATTTATTTTTTTTATAAGTTTTTGAAACTTGTTTTAAATGATGATACAAAATATTTTAATCAGATTAATCAAGATTGTTTAATCCCAAATTTTAATAAAGCTTTTGATCTTTTTCACAGTAGAAACTTCTTCTTTTCCCCATCCCTGTCTGTTTTTTAATCAGTTTTTGACCGCAAATCGGGCAGATTTTTTTAGTATGGGCCAGCCAGTGTTTTTTCAGAGTAAATTCGCGTTTCCATTTCAGGAAATCAAAGCTGTAGTTTCGCGCTTCAGCAATTAGTTCTTTAATCTTTTTTGCAGACATATTTCCGACGAGACTTTCCGGCTGCACTCCAATCCTGAACAGAACTTCATTCTTTATAATATTACCAACTCCCGAAAAAATATCCTGATCCATTAAGGCATCACAAACCATCATCTCGGGGTGAGATTTTAACTTATTTTCTGTTTTCTTGGGATTCCATTCATTACTCATGACATCAGCTTCCCAATCAATTTTTGATAAAAACTCATGATCCACAAGCTTTACATGGCACGTGTAAAAATACATTCCTCCCTCCTTAAATAAAAGTGATAACCGCAGTTGACGATCCGGTTTTGTCTGCTCATCAATACTGTGAGACCCGAACATCAGCAGATGAATTCTCACGGCAATATCATCAAAAACCAGATAAGTCTGCTTTCCAAAAGTCCGGATTTCCCTTAAAATTTTTCCTTCCAGAATTTCCTTATCAATTTTTGCATTTCCGTGCGCTTCGGTTACTTTTTTTCCTGCAAACTTTTGCAGACTTTCTTTCATTAATATAATGGATGGTCCTTCAGGCATGATTTTAATTTTAAGATTTAAATAACAACAATTCTGCCATCGAAAGTTTTGAAACGCCTTCAAATTATTTATGTAAATCATTAAACATCTCAATATATTTCTCTTTGAACATTTTCTCTGCATTTTCAGGAAAACGAAATCCATCCGGCCCTACATAAATCTGCTTTGATTGCATGTCTTTCTGTAAAATCCTTAATTGATGGTATTTATTTAACCAGATATCAAAATGCTCAATCAGTTTCGTGGCTTCATCTAATAATTCGGGTGGTAAAAAGTGTCCGTTATTGATGAGCAGATCACGTATATGCTTATTCGAACTGTAAATAATTTCATCTTCATAAAACGGGTCATATTCATTAATTTTCGAATATTTATTTTTAAAAGCATCTTTCAGCCGGTTCAGATGGAGGTAAACCTGTCCCAGCAGTTCTACCGTATTTTTTCGCCACTCAAAATAGGAGTTATCTTTCTTTGACAGTGCTTCGAATTCTCTTCTTATCACAGCATTCTGATTTTCTGTTTTCCTGCTGAAAAAGTAAGCAATGACTGCCGTAAAAAAAGCTGTGACAATAGTACTTCCCAATATTTGCTGTAATAGTTCAGGCATGATTTTGTTTTTTGATTATTAGTGAATCAAATGTAGCCTAAACCGTAATGAAAGTTTCAGGTATTTTTACGGAAATAAAAGGAGGGAAAACCGGAATTTTTTAGAAAAAAACATCCGATTAGTTCATAAAAAATAAAATTTAAAGTAATTTTGAAAAATGATGAATTTAAATCAGATTTATACTAATCAGCGTACAGGAAACAATCCACATACAAAAGCTTCAAGAACGGATTTTCAAAGGGATTTTGACAGAATTATTTTTTCTTCTGCATTCAGGAGGCTGCAAAATAAAACGCAGGTTTTTCCGCTTCCGGGAAGTGTTTTTGTACATAACCGTTTAACGCATTCGCTCGAAGTTTCTTCTGTGGGAAGGAGTTTGGGAAGTGTTATCGGGGAATATATTCATGATCAGTTTAGAAATGATTTAACGGAAGATTCCAGGAATTTTTATCTTCTTAATTTAGGGAATGTGATTGCTGCGGCATGTTTGTGCCACGATGTCGGGAATCCTGCATTCGGGCACTCTGGTGAAGATGCTATTGCCAGCTATTTTGAGAGAAATGAATCTGATCTTAAGCCGAAATTCAATGAAAAAGAATGGGCGGATCTCGTAAATTTTGAAGGAAATGCCAATGCCATCCGGGTTTTGGCTCAGCAGCAGCAGGGTAAAGATGCGGGAGGAGTTCAGCTAACGTTTTCAACGCTGGCAAGCATCGCAAAATATCCCTGTGAAGCCATTGCAAGAGATAAGAAAGTACTGCACAGAAAGAAATTCGGTTTTTTTCAAAATGAAAAGGATATTTTTCTTCAAATAGCAAAAGGAACAAACTTAATTTCAGAAAACGAAGAGCCTCATATTTTCAAAAGACACCCTTTTGTCTGGCTGGTGGAAGCCGCGGATGATATCTGCTACAATATTATTGATATGGAAGATGCTCACAGACTGGGGATTGTATCAACTTCAGACTGCGAAAATCTTTTCTTTGAACTGGTGAAATCTGAAACGGATGATATTAAAAGGGTTAAAGATAAGCTGACATCCATAGGAAATGAAAATGAAAAAATTTCTTATTTAAGGGCAAAAGTTATCAATGCTTTAATCAATAAATCCATTGAAATTTATAAACAAAACTTTGAAATGATTCTTGCAGGAAATCTTGATAAAGCCCTGCTTGATGTCTATAAATCTGAAAATGATTCTTTAAAGGAAATTGAAAAATTTTCCATAGCAAAAATCTACAATCATAAAGCGGTGGTAGAAATAGAAAATGCCGGCTACAATGTAATGTATGAGCTGCTGGATCATTTCATTCCGTCAATTTTAAAATCAAAAGATGAAAGAAAGTCTTATGATAAAATGGCCCTGAAGCTTCTTCCGCAACAGTTTGTGTATGAAGAAGGTACGGATTATCAGAAAGTTCTTGGTGTCATTGATTTTGTTTCGGGAATGACGGACAATTTTGCGACGGATCTGTACAGAAAAATAAAAGGAATCGATATCGGGATGACGGTGTAAAAGCGGGAGGAAGGGAAGACGGAGGGTATCCATCTTCCGGCAACTCAACCCATCAGTTCATTCGCTTCATCTATTAATGATTTCATTAAAACGGAAGCTTTTTTATGCTTTAAAATCGGGGCTATCTGTCCGGACCAGAAGAAAACCAATTCATGTTTTTGCTGTTCCAGAGCGGCTTTTCTCAAGGCTCCCATAAAATTTGTCTGTAAAGGAAATGGTAAGGTTTTATCAGTTGCAGCCAGAACATTTCTCGTAATTTCTGTGGTAATTCCGCGTCCTAATCTCCCGGTGTAAGCTCTGGAAAGAGTAGTGTATTTTGCTGCGTCGGAGAACAGGAATTCTTTGTGAACAGGCAGTGCGCCGGATTCTTCAGTCGCTAAAAATGCAGTCCCGATTTGTACTGCTTCGGCTCCTAAGGTAAAAGCAGCGGCAATTCAGCGGCCGTTGGCAATTCCACCTGCTGCAATAACAGGAATTTTAACTTTATCTTTAATTAATTGAATTAATGCAAATGTTCCAGTTGTAGAAAGTTCAGATTTATCGAGGAATGAAGGCCGGTGTCCGCCACTTTCAAAACCGGAAGCTACAATGACGTCTATACCGATTTTTTCCAGTGCAATGGCTTCATCCAGCGTGGTGGCATTCCCAAAAACAACGGTTCCCTGACTGTGAAAGTCTTCAATTATATTCTGATCTAATAAACCAAACATAAAGCTGAAAACTTTTGGCTTAATATCAAAAACAACCTGCAGCTGATTCTGAAATCTTGATTCAAAAGAGGGTGGTAGGGCAGGAACTTCAGTATTTAAAAGGTCAAAATAAGGCTTAAAAGTCTCAACAGCTGTGTCATATTGCTTTTGCGTTTGCTCTTCATCGATGATGTCATGGTCATTTACCCAAAGGTTAAGGTTGTAAGGCTTGTCGGTTTTTGACTGTATCTGTTGATGGATATCATAAATTTCCTGAGGCGATAAAGTGTAAGCCCCGAATCCGCCCAAACCACCGAGATTACTAACCGTAGTTGTAAGCTCAACCGTAGATAAACCACCTCTGAAAGGGCCCTGCATAATGGGATATTCAATCCCCAGTAATTTTGTAATTCTATTTTTGTTCCACATGATTTTGTTGATTTTTGATGTAAAAAGATGCGGTTAAAGTTCCACATCGGTTAATGTTTTATTGATGATAAGCCATTCGCCGTTTATTTTATTGAAAGTTATAAAATTAAAGTAATTGAAATCATACATTCTGACGTTTAATTTTGCGGTGGCAATTGAGTTAACGGCATCAATGGAAATTATTTTTGATTCAAAAGGTTTCCCTGATTTTTCAGGACTTACCCGGCTTCCCACCCCTTCAATATACTGTTCTGCAGTTTTGAAATAAGGAACTCCTTTTATGTCCCCAAAAAGCAGAGCATCCTTGTGGAAAGCTTTTCTAAGTAAATCGGTGTTGCCTTCAAAAATACCTTTAAAATAATAGTTTTCTATAATATTTTTAATTTCAGTTATATCCCGTTCCATGACTGTATTTTTTTGTACATGACTGCTTACCGGGAAGATAAGCAGCCATACAATGATTAATAAATTTTTCATATTATAAGTGATGTCCGGCACCCATTCCACCATCCACATTAATGATGGCACCAGAAATGAATGTATTTTTAGCAATAGCATAGACCATTTGAGCTACCTCTTCCGGTTCCCCAATACGATTAATCAGGTGGATTCCGGCATTTTTATCAAGATCAGCCCCGTGCATGGGTGTTCTTATCAGCCCTGGTGCCACAGTGTTTACACGGATATTCCCTCTTCCGAATTCTGCCGCAAGCTGCAGTGTCAGTGCATGAATAGCACCTTTGCTGGAAACTGGAGCGGTAGATGGTGACTGTGCAATGGCATGGTTAACAAGCGGTGTTCCTACATTGATGATTACACCGTCTTTTTGCTTCAGCATTTGAGGAATAACAGCTTGTGTGGTGAAAAATGTTCCTTTGAAATTGGTGTTTAAAAACCGATCCAAATAATCTTCTGTAACCTCCAGAAAAGCTTTGTTTTCATAGATTCCGGCGTTATTGATAAGGATATCCACGAACCGAATTTTTCGAGGGCTGTTTTTACCAGTTGCTCGCCGGTTGTTTTGTCTGAAACATTTCCTGCAACCATCGCAAGATTTTCTCCTGCACCAAGCTCATTAAAAACTTCTTTTAATTTTGATTCTGTTTGTGAATTAATAATCACGTTATCTCCTTTTTCCAGGAAATAGCGGGCAATTTCTAGGCCGATCCCGGATGATGCTCCGGTAACAATTACGGTTTGCTTTTTCATGGCTTATTTTTTTGAGGTTGAAAATCCCTGTTCTTTCAATACAGAAACCTGTTCGCCAGCATATCCCCAGTTATCATCTTCGATTTCATTGATTACGATGTGAGTAAGATGCGGATCTTTGTTTAAAACTTCAGTAACGGCTTCACTGATTTTTCTTATTAACTGTTGTTTTTTATTGCGATCAATATCCTCGCGCAAAACATCTATTTTAATGAATGGCATGATGTAAATTTTGAAAGTTAAATTAAATTTGAATTAAATGGCTTGTGCAACAAGATGTACATTTAAGTCGAAATTGTTGTAGATCAAAGTATCGCCGAGATTGGTGAAGAAATTTCCAGATCTGAATTTAATATCGAATTTCGTTCTGTCAACTACAATTTTACTATCGATAATGGCGATGTTGCCGGTCATTACAATCTGTAAGGCTGTTTGTGTCTGATGGGTTATTCCTTTAATGCTTAGATTTCCGGTTACGTTATACAGGTTACTATCACCAGGTTCTGCATGGATAATTTCAAAAATTGCTTCTGGAAAATGGTCAGAATTAAAGAAATCAGCCGATGCCAGATGCCCCGCGAACTGTGCATTGGTTTCAGCATCCTCAATGTCAAGGATTTTAATAGATTTTGTATCGATGATAAATTTTCCTGATGCAAGCTTACTCTCTTCAAAAGTGAAATTTCCTTCTTTTACGGCAATAGTTCCGTTGTGTGTGCCGGTTACTTTTCTTCCGGTCCATTCTATAATGCTGTTTGCATTGTTTACTTTAAAATTTTTTGTGTCCATTTTTATAGGGTTTAAATTATGACACAAAGTTCAGTGGAACGGAGAGGAATATTACGTGATGTAGATCACGAATTAAGGCTGAGATTAAGATTTAGGTTGTTGGTTTAAGTTAGGATTTAGATTGATGAAGTCTGCTTAAGGTTTCCCTGGTAACTCCAAGATAGGCGGCAATCAGATGCTTCGGAACAAGGTTATAAAGCTGCGGATATAATGACAATAGTTCTTCATACCTGAATTTTGCATCATTATCCATAAATGAAAGCAGACGTTTCTGCAGGGCGACGTAACCTTTATTGGTTCTCCATCTGAAAAAATACTCCAGCTCATGAAGTTCACGGCAGATTTTTTCCCTGTTTTCGTTTGAAAGTGATAAAATTCGGGCATTGCTAATGCAGTCTACATTAATGGTGGCTCTGGTCTTATTATAAAGCGCATCAAAATCGGTGACCCACCATGTCGGCATGGCAAACTGCAGGATAAACATTTTCATATTATCATTAAAATAAAATGCTTTCAGACAGCCATCCAGCACGAAATATTCATGATCTATAAAATCTCCTTCAGAAATCAGGCTTTGTCCTTTTTTTAAATTGATTATTTCGAAATGGGAGAAAACATAATCAAGCTGTTCATCATTTACAGAGATGAATTTTAAAATATGCTGTTTAAGGATTTCTTTGGCATCGGTCATAAGAATAATCTATACTCAAAATTAAGGTTTTTCTTTTAAAGTTGGTTAAATTGAAGAATCCGGGCCGGAAGTTAACCTGCATGGTAGCTATATCTGACTTTCCCCTCAAATTCCTGAGATCTTTACTCAATTATTTTTATTATATTTAAGGAGACACAGTTGATAAGTGTTTTTTAACAAAACAAAAATTATTACGACACATTAAAAAAAATTAAAGCTATGAGTTTGTTTCTGGCGCCCGTAATTTTTATTGGGCTAATTATTTTCTTCGCCTCGTTTTTTGTAGTAAAACAAGAGACAGCGGCTATTATTGAACGTTTCGGGAAATTTCATGGAGTAAAGCATTCCGGCCTGCATCTGAAGCTTCCGATCATTGATCAGATCGCGAAAAGATTGAACCTGAGAATCCAGCAGCTGGATGTAATGATTGATACCAAAACTTTGGACAATGTTTTTATTAAAATGAAAATTTCCGTTCAGTACCAGGTAATCAGAACGCAGGTAGGAGACGCTTATTATCGTTTGGAAAACCCTGAAAATCAGATTACATCCTATGTTTTCGATGTGGTAAGAGCCGAAGTTCCGAAGCTGAAGCTGGATGATGTTTTTGTAAAAAAAGACGACATTGCAATTGCTGTAAAAGGAGAGCTGCAGGAAGCCATGCAAAGCTATGGCTACGATATTATCAAGGCATTGGTAACCGATATTGATCCTGACGAACAGGTAAAACATGCAATGAACAGGATTAACGCGGCAGAAAGAGAAAAAACAGCGGCAGAGTACGAATCTGAGGCACAGAGAATCAGGATTGTGGCGGTTGCAAAAGCAGAAGCTGAATCTAAAAAACTGCAGGGACAAGGTATTGCAGATCAGAGGAGAGAAATTGCAAAAGGTCTTGAAGAATCCGTAAGAATGCTGAATAATGTTGATATAAACTCTCACGAAGCCTCGGCTCTGATTGTGGTTACACAGCATTATGACACGCTGCATTCTGTGGGTGCGAGTAATAGGAGTAATCTCGTTTTACTCCCGAATTCGCCGACTGCGGCAAGCAATATGCTGAATGACCTGGTAGTGGCTATGACTACTGCAAATACCGTAGGTGAAGTTACAAAAGGGAATTATCCCAAACCTTCCCCCGAGCATGAGCACAAAAGCAATATGTAAACAAAAAAAACCTCCAGCCGGAGGTTTTTTTATTATTTCACTTTCTTTTTAGAAATAGTTTTAAGATAAATATAATCTTCTTTTGCGCCTTCCAGAGCCTCTTTTGAAGGAACCACCTTTACGCTGATCACATATTCATATCCCTCAACATGTTTGAATCCTTTGATTGCATACGGGAAACTTTCCCAGTTTTTCTGGTTCTTGTCCTGCTTTACCTGGTAGCAGTCGCCGGTCTGCATGATACCGATGCATTGTAGTCTTTTCGGGCCGATAATCATCGTTTTTGTTGAAGTTACCGACTTGGATACCTTTTTAAGATTAGGGTTTTTTGGAGCTTCCTCCTGAGCAAAAGCAATTACTGAAGTCATCAGAAGACCGCACAATAACATTTTTTTCATCGTTTTTTTATTTTGAATTAAATTATTTCTTTGTCTTGGATACCTGCTTTACCAGTGTATATGATATGGAAGAGCCGTCAGCGGGAGGATTGGCAATTTTTTCTGTTCTTACTTTTAAAACATATTCAAATCCCGGCTCATAAGTGAAGCCTGCGATATTGCTGTAAAAAATGGTCCAGTTATCTGTTGGTTTTTCTTTTATCTGCAGGCATTTCATGGGAGCTATTCCGGTGCAGTCGCGGGTTTTAGGGCCTACAATTAATGTCTGTTCTGTTCCGGATGATGCGGTATTGGCGGTTGTACACTGTACTAATACAGCTATTCCTGCAAGCGTAATTATTTTTTTTAAAGTAGCTGATAAACTTATCATAACATGATTTTCAACTTAAAAAACCAATTATTGTGCCGAAGTATACTTGGTCATACAGTAGTTTTTCTATTGTTTTTTATTTTTAATTTAATTAATTTGAACCTTCAATTTTTTTTACCAAATAAACATTAATAACGAAATAAAGTATGGATAATCAAGTAGAGGCGGAAAATTATAAAATTGAAAAAACTTCGTCGTGGGCTGGGAATATTGAGGATTTTGAGCTTATAGAAAGAATAAAAGATTCCGATTTTGCAAAAAAACAGATCAGTGAAGGAAGAGATTACTGCTATTTTTTAGATAAAAAATACTACACCAGCAATACAGAAAACAACGAATATGTCTGCATGGCTTACACTCTCAATGAACCTTCAAACCTTGAAAGAGCTTCGGTGATGGACATTGTGGTGGAAGAAAATGAGGTGTATAATATTCACAGAATCAGTGTTTTAAGGGATGGGGTTTTGGTAGATAAAATTCCGGATATGAAAATTAAAGTGCTGGACAGTGAAAACCAAAGCAGCGGAGGTATCTTAAGCAGCAATAAGAAGATTAATATTACCATTAAAGATTTACGCCTTAATGATATTTTGATTTTGGAAGATTCCAGAGTAAAAGCTTTTACAGACCGTGATTTTTTAAGGAAAGAATTCTCAAAATATGTGTGGGTAAGTCCCGATAATTATTGGGCTTACGGAAGCTACAAATTTACTTTCATCAATGACCGGGAGCAAACGATTGCCTACAAGAAAACGTTCTTCAGAAATGAGAATGGAGATGTTTTGGAACCGGAAGTTCATTATTTGAATAAAGGAGAAAAGTTTGTTTTTGAAGAAAAAAATTACATTAATCCGGTAGATGCCAACCGTGAGATTTTCCCATACATAGACTTCGCCACAGAAAGCAGCTGGAAGGAACTTTCGAACTATATTGCTCCTATTTACGAAGAAATTTTCAACAAAGCTTCTTTGCCTGAATATGCACCAAACCTGGTAGAAAAATTAGACTTAATTTCTGATCTGGATGAAAAAATTCAGTTTGCAATAGAATATGTTCAGAATAATATTTACTATATTTTTAATGCTGATGAAATGAATGGTCACAAACCGCAGGAGCCTTCCATTACTTATGAGAACAAGCAGGGCGACTGTAAAGCGAAATCTGTTTTGCTGAAGGTAATTCTTGATTATATTGGGGTAGATTCTTCTATTGTTCTGGTGAATTTCCACACAGATTTTTATATTAAATATTATTTGCCTTCTTTGCTTACATTCAATCATGTTATTGTTAAAATCAGGCATAATGGTGAAGAATATTTCGTGGATGCCACAATCCGAGATGAATTTGGGCTGCTTGAAAACCGTGGCTTTATCTATTTCATGCATTATCTTGAAGTAAGGCCTGATCAGGAACTGAAGGAAAGAAAACCTTACAAATATCCTTATTTCTGTATTGATGAAAAGGTGGAATTTAATGCTCAAAATTCTACGGGAAAGCTGGTTTTGACCACAACCTACAAAGGAAACCGGGCAAATGCGATGCGAAGATATTTTAAAAATACCAACAAAAGGGAAGTGGTGGACAGCTGGAATAATTTCCTTTTTTACAGCCTGAACTACTCGAATGACAGGAATGGAACGGATATCAGGAATATCTTTAAAGACGCTGTAATAGACATTATAAGTGATGATAAAAAGCTGAATGAGTTTAAGATTCAGTATCAGTCCACGGTTGAAAATCCATATTATACTGATCCAAGAAATAACAGATTCCTAATGTATTTTGACCGAAACGTAGTGAAAGCCAGCGCGCGGGATTTTATTCATAAGGATCTTCCTTTCTGGCATAATTTCGATAGTGAAAAGTATGAAATCAACCTTTATACGGATCAAAAAATTGATACGGATGAAAAATATACCGCGCAGGAAAGCTCAATCAAAAACCCGTATTTTGATTTTACCAGCCGTAAAAAAATCACCAAAAACGGAGCGACGGTTTACATCGAATTTAATCCATTAGTTAATCTTGAGATTCCGAAGGATGAGTTCGAAACCTTCAGGTCTAATCATCATACTATTGCCGACAGTAACTTTGGTCTGGGAATAGACATCATAGAACCGGGATTGATGAATATGCTTAAATTTAATTTTAAAAAACGATTTAAGTAATTTTGGTTTGTGTTTAAAGTTTATTGTTTAAACTTTGAATTGAGGATAAAGTTTCGGCGGGTTTGCTTTGCAAACCCGCCGAAACTTTTTTATAATAATCTTGTTTGGATTTTAGAGTAAGCCCTAAATTTTAAACTCAAAATCTTAAACCTTAAACAGTCCTCATTCCACTGGTTTTTGCTTTGGAATCCCGGTAAATTTCTGCTTGCCGATCAGTAATTCAAAAAATAACCTGAAATCTGATATCAAAGACCAAAGCGGATATTTAAAAGTAGCAGGTTTATTCTTTTCAATTACTGCATGGCTGAACCAGGCAAATCCATAGCCGAAAATCGGAATGTACCATAAAAATCTTTCTTTCCCGGAGCTGATAACATATCCTATAACCACAAAGACAAGCAAAGTTCCTATAAAATGAAAAATCCTTGTCCCCATTTTACTGTGCTCGGTTAAATAAAACTGGTAAAATTCTTTGAATGTTTTTATTCTTTCTGACATGGCGTGTATTAGTTAAGTTATTAAAAAGTTAAGCAATAATTTCGCCAAAGTTTAACCAAAATAAAAAAGACAAAACTGCGGTTAACAATTTTGCCTTTCTATATTAAAAATAATATTTCTTATGATTTTCCGAGCTTACTGTTTCTGTAGCCGTAACAGAAATAGATTACCAGTCCTACTGCAAACCATAACCCAAACCAGAACCAGTTTTCATGGCTCATTCCGGTAAGAAGGTATAAGCATGAGCTTAATCCTATTAAAGGAATTAATGAAAGGTTTTTAATAAAAGTTACGATACATAGAACGAGATTAATTAAAATAAAAAAGAACATTGAAGCTCTGAATTCGCCTTCATCAGCATCTTTCCAGTCCATTAAATTATGGAAAAAGTCAGGCTGCCAGAAATAGAAAAATACCAATCCGCCGATAAAAATAAGAGGAAAAATAAATTTACCATTAATATAAGGAAGGTGGAATCTTCCCTTGATCTTTTCTTTGGCAGGAAGCATCAAAACCCCGGCGCAAACAAGCACGAAAGCGAAAATAGTCCCGATACTCGTAAAATCAAGGATGAATGTTTTATCTGTAAATAAAATGGGAATTCCTACAACGATACCTGTGATAATAGTAGCAAATGAAGGAGTTTTGTATTTTGGATGGACCTCCTGGAATTTCTTTGGCATCAGTCCGTCACGGCTCATGGCATACCATATTCTCGGCTGCCCCATCTGGAAAACCAATAATACGGTAGTAATCGCTACAATTGCCACAAAAGAAACAACAAGCTCCATCCAGGCTACATTTGCATTAGTTTTTTCGAAAATAAAGGAAAGAGGATCTCCCACACCATCGAACTTTCTGTAATCAACCATTCCGGTTAACACTAAGGTTAACGCAATATAAATGAATGTACACAGAACCAAAGAAATAATCATCCCTTTCGGCAGTGTTTTCTGAGGATCTTTTGTTTCTTCGGAAAGGACGCTTAATGCATCAAAACCTATATAAGCAAAGAAAACTCCGGAAACGGCACTCATCACTCCGGCAAAGCCATTCGGCATGAAAGAAGCGACCTGAGTTTCTGGGTTTACGGGCGTCCAGTTATCTGTATTAATGTAAGCAAAACCAACTAATATTACTAAAACAATAACAGCCAGCTTTAGAATCACCAGTGAATTGTTAAAGTTTTTACTTTCCTTAACACCAATATAGCATAACCAGGTAATTAACCCGTTGATAACCAAAGCCGGGATATCAACAATGAATTTCAGGTTACCGATCAGTGGAGCGTTGTTCCAAGCGTTAAGCAGCTCCATGTTTTCAGAACCGTTTCTGAAAGCTTTTTTAGCTTCGGTGTAACTGCAGGTTAAGTAATCGGGAATATGCATTCCGAGGCGTTCCAGAAAGCTGGTGAAATAGTCTGACCAGGAGAAAGCTACATATATATTTCCGAAGGAGTATTCCATAATCAGCGCCCAGCCGATAATCCAGGCGATTAATTCACCAAAACTGGCATATGCATAAGTGTAAGCTGAGCCGGCAGTAGGAATTCTACTGGCAAATTCTGCATAGCAAAGTGCCGTAAAACCACATGCAAAACCGCAGATCAAATATAGTAAAATAACACCGGGACCCCCTCTGAAAACGGCTTCTCCCAAACTGCTGAAGCTTCCTGCACCAATAATCGCCGCAATACCAAAAAATACAATATCCCAAACACCTAAAACCCTCAATAGATGGGTAGATGTATCTGTTTCTGAATAGTTTTTCCTTCTAAAAAGTTGATTCATTCAATGTCTATATTTGATTTGAAAAAAACAAATGTAATTATTTCTGCTAAATAATTAATATTTTCTTAAAATTTCTTAGAAGAAAGTTAATAACTATTAAAAAATAATCCACATACTAACAATATGTTAAAAGGCTTGTATATACAATATCTTTTCGATATTTTCGTTGATAAATTGTGGATAAATTCCACCCTAAAATTTAAAATATACAGACCATCATTTCAAGGCCTAAACATTTTAAAATTTAAATTAATGAGCTCAAAAAAAATACTTCTAGCGACTGCCGTCCTGTATTTCGGAATCTCCGATGCACAACAGTCACAATACTTTACCCAACAGGAAGATTACAGGTTTAACCTGGCTGAAAATCTTTACCAGACCAAAATATACAACGCCTCCCAGTTCGAGTATGCCAGACAATATTTTTATAACCAGAATTTGTCCAGGTCAAGAAAGGAAGCTGCGCAGTTTTTTGATAACGTAATAGGGGTGATTCTTCAGAAAAATCATGCCGAAGAAGGGTTAACCGCTTTCATGAAAGAATACCCTAATTCTGCTTATTTTGCTCAGGCTAATCTTCCTCTGGCAGATTATTATTTAGCAAAAAAAGATTTTGAAAAAGCATTGGAAACTTTAAAAAAGGTTAACCAATATCAGCTTTCAAAAGAAGAAAATACCCAGTACATCCTGAAATTAGGATATGCGAAATTCATGATGGGGGACTCCAAAGGGGCTACTGATGCGCTGGAAGAAGCTTATAAAACGGCAGATGAGTCTCAAAAAGGAGATATTGCTTATATGCTGGGACATTTATATTATTCTAACAGGCAGAATGACAAAGCTTTCCAGTATTTTGATTCTGTAAAAGACCAGCCGAAATATTCAAAACTGGTGCGTCCGTACTATGTGCAGATGTATTACAATGATAAGGATTATGACAAGGCGATTACGGAAGGAAATGCTTTGCTTAACGAAGATATTTCCGATGCTTATAAAGCTGAAGTCCACAAGATCATCGGTGAAAGTTATTTCATGAAAGGTGATTATACTTCTGCTTATCCACACTTAAAAGATTACCTGAGCGTTCAGCAGAATCCGTCTGAAAATGACCTTTATGAAATGGGATTTGTGGCTGCTCAGCTTAAAAAATATGATGAAGCGGTTTCTTATTATAACCAATTGTTAAACAGCAATTCGGCATTGGCTCAAAATGCTTACTACCAGCTTGGAAATGCTTATCTGGCGGTCGATAAAAAGCAGGAAGCTTTATCTGCTTTCCGCTCGTCTTACCAGATGAATTATGATCCAAAGGTTAAAAAACTGGCGCATGAGCAATATGCAAAGTTAAGCTACGATATCGGAAACCCGTTTGAGAGTGCTTCAACGGTAATTCAGAATTATATTAATGAAAACCCGAATGATGCCAACGGTGCAGAAATGAGGTCTCTTTTGGTGAAATCTTACTTGTATTCAGGAAATTACAAGGAAACCTTAAACGCGATCGACAGGCTTCAAAATTCCAGTCCTGACATTGATAAAGTAGATCAGGAAGTATCTTATTTACTGGGAACAGAAGAATTCAACAAAGGAAATTATGATGAAGCAGAACAGTATTTTTTGAGAAGCTTAGGATTTAATATTAATAAAGAATTCAATAACAGGGCATTATACTGGCTGGGACAGGTATATTACCAGAAAGGAAACTATCCTTCTGCTATTGTACGTTATGAAAAACTGCTTAACGAAAATTTCCCTGAAAAGCAGCAGTTACCTTATGATTTAGGGTATGCTTATTTTAAATCAAAGAAATTTGATCAGTCGGAAACTTATTTTAAGCAATATTTAACCAATCCAAAACCTGAGTTTAAAAATGATGCGGAACTTCGTCTGGCAGATATTAATTATGCTAATAATAATCTGAACGAAGCCATCGCTATTTATGACAAAAATGAGGATGCAACGGATTATACCTTATATCAGAAAGCTATGGCTTTAGGGTTTAAAGGGGATACTCAGGCAAAAATTACCAACCTTAAGAATCTTTTATCAAAATACCCGGGCTCCGATTATTACGATGATGCTCAATACGAAATCGGAACGGCGTATGCAGCGCAGGATGATTTTAATAATTCTAATGATTTCTTTAATAAAGTTATTAAAACTTCGTCTGATAAAGACCTTGTGGCCAATGCTTCAATTTACAGAGCTCAGAATTACATTGATCAGAACCAAAGCGATAAAGCATTGTCTGAGCTGAAAACTCTTGGTGATCAGTACAAAAACACTGCTTATGCGGAGAAAATTGTTCAGGCCGCTAAACCGATTTTTACTAAAAATGGTGATGTAGCCGGATATGAAAGTTTTGCAAAAAGTATTGGTGTAAATGTAGATGCTGCGGAAATTGATGAGATTAATCTGTCAACAGCAAAACAATATTTCACCAAGAAAGACTATAAAAGCGCCATTTCTTATTACGAAAGATATTTAACTCAAAATCCTACCGGAGAAGGGCTTTATCAGGCAAAATATGAGCTTGGTGAGAGTTATTACCAGACAAAAGATACCACTAAAGCCTTGCTTGTTCTACAGGAAATTGCTAATGTTCCAAATGATTATCAGGATGATGCACAGACCCGCTTAGCTCAGATTTATATTGCGCAGGGTGACAATGCGGAAGCCAGAAAATACCTTGAAAACATTAAAAATTCTTCTAATGTAAATGTTAAAAACTACGCCAATGTAGAATTAATGAAGCTGTATGCAGATGAAAAGAATTTCTCTGAAGCTGAAAAACTGGCTGATGCCGTAATTGCTAATAACAAAAATTCTGCAGCAGTTATTGAAACCGCAAAAGTAATCAAAGCAAGAAGCCTGATGAATTCCGGGAAAGATAAGGATGCCCAGACAGCATATACATCTCTTGAAAAGTCATCCAATACTTCGGTTGCGGCTGAGGCGCTGTATGCAAAAGCATATTATCAAAATAAAGGGAAAGCTTTCAAATCATCCAATGAAACCATCTTCAAGCTGGCCAATAACTATGCTTCAGAAGAGTATTGGGGTGCAAAAGCGCTTGTTCTGATGGCGAAAAATTATGTTGGTTTAAAAGATAATTACCAAGCAAGCTATACCTGCGATCAGATCATTGAAAACTATAAGGATTTTCCTGAAATTGTAGCGGAAGCAAAAGAGGTTAAAAAATCGATTAAAAAGTAAAAGTAGTAAAAGATAGCAGGATCCGGGACTTAGGGTTTAGGAGGTGCTGCATAAATATTGATAAATTATGATGAAATATATTCTTCCAATCATATTCTTAGGAATTTCGTCGGTAGCGTTTTCCCAGATCAAAGAAGAAAAGCTGATTCTCAACAAAAAAAGAGAACCGGAAGTGAAAAAAATCGAAAAGAAAAAAACTTCCGTGGAGACCATCAAAAATTATCCGCCGGAAGAAAAATCCCAGAATCCTGTAAAATACAACATTACAGACGTTCCTGCGGTTTCAGATTTTAAAACTTCCACTATTCAGGGGCAGGATGTTACTCCGAAATTTGAGGGTTCGGCTCAGAATAATTACATCCAGTTCGGAATGGGTAATTATGGGAAGATTGTAGGTAATGCCAATATTTCGAAAACACTTGAAAATAAGATTGAAGTGGGTGCAGACGCTCATTTTCTTTCTACTCAGGGCTTGAAAAAAGAGTATCCGTGGGATTCCAAACAGAGTTCAACAAAGCTTGGTGCTTTTCTTAATTCTTACGGAGATAAGGGTAAGTTTAATTTAAATGCTGAATATGGCTTAGACAGCTATAATTATTACGGTATTTATGCTTTACAGCCGGAGGATGCGGATCTGGATCAGAGGGTTAACCAGTTTAAAGCAAATGGATATTATGATTTTTATTCCAATAATATTTTAAATGATGTAAGGGTAAAATCTTCATTCTTAAAAGACCATTTTGATGCCCGTGAAAATCAGGTTTCCGTATTGGCTAATTTATCAAAACATGCTGTAGAAATTGGGAAATCCGGGATCAATCTTAACGCTGATTTAGGTGTAGGCCTGGAAGCTGTGAAAAGTGAATTTACAATCAGAGATAAAAATACCTCTAATTTTGTCAATATGAGCCTGGCTCCGAAAGTGACATTCAGAAAAGGGGATACTTATTTAATGCTTGGTTCATCATTTTCATTCCTGAACTCAAAAAATCAGAATGACCTGATGGCTGAGCAGATGAAAAATAATAAAACGTACTGGTTTCCACAGGCTGAATTTCAGCTTGCCGCTGCCAACGGATTTAAATTTTACGGTGGAGTGGACGGTGGTTTAAAGCTGAATACATATTCAGATTTATTACAGCAGAACCCATTCATAGTTTCAGACCAGTATCTGAAGCCTACTGAAACTAAATATCACTTTTATGTAGGTTTAAGAGGAGATATTGAAGAAACATTCAAATATGATGTTTCTGCCGGATATGGGAAAATGAGGGATATTATGTTCTTTAAAGCTAACGGATTATTCGATAATAATTATACGCTTAACCGTTCTGCTTACAACTTTGCAAATACTTTCTCTGCGGTTTACGATAATGGAAATGTAGGAGATATTAAAGGAAGCTTACAGTATTTTCCGTTGGCTAATTTAGTTTTGGATGCAGAAGTGAAGTTTATGAAATTTGATTTGGATAATTACGAGCATATCTACAATGTACCTTTATTCACCGCGAATATAGGGGCAAAATATACCATGCTTGATCAGAAATTATTGTTAGGTTTTAAAGGGATTTTTGCCAGCGACAGAACTACGAATTCTTTTGCTATTGAAGGAGTTGGAAGCCCTATGTTATACCAGTCTACGGAAGATACAGATGATAAAGTTGGGGGATATGCAGATTTAAATCTTTCCGCAGAGTATAAAATTCACAAAAATTTCAGTATTTTCGCGCTCGGAAATAATCTTTTAAGCTCAAAATACCAGACGTACAAAGGATATAAAGTTCTTGGTGCGCAGATTGTAGGAGGAGTAAAGATTACTTTCTAGGTAGCAGATGACAGAAAATAGGCAAGCGGGTATTACACCTCATACCTTAACCTTTTACCTGCAACCAAACCAAGGCTGCATAGTTTAATGGATAGAACTTCGGATTTCGGCTCCGACAGTGAGGGTTCGAATCCTTCTGCGGCCACTTAAAGAGACAACTATTAAGTTGTCTCTTTTTTTATTCTATGGTCCAATTTTTAGAATTGGATTTTTACAGCCATTAAAAATACTAAATTATGAGAATAATATACTGAATCCTTGTGTCTTATATAGCATCTATTAAATATTGTTAATTTTTAACAGATATGTAATGCATAATGATTACATTTGAAATAATTAATAACCCACTATATAATGAAAAAAACAGGTTTGGCAATTTTTTTGCTTTTATTCGGAATAATCACAGCTCAATCCGGAAACATTGGAGTGAATACTCCCGCCCCAGGCTCCACACTAGACATTAACGGATCTCTGGCCGCACAGTACAAAGCAGTTTCAGCTTCCACTTATACAATGGTAAGCTCTGATTTTTATGTCGCATACACCGGAACTGCAAATTCTGTCTTTACTTTACCTACGTCTATAGCTGGTACTGGAAACTTTAAAGGTAGAATGTATACCGTTAAAAATAACTCAGCCTTTACTGTTACCATAAATGCAGTAACTCCGGAAACCATCAACGGAAATGCCGGCATAACTTTACCAGCAGGCCAAAGTGTTGAATTAATAAGTACAGGGCTTACAGGCGCTGCTTCCACATGGGAACTTTCTGGTTTCAGGTCTAGTGCTTTCCCATTAACAACAGCCAGCAATGGTCTTAATGCCGTAGGAAAGTAATCTGGCTTATACTACTGCTAATGCAGGAGCATTTACACTGCAAAATATAAAAGACGGCGGAACATATACATTATCTGTACGTGGTGCAGTAGCTGGTACTTCTACCTTTACAGCAACCGGATTTACTGTTAGGTATATCAACAACCGCTCAACAGTAGCTAGCACTCATACACTGTACACCCTTGTTGCAATAGGTACGGTTATTTATGTTTATATAGCAACAGCTGTTTAATTTAAATATAAATAGTTAACAAATGAATGCTAATATAAAAAAGCTTCTTTCCATATTCCTATTGGGAGGAATGGCAGCACAGGGTAATGGGCAGGCCGTAGGCACACCCTATATTCCCATGATAGATATTCCTTCAGCTTTCTTTACGGAGGTAACGGGGTAGATGGCCCAAGAACCAATGCGCTGTCTCTGGCGGCGGATGGAGGTTATTTTGGAGTAGGAGAAGCAACATCATCCGTTAACGGAGATGTAACCGGAACGAATGGAGGTAACAGGGATAACTGGGTAGTAAAATGGAACACGACAGGCAAAATAGTCTGGCAGAGGCTTGTTGGCGGAAACGGATTAGAATTAGGAACCGCCATTACAGCAACACCGGATGGAGGATGTATTGTGGTAACCAGATCCGGATCCAACAACATACCAGGCACCACTTTTCATGGAGGACAGACTGATTTATTAGCTGCCAAATTGGATGCTGCAGGGAATATTCAGTGGCAAAGACTTGTTGGGGGATCAGGAAATGATGAGGGTAGTAAAGTGGTCATTGCTTCGGATGGTGGATATATAATTTGTGGTGTTTCTTATTCAGTAGATGGTGACCTTACCGGAATACCAAAATATACAGGTGGAGCATTCGGAACTGATGCATGGCTGCTAAAACTCAATACAGACGGGACTATAGCGTGGCAAAAAAGATATGGCGGTACAGATGAAGATTCTTTTGGAAATGTTATCCCTACAAATGATGGAGGATATTTAGTTACAGGTACTACAAGCTCAGAAGCAGTTGGTGACTTTACAGGATTACCGGTCTTTGCAGGACCAAATCCTTTTGTAATGAAAACAGATATCTCAGGAAACAGGCTATGGATAAAACGTTTTGGCGTTTCTGCAGCAGCCAATCCTTTATTAGATGCACGCCAGACTTCGGACAATGGATATATTTTTGCCATCAGGACGGCAGCTTCAAATACAGGTTCTTTAACGGGAATTGCAGGGTTGGGGGCAACGATTTTTGGATTATGAAACTTGATACAAATGGGAACTTTAAAAATCAAAAGGTATTTGGTGGAACCGGCTCAGATATACCTTTGCCTATTAACCAGACTTCTGACGGAGGTTATATTGTTTCAGGAGGATCTGCCTCATCCAACACAGGTACTTTAACAGGAGTTATATCTCATGGGGGAAATGACAGTTGGGTTTTCAAACTGGATGCTTCATTAAATTTAGTTCAGCAAAAATTGTATGGAGGTAACGGTAACGAAGGTAGTACAGGAGCTTACCTTTTACCAATAATTAATGAAAATGCTTATCTCTTATTAAGTGATTCCGGTTCATCCAATAATGGCGATGTAACAGATCTGAACCATGCCGCGGGAACAGGAGACTATTGGCTTTTGAAGCTATTACCTTCCGGAGACATACTCTGGACTCCTGATGTCGGACAACGATAATTCCTATTTAATCCCTCATTACAAACACTGGGCATACTATTGACTCTATTCTAAAAACACATGAGGCTGTCACATTTCTTGACAGCCTCACTTATTTCAACTATTACATTAACAAAAAAATAAAGTTGCTTTAAAAGGCAGCCGCATTTTTTACAATATCTTCGGCAACTGCTTTTGAAAACCTGTCCATTGATGCTGGTTCTAGATGCACCTCATCGGTCCATATATAGCTGTTTGGAGTATTATTGTAGTTGATATAATTTATTTTTTCGTGGGAGCAAATGGTAGCAATCCGTCTGTCAAAATCAGGAAATACACTGTTTTCTATAGAGTAAGGCGCTTTATTTATAGGCATTCTTATGACAATGACTTCTCCGTGATGTTTTAGAAACTTTATGGTTTTAATAAGATAAGAGAGCCTGTTTTCAGATATTTTAAGGCCTTCCATTTTTGTTCTCAATTCTTCCATTTTCCTGGCATTAGTTATTTTTTGTATCTCAGGAGGGATGCGTTTTACTATTTTGCCATCTACTTTACCGTTGTCTAAAATTTTAACTTCTGCAATTACATTTTTTGGAGGCCGTATCATTTTATTAAGTTCATTGGTAATGGAAAAATCGTAGCTTTCTACTAAATATTCTATGTTAGGGTTGATAGAGACCATTGATGTTCTGGCCACGGATTTATCATTTTCAATGTAATATTCCGGGCTGTCCGGCAGTTTTTTATCTACCATGACTGCGGATGGTTCTACGGTTACTATAAACAAACCGTCTTTTGTGCCGGGTTTTATTTTTTTACTGATAGATTCCAGATATTTAGGACCAAAGGGAGAATGGGCCCAGGTAAAGGAATAATTGTACAGTCTGACATCGGGAAATTTTTTACGGACAATATTATCAATAAGCTGCGGGTTCATTGATGCTGCTCTGGAACTTCCTAAAATTAAAGAATTTTGTTGTGGAGATGTGAATCTTTTGTAAAAATCATCCGTATTAATCCCGGTAAGATAAACAGCAAAACAAACTATTGAAAATGGAAGTACCGAAAAAGCGATTAATTTTAAAATAGAATTTTTCATATCTAAAATTGTGCATATATAAACCCTTTCGGGGCAATGTAAAATAAGAAGATCAGAAACACTAATACGTAATAAAATCCCCACCTTAAAACGATTGTTTACCCGTAAAAAGGTCTTTGATGGCATATTCCTTATCTCTCTGAGTCCATTCTATAAGCATCATGAAAAGAATAAGCAAAACAATCTCTTTCTGAATAGCATAGTTGGGCAGCTGAAAAAAAGACAGTGAAAAAATGCCTTTATAATAATTTAATGCCATTTCCATGTCTTTGACAAAGAAAAGGATTATGAGCAGGGAAAAAAGTACAAACGTAAGAGGGATATTAATCAATTCATTTTTTGTAGGAATAATGCTGTTTGACGGTTTTATTTTTTTATTCATTTTCCCTTTTAAGATCAATGGAATAAACATAATACCGCTTACCAGCCCATGAACAATATAATGCCACTCCGCGCCGTGCCAGAAGCCAACGACTAAAAAATTAATGATAATAGCCATTATAAGACCATATTTGTCATAATCCCTGAAACGGATTGATAACGGAGTAAATACATATTCTGTAAGCCATGAAGTAAGGGAAATATGCCATCTTCTCCAATAATCGGCGACATTTTGTGCAAAAAGCGGGTAATTGAAATTGGGCTGTATTTTTATTCCCAGTAATTTTGAAATTCCGACAGCCATATCTGTATAGCCGGAAAAATCTGCGTACAGCTGGATAAAATACAATGCTGCTCCTATAAAAAGTGCACTCCCGTTTAAGGTTTGATATGTCTCAAATAACGGCGATGTAATGGTATTAATATTATCTGCAACCACAAGTTTTTTGAACAATCCCCACAATATCAGCCTGAGGCCGTCTGTAAACTGCCGGGAAGAAAATTCCCTTTTTGTTTTTAAATTATTAAGAAAAGGTGCAGCCTTGTCAATGGGCCCCGCAATAATACACGGGAAAAAAGCCACAAAAACCGAATAATCCAGTAATGAAGGGATTTCCTTGAGCTTATTGTTTTTAATATCCAGAAGATAGCCAATCATCCTGAATGAATAAAAGCTGATCCCGATCGGAAATATTATTTTCAATATATTTAATTGATCTTTCAATCCAAAAATTTTCAGAAGGTCATTAAAGTTTTCTATAAAAAAATTGAAATACTTAAAATATAAAAGCTGTATCAGGACTGAAAAAATCCCCAGTCTTACCCAGTTTGTCTTCGTTTTACCTTCATTGTTTTTTATCTTATTTCCGATAAAATACGTGATACCTGTTGATAGAACAATCAGCAATAAAAACTGTGGGCTCCAGCTACAATAAAATATATAGCTTCCAATAAGAAGAAAAATATTCTGCAGCTTTAAGTTTTTAGCTAAAAGATAGTAGCAAAAGAAGAGTAACGTGAAAAAAGCAATAAAATTATATGAATTGAGAAGCATTTAAAAACCTATTTGGATTTTATGGATTCTGCCAGCTCTCCTACATTATTCCAACTTTGGATTTCTGATGAAGTGAAGCGTATTTTAAAAGCTTTTTCTATGGCTACAATAAGCTGGATATGCGAAAGCGAATCCCATTCTTCAATATCTTCTGCGGTAGTTTCCGTACTAAGATTGATGTCTTCATTATCGAGCTCTTCACGAAAGATTCCTGTTAGTTTTGATAAAATTTCTTCTGTTGTCATTGTTTTGTTTTTTAATTATATAGACTTGTTTTGGTTCATAATTTTCTACATCCAGTATCCATTGGTTTTCATTGGGAGTAAATCCTAATTTTTTGTAATGATCTTCCACCATTTGGTTTTTAGCAGTGGGAATGTATTCTCCTACAATATATTTGAAGCCATTTTCTTTTGCCGTTTCTACAATTGTATTAAGAGTAAAATCTTCCATGCCCCTTTTCAGTACCCTGCAGCTCATCAGCCAGGTATCGATAAAAAGGGTGTCGGGATTTTTTTTCTCTAAGACGATCACACAGATCAGTCCGTTATCGCCATATTTATCCTTTAAGGTAAAAGATAGGGTATGATGATTTTGTGAGTGTATCAGATGATCAACATCCTGCTCCGTATATCGTACTGTTCTTAAATTAAACTGATTGGAACGCTGGGTAAGCTGCGAAATTCTCGGTTTTGAAAAATTATTAAATGGCTGAACATCAGAAGTCATTTCCATGCTTTTCAGGAAATCATCCACATTGGTAAAGCTTTCCAGCGCAATTGTCCTTTGAGCTTCCACCTGATATTGCTTTGTTCTTTCCGCATCATTTTCAGAAACACTGGCGGTTTCAAAAAGATTTAAGCCATAAAGATATTCCAGGTAATCTGCAGGGTCTTCCGGCAGCTCGGGAACACATACTTCCGGCAGGTTTTCCCTCACAATATTTCTTTCGAATGGATTATCATCCAAAAAGACCATGGAATCAAAACCGATATTAAGAATACTCTGTATTTTCCGTATGTTATCAGCTTTATTTTCCCAATTGGCCACAAATACAGCAATGTCATCAAGCCGGATTACCATATCAGGGTGTTTTTCAAAAGGTTCTTTTGCTTTATCCTCATCATTTTTACTGCATACAGCGAGGATAATGCCTCTTTTTTGAAGGGCTTTTATCCAATACTGAAATTCTGAAAACGCCTTCCCGATACCCAGATTTCCCACCTGTATTTTCTCAAGACCGTCATCACCAATAATTCCTCCCCATATGGTATTGTCCAGATCAAGGATCAGGCATTTTTTAAATTTTCCTTCAATAGAAGAAATAATTGCCGTAATATCCCTTGCTACAACTGGCAGAGCATCAATGGACAGCACCATTTCGGTATTGATATAAATATTGGGCGAGAACATAAAATCTCTACCCCATTTATTCTGAATTGAAACAAGATCAGCAACATACAGGCTGCTGTTTTTAACCGCTAATTCTGAAAGTAGATAATTTATTTTAGTCTGCTGAAATACAAAAGAAGATTCCACCTTATTAGAAAAATTACCAAAAATCTGGTTATTGATGGAAGGAAAATTACAATAGATAACTTTACTTTTTGTTCTGCTTTGAATACTGTTGTAAAGCTCCTGGATCTGATTGATCTTGTTTTCCCCGAAACAGACAGGAGCATCAGATTTATAATATTGGTTTAATAATTTATGAGAAGATTCAAAAATGACGGTATAATCTGCTTCAAAGCTGTAATAGTCTGAGGCAGGATCAAAAATCTGTCTGGATATCTGCCCGAACTCCGCTTCAAAGATTTCAAAATAAAACCCTTCATGGATGGCAGTACCTTTTAATGCAACATTCAGGAACTGTGTTGCGGTATCTCCCAGTAAGGCAATTTTTATTTTCTTTAATTTTAAACTTTGAGAATTTTTTGATACGGTTTTCTTTAATTCCGAAAAAGTTTTATGCATATAAATGGATTTAAGTAATCCCTAGCTTTTCAATTAAAGCAGTGATTGATATTAAAATTAATTTGAGAAAAAATAAACAAAAGTAAAGTGTTTTATAGTCTATGCGCGTAGTTTGCATGTTCTGTTTTTTTTCATCAATAATGTTTTACTATGCAAAGGTAATCAAATTTTGAACAATTTATCAAATTTTAATATTATGCCGTGTTTTTTAGGTAATAATAGTTATTAAGTTGTTTTTGTTTAATTTTTATTTAAAATTTAGGTATTTAATTAATGAATAATGAAACTTTATAAAAAATATTTTAAAAGATTTTTCGTATAAAAAAATCGCCCTGAAATAAGGCGATTCAAAATGTAATTTATATTATTTTATTTCGAGACAGGAGTGAAAAAATTAATAAGATTTCCATCCGGGTCTCTGAATAACAGCGACTTGTTTCCCCAAGGCATTATTGTTGGTTCCTGAACAATAGATGAGGATATGAGACCTTTTATCTGCATAAATTCCTGATCTACATTTTCAACAGCAAATTCTATTATCAGGCTGCGGTTTTTTGCCGGTTGTGCCGTACTTTCTCCACCAAAAAACTGCAGGGTATTGGTACTTCCAATGGCAATTGTAATGGTTGATGTCCGTAGCTCTGCAAAATCCGGAGTGTAGCGTATGGCCTGAATACCTGTTATTTCTTCATAAAATTGTATTAACTGTTCAATTTGTGCGGTTATAATACGAACTGATGCTAAATTCATTTTTTTAATATTTAAAATTATTAACAAAAATAATGCAGCTTAATGACAAGAGCCTGTCAGTAGGCCTGTATTATATTTGAAAAGGTTATGATGCTGTATTTATAGTTAATTTAAAACAAAATTGGATTCTTTATGGCCGAAATTTGTTGCACTTTTGGTAACTGGATAAATTATTTATTAATTATTATAAACTTTTTCCCTGAAAGTTGGCTGGAATCCCCATAAAACATATATTTGCAGCCTAAATTTTATAAATAATGAAAGAACTAATTGAAAAAATCAACGCAGAATTTGAAGCTTTCACTACTGAAGCAAACCAACAAGCAGAAAAAGGAAACAAAGCAGCTGGAACAAGAGCACGTAAAGCAGCTTTAGAACTTAGCAAATTGTTCAAAGACTTTAGAAAAGTTTCCGTTGAAGAATCTAAAAAATAATAAGTAGCCGGCCGTTAAAGCCGGCTATTTTTATTTATAGCATAGAAGCATCCATTAACTTATTGGATGCTTTTGTTTTTAAGTTTAATTTTTTATACGTCGAGTTTTGGCGTAATGATCCTATATTTTTGTTTTAATAGAAAGCCGGGAGAGTTTTCTAAATAATAATTAAAACAAAGAATATGATTTACACAAACGATTTTTTTCAGCCAGGAAGTATTTTTCCAAATGATGACGTAGTACAGTTGGTGGACAGCTACACTTATGAGAATGTTATTTATAAAAAAACAACTGTAGGGGTTCCTCCAAGTGGAAATGGTGATGGAGCCATTTATAGAAAAAAAGGAAATGACTTTTATAAAAGGCAATGGACAGGATATGTTAATATTTTATGGTGGGGAATAGGTGATGCTTCTTTTGCTGCTACTGATGTTACCTCCAAAATACAAACAGCATTAACGTTGGGGTATGATATTTTTTTTGATGAAATATCAATTCAGATAAATGACCAGTTATTTGTGCAAGATAACCAAAAGCTATTTTCTAAAGGATGTATCATTAAACAATTAGGCATTGAAAAACCTATTTTTAACTGTGAGTATAGGAGTAATATATCCATTACCGGGTTTAAGCTGGAGGGGCTTGGTACAAATTACAGTCCTACTTCAAGCTCAGAAGCTGTGGGAGTTTTATGTTTTGGAGCACAAAATCTTACTGTTGAAAATAATAGTTTCAAAGATTTTACGTATTCTGCTGTTTCAGGACTAAGGGATGTTAATCATTTTACTTTTAAATATAATAAGGTAGAAAACTCTTTTGATGATGCGTGGGCTGCAAATACAAGTGAAAGCCCTTTTGGAAGAAAAGACAATACAGGAATTACCGTGGGTGGCAAAAATATAACAATATTTAAAAATAGCTTTAAAAATTCATCCCAGGGAATCATTATTGCAGAAGATTCAGAGTTTGTCTCTGTTACTGATAATGATATTGAAAATACAATCTTGGAACACGGTATGTATCTGGATGTAGGAATTTCTAATCTTACAGTATCTGAAAATAGAATTAGAAATACAAAAAAAATGGGCATTAAATTGCAGAATCAAGATGCTTCCTATACAGTAAATTATACTTGTAAAAATGTAGTTATCTCAAATAATATAATTGACAATACCGGTGGAGGCGGAGACGGTATTTTGATCATTAATACAACAACCGGGATTCTAATTGCAAAAAATGTTGTTGTTAATGGAAATGTTATTAGAAATGCAGGTCAGCATGGTATCAATATCCGGAATGTAGACGGGGCAATTGTATCTAATAATATGATCAATAATATTGAATTTTGTGGCATTTATTTATCACATACTACAACTTGTGAAGTTTCAAATAACATTATTAAGTCTACCAAAGAAAATGGGATTTTAATAGAATCAGACAATAATTTCTTGAATATAAATTTTAATATTATTGAAAACCCGGGTATAAAAAATACAGGCAACGAAGGACTATTAACAGGTATAAAAATATCTGAAGTTAATAACGTGGAAATAGCTATAAAGCATAATAAAATAAGATCTAATGACGGTTTTATGAGATGGGGTGTTTTTGTAGAAGGTGGAGCAGGGCAGACTACTTATGAAATAGAAAATAATACAGTTTTAAACCCTCAGTATATTGATTTTAGGTTTATAGATGGAACTAAGCCGCTAAGATTTCTGAGAAATAACTATAAAAACATAGAAAATTCTCCTGGACAACAATCATAATTGAATTTTATATAAAATAATCCCTGTCAGAAATGGCAGGGATTATTTATTGTATCTTACAAAATCATACTCAATTGCACTCTCTTCCTGGCCTCATCCACATCCGTCACTTTTACCTGAACGTGCTGATGCAGTTTTACCACTTCGTTCACATCAGAAACAAAGCCGTCTTTCAACTGAGAAATATGTACCAATCCACTTTCTTTAATTCCCAGATCTACGAAACATCCGAAGGCTGTAATATTATTCACAATTCCAGGCAATATCATTCCTATTTTTAAGTCGGTAATCTTTTTTACATGAGGGTCAAATTCGAAAACTTTTGCTGCTTTTCTTGGATCCAGTCCCGGCTTTTCAAGCTCTTTTAAAATATCTTTGATACTTAAAATCCCGATATCTTCTGTAATATATTTTTCTGGCTGTATTAAAGCAATTTTTTCTTTATTAGCTATTAGTTCATTAGTTTTTATACCAAGATCTTTAGCCATTTTTTCAACAATACCGTAGGCTTCAGGATGAACTGCAGAATTGTCAAGCGGATTTTTAGCATTATTGATTCTTACAAATGCCGCAGCCTGCTGGAAAGCCTTTTCGCCAAGCCTGGGAACCTTTTTTAGTTGCTTTCTGTCTTCAAAGGCACCATTTTCTGTTCGGTAATTGATGATGTTTTCGGCCATCTTTTCGCCAATTCCGGAAACATAACTTAAAAGGGACTTACTTGCTGTATTTAAATTAATTCCTACAGAATTCACACATTTCATTACCGTAGAATCCAGTTCATTTTTAAGCTGTGTCTGGTCTACATCATGCTGATATTGTCCGACTCCGATGGATTTTGGATCAATTTTTACTAGCTCCGCCAGCGGGTCAGACAGTCTTCGGCCGATAGAAACTGCTCCACGGACAGTCACGTCGTAGCTGGGGAATTCATCTCTTGCAATTTTACTTGCTGAGTAGACGGATGCACCGGCTTCCGAAACCACAAAAACCTGAAGCGGCTTATCAAAAGCAATTTTTTTAATAAAAAACTCCGTTTCACGGCTTGCAGTACCGTTTCCGATGGATATGGCCTCAATATTATAAGCATTCACCATAGAACGGATTTTTTTCATTGCCATGCCCGTTTCATTTTGCGGGGCGTGCGGATAGATAGTTTCATTATGCAGTAAATCACCTTTTTCATCGAGGCAGACTACTTTACATCCGCTTCTGTATCCGGGATCAATGGCCAGAATTCTCTTTTCTCCCAACGGAGGGGCAAGCAATAATTGGGTTAAGTTTTCGGAGAATATTTCGATGGCTTTTTTGTCGGCCTTTTCTTTGGCTTCCTGTAAAGTTTCATTTGAAATGGCGGGTTCCAGTAATCTTTTGTAGCTGTCTTTTATGGCTAATGAAATTTGTTCTGCGGATTCGTTATTTGATTTAATGATTGCGTTTTCAATAAAATCAACAGCCTCTTCTTTATCAATTCCTACATTGATTTTCACAAAACCTTCGGCTTCAGCTCTCAACATGGCCAAAAGCCTGTGGGAAGGGGTTCTGTTGAGGTTTTCTTCCCATTCGAAATATTGGGAAAACTTTTGTGCGTCTTCCTCATCTTTTTTAGATTTCACCACTTTTGAGGTTACCACAGCTTTACGCTGGAACAAACGGCGAAGGTTTTTTCTGACGTACATATTTTCATTGATCCACTCGGCCATGATATCCCTTGCTCCCTGCAGGGCCTCTTCTTCAGAATCTACTTTGTCGTTGATATATTTTGAAGCTAAAAATTGTATGTCCTGGGCTTTCTGGCTCATGATAATCTTGGCCAGAGGCTCCAGCCCTTTTTCTTTAGCGGCATCTGCTTTGGTTTTCTTTCTTTTTTTGAATGGTAAATAAAGATCTTCAAGTTCTTGAATATCAAAACTTTCCTCTATTCTTTGTTTGAATTCAGGTGTTAAAGCATTTTGTTCTTCAACAGATTTTAAAATCGTTTCTTTTCTCTTTACGATGTCTTCAAACTGCTTACTGATTTTCGAAATTTGTTCGATCTGGGTTTCGTCAAGGTTCCCTGTTTTGTCTTTCCTGTACCTTGAAATAAAAGGAATTGTACAATCTTCTGATAACAATTGAAGGGTTGCATTAATGCTTTTTTCTGATATATTGAGGGTCTGCTGGATATAGTTTGTAACGTTCATCGTAAGTTTTAAACGGCTAAAATAGGTAATTTTAAAATTCATTAAAATACCTGTGCCATCATCTTTTTCCCATTTTGAAGTTAAACAATTTTCTTGATGTATGATAAGGGTACTGGAAATGAGGTTTTCTATTTTTGACATCAGAAGATTTGGATTAAAATATTTATCTTTAAAATCCGTTAAATCATCAGAAAAATAAACTTAAACAATTAAAATAATATGAAAAAACTTAGTGTAATTGCATTAGTAGGAGTAGGTTTGCTTGCAGCATCTTGTAACAAGGAAAAAGCGGCTGAGAACGCTGCAACGGCTCAGGAACAGACGGTTGCCGAAAGTAAAGGAGAAATGCTTGCTGTAGATACGGTGGCATCTAAAGTGAACTGGAAGGCTTTCCACAAAGGTGGAATGGCACCTCGTTGGGGAACACTTAATGTAAAATCAGGAGATCTTAGCGTAGAAGGCGGTCAGGTGACGGCTGGTAATTTCGTGATCGATATGAATTCCATTAAAGTAGATCCGGCATCTGTAACGGAAAAAGACAAAAAACCGGCAGATCTTGAAGCGCACCTTAAAAATCCTGACTTCTTTGATACGGCTAAAAATCCAACTTCAGATTTCAAAATTACAAGCGTTACAGATTTGAAGGAAGCACCTAAAGATGCTGTAGCCGGAGCAAATAAAACAGTAAGCGGAAATCTTACATTATCCGGAAAAACAATGAACGTTACTTTCCCGGCAAAAGTGGATGTGGTGGAAAATTCTGCTTCTATCCAGGCTAAATTTACAGTAAACAGGGCAGATTGGGGAATCAAATTCGGGACTTCCGAAGCAGATCCTGCGGAATGGATGATCAGTAAAGACATCGAAATCGCTGTGGATGTAAAGGCAAAAAAATAATTAATTGCTAGATAATTTAATCTTGGGCTGCCTTTTTAAGGCAGCTTTTTTTTAAAAAAACTCAATTCAAAAACCCGGAATTCTGAATCCGGACACAATACTCACTTCCCAAAAATAAGGGATTACCATGTTTTTCAGACCAGAACCCGTCCAGTACATCTTTATTTAAGCAGCGGTATATAGCAACACCTTTATAAATCTTCTGATCATTACCTTCGTAATTAAAATTAATTACTAAAATCTCATCTTTATAAAATCCTGTACCGTTCTGAATGTGATCACCAATCATCCATTGAGCGATGATTCGGTTGTTTTCATCTACAGTTAAAGTCAATAAACCATGATAAGAAATATGGTCATTTTCTTCCTGATTGCTGCCCTGGACCGAATAGTTTCCCGCGAGATCGTGTACTGTCATTGATTTTACTATTGATGACAAAATTAAAAAATCTGTAACAATATTTTGTATTAGATTTGCGGTAATGACTTATTTACTAATCATAATCAATCTTGTATGCTTCATTGTTTTCGGTTTTGATAAAAAACGTGCGGTGAAGCACCAGAAAAGAATTTCTGAAAAAACTTTGTTGGCGGTCACTTTTTTAGGCGGTACAATAGGCGCTGTTTTTGGAATGATCATTTTCAGACATAAAATTTCAAAAGCCTCATTTTTAATAAAGTTTGGAGTAATAGTTTTAATTCAGATCATCATTTTTTATTTTTTTGAAGAATACAGCTCTTATTTATGATTAAAATTGAATCATTTCCACCTGATTTTATCTCAAAATGATAGCATAAAATATTCACTTTTAATAAATTATGAATGTCATAGGTTTAACTTTCTCATTATGAATTTGTTAATTAATAAAACTTCTTGATGAGTTTTTCATTAAAAATCACTATTTTTGCACCCGTAAAAATCTTATATGCAAAACATTAGAAATATTGCGATTATCGCACACGTTGACCACGGTAAGACAACTTTGGTCGACAAGATCATCCACGCTACCAATATTTTCAGAGAAAATCAGGAGAGTGGAGAATTAATTATGGATAACAATGATCTTGAAAGAGAAAGAGGGATCACCATCTTATCCAAGAATATTTCTGTTACTTATAAAGACACAAAAATTAATGTAATTGATACACCCGGTCACGCCGATTTTGGTGGGGAAGTAGAAAGAGTATTGAAAATGGCAGACGGGGTAATTTTGTTGGTAGATGCCTTCGAAGGACCAATGCCGCAGACAAGATTCGTACTTCAGAAAGCTTTGGAATTAGGGTTAAGACCATTGGTGGTTATCAATAAGGTGGATAAGCCAAACTGTCGTCCGGATGAGGTTCACGATCAGGTTTTTGATCTTTTCTTCAACCTTGAAGCGACTGAAGAGCAATTGGATTTCCCAACGTTCTACGGATCTTCTAAACAGGGATGGTTCAATACTTCATTAGAACAGACAGAAGATATTTTCCCATTATTAGACGGAATTTTACAATATGTTCCTGCTCCGAAAATTACGGAAGGAAATCTTCAGATGCAGATTACTTCTCTTGATTATTCTTCTTTCTTAGGAAGAATCGCGATCGGGAAGGTAACGAGAGGTGAGATCAAAGAATCTCAATGGATCGGTCTTGCACAGGCAGATGGTAAAATTGTAAAAGGAAAAGTAAAAGAATTATACGTTTTTGAAGGATTAGGAAAGAAAAAAGTAACGGAAGTACAGGCAGGAGATATCTGTGCTGTGGTAGGTTTCGATGCTTTCCAGATTGGAGATTCTTTTGTAGATCTGGAAAATCCTGAGCCGTTGGAAAGAACAGCAATTGATGAGCCTACGTTGAACATGACGTTCTCTATCAACAATTCACCTTTCTTCGGTAAAGATGGTAAATACGTGACTTCTAATCACTTAAAAGAAAGATTAACGAAAGAATTAGAGAAAAACTTAGCATTAAGAGTTCAGCAGACTGATGATGCCAACACTTTCCTTGTTTTCGGTAGAGGTATTCTTCACTTATCAGTTCTTATTGAAACAATGAGAAGAGAAGGTTACGAAATGACAATCGGACAGCCGCAGGTAATCCTTAGAGAAATCGACGGTGTAAATTGTGAGCCTTACGAATCTTTGGTTGTAGACGTACCGGAAGAATATGCATCAAGAGTTATCGATTTAGCGACTCAGAGAAAAGGTGACCTTCACATTATGGAAACTAAAGGTGAAATGCAGCACATGGAATTCGAAATTCCTTCAAGAGGTTTAATCGGGTTACGTTCTCAGATGTTGACTGCTACTGCAGGGGAAGCTATCATGGCCCACCGTTTCACAGAATATAAGCCTTTCAAAGGAGCTATTCCGGGAAGAAACAACGGGGTATTGATCAGCAAAACTCAAGGGCCGGCTACGGAATATTCTATCAACAAACTACAGGACAGAGGTAAGTTCTTCGTAGATCCGGGAGAGGAAATCTATGCAGGTATGATTATCGGTGAGCAAAACAAGCCGGGAGATTTGGTGGTAAACATCGTTGAAGCAAAACAGCTTAATAACATGAGAGCTGCCGGAAAAGATAAAGATACTGGTGTAGCACCAAAAATCTTATTCTCTCTGGAAGAATGTATGGAATATATTCAGGCTGATGAAGCTATTGAGGTAACACCAAACTTCATCCGTATGAGAAAGAAAATTCTTTCTGAAGAAGACAGAAAAAGATTGGAAAGACAAGCAAAAGCTTAATAAAATTCTTTAATATAAACAAAAGCCTCGATTTTTCGGGGCTTTTTTATTTCTATCTACACGAAACCTCAATAGGAGCGGACTTTAGTCCGCTTTCAACATTCAATAAAAATCCTGGCTTCAGTCAAAATTAATATGATAGAAGTGAGAATCTTTTTGAGAGCTTAACTGAGTGAAATCGAAGATTCGGCGAAGTCAAACGCCTTTGCGAACTTAAAAACAGATAGTAACCAAAAAAAACTTTGTGTACTTTGCGTTAAAATAATTAATTTAAATAAATATTCATTAAATAATTCATTTTATTATCTTAATTTTTAAAATCAAAAAAAATAATTTAATGTAGTTTTGCAGAGTATGAAAATGAATAAACTTAAATTAATATTTTTATTAGGGCTTTTTGCTTCGTGCAGCAGTTCTAAAACTGTAATAAATAGCTCAAAGCCGGTAAAAAATCAAAATACAACAAAACCCGTAAAACCTGCACCCAATACTCCTCCTGCAGCGTCAGTAACCACAACTCCCACAGAAGAAATATTCCGCACCAATCTTCCGGAAATCAAAAGGGAATTCCGTGGCGCATGGATTGCCAGCGTAGCCAATATCAACTGGCCGTCAAAGGCTATTTAACGGTTGATCAGCAAAAATCGGAAGCGATCAGCATGCTCGATATGCTTAGAGATAATAATTTCAATGCGGTGATTTTTCAGGTTCGTCCTTCTGCAGATGCCTTATATACAAGCAGCATGGAGCCGTGGTCTTATTTTTTGACAGGAGAAACAGGAAGGGCACCTTATCCTAATTATGATCCGTTGCAGTTTTGGATAGAAGAAGCCCATAAAAGAGGATTGGAGCTTCATGTCTGGTTAAATCCTTACAGGGCACATCACACCAATGGAGGTGCTGTCAACAGCTTATCAATGGTTAACAAACTTTCTGATATTGTGATGAGGCTTAAAAACGGAATGTACTGGTTTGATCCCGCTAACCCGAAAACCCAGGGCCATGTTTCCAACGTGGTGAAGGATATTGTAAAGAGATATGATATAGATGCTGTTCATTTTGATGATTATTTTTATCCTTATGCAACCTATAATAAAGGAGCGGATTTTCCTGATAATGCAAGCTGGAACGAATATGTAAGAAATGGAGGAAGCCTTACAAGGGCAGATTGGAGAAGAGATAATGTGAATAAGTTTGTAGAAAGAATTTACAAAGAAATCCATGCGGAAAAAAGTCATGTAAGATTTGGGATCAGCCCGTTCGGGATCTGGAAACCCGGCTATCCGGAAGGTATTGTAGGCTCTTCACAGTATGACGAATTGTATGCTGATGCTAAACTATGGCTAAATAAAGGCTGGGTAGATTATTTCTCACCCCAGTTGTACTGGCCGATTGATTCCCAGGGACAGGGATTTGAAAAATTATTAAGCTGGTGGAAGTCAGAAAACACCATGAACCGCCACCTTTGGCCGGGACTGAATACCGTAGAAATCAAAGTTTCTGACCGACCAGCGGAAATTAAAAATCAGGTAGAAATTTCAAGGCAGGTTTTAGGAAAAGATGCCGGCGAAATTCACTGGAGTATAGCGGGACTGACAAGAAATGCAGGAATGCTGCCTGCCTTAAAGAACGGGCCTTACAAAGAAAAAGCATTAGTCCCAAAAACCTCATGGCTAAAAGCTGCGCCCCTGCAGATTCCCACGCTTTTCATTACGGACAATGGAAGCTTTGCGAAAACAAGCTGGAGCGTGAAAAACATCGGAGATGTATTTCAGTGGGTACTTTTTACACAGTACAACGGAGTCTGGGAAACGGAAATTCTTACACTGGATCAGCTTTCCAAAGATATTCCTAAATTCAAAGACGGAAAAACATTAAATGCCGTAGCCATTAAAGCCATAGACAGACTGGGAAATGAAAGCGATTATCTGGCTAAAAAAGTAAAATAAATCAATACATATTGTCCCTTCTTTACAAAGAGGGGATTTTTTACGTTTTAAAATGTCTAATTAGCCTTTAAAATGTCTGTTTAAACCAGTTTATCAGTGACACGTTTATTTTTATGATTTATGCTTGCACCATAAAATCAAACAAAAATAAACTACAATGAAAACAATCAGAAAAACTCAGTTACCAGTGTTTTATGTTTAACGCTTTTCACAGCAGTGTTGAGCTGGGCACAGCCGGATGCTAATGCATTGACTGAACTGCATAACATTCACAATCCTGTTCTTATCGCTCATGGAGAAAATGATCTTCCCGTTGCTGTTCAGAATGCACATAATTTACATGAAAATTTAGAAAACTCAGAATTAATTATTTTTCCGGATTCAGGGTACGCTTCTTTTTTCCAGAATCATGATGCATTTGTCTCAAAAGTTGTTGAATTTTTGAATAAATAAATAATTTGAATTAAATTAAATTAAAGAAGGGATATTAGTTATCCCTTTTGCTATATTTTCAAAAAACGCATCCAAAATTTCAGTTTTAGTTAAAAAGTACGGAAAAAGTAAACAATTTTATTTTAGACTAACTATAAATTATTAACTTAAAATAAAGTAATTCAGTAGATTATAAATATGTTTCATTAAATAGATTTAAATTAAAAACCTCTCGGAACCATTTTTGCATCTGTAAAACCATAATCACTAAAAAATATGAATTATGAATACTAACAGACTTTCCGCAACAATGGAAAAAGCGCTTAGTGACCAAATGAACAAAGAAATTCACGCATCACACGTTTTTTTATCTTATGGAATCTGGGCAGATGATAAAGGTTATCAGGGAATCGCAAATTTCCTTTACAGACACGCTCAGGAAGAAAGAAATCATTCTATTAAATTTATGGAATACATTCTGAACAGAGGAGGAAAACCAAAAGTAGATGCAATCCCGGCTCCGCCCGCAGATCCGGAATCTTTAACTGCTTGTTTTGATGGTGTTTTTAAACATGAAGTAGACAATACCACCTCAATTTACAGGCTGGTAGATCTGGCTATGGAAGAAAAAGACTGGGCAACGTGGAATTTTATGCAATGGTTTGTGCAGGAACAGATCGAAGAAGAAACACTGGCTTCCAACCTGATCGACAAACTGAAAATTGCCGGAGGAGATAGGGCTACAGACGAATCTCTGTTTATTTTTGATAAAACATTACAAGATGCACCTAATGACGTTCCTCTTGCACAGGACGCTACAGGTGATAACCCATAAAACCGGATTGAATAAAAATTTATTTGAATCTGTCAGGAAACTGGCAGATTTTTTTATTATGAAACTGTCTTTAAAATCACTATCTTTGCACACTCATAATTCAAGGCTTATGGTTTAAAGTTTTATGGTACAGATTGAAAGCAGTTTTTGCTCAATCTGGAATCCTTAAACTTTAATCCCTGAATCTTAACCCTTAAACTTTGAATCTAACGTTATGAAATGTGGAATCGTAGGCTTACCGAATGTAGGTAAATCAACTCTTTTTAACTGTCTGAGCAACGCAAAAGCACAGTCGGCAAACTATCCTTTCTGTACTATTGAGCCCAATTTGGGAACAGTTTCCGTTCCGGATCACAGATTGTTTGAGCTGGAAAAATTAGTAAAACCGGAAAGAGTTTTGCCTGCCGTTGTAGAGATCGTAGATATCGCAGGTCTTGTAAAAGGAGCCAGCAAAGGAGAAGGTTTGGGAAACCAGTTCCTGGCGAATATTCGTGAGTGTGAGGCGATTATCCATGTTTTAAGATGTTTTGATAATGGAAATATCGTTCACGTAGAAGGTTCGGTAGATCCGTTAAGAGATAAGGAAATTATTGACATCGAGCTTCAGTTGAAAGACTTGGAAACTGTAGGAAAAGCAGTTGAAAAAGCGAAAAAGTTCATTAAATCAGGTAAAAAAGAAGATATTCTGACGTATGAAACACTTCAGAATCTTCAAAAATTCCTTGAAGATGGTAAAAATGCAAGAGAATTCCCGGCTGATGATTTCGCAAAATCAATTATCGGGGAAGTTCAATTGTTGACAAATAAACCGGTTCTTTACGTTTGCAACGTAGACGAAAATTCTATCAAAAACGGAAACGAGTGGATCGGAAAGATCGAAGAAATGGCTAAAAATGAAGGGGCAGAAGTAGTAGTTCTTGCTGCTCAGATCGAGGCTGATATCAATGAGCTTGAAACATTTGAGGAAAGAGAAATTTTCCTTGAAGAGCTGGGACTTACTGAACCGGGAGTTAACCGTCTGATCAGAAAAGCATACGATCTGTTAAAGCTTCAGACGTACTTTACAGCCGGAGTTAAAGAAGTAAGAGCCTGGACAATCGGGCAGGGCTGGACGGCACCGCAGGCTGCGGGGGTTATCCACACAGACTTCGAAAAAGGATTCATCCGTGCTGAGGTAATCAAATATGATGATTATGTGAATTATGGTTCTGAAGCAAAGGTGAAAGAAGCAGGGAAACTTTCTGTAGAAGGAAAAGAATATGTGGTGAAAGATGGTGACATCATGCACTTCAGATTCAACGTATAAGAAAATATTAAAGTTAGTTATAAAGAAAAACGCTTCCGATGTATTTTGGGAGCGTTTTTTGCATTCATGAGTCAAACTTTTAACGATGAAGATTTTATATTTTATTCTTTTTACTCTATTAATTTCATGCTCAAAAAATGCCGATGACAGGTGTTTTGCCGGTAAATATGAACAGACCTTCAAAGGATATGTTGAAAAAGAGACATTTACTGTAAAACAGATTCTTGAATATAAACCGGATTATCTTGAAATCAGTGATCTCAGAAATTATTGGACCTTTAAGCAAGATAGTATAGAGGCTCGTGAAATTTACTCTGAAGAAATAGAAGAAAAAAAATGGAAAACACATCAGGAAGAATTTAAGCTGTTCAAAGAAAAATTTTCAGATCAGTTTTCCTGTTCAAATAAACTGCAGACAGGAGATGCAATATATGCACTGGGAACAAATAATTTGGGATTCTGGCTGTTGAAGATTGAGAAAGATAGACCTTCTGCATATTTTCTAGGCTTAAGTTTTAGTCATTACTATATTAATAATATCCAGGAAAATTCAATTATAAAAGATGGATTCCTTCAATTGGAAGGCAGCCTGGTTAAAATTGTAAAGGTTGCAGGCTTACCCGGCTATGACGACTATTCCGCTATCGATGATGGAAAATTATTTAAAATTAATTTAAAAGATCTCACAAAAGATTCTGATAATGATGGTTATAATGACATTTTTGAAAAAAGTTTTGGCTTAAACCCAAACAATAAGGATACGGACGGTGACGGAATGTCTGATTTCGATGATCTTAACCCAATGTTTATATCAGGGAAAAATAAGTTTACGACACTTTATGAACAGCTTCTTCCGGCTTACGAAGAAACAGTTGATCTTAAAAATCTCCACTATACTTTTGATATATTTGAAAATGACTGCGATTATTTTCATCAGGTACATCCAAATTCAAGAATTCTGTTTACACCGGAAAGCAATAGCAAGAAAACTTATTATGAAAAAGTAACTGATCTTACAAGAGGCAATATTTCAAAAATTAAAAGGGATAAGCTTGATAAAAACAAATTTTACATTTCAAAGTCAGGAAGCAGTTTTGAAAATGACTATGCGGCCGAGTATAAAAACGGAAAATGGGCTTTAGAAATAATCGGCGGAATTACTATTTAATTTATAATGTAATAGTTGTACATTTGATTTTTACAAATAACACTCATGGAAAAACTCGCGCATGCCACAATTGAAGATTTCTACAGAGAAATGACCGCCAAGCTTGGGAAAGACCTCGAAAGCATCTTCCCAAAAGGACTTCATAAAGATATCGGGCATTTTAATGTATTTGATATTGCCCAGACAATTGAAAAAGCAAAAGCGACTTCTGAAATGCCCTATAACAGAAGGAAATATTATAAAATAAGCCTGATAAGAGGGAAAAACAGGGCAGAATACGCAGATAAAACTATTCAGATTAAACAGAATGCTTTATTGTTTGCAACCCCAAAGGTTCCTTACCACTGGATCCCTGAAGACCCCGATCAGTCCGGGAGTTTCTGTGTTTTTACGGAAGATTTTTTTATTAAAGACAAATCTCACAGCACCCTTGAAGATTTACCGATTTTCCAGCCGGGAAATGTGCCTGTTTTTGAAATTGATAATGAACTGGCCGATGAAATAGAACAGCTTTACAGCAAAATAAAAAAAGAAATAGAATCAGATTATATCTTCAAATATGACCTGATCAGAAATTATGTAGTGGAACTCATCCATTACGGCCAGAAACTACAGCCCGCGACCAAAATTTCTACATCAAATGACGCATCACTCCGTGTGGTTTCTTTATTCATAGAATTACTGGAAAGGCAGTTTCCCATTGAATCTGCTGAAAACAGGCTGCAGTTAAAAACCGCGAAAGACTATGCAGATAGGTTGGCCGTTCATGTGAATTACTTAAATAAAAAATTAAAAGAAAGTACCGGAAAAACTACGACAGAATTTATCGCAGACCGATTGATACAGGAAGCAAAAATCCTTTTAAAACAAACAAAATGGAATGTTTCCGAGATTTCCTACGCATTGGGTTTTGAAGAAATTGCTCACTTTTCAAACTTTTTTAAAAGGAAAACAACGTTTACTCCCATGGAATTTCGCTCGTGATTTGAATTTTGCAAATTTCAGTTTGATTCGGGCAAATACTTTGGCTTACAATTTTCTCAACTTTGTATCAACAAATAACATAAACAAATGAGTACAAGAACAAAAATCGCTGTGGTAACCGGAGGAAGCCGCGGACTGGGAAAAAATTCAGCAATTAAAATTGCACAAAAAGGTTTAGATGTAATCATCACTTACAGAAGTAACAAGGAAGAAGCTGATAAAGTGGTGGAAGAAATCCAGGCTTTAGGCAGAAAAGCAATTGCTTATCAGCTGGATACAAAAGATATAAGGAGCTTTGATGCTTTCGTAAAGCAGGTGGGAGATCATCTGGAAGAAAATACAGGCAGCAGAAACATAGATTTTCTTGTAAATAATGCCGGAACAGCCTTATACGCACCGATTCCTGATGTTACGGAAGACCAACTGGATGATGTGGTAGACATCCATTTCAAGGGAGTATTTTTCTTGACACAGAAGTTTTTACCGTTTATTAATGAAGAAGGAGGAATTATCAATGTTTCTTCAGGACTTGCAAGATTTGCATTGCCGGGATCGTCAATTTATGGCTCTATCAAAGCAGGCGTTGAGATGCTGACGAAATATATGGCGAAAGAATTAGGACCAAGAAAAATTAAAGTCAATGTTATCGCTCCTGGCGCTATCGAAACAGATTTCGGAGGCGGAAGAACAAGGGATGATGAGCATATAAATGCTATGGTAGCCAGCAATACGGCATTAGGAAGAGCCGGAGTACCGGATGATATCGGCGGAGTGGTGGCTTTCCTTTGTACTGAAGATGCAAGATGGATCAACGGGCAGAGAATAGAAGCTTCCGGAGGAATGTTTTTATAGAAGCTAAATTAATTCAACGGTTTGTCATTCTGAGGAACGGAAAATCTCTGATATATTGAGATTCTTCACTTACATTTCGTTCAGAATGACAAACCTTTGGATTATAAATACTATATTTTCAATAAATTTTCAATCGCTTTTTCTAAAGTTTCCTGCTTTTTTGCAAAACATAAACGGATCACATTTTCATTCAGTTTATTTTTATAAAAAGAAGAAAACGGAACACTCGCTACTTTATGCGTGATGGTCAGTTCGCTGGCAAAATCGAAATCATTTTTATCTGAAATTTTATCATATTTCAAAGCTTGGAAATAAGTTCCTTCACAATCCAGCAGCTCAAATGATGTTGTGGCCAAGCCTTGTCTTAAAAAATCTCTTTTTTCCTCAAAAAACTGGTTCAGCTGATTGTAATGATCGGGGTTTTTCATGTATTCCGCCAAGGCCATCTGAATGGGTGTATTTACAGAAAAAACATTGAACTGATGTACTTTCCGGAATTCATCCGTAAGGTTTTTCGGTGCGGCACAATATCCGGTTTTCCAACCTGTAACATGGAATAACTTTCCAAAAGATGCTACAAGAAGGCTTCTTTCTTTCAGTTCGGGATATTTGCAGATGCTGAGGTGCTGTTTTCCGTCATAGACAATGTTTTCATAGACTTCATCGCTTAAAATCAAAATGGAAGTTCCTTTTACAATTTTAATTAATTCCTGAATGTCATTCTCCTTTAAAATCTTTCCGGAAGGGTTATTCGGATTATTCAGGATAATCATTTTTGTTTTGTCTGAAACTAAGCTTTTTACTGAATTCCAGTCGATTTCATAGTCCGGAGCTTTCATTTCAAAACGCTTCACAATTCCCCCGAAAAGTTCTACGGTAGGTTCATAACAATCGTATGCCGGCTCAAAGATTATAACTTCATCATCTTTTTTTATAAAAGTGGCAATAGCGGTAAAAATAGCCTGGGTTCCGCCCGCAGTTATGGTAATTTCCGATTCAGGATGGTAAATCGCCTGATGAGAATTTTCTATTTTTTTTGCAATTTCTTCTTTTAAAGCAATCATTCCTCCCATGGGGGCGTATTGATTAAAGCCTTTTTTAATGAAATGATCTGCTTTATCCAGCAGCTCAGAATCCGGCATGAAATCCGGGAAGCCCTGCGACAGGTTGATGGCTTCGTTTTCATTGGCCAGCTGTGTCATCTGGCTGAAAATAGTGGTTCCTACATTAGATAATTTCGATAAAGGAAGGTGTATCATTAAGCGGATTTTTAATTATATCGAATTTAATTCATTTTCTAAATCTGTCCAAATTTCTTTTATAATCGGTTTTATCTTCCGTTCTGCATAAACCTTGTTAAGGTTCAAAACCTTGACAAGAGGTAGAATTAAAAGCTCTTTACTTTATTTTTTCATCTAATATCTTCCTTAAAAATGTAATTTCTTCTTTTAATCTTTGAATATATTCTTTTTCATTATGAATAATCATTGTACCATTTTGAGCAGCTTGGTACACAAAGATATTCCGGTATCAGAAGGAATTTATCGATTTAAAGGTTTAACAGGTTTAATCTTGGAAGTTAGTGACCCTAACAGATTTCATTAATTTACAGCAATTGGAATCGAAAAAAAGCATTTGAAATTGCGCCTTTACAAAAAGGAATCCCAGCGACACGAGAGCAATACATTAAAAAAAGAGAAGAGTCTAAAAGGTGCTTTACTCATTTTTATACTATAAAGAGCAGATTTATTGTCTTACAGATAATTTTTTATGTACTGTTACTTACTTTTACTATACTCCATAATGCATTTACTTTAGTTGAGTAAAAATTTATTCAACTTCGGTATATTTTTATCGTACTGTAGTTAATTTTTATATTGCTACTGAAGAAATTTATTCCGCTGCACTGCATTTTTATTCTACTGTAGTATATTTTTGCTTTTGTACAGTAGATTTAGAACTTCTTTCAGAATAAAATGATTTATAAAGCATGGTTGATAGTATTATCATAAAAATAAATTAAAAATTCGGATAATTTTGTCCAATTTCGTATTTTTGTATGTTTGCTGAAATTACTATGTCACAAGAAATAAATCCAATCTATTCCGAAGATAACATCAGAACCCTCGATTGGCAGGAACACATACGCTTGCGTCCCGGAATGTACATCGGGAAGCTGGGAGACGGTTCTTCTGCTGATGACGGTATCTATATTTTGCTTAAAGAAATTCTGGACAACTCCATAGATGAGTTCAGGATGAAAGCAGGTAAAAGAATTGAAATAAAGCTGGACGACGGGAAAGTTACGATCCGTGACTTCGGCCGTGGTATCCCGCTGGGGAAAGTGGTGGAAGCCGTTTCAAAAATGAATACCGGTGGTAAGTATGACAGCAAAGCTTTCAAAAAATCAGTAGGTCTTAACGGTGTAGGTACAAAAGCAGTAAATGCGCTTTCGGAATATTTTCGTGTGCGTTCTTTCCGTGAAGGAAGGATGAAAATGGCAGAATTTTCACGCGGGATCATTACCGAAAATCACGAGGAAAAAGAAACTTCGGACAGAAACGGGACCGAAATCTCTTTCATTCCGGATGGTGAGATTTTCCTTCACTTCAAGTTCAGAAAAGAATACATCGAGAGAATGCTCCGAAATTATGCTTACCTGAACCCTGGACTGAAAATACTTTTTAACGGCGAAACTTTCTTTTCCGAAAACGGACTTAAAGATTTGTTGGACGAGGAGCTGGAAAACGAAACCCTGTATCCGATTGTTCATTTGAGGGATAATGATATTGAAGTTGCCATTACACATACTGATAAATCCCAGACGGAAACGTATTTTTCTTTTGTTAACGGACAAAATACCACTCAGGGCGGTACTCACCTGAATGCCTTCCGTGAAGCGTATGTAAAAACCATCCGCGAATTCTTCAATAAGAATTTTGATGCCTCGGATGTCAGAAAGTCAATTGTTGCAGCCGTTTCCATCAATGTGGAAGAACCTGTTTTCGAATCTCAGACTAAAACCAAGTTGGGATCAAACGATATCGGGCCAAACGGACCTACGGTAAGAACTTTCATTATTGATTTCTTAAAAAGCAAATTAGATAACTTTTTACATAAAAATCCTGAAGTTGCAGAAGCAATTCAGCGAAAAATATTAATTTCCGAAAGAGAGAGAAAAGAACTTTCCGGAATTCAGAAGCTGGCAAGGGAGAGGGCAAAAAAAGTTTCCCTTCACAATAAAAAGCTTCGTGACTGCAGACAGCATTACAATGACCAGAAAAACGAAAGAAAAGGAGAAACCCAGATATTTATTACCGAGGGAGATTCTGCTTCCGGATCGATTACGAAGTCAAGAGATGTAGAAACTCAGGCTGTATTTTCATTAAAAGGAAAGCCTTTGAACTGCTATGGCCTAACAAAGAAAGTGGTGTACGAAAATGAAGAGTTCAATCTTCTCCAGGCCGCTTTAAATATTGAGGAAAGCTTAGAAGATCTCAGATATAACCAGGTAATTATTGCTACCGATGCCGATGTGGACGGGATGCACATCCGTCTGTTGATGATTACGTTTTTCCTTCAGTTCTTCCCTGACCTGATTAAAAACGGACATCTTTATATTCTTCAGACCCCTTTGTTCAGGGTAAGAAACAAAAAGGAAACAAGATATTGCTATTCTGAGGCAGAAAGAGTAAAGGCATTGAATGAGCTGGGGAAAAACCCGGAAATCACCCGATTCAAAGGATTGGGAGAGATCTCACCGGATGAGTTCAAGCATTTTATAGGAAAAGACATTCGTCTGGAGCCCGTAGTTGTAGGAAAGGATCAGACCATAGACCAGCTGCTGGAATTTTATATGGGGAAAAATACTCCGGACAGACAAACTTTCATCCTCGAAAATCTTGTAGTAGAAGATCCGGATATTGATAAAAAAGAAATATTGAGTGAAGTCATAGATGAAAAATAAATAAAAACTATAATTTTAAAACACAACACAAATATGAGACTAAGTAACCGTAACAAAAGTTCCTTGTACAATTTCCTGAACACCCTGCTGATTATGTTTTTAATCGCAGGAATCGGAGCTTTTCTGTTGGAAGAATACAGATTTGACATTTTAGGATGGGAAAGCTATTTATTTATACTTGTTCCCGCAGTATTCATAATGCTTTTTTATCTTAACGGAAGACAGATTTTTGAATATGATAGCGATGGAGAAGCTATTCATTTTAAAAACAGGAATATCATACCCTTTCTGGATAAGCCATTAAGCGATGAATTCCCGAAATATAAATTGTTGGAATACGAAATTATCGACGTATTTTTCGTTAAAAGATTGTATGTCACGATATCCAGCAAAAACAGCGGATCTACTATGCTGAAATATGAGATCTCGTATTTAACAAGAAAAGAAGTTAATGATTTAAAACTCTCCTTAAATAAAGTGGTAAAAGCTAATAACGAGAAAAAAGGGTTATAATAAATGATGACAGAAGAATACTCGCATGAAGGTGAGAGCTTAAAAAAAGTTTCCGGGCTGTACAAAGACTGGTTTTTGGATTATGCCTCATACGTTATTTTAGACAGGGCAATCCCGTCAGTATATGATGGTTTTAAGCCTGTTCAGCGTAGGATCATGCATTCCATGCGAGAGCTGGAAGACGGACGTTACAACAAAGTTGCCAATATCGTAGGAAACACCATGAAATATCACCCTCATGGTGATGCCTCTATTACGGATGCCATGGTAGGAATCGGGCAGAAGGAACTGTTGATAGACACTCAGGGAAACTGGGGGAATATCTATACAGGGGATTCTGCAGCGGCGGCAAGATATATTGAAGCCAGGCTTACGCCTTTTGCACTGGAAGTGGTTTTTAACCCAAAAACTACGGAATGGGCAAAGTCTTATGACGGCAGAAACAATGAGCCTATTGATCTTCCGGTAAAATTCCCATTGCTTCTCGCTCAGGGAGTTGAAGGAATCGGGGTGGGGCTTTCCACTAAAATTCTTCCACATAATTTTAATGAATTAATCAACGCTTCCGTAGCTTATCTTAAAGGTAAAAAGTTTGAGCTGTTTCCTGATTTTTTAACGGCTGGTTATCTGGATGTTTCAGAATACAATGACGGTCACAGAGGCGGAAAAGTAAGGGCAAGAGCCAAAATTTCCCCTGTTGATAAGCATACTTTAATCATTACGGAACTTCCTTATTCCAAAACAACCAGTGATCTTATTGATTCTATCTTAAAAGCAAATGAGAAAGGTAAAATCAAGATTAAAAAAATTGAAGACAATACATCAGATAAGGTAGAGATCTTAATCCACCTTCATAACGATGTTTCGCCTGATAAAACGATTGATGCATTGTATGCATTTACTGACTGCCAGGTTACCATTTCACCAAATGCCTGCGTAATTGTCGGCGACAAGCCAATGTTCCTGAATGTATCCGAAATTTTGAGAATGAATACGGATCACACGGTTTCGCTGCTTAAAAAAGAGCTTGAAATCGAACTTCATGAATTGCAGGAAAGCTGGCATTTTTCTTCATTGGAAAGAATTTTCATCGAAAACAGGATTTACCATGATATTGAAGAGGTAAAAACCTGGGAGGATGTTCTGAAAACCATTTATGAAGGTTTAAAGCCTCACACCGGGCATCTTTTGAGAGCTGTTACGGAAGAGGATATTTTAAGGCTTACAGAAATCAGAATCAAGAGAATTTCAAGATTCGATTTAGATAAATTTAAAGAAAATATAGCCGCTCTTGAAGGAAAAATAGAGCAGGTGAAACATCACCTGGAAAACCTTGTTCAGTACGCTATTGATTATTATCTGAATATTCAGAAAAAATACGGTAAAGACAAGCAGAGAAAAACGGAATTAAGGATTTTTGATACCATCGATGCTACAAAAGTGGCGGTTGCAAATGAAAAATTCTATGCCAATTTTGAAGAAGGTTTCATCGGGACTTCATTGAAAAAGGATCAGTATTTGTTCGACTGTTCGGATATTGATGACATCATTACTTTCAGGAAAGACGGAAGCATGAAGGTGGTAAAAGTAGAAGCAAAAACATTTATCGGAAAAGATATTCTTCACGTAGCGATCTGGAAGAAAAACGATAAGCGTACGGTCTACAATATGATCTACCGTGAAGGAAAGGAGGGGCCTTATTACATGAAGCGTTTTTCCGTAACGGGAGGCACAAGGAATACGGACTATCCTTTAGCCTCTGATAAAAAAGGTTCAGAAGTGCTTTATTTTTCGGCTAATCCTAATGGTGAGGCTGAAACAGTAACCGTTCTGCTAAAGCCTAATCCAAGAATCAGAAAAAATAAAATGGACATCAGTTTCTCGGAGCTGGCTATCAAGGGCCGTGATTCCAAAGGAAATCTGGTAACAAAATATGCGGTAAAAAAAGTAGATTTAAAGGAAGAAGGAGTTTCCACTCTGGCGCCGAGAAGAATCTGGTTCGATGATACGGTAAGAAGGCTGAATGCAGACGGAAGGGGAACTTTGCTGGGAAGCTTTAAAGGGGATGATAAAATATTAACCATTAACACAAACGGTGATGCAAAACTGGTTTCTTTTGATCTCGGAAACCGTTTTGACGATGAATATCTGGTCCTTGAAAAATGGAAGCCGGAACAGCCTGTAACCTGCATTTACTATGATGGCGAGAAAGATATGTACTTCATTAAGAGGTTTTTATTTGAAAATACCCCGAACGTACAGACCTTCATGCCTACAGAACATCCGAAATCATTTATCGAAAATGTAATTGTGGCTAACGGGGCAACGGCAGAAATTATTTTTGCAAAAGATAAAGGAAAAGAAAGAGATCCTGAGTCTGTAAATATAGATGAATTCATTGCTGTAAAAGGGATTAAAGCCATTGGAAACCAGTTTACCAAGTTTAAGGTAAAGTCAATCAATATTTCTGTTCCTGAACCTGAAGAAGAAGAGCCGGAAGTTTATGAAGAGCCGGAACCTATGAGCGGTTTCGATGAAGATGGCACGATTGGTGATCTGTTTCAGAGTGATGAGAATTCGGAAAATTAAAGAAAAAAATTATGAATATTTTAATCGTAATAATAGCTATTACTGCCATTATAAGCTTTGTAGCACCTAATGGAAGCAGTAATTTCGAAAAATATAAATTCAGTGTAGGAGCTATTCTGCACAGGAAAGAATACATCCGTCTGCTTTCTGCGGGATTTCTTCATGCGGATATTATGCACTTGGCATTTAATATGATAACGCTGTATTTCTTTGGTCCGGTTGTAATTCAGGGATTTGGGAATGTAGGATTTTTGATTATTTATTTTGGAGCAATCCTGTTAGGAAATATTTTTTCATTATTTATTTATCAGAAACAGCCCTGGTATTCGGCAATTGGGGCTAGTGGAGGTGTTTCGGGGATTTTGTTTTCAGCAATTGCTTTATATCCTCAAATAGGAATTTATTTTTTCTTTATTCCAATTCCGATTCCTGGCTATATCTTTGGTTTAGTTTATTTTGGATATTCAGTGTATATGATGCTCAATCCAAGACAGCACGATAATATTGGACACGCCGCGCATTTAGGAGGTGCTTTTTTCGGGCTTGTTTATGCTGTCGCGAATCAACCGCAGGCTGCGATGGCTAATTCATTATATATAGGAATTATGGCACTTCCACTCATCTATCTCAGTTACGAAATTTTTGTAAGGAAAAGAATAGGATAAATTAAAATATAAAACCAGTGATGATTTCGCTGGTTTATTTTTTTATATTTTAACTAAAACTTACTTAGTTTTTACCACAAAAGAATTTATAACTATAATTGACTTATTAAAGATAATTATTGAAAGCAAAATTTATAAAAGAATAAAAATCAAAAGGTTTTAAAAAACTTAAATCGAAAGCTTTTCCAATGCCTTTTCCAGATTTTCTATGAAAATAATATGATTTGTCTTATTACTTTCGAAAATAAAATCTTTAACGCTTTTACTTTCGTATCGTGTGAAATCTCCAATAATAGCAAGCCTTACCCGGTAATTTGAGAATTTTTGTAAAATATCACCTGCCATTTTATTTTTCAGGTCAAAGAATTCCGGGCAAATATTTTTTTCATAAATAATTACCTTATCAAAATCCTGATAATAGATATTTCCCAGAAGATCCAGTCCGTCCTGAGCAGAATTAATGATTATATCATTAGAAATTACTTCAGCGATTTTTGTATTGTTGACTGCGTGTGTTTTGATTTCCATATTAAAGTTGTTTAAACTAATTTAAATTTAACCACAAAAGAAGCAAAAGAAATTTGGAAAATACATTATTAGCTATTCAAAGTTCTCAAAAGAATAAAAATCAAAGATTTTTAAAGACTTGTGTGTTCTTTTTTATTGTTTAATCATTAACTTTAAATATAATATCAAAATCTTTTGTGTCTTTTGTGGTTAAATAAAAAACTTAAACAGGTCTCTTAATTATTTTATCCCGAAAATAAACCGGTCATTTTCAGATAAATCCTTTATTAAATTTGCTTCTGAAAAATTATTTAAATACAGATTTAAAGTTTCCAGCCCCAGTTTCTGATTAATTTCTAAAAATAAAAGTCCGCCTTTGTTCAGATATTTTTGAGAATCTTCCGCAATTTTTTTGTAGAAAATCAAGACATCAGAAGTGGGAGAGAATAAAGCCATTTTCGGCTCAAATTCTTTCACCGAATCGGCAATTTCGAACTCTTCCTCAATCCCGATATAAGGTGGGTTGGAAATTATAATGTCAAATTTTTGATTTAATTCAAAATTCAAATAATCCGAATGTATGAAATTAACTTCAAGCTGATGAAAAGCTGCATTTTTTTTAGCTGTTTCCAATGCTTTTTCAGAAATATCGATCGAAGTAACTTCAGATAATGAAAAATGTTTCTTTAAAACCAAAGGAATAACCCCGCTTCCGGTTCCGATATCCAAAATCCTCAAACTTTGAAAATTAAACCCTAAACTTTGAATTTTTTGAATAGCGAATTCCAGCAGTTCTTCCGTTTCAGGCCGCGGAATCAATACATTTTCATCCACAAAAAATTTCATTCCATAAAACTCTGTTTCACCTAAAATCTGCTGATAAGGCTTGTAGGTTTTCAATTCGGAAATGATTTCCAATAAACTTTTTTCGTCCTGGATTAATAATTCCTGTCCGCAAAATCTTCTTTGCTGAAAATTGTCAAATCCCACTATTTTTTCAACGAAAACAGCTGACAAAAAGGCTGCTTCCGAATCTATATAGATTTCTGAAAGCTCTGATTTGAAAAGATTTTTAAATTCTGAAATCGTCATTATCTTGTGAAAACAAGTTTCGTATCTATAGATTTTTGCTCGTCAATTCTGTAGCCTTCATAGTTGAATGCTTTGACATCATTCAAAGTTTTTGCGTTGGTTTCTGCGCAGAATCTGGCCACCATTCCCCGGGCGTGTTTGGTGTAAACAACAATTGTTTTTGGTTTTCCATCCTTTAATTCATAGAAATCAAAATCAATTATTTTATGATTAAGCTTTTTACGGTCCACAACTTTAAAGTATTCGTTGCTGGCAAGATTGAGTAAAATTTCGTTCTTTTTTAATTCGGAATTTAATTGTTCCGTAACTTTTTCTCGCCAGAATTCATATAAGTTTTTATAAGTATCAAATTCAAAAGGTCTTCCCATTTCCAGCCTGTAGAGCATCACTTTATCGGAAGGTTTCAGCAATCCATACAATCCGGAAAGTATCCGGTGGTTTTTCTGCAGATAATCCACTGCATTTTTATCCAGGGTTTTTGCATCAAGCCCTCTGTAAACTTCGCCGGTAAAAGCAAAAAGTGCAGGACACGAATCTTTTACTGTAGGTTTTGCTTTCCATTTCTGGTTTCTTTCCCAGTTTTCATCAGCCAGTTTTGGGGATATCTCCATTAGTTCCGAAAGGTATTTCGGAGTTTTCTGTTTTAAATAAGATTGTATAAAAGCTGCGTCATCAATGAATTTCGGTGTGGTGCTTCTCAACAGGTCTGTTGAATTTTCCACATTCATCAATTTTGCAGGAGATGTTACTATTTTCATAAAAGTAAAAACGTAGTTTAATTGAGGCTCAGAAATTAATTTTGAACAATTTATACTATACCTTTTCCCTGACGGATCACCTCCGGTTCGCCTGAAGTAAGATCAACAATAGTGGAAGCCATATTGTCTCCGTAGCCGGAATCTATAACGATGTCTACAAGATGGTCATATTTTTCAGCGATCAGTTCAGGATCGGTAGAATATTCTATGATCTCATCATCATCCTTGATGGAGGTAGAGGCTATAGGATGGCCAAGTTTCTCTACGATCAGCTGCGGAATCGGATGGTCCGGAACACGGATACCGATGGTTTTATGATTTTTGTAGGCTAAAGGCAGGCCCTTGTTCGCATCTAAGATGAATGTAAACGGACCAGGAAGATGGCTTTTTAAAAACCTGAAAACCGAAGTTTCAATAGGTCTTGTGAAATCCGAAAGATGGCTGAGATCATTACAGATAATGGAAAATTGAGCCTTTTCTAATTTGATTTTCTTTATCTGTGCTAATTTTTCCATGGCTTTTATATCAAAAATATTGCAGCCAAGGGCATAAACAGTGTCGGAAGGATAAATAATGAGTCCGCCATTGTTTAAGGTTTTAATAACCTCATTAATAAGATTTTCCTGTGGATTGTCAGGATATATTTTCAATATTTTTGCCATAGAACAAAGATACGAATATTAAAATAGTTTTCATAAAAGTCCTTTATTTAAAAGAAAAATTAGGATTTTAAAAATATTGTCGTATATTTGCAATCCAATA
>NZ_KE387263.1:0-176996 GCF_000430825.1 Chryseobacterium daeguense DSM 19388 | reverse complement strand
TGGAGCAGTAGGTAGCTCGTCGGGCTCATAACCCGAAGGTCATCGGTTCGAGTCCGGTTCCCGCTACTATTTTAAAAGAGAATTACAATTTTTGTGATTCTCTTTTTTATTCTCCCTATTGTGAATTAATTGATTTAAGTTTAAATGGCTCAATTTATGCAGAGATTTGCTTATTAAACACCAACTTAAATCATACTATTATGTACAAGAAAATTCTCGCAGGTCTTGGAGGTGCCATTGCGCTGAACCTGCTTCACGAAGTCGTAAGAAGAAATTTTGATAATGTCCCTGAAGTAAATAAAGTGGGAGAGGAAGCACTTAACAAAGCTTTGGATAAAGTGGATATGAAAATTACAAATCACGATCAGCTGTATGCCGCAACACTGGCGGGAGATGTGATAGGAAACGGAATGTATTATGCTACAACAGCGACCAGCGGTTTTAATATCGCATCCGGTTTGATGATGGGATTGGGGGCGGTAGCTCTTCCTGAAAAAATGGGGCTTGATGATAAACCGGTTGCAGAAACAACACAAAAGAAAGTAATGACTGTAGCCTATTATCTTTTTGGGGCAATTGTCACCAAAATGATCTACGACAAAATAAAATGATTTTAAAGGGTCAAAATAGTAAGCAAGCCACAAGTAATTTGTGGCTTTTACATTTTCTTCAGTGCAGAGGCTTTGTGTACTGCTGATTTTCCGGTTTTTTCGCTAATTACTTCGTATTGCGGTTCTGTTTCAGAGGCGCGGCGCTGCCTGTTCATAAAAACAAAATCTTTAGTGTGTATTTTTGTGATCACTCCGTGAGTTTCTCCATTGCTAAACCGCCATCTTACGGCATCTCCTTTTTTAAACATGGTATTTATTTTTTGTTGATTTTAATAGATCTATCATGTATTGTGCCATCGGAAAGTGAGTGTGAATTATTTAGCATAAAAAAAGAGAATCTGATAAGACCCTCTTTCTATTAAAGCATTCTACAACCTGTTCTATCCAAACATTCCCACTTTGTAATCTCCCGGAACCTGTCGGAAAGCGATGTTAAATCTGTTCCAGATATTGATGGCATTTACAACCATGGTAAGATCGATGATTTCTTCTTCTGAAAAATGATTTTTTGTATTTTCATAGATTTCATCTGAGACATGGAAGGTATTTACAGCTTCGGCATATTCCAGCGCGGCTCTTTCTTTTTCTGTGAAATAAGGAGTTTCTCTCCAGGCGCTGAGTCCATAAAGGCGCTGTTCTGTTTCGCCCATTGCACGAAGCTCTTTTGAATGCATATCAAGGCAGTATGAACATTGGTTGATCTGTGAAATTCTGAAATCGATGAGTTCCATCAAATGCCTGTCGATGGTAGAATGTTTGAGGTATTGGTTAATTCCAAAAATTGGGGTGATTGCTTTTTTTCCTTTTTCGAATAAATTAATTCTTGGTGTCATACTATTTATTTTTTTATTGTTTCTACTTTAATGACAATTGAATTTTTGTTTTTGGACAGAATGATTTAATTTTTTTATAAAAAAAATCCCGCCTTATAAAAAAGCAGGATTCGGTATCATTTAATTTAAAAAATAATTATTGTGCCAGTTGGTTGTAAGGCGTCAATGCATAATCATCTGCCATTGTCTGCCCCAGGAAATCCTTTTTCTGGGTTCCTTTCATTCTTCCAGATGCGTCGCTGGCGTTAAAATAAGATTCGCTTAGTTTTGTAGCCACTTCAGCAGGGTTTAGTTCAAATTTTGTATCACTTTCTACCCCAAGATATCCGTTCTTTCTGGTAAGGTTTGTGATATAATTATTGTAGTTTATCATTGTATCTCTGAACATGGTATTGTGATATTCCATGCATTTTTTTGCTTTTTTGGAAGAGTTGTTCAGGATGCAGCTGTTCATATTTCCTCTGTAGAGTCTCCATTCCAGCTCTACTTTTCCGTATTCTTTTGCCAATGCTGTTTTACCGTTGGCAAGAATATTCGGGTCGTTTTCCTTATTGCTGATTTCCTGCAGATGTTTTATAACCAGAGGAACTGTATTTTCAATTTTTGTCTTAGCCTCTCTTACCGCACTGAAATCTGCCGCCGGAGAACCCTTCTTCTGAGCTGTAGTAAGGTTAAAAATAAGTAGTAATAGTACAATTAATAAATTATATCTTTTCATGAGAAATTTTTAAAGCACTAAAATAAATATATTTTCTCGTTTTAAACAAATTCATTTTAATTTTATTTAATAAAATTTAACAAGTTTTAAGAATTTTTGTTTAATCCGGAGATTTTTCTGTTAATTAAACAGCCTTTAAATAGATGAGATTAAAAATTTAACAAATTTTAATAAAATTTATTCTATTGATTATCAATTATTTATGTTTATTAAGTCTTTATCACTAAAAAAATAGTTGTTTTAAATAAATTTATTTCTACATTTGTATAACTAATTTCATAGTGATATTAATTTTATTAAGATTAAAACCACTTTACTATAAAAAAACGGGGATATGAAGATTCAGACATTAACGAAAGCAGAAGAGCAGGTAATGCAATATTTATGGAAACTGGAAAAAGGATTTCTGAAAGACATTCTGGACCTATTTCCCGAACCAAAACCGCACACCAATACGGTTTCAACTATTTTAAAGGTTTTAAAAGAAAAAGAATTCGTAGACTATAATGTGTACGGAAGACAGCATGAATATTTCCCGCTGGTTACAAAAGAGCAGTATTCCGGGAAAACAATGAAAAGTCTTGTGAAAAATTATTTTAAAGGCTCTTACAAAAGCGCCGTTTCATTCCTTGTAGAAAAGAATGAGATGACGGTGGAAGACCTTGAAATGCTATTGGACGAACTCAAAAAGAAAAACTAGTTATGGAAACTGTACTTCTATACTTCGGAAAAGTAATTTTATGCTCCGGTGTAATGTTTTTGTATTATCAGTTGTCTCTTAAAGACAAGACATTTCATCACTACAACAGATTTTATCTTTTGTCTGCGATGCTGATCTCCTTGCTGCTCCCTCTGGTAAATATTGAAGATTTTACCATAGAAGTAAGCAATGATATTTATACATTAATAGATAAGGTACAGAATTTTAACTCCACTAAAAACTTAAACAATGACCACACTTATTTTAGAATTATTTTTTCAGCTTTGGGACTGGTTTCTTTCTATTTTTTAGGAAGGTTTATCTATGGGATTTTCAGAATCCAGCAAATTAAAAATCAGTTTCAGAAAGAAAGTTTTGATGGTATTAATTTTTACCATACAAACCTGAACGAAGCTCCTTTTTCTTACTTTAAAAATCTCTTCTGGAAGAATTCCATCACACTGAATTCAGAAATCGGAAAGCAGATCTTGAAGCATGAAATGGTGCATATTGAGCAGAAACATTCCTTTGACAAGATCTTCATAGAGATCATTACCTCGGTTTTCTGGTTCAATCCTTTTTTTCATATCATTAAAAAAGAAATTAGTTTAATCCACGAATATCTGGCTGATAAAAAAGCCGTAAAACAATCGGACACAAAAGCATTTGCGCAGATGCTTTTAGCAAGCCACTTTTCCGGAACACAGTTGCCTGCGACCAGTCCGTTCTTAAGTTCAAATCTAAAAAAACGACTCAAAATGTTACAAAAACCTAAAACCAAATTCGGATATGCGCGTAGAATTTTTGCATTGCCGGTTGTATTTTCAGTAGCGTTCGCTTACTTAGTAAATGCTAAAAATCAGGAAATAAAAGCAACGAATATAGAAATAGAGAAAGCGGTTTCTCAGATCAAAAAAGAAGATAAAATTATTATTAAAAAAGACACAATTACTCCAAAAGTATCGCATAATGATGCAGTTGTTGCTCCCAGAGTTTATAAAAAGTTTGATGAAGACAAAAAAATAGCTGATCTCAGCAAAAAAATTCAGGAGAAAACATCAACACTGAAAAACCTGAAGCCGGAAAGCCCGGAATACAATAAAAATCTGGAAGAAATAGGAAAATTATCTGGAGAAATCGGTAAAATTGCCAGCTCTGAAGATTTTCTTAAAAGGGCAATGGTGATCAGAATGGACGGCAAAGACGTAAATGCCATGGAATATTTTGACTCTAAAGAATGGAAGGATAAAATAAAGGAAATCGAAAACATGAAATTCGAAATGCCGGAAATTCCCGAAATGAACTTTGAGTTCCACGATGTTCCAACCCCTCCTAACGCACCAATTCCGCCAAAAGTAAAAGTGTATACTTTCCGTGATAACCAGGACAGGAGATGGTCGCCGGAATCGGATATGGTATTCAGATCTGCAGAAAGAGCCAAAGAATCTGCATCCACAGCTAAAAAAAGAGCAAAACTCGACAAAGAAAGAGCAAGGCTGGAAGAAAAAAGAGCCAAGCTGGAAGGGGAAAGGGCAAAACTGGAAGCAGAAAGAAGAGTGCTGGACGGAGACAGAAGAGTATATATGTTCAACAACAGGAGCAGCGAGCCGATGAAATTCAATAATGTGCGTGTGATGAAAATGGACAACAATGCAAGAATTGTAGCAGGTTCTGGATTGAAGAAGTTTTCAGGTGATATGAGCAATATAAAATTCTATATCGACGGAAAAGAAGTTACAAAACAGGATATTGACGCTTTGGATCCGGGCAAAATCAAAAATATGAACGTCAACAAAAGATCAACGGACGGAAACAGCTCCGGAGAAATAAGAATAGAAACTAAAAAATAAAGTTCCAACCGGCTTTGTCAGTAAAACTAAAGTTTTTAAACTTAAAACCTTAAATTCATTACTGACAAAGCTTCTTTTTAAATACAATTATGAAAAATATTATTTTATTTTTTTTGCTTTTAGGCGCATTTGCCAATGCACAGGTAAACAGATTCTTTTACGATTACAGATACATTCCCAATTCGAATGATAAAGCGGATGTTAAAAAAGAAATGATGCTGTTGGATATTGATAAGAACGGATCCAATTACTACAGCAGAGACAAGTTTGTGGCAGATTCCACTGCAATGGCGGATGTTCAGAAACAAATAAAAGGTGGTACTGGAAGCATCAATATTTCAAGAAGAGAAAATCCCGGACAAGTTTCATACAAGGTTACAAAATCCTATCCTGATTTTAAAACTTACCTTTTTACAAGGGTTTCAACAGATCAGTATAAAGTAAAAGAAGATCAAAAACCGGAATGGAAAATTCTTCCGGAAAAACAAAAAATCGGGGAATATAATGCACAAAAAGCAACATCCACTTACGGCGGAAGAGAATGGATCGCCTGGTTCAGCACAGATATTCCTTTTCAGGACGGTCCTTATAAATTCTACGGCCTTCCGGGACTTATTGTAAAACTGGAAGATACTACCGGTTCACACATCATGACTTTGGTCGGAAATAAAAAAATTGAAGCCCCCGTTGCTGCAGCTGAAATGGATATGCCGGGAAATGTAAGAATAATGGGTATTGGAGGAAAAGAAATAGAAGTTACAAAAGATCAGTTTAAAAAAGTATGGAAAGCGTATGTAAATGATCCGTCTAAAAATATGAGAGAAATGATGATGAGAAACGGCGGCGACGGCAATAACAGGGTAGCTTTCAAAGTAAGAACATCCGACGGAAAAGAAATCTCAGACCCGAATCAGGTGTTCAGGGAAATGGAAAAAAGAACAAAGGAAACTTTAGCTAAAAATAATAATCCGATTGAACCGGATCTTACAAAATAAGCAAACGTAATTTTTTTTAATGTAAGCAGAATGAAGTAATTTCGTTCTGCTTTTTTATATTTAAACTAAAAATACACGCTAAAACACCAAAATCTAAGATATGACAGAAAAGGAAAAATGCGAGAAAGGCCTTCTGTATAACGCCAATTATGACCAGCAATTAATCAATGAACGGATAGCTGTTAAAGATCTTTGTCAGGATTATAATCAGCTAAAAAATTCATACCTGGAAGGAAGGCAAAATTTAATTAAAAAGATTTTAGGTAAAACTAGACAGAACGTTTACATCGAACCCAGCTTCTGGTGCGATTACGGATACAATATTGAAGTGGGAGAAAACTTCTATGCAAACCACAACCTTGTTGTTTTAGATTGTGCAAAAGTGATTTTTGGGGATAATGTCTTTATTGGCCCGAATTGCAGCTTTTATACCGCGGGCCATCCTTTGGATGTAAAACAAAGAAATGAAGGCCTTGAATACGCACATCCTGTCAAAGTGGGGGATAATGTCTGGTTTGGTGGCAATGTTGTTGTGCTTCCGGGAGTTACAATCGGGAATAATACAGTTATCGGTGCCGGAAGTATTGTTACCAAAGATATTCCTGACAATACAGTTGCAGTAGGAAATCCCTGTAAAGTGGTGAAAAATATTGATAATTAACAATTTCGGCGCGGAAACGAAGTTTCCGCGCCGAAATTTATTTTAATTGGATTCAGTGGTTAAGCTAATTTTTGAGAATCAGCAATAAACTGAGCCAAACCGTTGTCTGTAAGTGGGTGTTTTAATAAGCTCAAGATCGGAGGAAGCGGTGATGTAATAACATCAGCACCAATCTTCGCACAGTCTATGATATGCATGGAGTGACGGATAGAAGCCGCTAAAATCTCAGTTTCATACATATAGTTATCAAAAATCAATCTGATTTCCTGGATTAAATTTAAACCGTCTGTAGAAATATCATCCAGTCTTCCAAGGAAAGGAGAAACATAAGTTGCACCCGCTTTCGCTGCCAGAAGCGCTTGCCCTGCAGAGAAAATCAATGTACAGTTCGTTTTGATTCCTTTATCTGAAAAATATTTTAAAGCTTTGATTCCGTCCTTGATCATCGGGATTTTTACCACGATATTCGGGTGGATCGCTGCCAATTCATCACCTTCTTTGATCATCTCTTCGTAAGTTGTAGAAAGTACTTCCGCAGAAATATCTCCGTCTACGATGTCGCAAATTGCCTTGTAATGGTTTTTGATAGCTTCAGCCCCCTGAATTCCCTCTTTTGCCATTAATGAAGGGTTTGTAGTTACCCCATCAAGAATTCCAAGATCTTTTGCTTCTCTGATTTGCTCTAAATTAGCCGTGTCAATAAAAAATTTCATTTGTTTTAGATTTATTTCATGCAAAGATAATCATTCCAGTTTTGAGTGGGAAATTAATTTTGTTTAGGGTTTAGGGTTTAGGGTTTAGGGTTTAGGGTTTAGGGTTTAGGGTTTAATTTAAAGGAAAAGTGATAGTTAGTATTAGCAAAGTAAAAAATTCCCCTTCCCTGAAGGGGTGGATTTTTGCGCAGCAAAAAGACGGGGTAGTTTAAAAAAGGCATAAAACAACCTATCTTCACTTTCTTCAAAAATATTAACTTTGTTATCATGCAAAACAACCATTTCACCGCAAAGCTGGAAATCATAGGTATTAATCCTTTTGTTTTTGTTCCTGAGAAAATTTTAAACCAGATTTTCGAAAAAGCAGGAAAAAGCAAAAGCCCTATTCCTGTGAAAGGAACAGTAAATGGTAAAGAATTCCAGCAAAATTTAATGAAATATTTAGGCGAGTGGAGGCTGTATATTAACCTTACAATGCTTGATAACTCTCCGAAAAGAATTGGGGAAATCATTGAAGTATTTGTTGAATTTGATGACTCCGACCGTACAATTTCCATTCATCCCCAATTAGAAAAAGCGATAAGGGAAAGTCCTGTTGCATCAAGTAATTTCGATCAGCTAATTCCTTCAAGAAGATTAGAATTAATCCGATATATCAACAATTTAAAAACCGAGCAAAGCATCAACAGGAATATTGAAAAGATTATCCGTCATTTACACGGAGAAACAGATTTCTTCGGAAAGAAAATTAATTAAAATGCTTAAAATTTGAAGTTGTTGTAAACTTAGCTGAGTATAACGTCTTTGTGAACTTTAAGAAAGTTGGCAGTCAAAAAAACCTTGTGGGCTTTGCGTTAAAATCAAAATAATCAAAAAAACAAAATCCGGAAAAATTTTCCGGATTTCACTTTTTCACTATGAATTTTTTAAAGCCTGGCTAAGTTTTACAGCATCCTGATTGGTAGGATCATACTGTAATGATTTAGCAATGTGCTCTTTTGCTTTATTCGGATCAGTGGTCTGTTCCGCAAAAGCGATATAAAAATAGGCATAAGCCAGATTTTTCTTATTCTGCTCCACCTCTTCCGGCTTTACGGTAGCAATATATTTTTCGTAAGCCATTTTTGCATTTGCATCATCCTTTGCAGATTGATAAGCGTACGCCTGGCTGTAGTAAGATGGTGCCCAATCCGGTAATAAAACCGAAATTTGTTTCCATGTATTGATTGCATTCGTCCAGTCAGAAGCTTCCTGATAAGCGGTTGCTAATTTTGCTAATGCATCTGTATCTTTAGGATTGGCTGCAATTTGTTTTTTAAGGTTTTCTATGGCCGGATTACCTGCCTGAGCTGTAGCGGCCTGTGTATTTGCGCTGTCCGTCTGCGTTGTCTGTGCGCTTACAAAACCTGCGCCTCCTATCAATAATAAACCTAAAAAAAGGTTTTTGATATTAATTTTAGTCATTTTCATATTCTTACATTTTTCAATTAATTAGTTTTTAAAATTCAATAATAATTCCACAAAATTGTAAATTTTAGAACCTTTAAGTTTTTTTTGAAAATATTAACGGAATCATCTTTTTTTTAGCTTAATTTTTGAATCGTTGTGGTTTGATTTATATTTGTAATCAACTATTGTAATTAATGTCATTATATGAATATCATCCTGGCTTCCACATCGACACTTTTTGGAGGAGAATATTTAGAATATTTAAGAGAAGAATTAATCGAATTGTATGAAGGAATCGACGAGATTATTTTTATTCCGTTTGCCAGACCCGGCGGAATTTCTCATGAAGACTATACTTCAAAAGCCCGTTCTTTCTTTGAAACAGTTAATATCAAAGTAAAAGGACTGCATGAATTTGAGAATAAAACTGATGCGTTAAACAATGCAAAAGGTTACTTTACAGGAGGCGGAAATACCTTCTTACTGGTAAAAACGCTGCATGAGGAGAATCTGATGTCCGTTTTAAAACAAAATATAGAAAGCGGAAAACCTTACCTGGGATGCAGTGCGGGAAGTAATATCGGCGGCCAAAATATGAAAACTACGAATGATATGCCCATTGTTTATCCGCCAAGCTTTGACTGTATGGGATTGGTTCCGTTCAATATAAATCCGCATTATTTAGATCCAAATCCGGATTTAAAGCATAACGGGGAAACAAGAGAAACCAGAATAAAGGAATTCTTAACCCAAAATAATATCAAAGTGGTCGGGCTTCGGGAAGGAAACTGGATCAGAAGAATCGGGGATAGAATTACCGTTGAAGGAACCGAATCTACAAGAATTTTTGAGAAAGATAAAGAGCCTTACGAGATTGAAACAGGTTCCAGATTGTAATTTTATTTTAATTATATTTGAATTAAAGAATGTGATTTTTTGAGTCATATTTAATTTAAAAGATGCTTCTACAGGCTCAGCATGACACCGTTTAAGCTTAACGCTACTACAATTAGTATTAGAGATGTCATGCTGAGCCTGTAGATGCATCTCAAACATCAAACTTTCTGAAATTATGAACAGAATTTTTATTAGTAACAATTAAGCTTAGAAAAACAAATGCAATGAGAAAAATATTAGCAATTCTCACGCTTTCAACGCAAATCATTTTGGCTCAGAATATTGCTCAGAAGCTCGATGCAGCCACAAAAAACCTTATGAATTCTTCGGGAGCAATATCTTCAGGCCTTTCTTTTTATGTTTCTGATGAAAATGGAAATTTTATTTACGAGTATCAGGGAAATAAAGGACTTTCAACAGCCTCCACACAGAAAATATTTACTGCTGCTGCGGCGCTGGAAACATTAGGTAAAGACTATACTTTTAAAACAACTTCAAGCTATTCCGGTAACATTTCCGGGGGCAATTTGAATGGAAACCTTTTCATCAGCTCAAATGGTGATCCTACTTTAGGAAGCTGGCGTTATGATGCCTATAAACCCGAGAATTTTAAACAAAAATTAATTGAAGCCATAAAAAAATCCGGAATCACAAAAATTTCCGGTGACCTGATTATTGATGACTCTTATTTTGATCATCAGACTATTCCTGGTGGCTGGCCATGGGATGATCTCGGGAATTATTACGGAGCAGGGGTCTGGGGAATCAACTGGCGTGAAAATCAGTTTGATATCAATATAAACGGAACTGCATTTCAAAGCTTTTCCTATCCTCTGGAAGGAGTAAAATGGCTGAATGACCTTAAAGAAGGCGGAAATTCAGACCAAAGCCTGATTTTTACAGCTCCACATTCCAATGTAGCGCTGATCAACGGAACTTTACCTTCAAAAACAGTTACCGTTTCCGGATCTACACCTAATCCGCCGTTGCAGCTGGGGGTAGAAGTGAGACAGTGGCTGAAGGAATCAGGAATAGATTTTTCCGGAAATGTGATTACGAATTCCCAATTGGAAATTGATGGAAAAAAGCCATTGGAAGCTCCAAAAGAAAATGTAATTCTTACGTATGAGTCGCCGTCTTTAGATAAAATAGTGTACTGGTTTTTAAGAAAAAGCGTTAACCTTTACGGTGAAACTTTAATCAAAACATTAGGAAAGGAGAAAAAAGGAAATCCAAGCTTCAAAAGTGGAATTGCTTTCCTGAAAGAATTCTGGAAGTCAAAGGGAATCAACGCTAATATGATCAATTTCGCTGATGGAAGCGGACTTTCACCCCAAAATTATGTTTCGGCAAAAGCTCAGGTTCAGGCTTTGCTGTATGCAAAAAAACAACCGTGGTTTGAATCTTATCATGATGGGTTTCCCACGCAGGACAACGGCATGAAGATGAAAAGCGGAACCATGAGAGATACGAAATCTTTTGCAGGATATCATACCTCAAAGGATGGTAAAAAATATGTATTTTCAATTATTATCAACAATTATCAGGGAAGCGGAAGCGCAGAGCTGCAGAAAATACTGAATGTTTTAAAATAAAAATGCTTTGAGAAAATCCATATTCGCCAGATTGAATAACTGGATCATTTTTACCTTAATGACGATCGTAGTACTTACCATCGTTATTGCATCTACTATTTTGATTAATTTTTTACGTAAAGAAGAGATCAAAAGGGTGGATATTTTGGTAAGTGCCCTGAAGTTTCAACAGGAAGTATCCAATCCTAATCTGGAGGTTCAGGCTTTACTCCTTCAAATTTATAGTTCAAATACCACTATCCCCCTGATTATTTTAGATAAAAATAATCAGATTATGGTACATAAAAATATTCCACAAGATATTGAGAATAATTCTGAGCAAATTGTAATATTGGCTAAGAAAATGGGCAAAAGCTATCCTCCCATAGAAATTAAAGTCCCAAATGGAAACAATCAATTTGTATATTATGATAATTCAGAATTATTAAATAATCTTCAATACTCCCCTTATATTTTAGGGTTTTTTATTCTTTCATATTTTGGATTTTCTTTTTGGTTTTTCAGGACAATTAAGAAAACAGATGAAGGTTATTTGTGGGCTGGGTTGGCAAAAGAAACAGCGCACCAAATTGGAACTCCATTATCATCAATGATCGGCTGGATGGAAATTATGAAGCTGGATGATCCTAATTCCGAAGGAGTTCGCGAGATTGAAAAAGACATTGAAAGACTCAGAACCATTTCTGAACGGTTTTCTAAAATAGGATCGGTTCCGGAGCTTAATGATATGGATTTTAATGCTACCATTCAGGAAAATTATGATTATCTAAAAACAAGAATTTCAAGGAAAATAAATTTCGGATTACACCTCCCGAATTATGATATCGCCGTTCCGCACAACAAAATTCTGATGAGCTGGGTAATTGAAAACCTGGTGAAGAATGCGGTGGATGCTATGAAAGGAGAGGGTTCTATTTCCATGTCAGTTTTTGAAAGAAATAAAAATATTGTGGTTGAAGTACAAGATACAGGAAGCGGAATGACGAAACAGCAGGCTGCAAATGCCTTCAAGCCGGGATATTCAACCAAAAAAAGAGGCTGGGGACTGGGTTTGTCATTAGCCAAAAGGGTAGTGCAGGAATATCATAATGGAGACATTAAAATCTCCCAGACCGAAGTAGGAAAGGGAACGACTTTCAGAATTACAATTAAAAAAGCGTAAGTTTAAAAATAAAAGCGGAGAAAAATTTCCCCGCTTGATTATTAAATGTAATTAAAATTTATTTCTTTCCAGTCAGCCACTGAGTTTGAAGCTTCAGTTCTGCCGGGCTCGGATTTGCTTTGTAGCTAAGGGTTTCCACTGTCATTTTATCAAGAATAGCTTTCCCTTTAAGATCAATTTTCTCGGATTTTCCTCCGTTTTTTCTAAGAACAGTAAGCGTTACGTTCTGTCCTTCCTTAATAGTTTTAGCATAACCAATGAAATCCTGGATATTTTGAACATTGATTGTTTTACCGTCAAGCGCTACAATTTCGTCTGTAATTTTGAATCCTACACTTTTTGCAAATGGTGATAAAGCTGAGCTTTCATCAAATATAAAGGTGTTATTTTTATCATTATAACCTGTCTGCTGTGGATCTTTAATAAACCAGAAAATAGGTGGTGTTTCCTGTTTTTTCACTTCTACACCCACTTGGTTCAGGTATTCAGCATACGGTGTCGGTTGGCTTCCTGCAATATATTTATTGTAGAAATCTTTCACCTGAGGATATCCTGTAATGGTTACCAACTCATCAATCAGCTTATCATCCTTGAAAGGCTTATTTTCACCAAATCTCTGAGACAGCTTTCTGATCATATCGCGGTAACCCATTTCACCGTTTGATAATTTTCTAAGCTCAATATCAAGACACATGGTCAAAAGCGTACCTTTTTCATATACGTTTCTGTACTGGTCTTTATATTCGTCTTTCAGGATATTTTTACTCATCACCGTGAACGGCATGGTATCGTTGTAATTCTTGGAATTGGTAATTTTTTCGTTAATTCTTTGAAGGAACTCATCTTTAGTAATCAAACCCTCCTGAATCTGGAATAAATTGGCAAAATATTCCGTTCCGCCTTCATACATCCAAAGGTGCTGAGACATTTTCGGATCTGCATAATCGAAATAATGAATTTCTTCAGAATGCGTTTTCAAAGGATTTACGGTATGGAAAAACTCATGGGAAACTACGTCTGTAATGGTTTTATCAATGGCTTCCTTAGGCATCATTTCAGGCAAAACCACGCTGGTGGATTCATGATGTTCCAATGCTCCGAAACCTTTGATTTCAGGGCCATCACCTCCGGAAAGGTAAAGCATGATCGCATATTTTTTATTGGTATTCATATCACCCAAAAATTTCTTCTGGGCCATCACCATTTTTTCTAAGTTATCTTTAAAATCGGAAGCTTTATATTTCCCTGTCGGAGAATAAACACCCAAAACAAGGTCCATTCCGCCTGCATTGAAGGTAATATAATCCGGTTTTGTGTACATCAGCGGAGAATCAGTCACCTTAGCATAGTTTGCAAGGGTGAAAGTATCTGTGGATTCAGATTTGTCTTGGTCTACCAAAGCGGTTGTGCCATAAAAATCATTAGGCTTCTGAATTATAAGCTGATACGGAACATCCTGCATATTATCAATATATCCGACGAAACCGTGGGTATTGATCATATAAATTTTCCCGGCTTCAATATCTGTTCCTGAAGGTGAAAAAACAGCCTTATGTTTTGAAGAATCCATTTCTTCATCGAAGCTGTCATTAACCAGATAAGTTACTTTGGATAAATTCTGAGCGTTTTTAAGGGTATAAGTATTATCACCTACTTTTGTGAAAGCCAGTTCCTTTCCTTTATTATCAAAAAATTTGATGCCTTCTACGAATCTTCCGTAATCATCTACCGAATAAGTTCCCGGCACCGTTTTAGGAAAATGAAACTTTACATCTCCCGATTTCATTTTAGGGAACTCCATTGTTACAGCAACCTTATCATCTTTTACATTCACAAGATCAATGGTTGTTTTAATGGATTGTGCATTAACCAAAAATGCAGTTAAGACACCCAAACTTATTGCTATTTTTTTCATTGAGTTTAAATTATAATTAAGTAGTTGCTGCTAAAATGAATTTGTTACACATGGATGCAAAATATATTATTTATTTAACATAATTTTTATTTATTAAAAATTTTTAAGAATCAAATAATGAAGTTTTTTAATTTAAAAACTAATTATTGTAAAATTTATTTAAAAATATGGCATATAGACAAGATAAAAATTTGTGCAATGGGAATTTTACAATAAATTAAGATAATTTCGCTAAAATCATAAATATTTTTAAAATGTAAAATAAACGTTTAATGTTTTGTTTCTTTGTGAAAAATATAAATTATGAGACAAAATTTTTTAAACTCAAAACTTTTTAGGGGTGCTATGACTGCCGTTTTAGCGGGCGCTTTATTTACAACTACTTTATCATGTGATGATGACAGAGATGTGACGCCTTCGGTGGCACACAAGATTATCTATAAAGCTGAAATTAATTTAGGGGGTACGATCACGGGAGGTACGTATTACGATATCGTAGATCTGTCAAATAAGGCTGTTACTACAGGAGTTCCTGTATTTATGAAAGAATATCAGACTATGGCTCCTGCGGGAAATACAGCTACAGCCTCAATAGACCTTAAAGCAACAGGAACGACTCCTGCATCAGTGATGACTGTAAAAATCTTTGTAGATGACAAGCTAATGAGCGAAAAAGTAGTTATGGGAACTAACCTTGATGCTGCTGCTTCTTATAAATTAACATATTAATTAAACGGGTTATAAAGAAAAGGCCGTCTCTTGTTTAGAGGCGGCCTTTTTGTACAACTGTTAAAATTTATTTACTGTACCTTATTATATTCAATGTAATAAGCATCATTGAATTTTACAGGATTTCCTTTCTTAAGCTTTATGGTCTGCCATTGTTCTGTAGGATTGATGGTCTGTTCAGCATCTATTCTGATGGGAAGCTTAAAGCCTTTTATCGTATTTGCATAACGGAATTTCAGCTCTTCTCCTTTCTGAAAATATTCCAAAACAGGAACTTTTGTAGATCTTAAATATTGATTGAACACACTTGAAAAATCAATTCTGGATTTTTTTGAGATATAATTTTCAACCTGCTCGCTGGTTACCGTCTGATGATAAAAATCTTTACCCAGCCCTCTTAAAATCTGCCTGAATTTTTCATCATTATTTATAACCTGCCGGATCGTGTGAAGCATGCTTGCACCTTTTGGATACATATCGCCGCTGCCTTCATTCCTTACACCATATTTTCCGATGATAGGGACATCATTTGCGATTGCATTTCTAATACCTACAGCATAGATATTAGCAGATTTTTTATCCATATATTTTTCGGTGAAAAGCACCTCAGAATACATGGTGAATCCTTCATGAACCCACATGTCGGCCTGATCTTTTGCTGTAATGTTGTTAGCAAACCATTCATGGCCGCTTTCATGAACGATGATGTAGTCCCAATTGAGCCCGACTCCCGTTCCCGACAGATCTTTACCCAGATAACCGTTCATGTATTTGTTTCCGTAGGCAACATTGCTCTGATGCTCCATGCCCAGATAGGGAGATTCTACCAATTTGTATGAATCTTCGTAGAAAGGATAGGGTCCAAACCAATATTCAAAGGCGGAAAGCATTGGTTTTACCTGCTGAAACTGTTTTTTAGCTTTATCTAAATTATAATCAAGTACCCAGTAATCTAAGTCCAGACTTCCTTTTTCTCCTTTAAATGTATCTTTAAAATTTACATATTTTCCAATATTCGGGATGATGGAATAGGCATTGATCGGGTTTTTAACCTCCCATGTATAAGCCATTTTATCACCTGCGGCTTTTTTATCAATTAATCTTCCGTTTCCTACACCAATGAGATCTTTTGGAGTAATAATTTTCATTACCACACCGTTATCAGGCTCATCACTCCAGATATCTTTTGTCGGAAGCCAGATGGAAGCCCCGATTCCCTCATCAGCAGCACTCATCCACGGATTTCCCTTTTCATCCTGAGCAAAGACCCATCCCCCTTCCCAGGGTGCATTTTTAGCAATTGTCGGGTTTCCGGAATAGGTGACATCAATAGTATATTTTTCTCCTTTTTTAAAACTTTTATTGGTTTTAATCCAGATGAAATCGCCATCCTGATTATATTCAGCAACAGGAAAATTGGCTTCCACTTTATCCGCTTTCATCGGCTGCTGAAGATCAATCTGAAAAGTAGGATTGGTAACATCTTTTATGATTTCGAAACTTATTTTATTATTTCCTTTAATGCTTTTTTGGGCAAAATCAGGTTCTACGGAAAGGTCATATTTCTTTACATCCCAGAAATTTCTGAATGAAGTGTTGCAACCTTTCAGAGTGTCTTGTTTTGAATACGTTTTATTCTGTTCGAAAAACTGTCCAAAAGCCAGGCCTGAGGCAAACAAAAGGGTATATGATAATTTTTTCATTGAATTAATATAAGCTTCTAAATTAAAAATAAATAAGATTAAATAAATGTAAATAATCCTTTTTTCGATTAGACGAAAGAAATGATTTTTTGTTACAGGATTTTTTAAGTCAAAATATCACTATGAACAAAATTATAAGAGCTTAACGGGCTCATTTCTTAGCCCCGATTGCAGAAATTGTTTGAGCTCATTTTTCAGGTTTCGGCGGCGAAGCCGCCGAAACCTGAAAAATAGCGAGTGCGGAAAGCGGGAAAAAGCTTCAAATAAAACAATACAGCTTTTCCACATAATAAAATAGCACAAAAAATCCCGAAGAAAAAATCCCCGGGAATATATTTTAAAATTAGATTAGTTATTTCTGAACAACCGGTAAATTACCAGCCGCTTTCTGAACTTTTTTGTAGGTATAAGAACACATCAGGATACTGAATTCATACAATAAAAGCAATGGGAAAGCCGCCATCAGCATACTCAAAACATCCGCAGGAGTAATGATTGCTGCCACTACCATAATAAGCACAATAGCGTGGCGACGGTAAGTTCGCATAAACATTGGAGTTAAAATTCCAATGGTGGTAAGGAAGTAAATAAGTACCGGAAAAAGGAAAATAACACCCATTCCCAGGACAACCTGCAAGAATAAAGTAGTATAATCACTCAGATCGTAAAGCGGAATGATGATATCAGAGATTTTAAAGATAACTCCAAAGTTTACTGCAAAAGGAAGTATTAAAAAATATCCGCATAAAACTCCGGTCATAAATAAAATCCAAACCGAATTAATGATAAATATTGAGTTTTTTCTTTCTTTCGGATGCAGGGCAGGGCTGATGAATCTCCACAATTCCCAGACAAGATAAGGAAATGCAGCCACGATTCCGCCAAAAATAGAAACCGCCATCATCACATTAAACTGCTGGTAAAGCTTGCTCGCACGCACGGGAAAGTCTTTAGGAAGATGGATGCTGTCTTCTCCCAAGATTAATTTTGAAAAGTGATTGACAAGCTCAAAGGTCGGAAAATCATTTCTCGTGGGCCCGAAAAAGATGTGATCCATAATCCAGTTGATATTGAAACCAATAACTACTGCAGCAATTATAATGGCAATAATCGAGCGGATAAGATGGCCTCTTAGTTCCCCAATATGTCCCCAAAAAGACATGTCTTTTGCATCACTCACAGAATAAAATTTTTAGGCTTCAAATTTATGAAATATTTTGTTAAAGATGGAAGTTGGGAGAGAGAAGATGGAAGTTTAAAAATATTGTGATTATTTATTCCAGCAATTCAGCAATTAAATATTCTGAATCATCTTCCAGCCTCCAGCCTCAGCCTTCCGGCTTAGTTTATCCCTTCGTCCAGCAGCTTATGAAGATCAATAATCCCGAAATATTTTCCGTTTTCCGTTACAATCAGCTGCCCGATGTTGTTTTCCTTTAAAATTTTCATGGCTTCTTTTGCAAGGGCTGTTCTTTCTATCGTTTTTGGATTCGCAGACATAATATCTTTCGCCAAAACTTTAGAAATATCATCACCTTTCATTAGCATTCTTCTTAAATCTCCATCAGTGATAACACCGATAATCTCATTCTCATTGGTCACCACTGTAATTCCGTGTCTTGAGCCGCTGATGGAAATGATAACATCTTTTACAGTATCATTTTCCGTAACATGAGGCTTCTGGGAAGACAGGAAATCATCTACTTTTGAGATTAAATTTTTTCCTAAGCTTCCTCCCGGATGGAATTTTGCAAAATCATTAGCTTTGAAATCATTTATTTCCATCAAAGAAATCGCGAGAGCATCTCCCAAAGCCATTTGAAGGGTTGTAGAGCTTGTAGGTGCCAGTTTATTCGGGCAGGCTTCCATATCTACATGAGTATCGAGAATAATATCAGAATATTCTGCCAGTTTGCTTGATTTATTTCCGGTCATCCCGATTAATGCGGAAGAATAATCTTTAAGATAAGGAACAAGGTTTACAATTTCAGGCGAATTTCCGGAATTTGAAATGCACAGAACAACATCCTGCTTCTGAATTACACCCAAGTCTCCATGAATAGCTTCCGATGCGTGAAGGAACTGTGAAGGTGTTCCCGTGGAATTTAGCGTAGCAACAATTTTATTCCCCACATGCGCCGATTTCCCGATTCCCACCACAATAAGCTTTCCCTGTGCAGCGTGTATGACTTCTATAGCTTTCACAAAATCGTCATCAAGTCTGTTCTTAAGTTTTTCAAGTTCCGAAATTTCTATTTCTAAAGTGGTTTTCGCAATTGAAATAATATTGGCTTTTTCCATTTTAATCTTAGGGCTATACAAAAAATCTCTTAAAAAATGTTATATTTTAAAAAGGATATTTAATATAAATTTTATTTTTAATAAATTCGTTCGCTTTTGTTTTAAGCAAAAAAGTTATAACTTTGGGTTAGATGCAAATTTAGCAATAAAATTAGATGAGCGCAAAAAAAGCCAATTTATCAGGCGAGTTGAAAAAATATTTCGGGTTTTCTACTTTTAAGGGACAACAGGAACAGATTATAGAAAACCTGCTCGATGGGAAGGATATATTTGTCTTGATGCCGACAGGTGGAGGAAAATCCTTATGCTATCAGCTTCCTGCACTTATTTCCGAAGGAACGGCAATAGTGGTTTCACCATTAATAGCGTTAATGAAAAATCAGGTAGATGCTGTGAACGGCCTTTCATCTGATGACGGGGTGGCACACGTTTTAAATTCATCATTAAATAAAACGCAGACCAAACAGGTTTTTGACGATATTAAAAGCGGTAAGACAAAACTTTTGTACGTAGCACCAGAATCGTTGATTAAGGAAGATTATCTGGATTTTTTAAAAGAGGTGAAAATTTCTTTCTTTGCTATTGACGAAGCGCATTGTATTTCAGAATGGGGACACGATTTCAGACCCGAATACAGGAATTTGAAATCAATTATCGATAAAATCGCCGATGTGCCGGTAATAGCACTTACGGCAACAGCAACTCCTAAAGTTCAGGATGATATCCAGAAAACTTTAGGGATGATCAATGCGTTGGTTTTTAAAGAAAGCTTCAACAGACCAAACCTTTATTATGAGGTAAGACCAAAAATAAATGTTGATAAGGAAATTGTAAGATTTATTAATCAAAATAAAACAAAGTCCGGTATTGTGTACTGCTTAAGCCGAAGAAAGGTAGAAGAATTTGCCCAGCTCTTGCAGGTAAACGGAATTAATGCATTACCGTACCACGCGGGCCTTGACCAAAAGGTGAGGGTGGCCAATCAGGATAAGTTTTTGATGGAGGAAGTGGATGTTATTGTCGCAACCATCGCGTTTGGTATGGGGATCGACAAGCCGGATGTACGTTTTGTCATCCATTATGACTTCCCAAAATCTCTGGAAAGCTATTATCAGGAAACCGGACGTGCAGGTCGTGATGGTGGGGAAGGGCATTGTCTGGCCTTCTATGACCCCAAAGACATCGAAAAATTAGAAAAATTCCTAGCTCAAAAACCTGTTTCCGAAAGAGAAATCGGGCTGCAGCTTTTGAATGAGGTGGTGGGCTACGCCGAAACTTCAATGAGCAGGAGACAGTATATTCTGTATTATTTCGGGGAAAATTTTGACCCTATACATGGTGATGGCGCAAAAATGTGTGACAATTCATCCAATCCGCCAAAATTAAAAGATGCTACGGATGATCTGAAGAAAGTTCTTGAACTGATAAGAGATACCGGAGAAAAATTCAAATCAAAAGACCTGATCTCCGTGATCACAGGAAAAGAAAACGCAGTTACAAAATCCTATAAATTAGAACAATCTTCTTACTTCGGGTTTGGAAAAGAAGAGAAGGATAACCACTGGAAAACCATTTTGAGACAGGCAACGGTTCAGAATTTCTTACAGAAAGATATTGAAACATACGGTGTCCTGAAAATTGCTGAAAAAGGCAGGCTGGTTTTAGATGGGAAACTGGAACATTCTTTCCTGATTGCCGAAGACAGAGAGTTCGATCTTACTCAGGCTAAAGCTGAGAGTGATCAGGTGCAGATGCAGTCGGCTGGTTTAGACCAGAATTTATTTACGTTATTGAAAGATTTGCGTAAAAAAGTGGCTAAAAAGCACGGAATTCCGCCATACACCGTATTTATGGACCCAAGTTTGGAAGATATGACGGCCCAGTATCCGATTACGGTTGAAGAAATTGCGAAAATCTATGGTGTAGGGGAAGGAAAAGCCAAAAAATATGGTAAGGAATTCGCTGATTTTATCGGGAAATATGTTGAAGATAACAATATTGAACGAACTCAGGACATGGTCTTGAAACAGGTGGCGAACAAATCCAGCCATAAAGTTTTCATTATTCAAAGCACTGATAAGAAAATTGATCTTGAAGACATCGCAAGAGCCAAAAACCTTTCTATGGACGAACTTTTAAAGGAAATGGAAAGTGTTGTCTATCAGGGGACTAAATTAAATATTGATTATTATATTGAAGATAATTTTGATGAAGATATTGTAGACGGTTTCATGGAATTCATGACAGAATCTGAAAGTGACAGCATGAAGGTTTTGTTAGATGAATTCGGAGATGAGCTTTCTGATGAAGAAGTAAGAATGCTGAGAATAAAATTCATCAGTGATGTAGCAAATTAAAATGATTTTAAACAATAACGAAATAATTTTGAAAGAAATTCTTCCCAGGAAGAGTTTCTTTTTTAATACAATCGAAAAGCTGAGAATTGTCTTTTCAGTTTTTTATTTAGTAGTTTCTCTTTTTTTTCTTCTTAATAAATTTCCTGTTTTCATTTTTGGAATTGTAATGTTTTGTGTGGGTTTCTATGTAGCCATTTTCAGATGGATTTTAAAGTATTTTAATTTAAAAAATGATTACTATTTAATAACAAACCAAAGAATTATTATTGCAAAAAAATCCAACCCAAAATATTAAAAAAGAGGAAAAACTTGAAGAAATCACTCAAATTAATGCCGAAATGAATGGTAATTTTTTTGGAAATTTAATTTTTGGAGAACCCGAAAGTATATTTGGTAGAAATGATGAACCTTTTTCTTTTTTTAAAACAAGAGGAATGAATTTCAGTGAAGACAAGTATGTTTTCCTAAGCGTGGAAAATATTAATGAAATAATTCCTATTTTTGAAGAGCTGGGATTAAAGGTTAATAAAACTTTTTACTAACTTTACATTGATGAAAAAGATTTCTGTCATATTTATTCTGCCGGATTTGGAAACCGGAGGCGCAGAAAGGATTGTTACCACCATTGCGAATCATCTCTCCCGGGATCGTTTCGAGCCTAAAATTTTGCTTTTACGTAAACAGGGCGGCTATCTCAATTATCTTAAAAAAGATGTTGAAATTATTGATGTAAATAAGGAGAGAATCAGGCATTCTTTAAAACCTATTTTGAGGGAGATTTACAGAAGGAAGCCCGATATAGTTTTTTCTGGATTTGGGGAGGTGAACGCCTATTTATCATTATTTATCAAGCTGTTTCCACAGACAAAATTCATAGCAAGGGAAACCAATGTTGTAACGGAGCACGTCACAAGAAAAGAAATAAAATTCTTCTATAATTTTTACAATAATTACGATAAAATCATCGCTCAAAGTGATGATATGATGAAAGATCTTACAAAGAATTTCAGAATAAAATCCAGTAAAATCATCAAGATAAATAATCCCGTAGATTTTGATTTCATAGAAGAAAAGCTGGCAGCTGCGCAAAAGCCGGAATGCTTCAAATACAATTATAAAAATGTAGTGGCTATTGGCAATTTATCCTCCAGGAAAGGTTTTGATAACCTTCTGAAAGTATTTTCAAGACTTAAAAATGAAAATATTCTGCTGCATATTTTAGGAGATGGACAGGATAGGGAAGTGCTGCATCAGATGAAAGACTTTTTAGGTCTCAAGCATGTCTTTTTTCACGGAAGGCAGGAAAATCCGTATCAGTTTTTGAAATATGCTGATCTTTTCATCCTTTCTTCAAGGTATGAAGGCTTTCCAAATGTACTGCTGGAAGCCGGAGCCTGCGGAACTTACTCTTTAGCAAACAACTGCCCCGGCGGAATTAATGAAATTATTCAGCATAGCGTCAACGGTGAAATTGCCGACATTGATAATCATGAAGATTTTTCTCAGAAAATAATGCAGGTTCTTCACGAGAGGTATGATGGAGATTCTATTAAAAGCTCCATTAAATCAAGATTTTCCAAGAATATTATTTTGGATAAATATGAAAAGGTTTTGCTGGATTTGGTGAAATCATAATAACCCTGTTTGTCTTTTGGGATCTTATTTTCTTATTTTTGGCCTCAATAATTTTATTTAATCAGTATTTATCAATGAATAAAATACAGAAATTAGGATGTGCCTGTGAAAAGCCAAATTCAAACTATACCGAATATAGAAGTTCCGAGCTGGGAATAGATCATACGAACGGAAGACATGCGGAAGTTTCTATTCAGCAATGCAAGCTCTGTCAGAGAATATGGATCCGGTATTTTGTGGAATATGAACATTATACTAAATCAGGAAGATGGTACAAAGGAATTGTTTCGAAAAAAGACCGCCCGAATATCACCCCTGAAAATACCGTGGAATTTCTGGAGAACCTTGAATGGTACGTGTATGGAGGTTCCTATTTTGAAAGCACAGGAGAATTTGGAAAGGGAAAACTGAATTTGGATTGATGAATAGGCTGGAAGCTTGAAGCAGGAGGCTGGAAGTTATAGAGAACTTCTTTTTAATAAATTAAAATGTTTAGGAATATTCATAATGTTTTAAACTTCCATCACCCATCATCCAGCTTCCATCTAAAAAATTTGACAAATCTCACTTTCTCACGTGGTAATTAATCGTTAAATTTGTAAGAATTAAAGAGATAATAATAAACAAATTCATAAAATAACATGAGTCAATTCGATGTTACCGTAATCGGTTCTGGTCCTGGTGGTTATGTTGCTGCAATCCGTGCTGCACAATTAGGTTTCACAACAGCAATTATTGAAAAATACCCAACTTTAGGAGGAACTTGTCTGAACGTGGGATGTATTCCGTCAAAAGCGCTTCTGGACAGCTCTGAGCATTTTGAAAATGCAAAACACAATTTTGCCGGCCACGGAATCATTATTAATGAGCCTCAAGCTGATATTGCAAGAATGATTGAACGTAAAAATGAGGTCATCAAACAGAATACAGACGGAATCAGCTATCTGATGAACAAAAACAAAATTACTGTTTTTGAAGGTGTTGGAAGCTTCGAATCTGCTACTCAGATTAAAGTGACTAAAAACGACGGTTCTACTGAAACCATCGAATCTAAATACACCATCATCGCAACAGGTTCCAAACCGTCTTCTTTGCCTTTCATTACTTTAGATAAAGAAAGAGTGATAACTTCTACGGAAGCTTTAAATCTTAAAGAAATTCCTAAGCATTTAGTGGTGATCGGTGGTGGAGTTATCGGTCTTGAGCTTGGTTCAGTTTATTTAAGACTGGGAGCTCAGGTAACAGTAGTAGAGTTTATGGATAAAATCATTCCTACAATGGACGGAGCTTTAAGTAAGGAATTAACGAAAGTTCTTAAAAAGCAGGGAATGAAGTTCATGCTGTCTACAGCAGTTTCTGCAGTGGAAAGAAATGGTGATACGGTAAAAATCATGGCTAAAGATAAAAAAGGAGAAGAAGTAACTGTTGAAGGAGATTATTGTTTAGTTTCTGTTGGTAGAAAGCCTTACACAGATGGTCTTGGACTGGAAAAAGCAGGCGTAGAGCTTGATGAAAGAGGAAGAGTGAAAGTAAACGATCAGCTTCAGACTAATGTAGCAAACATCTACGCTATAGGAGACGTTATCAAAGGGGCGATGCTGGCTCACAAAGCAGAGGAAGAAGGAGTTTTCGTTGCTGAAACATTGGCAGGACAAAAACCTCACGTTAACTATAACCTGATTCCTGGTGTTGTTTACACTTGGCCTGAAGTAGCGGGTGTTGGTAAAACTGAAGAGCAGCTAAAAGAAGAAGGTGTCGCTTACAAAGTAGGTTCTTTCCCGATGAGAGCATTAGGAAGAAGCCGTGCGAGTGGTGATGTTGACGGTTTGGTAAAAATCCTTGCAGACGAAAAAACTGACGAAGTTTTAGGAATGCACATTGTAGGCGCAAGAGCTGCAGACCTTATTGCAGAAGGTGTGATTGCCATGGAATTCCGTGCAAGTGCTGAAGATATCGCAAGAAGTTCTCACGCACACCCTACGTATGCAGAAGCTATTAAAGAAGCGGCTTTAGATGCTACAGCAAAAAGACCGATTCACATGTAATATTTGATTGAAAGATTTAATCATTTAAAATATTAAAAAATTAAAGACTGTTATTCCTTATTGAATGAATGACAGTCTTTTTTATTTTCCTAAACCCTAAACCCTAAACCCTAAACCCTAGACCCTAAATTCTCAAACCCTCCAACTCTTAACTCGACCTCCAATTACAATTATTTCCGTACCTTTGCAGACTAATTTATCATTCATGCAAATAGGGAAAACTCAGACTTTAAAAATTTCAGACAAAAACAATTCAGGTTGGATCTTAACGGATGAATCGGGTGAAAAAGCTTTTTTACCTAAAATTTTCATCCAGGACGACAAAGAAATTGATGATGAAATGGAAGTTTTTGTGTATCAGGATGATGGAAAATTAAAGGCAACTACAGAAATTCCTTTGGCCGAAGTTGATGAGTTTGCCGTGATGAGCTGCGTTCAGAGCCTTCCGAGCGGAGCTTTTATGGATTGGGGAATTATAAAAGATTTATTTATCCCGTACAAACAGCAAAAAACCAAAATTGTAGAAGGAAAAAGATATCTTGTTCATATTTATATTGATGAAGATTTAGAATTAATCACAGGAACCACAAAGTTTAAAAGAAATCCTCAATACCAGGATTTACCCTTCAAAAAAGGAGATAAGGTGGATCTGATTATGATGAATGAAAGCGAATTGGGCTGGAATGTAGTTATTAATAAAAAATACATCGGGTTGATTTACGCTTCCGATGTTTTCAAAAAATTGTATCCTTTATCAGAAGAAACCGGCTATATCAAAGAAATCCGCGAAGACGGCAAAATAGATGTATCACTACAGCCGCAGGGTTTCGAAAATATTGATGAATTTAAAAAGAAGATATTAGATAAGCTGGAAGAAAACTATGGACTGCTGTATCTCTCAGACAAATCTACTCCTGAAGAGATCAAAGATGAGGTCCAGATGAGTAAAAAGAACTTCAAAAAAGCAATCGGCGGGCTTTACAAGGATAAAGTCATCGATATTTTAGAAGATAAAATAAAATTATTATAAAACAGGCTGTCTCGAATGAGGCAGCTTTTTTTTTGCATAAAACCTGATGCAAATCATAATAATTTTCTTAATTATTTTGTTTAACAATTTTGTCAAAACATTTGGTTGATTTATATTTGCACAAATTTGTTTAACAAAAATGTCAAATCAAGCAAAAAAGGACCAAACACAAGAATTAATCAAGGAAACAGCAAAGAATTTATTCTTTGTGAAAGGTAAGTTTGATGCAACTACTCAGGAAATAGCTGATGAAGCCGGGGTCAATAGAACGCTGATAAACTACTATTTTCGCTCTCGTGATAATCTTATCCAGATCATCTTCGATGAAGCACAGAAAGTAGAACACGAAAAATCTGAAATTATAATGAACTCTGATCTGCCTTTCAAGGAAAAGATCGGTCAGTTTATAGAAGGAAGCCTGTCTACAAGTCTTCAATACCCTTATTTGGAAACCTACATTGTTTCACAGATCAACAAAGGAAACTGTCATAAGAAAGATATAGAAGAAGATGAGCTTCATAAGCTATACAAAGACATAGAAGCCGAAATGAAACTGGGAAATATAGAAAAAATGAAGCCCATCCAGTTTGTGCTGAATATGGTTTCGCTATTGGTGTTCCCAAGTGCCGTAAGACCCCTGCTGATGGAGAATCTGATGATTAATGAAGAAGAATTTGATAAAATTATTTCTGAAAGAAAAGACATTATCTTGAATATGTTATTTAAAAAATAAATAAAACGGTAAAGTATTTTAATAAATGATACGTCATTTAGAAATAAAAACATTTAAGACAATATTTACATTAAAAAAATAAACGAAGTATAAGATTATGAAAAGAAAACGTATAACTGCAAACAAGCTAAAAATAGGAATAGCGGCTGCATTTATGATGTTCGGTTTTTCATCGGTGTCTGCACAGCAGCAGGTTTCTCTTCAGGAAGCCATCAAGCAGGCGCTTCAAAACAAAGCAGAAGCCAAAAAAGCTGCTTTACAGATTAAAAAAGCCGAATATAAAATTGATGAAGCCAGAGCGGGAGCCTTACCACAGATCAGTGCTACGGCGGGGTTAACCTACAATCCTATTATTCAGGAGTCGTTGCTTGAGTTTGGTGGAGAAAGAATCAGAGCTCAGCTGGGACAGCCTTGGAGCTCTACTGCTTCCGTTCAGGTGCAGCAGGCTTTATTTGACCAAAGGGTTTTTACAGGTCTTAAGGCCGCAAAATCTACCAGAGAATTTTATGTGCTTAATGCACAGCTTACCAATGAACAGATCATCGAAAATGTAGCAACAGCCTATTACCAGGTTTTTGTGCAGGAAGAAAATCTTAAAACTGTAGAAGCCAGCTATGCCAATACAGAAAAGGTAAGAAATGTTATCAAAAGTCTGGTAGACAATGGTCTTGCAAAATCAATTGATCTGGACAGAACCAATGTTCAGCTTACCAATATCGGGTCAAACAGGCAGACTTTGGTGAATTCTGTAGAGCTTTCAAAAAATGCTTTGAAGTTTTATATGGGAGTTCCTATCGGTACAGACATTGAGCTTGAAGAAAAATCAATAGAACCGAGACCGGAGCTTATAGCCAGTAATGTAAATCTTGATGACCGTACGGAAATCAAAGTTTTAAATAAAAATAAAGAACTTCTTCAATACAATAAAAAAGCTACGGAAGCATATCTGTATCCTACCGTAGGACTGGTTGCCAATTACGGATGGGGCGGACAAGGAGGAAAATTCCCCCTTACAAACGGTCTGAACCAGGGTGTTCTTTGGAGTGATTATTCAGCGATTGGTTTAAATATCAATATTCCGATTTTCACCGGAGGCGCTACAAAAGCAAAAATCCAGCAGGCGGAAATTGATATTCAGGATCTTGATCAGGATATTCAGAACACCCAGCTTAGCTTAAGCTTAGATTACAAAAATGCAATTACCAATATGGAAAACGCATTGATCAATATCGAAAGCACAAAAGATAACGTAGGTCTTGCAGAAAGGGTTCAGAAGAACACCCAGTCAAACTATCAGTACGGATTAGCGACGCTTACAGAAGTTCTGGATGCTGAAAACGCATTAACCCAGGCTAAACAGAATTACGCAAACGCATTATTGGATTATAAACAGGCCGAAATTAAATTAATTAAAGCAAAAGGAGAATTAAACACACTACAAAACCCGTAATAAACATGAAAAAAACTATTATATATATCATCGTGGCGGCTGTACTCATCGGTTTGGCAGCTTACAAGATTGCAGGTAACAAAGAAAAGCAGACGGCGGAGGTAAAAGAAGTTGCCAAGCAGGTAGATAAAATCAACGTAAATATTGTAACGGTAAAAAGAGAAAATATAGACACGGACTATTCTGCGAACGGAACATTTATTCCAAAGCAGGAAATGAACCAGTCTGCTGAAATTTCAGGGCGTATTGTAAGCGTTTTGGTGAAAGAAGGTTCCAGAGTAGGAGCAGGCCAGGTATTGGCAACCATCAAAAGAGATGCTATTGAAGTAGATGTTACTCAGGCTCAGAACAACTTGCAGAACGCCATTATCGATAATCAGCGTTACGAGAATGCCTATAAAACAGGCGGTGTTACAAAGCAGCAGCTTGATAATTCAAGATTACAGCTTAAAAATGCGCAGGCTGCAGTAAGAGCACAGGGCGTAAAGGTAAATGATACCAGCATCCGTGCAGGAATCAGCGGAATGATCAATAAAAAAATGGTTGAGCCGGGAATGGTAGTTGCTCCGGGAACTGCACTTTTCGAAATCGTGAATATTAACAGCTTAAAGCTTTCCGTTTTAGTGGATGAAAGCCAAATCGGAAGAATCCAGCTTGGTCAGGAAGTTCCGATTAAAGTAAATGTACTGCCGCAAGATTCTTTCGTGGGAAGAATTACCTTCATTGCACCTAAAAGTGATGCTTCTTTGAATTTCCCGGTTGAAATCGAAGTGCAGAACAGAGGAAATTTAAAAGCCGGTATGTATGCAACAGCTACATTTAAAACAAACAATGGCGCAGAAACTCAAAATATGTTAACCGTTCCGGCAGAAGCTTTCGTAAACGGAGTAAGTTCAGGGCAATTATTTATTGTTCAGAATGGTGTTGCTAAATTAATTAAAGTAACAGTAGGGAAAGTTTACGGGGACAAAGTTCAGGTTCTTAGCGGATTAAACGGTGGCGAGCAGGTAGTAACAAGCGGCCAGATCAACCTTGATAACGGTTCTAAAGTGAATATTATAAAGTAGGGCGAAGATGAAGTTAGCAGAAATATCCATTAAAAGGCCGTCCCTCGTTATCGTATTATTTACGATTCTTACGCTGGGTGGTATCTTAAGCTACTCCATGATGGGGTATGAATTGATTCCGAAGTTTGAAACCAATATGGTAACCATTTCCACGGTATATCCGGGAGCTTCACCTGCTGAGGTGGAAACATCCGTGACCCGGAAGATTGAGGACGCCGTGGGTTCTTTGGAAAACGTGAAAAAAGTAGAATCTTCATCTTATGAAAGCTTATCAGTAATTATGGTTCAGCTGAATGACGGAGCGGATGTAGATTATGCCTTAAATGATGCTCAGAGAAAGGTAAACGCTATTCTGGCAGACCTTCCGGAAGATGTAGACGCACCGTCTCTGAACAAATTCTCATTGGATGATTTACCGATTATTACGATGAGTATTTCATCAGACAAACTAAACAGTAAAGATCTTTATGACCTTTTAGATAAAAAAATAGAGCCTATTTTCTCCCGTGTGAACGGTGTGGCTCAGGTGGACCTTGTGGGTGGACAGGAAAGAGAAATCCAGGTAAATCTTGATGAAAAGAAGCTGCAGGGATATGGGCTTTCTATTGCTGATGTTCAAAATGCGATTCTTTCTTCAAATCTTGATTTCCCTACAGGAAGCCTGAAGACGAGAACCAATAAATCTACCATCAGACTTTCAGGGAAATATAAGTCGGTTGCAGAAATGAATAATCTTGTAGTTTCCAATAAAAATGGGGCTCAGGTTCGTTTATCTGATATTGCAACGGTTTTTGATGCTCAGAAAGATGTTGAAAAAGTAGCGAGATTCAATCAGTTTCCTACAATTTTGATGCAGGTTAAAAAACAGTCTGACGCCAATGCAGTTGCAGTATCAGAAAGTGTTCAGAAAACCATTGCTACAGTAGAAGCGGCGTATAAAGTGCAGGGTGTGAAGGTAAAAGTGGTAAATGATACCACAGACTTTACCCTTGAATCTGCCAACCACGTTATTTTCGACTTATTCTTAGCGATTATCCTCGTGGCAATTGTGATGTTATTATTCCTTCACAGCATCAGAAACGCATTTATTGTAATGGTTTCTATTCCGGCTTCATTGATTGCGACTTTCATCGGGATGAATTTGATGGGATATACCTTAAACTTAATGAGTTTACTGGGACTTTCACTCGTGGTAGGTATCCTTGTGGATGACGCGATTGTAGTTCTTGAAAATATTTACCGTCACATGGAGATGGGTAAAAGTAAAATCAGGGCAGCTTATGACGGGGCTTCGGAGATCGGGTTTACGGTAGCGGCAATTACATTGGTAATTGTGGTAGTATTCTTACCGATTGCTATGAGTTCAGGGCTTGTAGCAAACATTCTGGCACAGTTCTGCGTCACGGTGGTTATTGCAACCATGTTATCATTGCTTGCTTCATTTACCATTATTCCTTGGTTATCTTCAAGATTCGGTAAGCTGGAACATTTAACAGGTAAAAACTGGTTCGAGAAGTTTATCCTTTGGTTTGAAGGGATGATTGACAGATTCACACACTGGATCACAGGAATTCTTGAATGGTGTCTGAAAACGACTTTAAGAAGAATTTCAACAGTTATTATTACGTTTGTTGTTTTAATTTCTTCATTCATGCTTGTAGCATTCGGGTTCATTGGAGGTGAATTCTTCCCGCCTATCGACCGTGGGCAGTTCCTTGTACAAATGGAATTATCAAAAGATGCAACCGTTGAAAAAACTAACCAATTGACATTAGATGTTGAGAAGTTTTTAAGAAATGATAAAGATGTTGTTGATTTGATTACAACAGTAGGTCAGCAGTCAACAGGTTTTGGTGGAGCTCAGGCTACAACCTACCAGTCTGAGGTTCAGGTAAATCTTACAGATAAATCTGAACGTTCTGAAAGTACAAACATCAAAGCGGCAAAAATAAAAAGAGCTTTAGAAGAGAAATTCACAGGAGTGAAATTCAAAACGGCTCCTATCGGTATCATGGGTGCTGAAAATGCACCGATTGAGATGGTAGTAACGGCTCCGGATAACGAAACGGCTGTAAAAGAAGCAACGAGAATTTTAGAATTACTTAAAAAAGTTCCCGGAGCAGTAGATGCAGAATTATCTACAGATACAGGAAGCCCTGAAGTTCAGGTGAATATTGACAGAGATAAAATGTCTGCTTTAGGCTTAAATCTTTCCAGCGTAGGACAGACGATGCAGACAGCATTCAACGGGAATACAGACGGAAAGTTCAGAGCCGGAGAATATGAATATGACATTAATATCCGTTTTGGAGATGCCAACAGACAGTCTATTGATGATGTTAAAAACTTAATGTTTACCAATCCTCAGGGACAGCAGGTTCGTTTAAGCCAGTTTGCTGATGTAAAGATGGGTTCAGGACCGAGTTTGCTTGAGCGTAGAGATAAAGCACCTTCTGTAAAAGTAAGAGCTAAGGCTGTTGGTAGACCGGTGGGTGACGTTGCAAACGAATGGGCGGCACAGTTTAAAGACAGCAAAAATAAGCCTGTAGGGGTAGATTATATCTGGAGTGCAGATATGGAAAACCAGGAAGAAGGTTTCGGTACTTTAGGAATTGCTTTACTGGCGGCTATTGTATTGGTTTACCTGGTAATGGTTTCCTTGTATGACAGCTTTGTATATCCGTTTGTGGTATTGTTCTCAATTCCGTTGGCGATGATCGGGGTAATGGTAATCCTTGCCTTGACAGCTAACTCATTGAATATCTTCACCATGTTGGGTATGATCATGTTGATTGGTTTGGTTGCGAAAAACGCGATTTTGATTGTCGACTTTACCAACGCCAGAAAAGCAGCAGGAGCTAATACGCACGATGCTTTGGTACAGGCAAACCACGCACGTCTTCGTCCGATCCTGATGACGACGATTGCGATGATCTTCGGTATGTTGCCGATCGCTTTGGCAACAGGAGCCGGAGCAGAGATGAACAAAGGTCTGGCATGGGTAGTAATCGGTGGTTTGACATCGTCTCTATTCCTTACCCTGATCATTGTACCGGTAGTTTATTCATTATTTGATTCAATTCTTAGAAGAATGGGCAAACATGAAAAATTAGATTACGAAGCTGAAATGAAAGCCGAGTACGAACATAGAGAATTAAGTGAAGACGGCTATACACCGAAACATTTAGATTAATATATCAACTTTAATTAACCGAGAAAGCGCATCAGAAATGATGCGCTTTTTATTTTTTTAAATAAAGATTCAAAGAATCTGCCAGTTTATTGCTAAATAAAAGAGCTCCTTTCTGATTAAGATGTCCGTGATCATAAGCATTCCGGAAAGTATAAAACTCTTTGAATTTTTCCCTCGAAGTAAAATCTATCACTTTTGTGTTTCTGATTGCTCTTATTTCAGACAAATCGCTGGGTGTACCGAAAGGAGGACAGATTAAAATTAGTTGTATTTTTTGTTTTTGACAGTTTAAAGCAAGATTTTTAAGATCCTTGATGATTGTAGGATTAACTTTCTGCAGCTCTGCAGATTTTGATACAATCCCGGTGCTGTCTTTTACAAAACGGTCTCTGAGTTCTTTAACAGTAATTATTTTATCATAGTCCTTCTCAAGCGGGTAATACCCGTTATTGTAATTTGCAAATTCATTTACAGGCTTATCTCTTTGTGCAAGTTTTTTAAAGTATAAAATATTTGCAATATAGTGGGATATAGGTAAAAATGATGAGCTGATATCTTTATTTTTTTTATAATATTTACATTCAAAAGCCACAGTTGGAAGATCATGATAATACATAATTTTCTCCGTATAAGAATTTCCCTCAAATGGCTGTAGATCCTGAATCTCAAAGAGTAGGTATTTTATATTTTTATTCAATTTCAAGTGCCTGAATACATATCTGCTTTCGGTAAAAAAAGTACCTCCGGTAGCCAGATTATATGCTTTAATAGTATGGTGAGTTGCAGAATCCAGTAATCCGGGATTTACCTGTCTGTACATTCTGCTGCTGCCCAGTATGAGTGCATTGTATTCATTTTCATGCTGATAATAATATTTTACCTTTTGTCTTATTAAATAGTCACCATAAAAAGTACAATTATTGCTCAGTAACAGCGCATAGCCGCCAAGAGAAAATAAAATAAGCCAACCCAGTAATTTTAAAATAATTTTTTTCATACTTAAAATTGAAAATAAATGAAGTCGTTATTCCCAAAATTGGCGTATCTGAGAATGATATAGATAATAATCACATAGAAAAGCCTTCGTATCCAAGGGTTATAATCCGCTATTTCCAATCCGTGGAATTTTTGCCTGTTCACCCATTCTATGGCAACCATGATCAGTATAAATGAAAAAACTTTATAAGGGAAAATGCCTGGAAATGAAAATAACGAAGCACTAAATATTCTTTTAATATATATCACGGCCTGCAAGGCATTTTCTGACCGGAAAAAAATCCATGCAAAGCAGGTAAGCCCGAAAGTGATGAAAATCTGAAAAACTTCTTTCAAAGAAGGAAAGGTCCTGTTCATAGCAACTATGTCTATATTCTGGCGGTTTTTATCAGCAATTAATAAAGGAAGGAAGTAAATAGCATTTATTCCGCCCCAGATGATAAAAGTCCAGTTTGCGCCGTGCCAAAAACCACTTACAAGAAATATGATGAATGTATTTTTTATTTTTGTGTATATCCCTACCTTGCTTCCTCCAAGAGGAATATACAAGTAATCTCTGAACCAGGATGAAAGTGATATATGCCACCTGCGCCAGAATTCTGCAATATCTCTCGAAAAGTAGGGAAATGCAAAATTTTTTAACAGTTCAATTCCAAATAATCTTGATACTCCCAAAGCAATATCAGAATACCCTGAAAAATCTCCATAAATCTGAAAAGCAAAAAGAATGGCCCCAATGACAAGGTTACTGGCACTCTCAGTCTGATAATTCAGGAAAATTTCATTTACAATAGGTGCACAATTGTCCGCAATAACAATTTTCTTGAAAAAACCCCAGAGAATCTACCTCATTCCATCTGCGGTAAGCGATTCGTTGAAAACTCTTTTTTGCTGGATCTGAGGAAGAAGGTGTGTGGCTCTTTCGATGGGACCTGCAACAAGCAAAGGGAAATAGCTTACAAAAACGGCGTAATCTGTAAAGTTCTTTTCAGCTGTGATTCTTTTCTTATAAATATCAATGATATATGAAAGGCCATGAAACGTATAAAAGGAAATACCTACGGGAAGAATAATGTTTAGAAGCCATACATTAGCTTTAAAACCAAATCCGCCAACCAGCGATGCGAAGCTTTCAGCAAAAAAATTGTAGTATTTAAAGAATCCCAGGAACCCCAAATTAATACAAATACTTAAAGTGAGCCAAAATAATGCCTCTTTCTTTGTCCTGCTTTTTTCGATCCGTAAGCCTGAAAGAAAATCCAGACCGATGGAGAAAATCAGCAAAAATAAGAATCTCCAGTCCCAACACGCATAAAAATAAAAGCTTGCCAGTAAAAGAAGCATATTTTGATATTTATAATTCCTGTTGAAAACAAACCAATAGAGCAGATATACTATCGGCAGAAAAATTAAGAAGCTTACTGAGTTAAATAACATACTTTCATTTTAAATAAATTAAAATGATTATTTTCAGTATTGTTAATTACAGTTAAATACAATATTCAACATTATTTACTAAAATAATATGCCTTGAAACTATTGTAATAAAAATAGAGCTGTGATCATAAAACAATTCTGATTTCAATCATTTGTGTGTGACTGCAAAAGTAATAATTTATTTAATATAAATAATTTATTTTAGGTACTCAGAAACTTCTATATTTTTAGCTGTAGATAAAAAAAGCTCCCGAAACCAATCGAGAGCTCAATTTTGTTTATAATCCCAAAATTTAATCTGCCATCACCTCACCGGCCTTTCTATAAACAAAACTTCCGTAGATGTGTCTTCTTGCAAAACGGCTCGGAGAATCTGCATTCACCATTTTGATATACGTATTCCTTGGAACCCCGATATATTCATAAATGTTTCCGTTCAAATGCTGAACCGTAAGAACAGATTTCTCCAGATAAAAATCCTGAATATTAGATTTTGTAGTTGTCTCTGTGTATTCTTCTTTGTATTTTTCCTGCGTTTCAGAATTAATGCTCACCAAAAAATGATAGGCTTCAATCACAGACTTGCTTCTTTCTTCTGCTTCCAGTTTTCCGGCTTCATCATTGATAAACTTATCAGGGTGTGTATCTTTCATGGTATTCCTGTAAATTGTTTTTAACTCTTTTAAAGTCACATTTTTATCAACTTCCAGAAGCTTTCTGTATTCGCCTAATTTTTTCATACTCTATAATCCTTATTTCAGACTGCAAAATTAGGGTTTTAAATTGGAAAACAGTAAATTATATCCTGAAAAATTTGAAGAGTATCACAAGAAAAAAGGAGATGATGATCATCTTATTATAGAAGCTTAAATGCTAAACTTAATTAACCTGGGCCGTATCTATTGGGATACGGCTTTTTATTTACAAATTTTTAATCAATTCATTTAAAGTTTATATATTTACAGTGCTTAGCTAGGGAAATAGTATGATAAGTTAACGAATATATGAATGCAGAAACGCTGATTAAAAATATACAATCCAAAATTAATCTGGAAGAATCAGATATTCCAAAAATAGTCTCTTTCTTTGAACCCCTCACCGTGAAAAGGAAAAAAGACCTATTGCAGGAAAATCAATATAATGGTAAATTGATATTTATCGAAAAAGGCTTGCTGTATGCCTATAAAACATTAGAAAATGGAGAAGAGCAGGTCATTCAGTTTGCAAAAGAAACAGAATGGATGTCTACCTTATGCAGTACCCTTGCTGATCCTAAAACACCATATGGCGTACGGTCTCTTGAAGATTGTGAATTATGGACCATCACTAAAAATGATCTTGAAATAGTTCATCAGCTCGTTCCCGGCATGGAAAAATTTTCAAGAATGCTGTTTCAGTCAGAATATGCAGATTCAATCATCAGAATTTTAGAAATTTATTCTACCGATGCAGCTTCAAAATACAAAGGATTGCTGGATAGATTTCCAGATCTTCTGCAACGCGCCCCTCAGTATCTTATAGCTTCTTATCTGGGTATTTTACCATCATCGCTTAGCCGTATCAGAAGTCAGAAGTAATTTATTAGCATAGGCGAATTTTTTTAAATTTCATCACACCTATCTTTGTCTTGTTTAATATTAATAAAACATAGATATGAAATTTACAAGATCACACAAAGCATTAATTCTGACTGCAGTATGTATTTTAGCGGCTGTTACAATATTCTCTTTCAGAAACAAAAAAAATGACTATAAAACCGAACAGCAAAACATGATCCGCTTCCACCTGGTAGATTTCGTAGGATGGAATACCAACATGAAAGTATTGGAATATTATCATTCTAAAAATATTAAAGCCTTTAATTCCGGCGGGATAAATACGGTAGGGCTGCATGATCATGTTAAAAGTTTTGGGCCATTTATAGAAAAAGTAGGGGCCGATACCAAGCTGGGGCAGCACAGCCCGAATGTTGCCAGAGGAAAATGGGTAGGAGTAGTAGGAACTCAATATCCTACCAAACAAAAAATGGCTACAGTTGCAAAATGGGAAAACGGCCTTATTACCGAAGAATATATTATGTTCGATAAGCAGCTGTCTCCGGAAGAAGCTTCAAAAATAAAGCTGTCAGAAAAGCCTATCGTACATTTTGAAAGCCCTGATGATGAAACATTAGCAAATTCGGCAGATATACAGCCAGGCTGGAGCTGTACTATTCAAATGATAGACGGTGTAAGAACTGCTATTTTTATAAGAAAAGTAAACGGAAAAGAAACTGAAAGAATGGCTTTTCAATAAAAAATAAACTGCCTCCTATATATTTGACAAGTGTAGGAGGCAGCCTATTTTTATTGTAAAAATGTAAACTAATCCTGATAAATATGAGTAAGCTTAGCGTCTTTTATAAATTCTTCAACACCTGTATTTTTATCTGCATTTTTATTAATTAGCTCAAAATAATAAACCATTATATTGGGGAATTTAGGATCTTTGCATAAAATTTTAAACCTTTTTACTTTGGAGTCTGAACTTAAAAATGTTAATTCAGAAGCGCTGCTAAGCTTAATGTTATTCACTTCAAAAGCATTTTTCCAGTTTTTCTGAAGGCGGGCAAATCTTTTTTGTGTTCTGTCACTGTCTTCATTATCAAATTTATCAATCTGGAAATCGGTGAGCAATTGCGGGTATAGAAGGCCTTCCTGCAGTATTAATTTGGTAAGCTTATCAGACTTATCGTAATAAATGGTTTTGTTATCAAACTGCACCTGATTATCTTTTACACTAATATTTCCTGAAAATTTTTTGTAGTTTTTCTTTTTGTAGTCGTTCTTAAAGTGCTCTGTCGCAGCTTTATCTTTAGGTCCGGGTTTATCGGTTTTTTGCCCCAAAACATTCATTGACAGGAATAAAGAAAGGCTCAAAGAAATTAAAAGTTTCATAGATCTAAATATATATTTGTAGGATTAAATTTCAGCAAAGCACTTGCCAATTGTTGTATAATAATTGTTTTTAACTATAATGATTCTTTTATAGAATGTTTTTCAAACGTGAATGCTGAAGAAGCATAATGGTTTTCGCATCTTTGATCTCTCCGGTATCTACCATTTGTAGAGCCTGATCAAATGAAAGCTCAAGAACTTCAATATTTTCTCCTTCCTCAGCCAATCCACCGCCATTGGTAATTTTCATCTCCGAAGAATATTCTGCAATAAAGAAATGGAGAATTTCAGTTACGGAGCCGGGCGACATATAGGCTTCAAAAATCTTTTCAACCCTTGAGATTTTGTAACCGGTTTCTTCCTCAGTTTCCCTTTTGATGCACTCTTCGGGGTTATCGTTGTCCAAAAGTCCGGCACAGGCTTCTATCAGCATTCCGGTAGAATTCCCATTGATGAAAGTAGGCAACCGGAATTGTCTGGTAAGGATTATCGTTTTCGTATTTCTGTTATAAAGCAAAATTACTGCTCCGTTGCCTCGGTCATAGGCTTCACGGCTTTGTGTTTCGGTGGTTCCGTCTTTTTTTTCGATGGCATAAGTCACCTTTTTTAGCGTATACCAGTTATCTGATAAAATTTCAGTTTTTGTAATATCTATCTTCATATTTTACATTGTAAATTTGATTAAATTTTAATTAGTTTTAAAATCATTTCTTAAGTAAATTTTCCAGAGCTGATTTCAAATGAGGAAATTTGAAATGAAAACCAGCATCCTGAATTTTTTGTGATGAAGCTCTCGATCCTTCCAACAAAGCATCAGCCAGTTCTCCAAAAAGAAGTTTTAAAACAAATTTAGGAACATTCGGCATGAATAAAGGTTTCTGCAGGACTTCTGCAATCTTTTCAGTTAAATTTTCATTCGTTGTATGTTCGGGAGAAGTTGCATTATAAGGACCTTCCATATCTGAATTTTTTAAAGCAAATTCATAAATCGAGCAAATATCATCAATATGAATCCAGGGCATAAATTGTTTTCCGTCACCCAGAGATGAACCTATCCCCATTTTTATGATGGGGAGCATCTTTTTTAGCGCACCGTCTTTTTCTGAAAGCACGACGGCTGTACGGATTTTTACCACTCTTTCAGCGATATTCTGCTCTTTGAATGCATCGGCAGATCTTTCCCATAAAACAACAACTTCACTTAAAAAATCATTTCCCGGAGCATCTTTTTCAGTAAAAATTTTATCCGATGTTTTTGTTCCGTAATAATTTATTCCTGAAGCAGAAATAAAGGATTTTAACTTAATATTTTTTTTTCGTAAGGTTTTCAGAATTAAATCCGCAGAATCTATGCGGCTGGAAATTAATTCTTTTTTTCGCTCATCTGTCCAGCGCTTTTCAGAAATATTGGCTCCTGCGAGGTGAATGATGTGGGACACGTTTTCAAAAGCAATTTCATCAATTTTCTGTTGCCTGATGTCCCATTCAAACTCATTATTCCCCTGTTTTTTTCTCGTTAAAAAACGAATGGTAAAATCTTTTTCAAGCTTTTTTGAGAGTTCCCGGGCAATTAGGCCATTGCTTCCTGTAATCAGAACAACTTCTTTCATTTGAATAATTTAAGTTAAATAATTACTTAAGATTGATTTTTTACAATCAGAACAAAATCGTCATCCAGCAGCTTATAGCCATAGTCGTAAATAAATTTATATTCCGAACCGTTTTTATAAACTTTTACATTGGTAAAATATTCAAAATCAAAACCTAAAGAGTCCAGTTTTGCTTTTGAAATTTTTGTTTTTCCTTCAATATTTACTTCCACAAGGATTCTATAATTTTTACGAAGCTTATTATTAATATTTCGCATTAAATTGCTGGAATCCTTGTTCTGCTTGTTGTTATAGGCGTTTCGGCAGGCATCGTTGCAGAATTTTTTATCTGACCGGCCGATAATTTTTTCGCCGCATTCTAGACAATTCATAATTTTTTACTTTTTCATTTTGTGTATATGTTCGTGTTTTTTCTTTATTAACTTTTTTAATCTGCTGTGAGTGGGGTAGCTTCTGTTTGAAGTAATATTATTAAAAAATAATGCCACGATCAGCAGAATGATACAGCCCGAAAGGACTGGTGAAATTACATACCAATATCCTAATTCAGGGATTTTTCCCGTAGAGCTTACAGCAATCAGTGCGGTTGCGCCGCCGGGAGGATGTAAAGTTTTCGTGTATTGCATCAAAACGATAGAAAATGCTACAGCTAAAGGAGCGGAAAGCCAAATAATATCAGGTACAATTTGATAAACCGTAACTCCTACTAGGGCTGAAATAACATGTCCGCCAACTAAATTCCGGGGTTGGGCCAATGGGCTCTGGATAGCACCGTAAATCAAAACAGAAGATGCCCCGAAAGAACCGATCAGAAATATATTTTCCGTTGCAGAAAGGGTATGCGACTGGATGAATGCAATAATCCCAATTCCAAAAAAAGCACCCAAAAATGACCAGAAATGTTCTTTATAATCTACCAGGGTTTCTTTATAGATCACATATTTTGAAACTCTGAACGTTCTTTTTATTGCCTTCTTCATTGGATGTTGTTTATAATTTTAATCATATTATCTATAAAAGCTTTAGTATATTCACCTTTTGGATCATAATCCGGGTCAAGAATAGTAATCTCAATTCCGAAACATTTTTCACTGTGAATTAATGGTTGTAGAATTTCTTTAAGATTGTTGTAATCAATTCCGTCCTCCATTCTGCTGTCAACACAAGGCATAATTTTATCATTTAAAACGTCGACATCGAAATGGATAAAAAAACCATCTAAATTTTTTTCATCAATTAAACTCAAAAACTCCCGGGATGTTCTTCCAAAACCATTTTTCCGCAACTGATATAAATCAAAATAATGAATACCGGAATTAATAATTTCATTCACATATTCTTCATCATCAGTTTCGGCGTTACCGACACAGAAAATATTTTCTTCAATAAAATAAGGCTTTAATTCGTTAATATTAGTTAGCCTTTCATGGCCGGCACCGGAAACTATGGCGAGATCCATTCCCGCGGCACCGCCGCTCGGAGAGAGGTTTGGACGGATATAGTCTGTATGGCCGTCAAGGTAAAAAAGCCCGAAATTTCCCATTTTTCTCAGGGCAATTGCGGTTCCGATTAGAATACTGCAATCTCCGCCAAGCATGATATGAAAAGCTTTTTTCCTTGAATTATTAAGGATAAGGTCCGCTTGTTTTTTTGCATATTCAATGATTTGGTCTGGATTTTTTACACCGGTTTCCTCATCGAAATTCATTATATAAGCAGGAGATTCAAGCTTAAAAATATTTTTAGGATTAATTCTTTTATGAAAATCAAATTTCCTTAGCCAGTCCGGAAGTTTTTTTACTCCGGGCTCAATTTCATGATCTTTCTTTGTAAGCCCCAGATTAAAAGGAAATTCAAAAATAATTATATCCTTTTCCATATTTTTTATTTGATCAAAGATACGAAATTATCCGTTTGCAAACGACTACAAATGAATTTAAATAGTTTGTTACCGACTTTTATTTCAGTTTTCAACAATCTTTGCAATAGAGATTTGAGAAAACAGTGAGCGTCTCACATCTGATTATTTAACTTAAAAAATTTAATTATGTCACTAAGAAACAAAGTAACATTAATAGGTTACACAGGAAGAGAAGTAGAAATGGTAAACTTCGAAAACGGAAATGTAAAAGCCAGCGTATCTTTGGCTACAAGTGATCATTACACCAATGCAAAAGGTGAGAAAGTGGAAGAGACACAATGGCACAATCTGGTTGCTTTTGGGAAAACAGCGGAAATTTTCCAGAAATATGTTACAAAGGGTAAAGAAATCGCCATTGAAGGTAAGCTGACGTACCGGTCTTACGATGATAAAGATGGCGTGAAGAAGTATATAACGGAAATAAGAGTGGATGAAATTCTTCTGTTAGGAAGCAAATAAATAAAAAACACAAATGATGAAAGTAAAAGTTTTTAAAATACGGCTGTCGGAAGATTTTCTCTATGAAGATCAAAGAACTCTTGACTCTTTTTTAGAGTCACACGACATGATAAAAGTGGAAACGGCTTTTGTAGAAGATGAAAAATACTGGTCGGTTGTGATGTATTTTGATGAGTTAAAGCTGGTGCAGAGTACCGTTAAAGATTCTAAAAACACAAAATATTCTGCAGAAATTGATGATTTGAATTTTGATGAAGAGAAAATTTTATCTGCATTAAAAGAGTGGAGATCGGAAAAAGCGAAAGAGCAAAACCTTCCTTCGTATTTCATTGCTACCAATAAAGAGCTGATGTCTGTGGCAAAATATAAACCTGCCAGAAAAGAAGAATTGCTGGACATCAAAGGCTTTGGAAAACATAAAATTGAAAATTATGGCGAGGAAATTCTTGAGATTTTAGAAAATATCTGATTTTTCAGGTGGCTTAAAATACAAATAGTGAAGAAAGATGATAAGCTGAAGAAGATTCTTTTTCAGCTTATTCATTTGGCCGAAAAGTCCGCTCAATTCCTTATTTTTGCAAGACTTATACATATTAATCATCATTTATCAATTATAAAAATGAAGCCAAGCTTAGCGAAAGGAACGAGAGATTTTACAGCATTAGAGGTTGCAAGAAGAAGATTTATCATCAATACACTGCAGAAAAACTTCGAATTATTCGGGTTCCAGCCATTGGAAACTCCGAGCTTTGAAAATCTTTCCACATTGACAGGAAAATACGGAGAGGAGGGAGATCGTTTGATTTTTAAGATTTTAAATTCAGGGGATTATACTTCAAAAGTAAATCAGGAAGACTGGGAAAATAAAAATCATCAGAAACTGACTTCTCAAATTTCGGATAAAGCCCTTCGTTATGACCTTACCGTACCTTTTGCAAGATTTGTAGCGATGAATCACGGACAGCTTACTTTTCCATATAAGCGATATCAGATTCAGCCGGTATGGAGAGCAGATCGTCCGCAGAAAGGGCGTTTCAGGGAGTTTTATCAATGTGATGCAGATGTTGTGGGTAGCGAAAGCTTATTGCAGGAGGTTGATTTAATTCAATTATATCTAAAATCATTTGATGATCTTAAGCTTTCTGTCAAAATACATATAAATAATAGAAAAATTCTTTCAGGATTAGCTGAATATGCCGGAATTACAGATAAGCTGATTGATTTTACCGTTGCTCTTGATAAGTTAGATAAAATTGGTAAAGACGGCGTTGTAAAGGAGCTTTTAGAAAGAGAAATTTCTCAGGATTCTATTGACAAGCTGGACTTCCTGTTCAATCAGTCGGATGATGCCCTTGCAAATCTTCTTCAGTTGAAAGAAAAATTTGCAGGAAATGAAATCGGACTGAAAGGTGTTGAAGAACTGGAAATTGTTTTAAAACAATCTATTGATCTTGGTGTTGAAAGTAAAAGTCTTGTTTTTGATATTACATTGGCCAGAGGATTAGATTATTATACAGGAGCCATTTTTGAGGTAAAAGCTAATGGCGTTCAGATGGGTTCCATAGGCGGTGGCGGAAGATATGACAACCTTACGGAAGTTTTTGGAGTGAAAAATATTCCTGGAATCGGAATTTCTTTTGGCCTGGATAGGATTTATCTGGTTATGGAAGAGCTTGGCCTTTTCCCGGAAGAAGCAACTTCAAAAGTTGAGTATTTATTCGCTAATTTTGGTGGTGATGAAACTTTGGAAGCTTTAAAATTAATCAGCCAGTTAAGGAAAAAAGGAATTTCTGCAGAAATTTACCCTGAAAATGCCAAAATTGGAAAACAATTTACATACGCAGAAAAGAAAGGAATTAAAAACCTTGTTTTCTTAGGTGAAGAAGAAATTAAAAATAAAACAATTACTTACAAAGACCTTGAAGCAGGAGAGCAGAAAACGGTTTCTTTGGAGGAGTTTTTAAATAAATAATAATTATAAGAATTCTGTAGTATGATGAAAAATACAGAAGACTTAAAAGATATAGCCAAGCTTTTTCTAAAATTAGGAATTATTGGCTTCGGTGGACCTGCTGCACATATTTCTATGATGCAGGAAGAGGTTGTAACCAAAAGGAAATGGATGGATCAGCAGCATTTTCTTGACCTCATCGGTGCTACTAATTTAATTCCCGGACCCAACAGCACAGAGATGGCAATCCACATCGGACGGGAAAAAGCAGGCTGGAAAGGATTATTAACTGCAGGAATCTGTTTTATTCTTCCTGCAGTTTTTATTACAGGGATTTTTGCCTGGTTGTACAAAGAATATGGGCTTTTGCCCGAAGTTCAGCCGTTTATTTATGGGATTAAACCGGCAATTATTGCTGTTATTCTTGGAGCAATATTTCCCTTGGCTAAAAAGTCTGTCAAAACTTCGGCTTTAGCTGTTTTGGGAATATTGGTGCTGGTGGGATCATTGTTGCAGTATAATGAAATTTATCTGTTATTTGGATCGGGGGTTATTGCTGTTCTGGTATTTTTAGTTAAGAAAAGAAAGTCAGAAGACTTCAAAAGTTTTATTCCGTTAATAATCTTACAGGAGCCTGCAAATGATTTCTTTTCGGCGGCAAATATTAAGCTTTTTCTTATTTTCCTGAAAGTAGGTGCGATTCTTTATGGAAGTGGATATGTACTGTTCGCGTTTCTTGATGCAGAACTTGTTTGTACAGGATTAATGACAAGGAAACAACTTATTGATGCCATCGCAGTAGGGCAGTTTACGCCCGGACCAGTATTTTCATCAGTAACTTTTATAGGATATCAAATCAATGGCTTTGCAGGTGCGGCATTGGCCACTGTCGGGATTTTTTTACCTTCATTTTTGTTTGTAGCTTTATTGAATCCTTTGATAAGAAAAATGAGAAATTCAGAATTATTCTCAGTGTTTCTGGATGCAGTAAATGTTGCTTCTGTTGCAATAATTATTTCCGTATGCATCAATATGGGAATTGATACTATTACAGGTTGGCGTACCATACTTATTGCTGTCGTATGTGTTGCTTTAAGTTTTGGATTTAAGAAAATAAATAGTGCGCTGATTGTTTTGGCCGGTTCTGTGATGGGATATCTGCTAACCTTTGTGTAATTATTAATGGGAAAAGAAATTTCACCGGATATAATTGAAACATGGCTTAAAGCATGGTCTTTGTCAAGAGAATTACCTCCGCCTGTCCGTTATGAATCAGGATTTATGGTTGATGTAGGGTACGAAAAGCAAAAGAAGCGTTACGTATTTCCTAAAGTTAATGATGACTTTTTACAATTAACAAGAACAATTAATGAACCCTGGGTATTTTTAAAGGTTTGTGGTTCTTTCAATGAGTTTAAGGCTGATCTTTCAGAAAATTGGATTCTACAGCCGCAAGGCTATATGATGTTTTGTTTTAAGCCAATGATTTTTCCGGATATCATGCTGCCGGATGAATATATTTTACGGTTTCACCAATATGGATCTACTTTCGTGGTAAGCATCGTTACAAAGGATAGTGGTGAGGTAGCGTCGGAAGGCAGGGTTATAATTGCTAATAATTTAGCGGTTTATGACAGAATTTCAACAGCGGCAATTCACAGAAGAAAAAGATTGGCTACTTTTTTAATCAAAGAACTTGAAAAAATAGCGCTTTCAAAAAATGTTTCCAATAATTTTTTAGTAGCAACTGAAGAAGGCCGATTATTATATGAATCTTTAGGCTGGGAGCTTTATAGTCCTTATACTTCAATCGTTATTTCGGGTGATTAGAAATTAATTCCTATTTTTAGATCACAAAATTAAAACTATGGAGAATTATCTTGAAGTCAATAAAAAGACATGGAATACTAAAGTAGATCCAAATTTGAAATCCGATTTTTACTTCGTGAATGAATTTCTGGAAGGAAGAACTTCTCTCAATTCTATTGAACTTGAGCTATTGGGAGATATTAGAGACAAAAGCATTCTGCATCTGCAGTGTCATTTCGGTCAGGATTCCATTTCGTTATCAAGAATGGGAGCGAAAGTTACCGGAATAGACTTGTCTGATAAAGCCATTGAAGCGGCAAAAGATCTTGCCCAAAAATGCAGTACGGATACGGAATTCATTTGCACGGATTTATATAATCTGCCCAATGTTTTAGATGAGAAATTTGATATTGTTTTCACAAGCTATGGTACTATCGGCTGGCTTCCGGACCTTGATAAATGGGCGAAGATCATTAATCATTTCCTTAAATCCGGTGGAAAATTTATTATGGCAGAATTTCATCCGGTTGTATGGATGTTTGATGATGATTTTACAGAAGTTAAGTATAATTATTTCAATGAAAAGCCAATCATAGAAACTGCTGAAGGAACTTATGCTGACCGATCGGCAAACATTGTTGATGAATCCATCACCTGGAATCATCCTCTGGCAGATGTTATTCAGAATTTAATTCAAAATCATATTCAGATAGAAAATTTTAAAGAATTCGACTGGTCGCCATATCCATGTTTCAGGCATATTGAAGAATTTGAAAAAGGAAAATGGAGAATAGAAAAGTTTGGGAACAAGATACCCATGGTTTATGCCATTAAAGCACAAAAAAAGTCATCGTAATTAAAACTACGATGACTTCTTTTTGTTATATATGAATGTTAAAATAAACTAGTCTGGTTAAACAGTTTCCTGCGCTTTATTTACAGAATCCTGTGCTTTGTTTTTAAATTCATCAGCTTTCTCCTGAACTTGGGATGCAACAGTGTTGGCTTTATCTTTAAGATCATTTCCCCACTTATTTAAATTATCTTTCGCATTGTTGATCTTATCTTTTACAGCTTGTTGTTCCTCAGGAGATGAGTTTTTGTATTTCCAATATGCTAATGCTCCTAAACCAAGTAGTGCTAATAAGCCTTTTGTTTTATTTCCCATGATTTCTATATTTTAAGTGATTAATAAATTTCTTGTTAGTAATCATGTAAAATGTGTGCCAAAAAATTGAATGCTATTATAAATTAATGTTAAAATTATTTGAAAACTTCAAAATTTTCACCATCAAAGCTTGCAAAAACCATTGTAGGATAAGAATCCTGATGATAAATATTCCCGTTTTTGTCAATAGCAATAGCCCCGGCAAATCCGTCGATAGTCTTTAATTCATCAAATGTTTTTGTAAAAGCATTTTCTAAAGACATTCCGTCTGTAACTCTTGTTACTATTTTTGCTGCTGTGGCATTGCTTACAATATCTTCACCCACTCCGGTGCAGCTTACGGCACAAAAAGAGTTGGCATAATTTCCTGCAACGGTTGCAGAATCAGAAATTCTTCCCGGAATTTCGAAGCCTTTTCCTCCTGTGGAAGTGGCAACAGCCAGTTTTCCATCTTTATCAATCGCTACACAGCCTACGGTTCCTTTTCCTCCGTTATTTATTTTTGCTTCATATTCTTTTCTTCTTTGGGGGATTTCAGTTGAAAAGCTTTCAAATCCGTTTTCGGTGGCATATATTTTCGCACCATTTCCACCAAGGACTCTGTCGTCTTCATGAACTAAATCCTTCGCAACAAAAATCGGGTTTTTTACATTTTCAATATTAATAACGCCACTCATTTTTTGAGTTTCCCCATTCATGATGGCTGCACTCATTCTGATTACGCCATCTCTTTGGATTTGGGAACCAATTCCGGCATTGTACAGAGGATCATCTTCCAGAAGAGAAACTGCATAGGCAGCAGTATCAAATGCTGAATGAGACTGCATATATTCAAATGCCTTTTGTGCAATTGCTTTTAAAGATTCATGCTTGGCAATTTTTACTTCCTGGCTCTGGTCGCTTTCTGAGAAAAAACCGCCGTGTATGATTAATTTCATAGTTTTAAAAGTTATGAGTTGTAAGTTATAAATTATAAGTTCTTTGTTACGCTGAATTTAAAATTTAATTTAAAAAAAATAAAACTCATAAGTAATAATTCATAACTCAAAACTCTTATCTGTCTTGTGGAATTGGATTAAATTGTGAATTCTCGATGGTTAAGGTCTTTGTTATCAAATCATAATGATCATTCATTGACATTACATGAACCGTTAAGTTATCAATAGAAATAGGCTCTCCCAAATTAATATTGGTAAGGTTGGTATCTTTAATAAACCTTCCGTCAACCAAAATTACAAGTCCGGAACCTACGGCTGTCATTACATCGTTATGGATAAAAAGCCCGGTGTCTTCTCCCAGCCCGATTCCCAGCGTTCTCGGATTGTTCACCACAGCCTGGAAAAGCCTTCCGATTCTTCCTCTCTGTACGAAATGGGTATCAATAATAACGTTGTCAATTAGGCCTAAACCCTGCGTGGTTTTGATTTCTCCTTTCAGCAAAGCTTCAGAGCTGCTTCCCTGATAAATCATATTTTCTGACGCGGCAGCTGCCCCGGCTGAAGTCCCGGAATAGATAAAATCCTGCTCCTGATATTTCAGCAAAATAGTGTCGTGAAATCTTGTTCCGCCAAGAATTGAGGTTAATCTCAGCTGGTCACCACCGGTAAACATCACTACATCTGCTGCATTGGCTCTTGCTACCATTGCATCAGAATTGGCTTCTTCACGGTTGTGAATATCTAAAATATTGACATTTTTAGCACCCAGAAATTCGAATGCTTTTTTATATTCAGTTCCTACAATCTGAGGTATTTGTGAGGCGGTTGTAATAATTTCGATCACAGAATCTTCCTTATGTTTAGATTCGTTGATGATCTTTCTTAAAATTCCTCTTTCAAAAAAGTTGAGATTTTTTTCAATGTTCTGATCAAAATCTGTTTCGGCAAAGCTTCCTTTGTTTACGGCTCCTCCGATGACAATTAATTTTCCAACGGGTTTCATCATAGTGTGCAAATTTAAAAAATAATTAACAGTTGGCGAAATTCATGCCATATTTAGATTGATTCTGAGTATTTTAGAAATGATGATAAATTTCAGCTCTTTTTTAATAAATCTTTAAATGTGGTATAGTTTCGTTTAGGGTTTTACATTATCTTTGATTTAAATGAAGATATCGTTAATTATAAAAAATGCAAATAGAATATGAAAATTGAAAAGATACAGGCATTGCGTGGCCCGAATATTTGGAGTATCAGAAGGAAGAAGCTGATACAGATGCGGTTGGATCTTGAAGAGATGGAAGATTTTCCTACCAATAAAATAGAGGGTTTCCGGGAAAGAATCGAAAAGCTGATGCCTTCACTTTATACTCACAGATGCTCTGAGGGGGTACATGGCGGTTTTTTTCACCGTGTGGAAACCGGAACGTGGATGGGGCATGTGATAGAGCATATTGCACTGGAAATTCAGACCCTGGCCGGTATGGATGTGGGTTTCGGAAGGACACGTGAAACTAAAACTCCGGGAGTTTACAATGTAGTTTTCAATTATCTTGAAGAAAATGCAGGAATTTACGCAGCGGAAGAATCCGTAAAGATTGCTGAAGCCCTTATAAAAGTGGAAGAATATGATTTAAACGCCTGCATTCAGAAATTAAAAGAAATCAGGGAAAGGGTTCGTCTGGGCCCTTCAACCGGAAGTATTGTTGAGGAAGCAGTTTCCAGGAAAATCCCCTGGATAAGATTGGGAACCAATTCTCTGGTACAGCTTGGTTACGGTGTGAATCAGCAGAGATTCCAGGCGACAATCACAGGAAAAACAAGCTCAATTGCCGTAGATATTGCCTGTAATAAAGAATTGACGAAGAGAATGCTTCACGATGCAGCAATCCCTGTTCCGATAGGTGATCTGGTAACCCATGAAGAAGAGCTGGATGCAGTGATCAGAAAAATAGGCTATCCTGTTGTTATCAAACCTCTTGACGGGAATCACGGAAAAGGCTCATCCATCAATGTAAATGATTGGGAAGCCGCAAAGATTGGGCTGGAACATGCTCAGAAATATTCCAGAAAAGTAATTGTTGAAAAATATATTACCGGATATGATTTCCGGGTATTGGTTATTGATAATAAAATGGTAGCCGCAGCCAGAAGGGTTCCCGCCCATGTTGTAGGAGACGGCGAACTGAATATTCAGCAATTAATCGATAAAGAAAATAAAGATCCGAGAAGAGGCTACGGCCACGAAAATGTTTTAACCGAAATAGAAGTCGATAAAGACACCATGGAGCTTCTCGAAAAACATCAGTACACTCTTGAAACAGTTCCTCAAAAAGGGGAAGTGGTTTATTTAAAATCAACAGCAAACCTTTCTACAGGAGGTACTTCCATTGATGTTACAGACATGATCCATCCGGAAAATATCACGATGGCCGAAAGGATTTCAAAAATCATCGGTCTGGATGTGTGCGGAATTGATATTATGGCTGAAAACTTAACTCAGCCCTTAAAAGAAAGCGGCGGCGCAATTATTGAAGTAAATGCGGCTCCCGGTTTCAGAATGCACCTGGCTCCAAGTGAAGGATTACCGAGAAATGTAGCGGCTCCGGTCGTAGATATGCTGTATCCACCCGGAAAGCCTTTCACCATTCCAATTATTGCGGTTACAGGGACAAACGGGAAGACTACCACAACAAGACTTATCTCTCATATTGTAAAAAGTAACGGTTACAGGGTTGGTTTCACAACTTCAGACGGAATTTATATTCAAAACACCATGCTGTCAAAAGGGGATACCACAGGCCCGCTTTCCGCTGAGTTTATTTTAAAGGATCCAACGGTGGAATTTGCCGTTCTGGAAACGGCAAGAGGAGGTATTTTACGCTCAGGTCTTGGCTTTTCTCAATGTGATATCGGTGTTTTAACGAATATTGAAGAGGATCATTTGGGAATGAATGATATTCATAATCTTAAAGACCTTACAAAGGTAAAAAGGGTTGTTCTGGACAGTGTAAAAAAGAATGGCTGGAGCATCTTGAATGCAGACAATGAATATTCTATGAAGATTGTAAATGACCTTGATTCTAAGGTAGCCATCTTTAGTATGGATGAAAATAATCCTCATATTCAGAGCTTTGCAAAAGAAGGAAGGATTACCTGCGTTTATGAAGAAGGTTTTATTACGATAAAAAAAGGCGACTGGAAGATCAGAATAGGAAAAGCAAAAGATTTCCCTATTACTATGGAAGGGAAGGCCAAATTCATGATCGAAAACGTACTGGCGGCAAGTCTTGCCTGTTATCTTTACGGTTTTGGAATTGAAGATATTTCTAATTCTTTGAGAACGTTTATTCCAAGCGCACAGCTTACGCCGGGAAGACTAAATGTTTTTAAGTTTAAAAATTTTAAAGTTTTAATAGACTTTGCACATAATCCGTCCGGTTATCAAGCCATTGAAGACTACTTGAAAAATGTGGAATCCAACAAAAAAATAGGTATTATTTCCGGAGTGGGAGACAGGCGTGACAATGATATCAGGGAGTGTGGAAAAATCGCCGGCAGAATGTTTGACCATATTATTATAAGAAATGAAAAACACCTTCGCGGGCGAACAGAAGAGGAAATTAACGGACTGATCATCGAAGGAATGCAGTCTTCGGGGAAGAATATCAGCTATGAAATTATCCCTAAAGAAATTGATGCCTTAAAGCATGCGATGGGTATGGCCGAAGAAGGAACTTTCATCACCGCTTTAAGTGATGTAATTTCAAATGCTATTGATCTTGTACAGGAATATCAGGCGAGGGAATTGCTTGAGGATGATAAGATATAATATCTAGTAATTTCGGCGGTTTTGTCAAAGACAAAACCGCCGAAATTTTTTTAAATAGATGCTTCGACTTCGCTCAGCATAACATCTCTAATACTAACTGTTTTTCATTAGCGACTCATTTTTAGCAATGTCATGCTGAGCGAAGTCGAAGCACTTATTTATTTATTTTTCTTCCGCGAAAAACGCATTAGAACTCCCGATCCATATCGCATCTTTCTTGTTAAAATCTACATTTACCATGGCGGCTTTTGTCATTCTTCCGAGATTTTCCAGGAGGATTGGACGTTCATCATTTTCACGCCAAATATACAACAATCGAATTTCTGCTTTTGAAAATTCACCGTTAATATCTTCAAAAATGGGTTCATAGGTTACTTTTCTCTGCAGGATATAATTTTCTTTGTCTTCAATAGCATCCGTAATTTCTTTAGTCGGGTTTAAATTAACTCCACTTCCCGCAAAAGAAAATAAGGGTTTTAATACAAAGTTTTCAAGATTTTCGTTTTCCGGAAATTCATGTAAAAAATAGCTCTTCGGGACAAACTGATGCTGAAGAAGCGGCAACAAAAATTTGGATATTTTAAAAAACCAATTAGGATGCGTAACCCATGTCACATCAATATCCTCACGGAAATCAAACTCTGTTTTAAGGTCAGGAATTCTGTCTAATTCATCAAAAATTACACGGTTGTAAATTCTTTTAACTTCAGTTAATTTACCGTCATTTTCATAAAAGAGTTTTTTGCCTTCTTTCTTTAGCTTGGTAAGACAAACCGTTTTTATTCCCAATAACTTTTCAGTTAAAATAAAATCAATTAAGGTTTTTTGTTTTTCGGGATAAATTTCAAGAAGAATAACATTTTCAGGATTTTCTTTACCTATAATTAATTCTTTCAAATAATTTTTAAAGTCTTCATGCGGCATTTTATTCCTGATTTCGGAAAGAAAAGGATACACTTCACAGAATGCATCTTCAAAAACTTTCTGAAAAGCATATAATGAAGGGAACGCTTGCAGCTCAATTAGTTGTGGTTCTATTTCCCCGTTTTCACTTTTACAGATTCCGAAATCTATGGTGAAAAAGTGGGGTTTTTCTGTGTCGTTCGGAACCCTGCAGTTATCTGGAATCGCTTTCTGAAGAGTTTTAGAAGGTAAGGCTTTGATCTGGTCAATAATGCTTTCGCTGGCGTCAATTAATTTTGATTCAAATTCTTTGGTTAAAAAAAGTGGACTTTCAGAAATTCTGAAGCTGGGTTCCAGACCTCCTTTCTGCTTTAAAATTTCCTTAAGCTGATTATATTTTTCCTGCGAAAATTCTTGGTTAAATTGTTTTCTGTATTTTGAAATCATATTCTTTTTCTTTGTGGTTTTAAAAAATCGGACAAGTTTTTGCCCGATTTTGTTTATTGTTTAAGTTTTTACTTTAATACCTCCATGATAGTGCAACAAGTGACGGATGCTTCGACAGGCTCAGCACGACAACACTAAACTAACTCCTAAAGTAACAGCATATTTGTAACGGTGTCATGCTGAGCGAAGTCGAAGCATCTTTATTCAATTTAAGCCATTTCTTTTGTGTGCTTCAAAACGTTTTTTTTTGCCAGCTGCAAAAATCTCGGAAGAATCTGTGCCTGGGTCAGGATAATCTTGTCTTCATCATCCATTCTGTCGATGGTTTCAAGGTATTTTTCCATTCCGAAATTTTCGATCATGGCTTCCTTGTTTTTTTCATCTTTCAGATTTTCTACCATACCTTCAGGATTGGCCTCCGGGTGGAATTGTGTTCCGAAGATTTCCTCAGAAAAACGGATCGCCATCACGGCTCTTTCAAGATTAATATGCGGACGGAATTTTTCAATCGCAACGATTTTCATCCCAAGCTCTTCGAAACGTTCATGATTCGGCTCTATAAACTGAAAAGCTCTTGAATCTACCGCATAGAAAGGATCCGGAAGGTTTTTAAATAAAAATTCCTTTTCTCCTTCTTCTGTTTTATGAACCGGCATCACCCCAAAAGAATATGATTTTCTTTTGCAGATATTACCAAGCTGCCAATGAATGCTTGCCAGCTGGAATGAATGACAGATTAAAAACAAATATTTTTTGTCGTCACTGTATTTATTATGTTCAAAAACCTGATCCAGAAATGATGCAAATTTATCTTCCCATTCGAGACCTTCTCTGTGTGGATTTCCAGGGCCACCCGATGAAATGAAGATGTCAAAATCTTCAATATCCGGCATTTCATTTTTATATCTTACATCAAAAGTTTTGATGATTACATTTTCTTCAGAGTTGAGCTGAAATGCTTCGGAAATTTCTTTTATGTTCTTAAAGCCTTGATTTACATGATTGTTGTTCATGTCCAGCAAAGCGATTCGAATGTCTTTCATACTACTTCATATTTTTAGCAAAGTTACCAAAAATATTACAAAGCGGGTTCGCCATGTGTTATGCCATACTCCGTTTCTGAAATCATATAATCTACTACTTTCGTGAGATCTCCGGTCTCTTTAAAGATATTAAGCTGGCGGTCTGCACCGGTTCCGTTTTCCAGAATTTTCCAGGCATATTCCACTTCTGCACGGCATCCCAGATCATCCACCACATCATCAATAAACTCCAGAAGCTCTTTCAAAAGATGAGGATACGGTACAGATTCTTCCTTACCAAAATCAATCAGATGGGCTTCAATTCCGCTCTTGGAAGCGCGCCATTTGTTTTCATTCAATAATAATCTTCTGTAGCTTCTGAAACTTAAATTCTGCTGATGAAGCTTATAGATTTTTGCTACCAAAGCCTGCATAATCGCTGCAAGGCAAACCGTCTCGTCAATTCTTAACGGCATGTCACAAATTCTGAATTCAATAGTAGGGTAGAACGGGTGAACCCTCAGATCCCACCAGATTTTCTTGGCATTGTCGATGGTACCGGTTTTCACTAAAAGATCAACATAGCTGTCAAACTCCGCCAGAGAATTGAAATAGCTCGGAATACCTGTTCTTGGGAATTTTACAAAAATTTCCTGCCTGTACGATTTAAAGCCGGTGTATCTGCCGATCCAGAAAGGCGAATTGGTGGACAGTGCATACACGTGAGGAAGGAAATATCTCATCACATTCTGAATTCTCACTCCTTCTTCACGGTTCGGAATCCCAATGTGTACGTGAAGCCCGAAAATGAGATTTTCCCGTGCTACATCGCCCATATCATCCACAATTTTAATGTATCTCTCACCCTGGGTAATGCTGTTGGCAGACCAGTGTGAGAATGGATGGGTTCCGCCTCCGGAAACTCGAAGTCCCTGCTCGTGGGCGGTTTTAATGAGGTGTCTTCTTAGGTTCGTAAGTTCGGCTCTGGCTTCCTGAATGTTCTGGCAGATGCCGGTTTCCATTTCAATCATGGATTCATGCATTTCGTGCTTTAAATTTTCACTTAAAACCGCTTTTCCGCCTTCAATAATTTTCGAAACATGAGAGATAAGGTCTCTGCTCTCAACATCAATGATTTGATATTCTTCTTCGATTCCAATAGTAAATTGATGCATTTTTTTTCGTGCTTTTTTATTTTCTATGTTTTATTTTACTGAATCTTTCACAAAAGTTCCCCATGAAATATTAGGTTTTCCGGGAACATATTCTTTTGCTTTTTCAATGGCTAATTTTGCAGAATGCTCCACGATCCATGCAAAGTTTTCTTCACCCACAGAGTTTCTGTCAGCATCCGGAGCCGGGTTGCAGAAGTCGATGGCATAAGGAATTCCGTCTCTTACCGCAAATTCTACCGTATTAAAATCATAGCCGAGAGCTTCATTCATTTTAATGGTATAATCATGAATTGTTTTTAATAATTTTTCTAATTCTGCGCCTTGTGTCTGATGGGTTGTTGCATATCTTAAATGATGAGCATTTCTAGGTTCGTAAGGCATAATGTGAACATATTTTTTGCCTAAACAATACACTCTGTAATAATCGTCAAAAATAATTTCTTCCTGAACCATCATTACCAGTTGTTCTGTTTCGCCCAGTTTTGCCCATAAATCTTCAGGGTTTTCCACGCGGTAAACGTTTCTCCATCCGCCGCCGTCATGAGGTTTCATATACGCCGGAAATCCTACATAATTAAAAATATAATCCCAATCGTGAGGAAATTTCAGGTTTCTGAATGATGTTTCCGAAGTATTTGTCGGCCTTTCGTGTGACGGAAGCAAAACTGTTTTGGGAAGAGGAATCCCAAGCTTTGACATCAGCGCATTATTGAAAAACTTTTCGTCTGCGCTCCACCAGAAGGGGTTGTTGATTACATACGTTCCGTTTAAAGCTGCATTTTTAAGATAAGCTCTGTAGAAGGGAACATCCTGCGAAATTCTGTCGATAATTACTGCATAACCATAGTCTGCTCCCTGTTCCAGTTTATCGATCGTCACAGGCTCAGCAACGATTTCCCCGCCTCCCAGCTCATTTACTTTATCGATAAATGCCCAAGGAAATGTATCTTCCATACCGAACAGAATTCCTACTTTTTTTGTCATAATTGATGTTTTTTAATGTTTTATATTAATATTTGATTTTAAATTTATTTTTAAGAGAAAAAGTTTCCGATAAAAGTTGGGAAAACCATTCTCCAGAGCGGCCAGTCATGATTGATCCACTTTCTTTCATCATACCAGAAATCAATTCCTTTTGAACGTAAAATTTCTGCCATTTCAATATTCTTATCCCTACAGATATCCTGATCCGAAGTGCTTAAAACAATATGCATGTGCTTGTATTTCCAGGCTTCATCGTTTCTTACAAATTCTCTCGGACAGTTAAAATAAACCAGATCATCAGAATATCCATCCATAAAGTTTCTTATGCTGAACGCTCCCGACAGGCAAAAAAGGTGCGAAACCACATCCGGAAAACGGAAAGCGAAGTTAGCGGCATGATAGCCTCCAAAACTCGCTCCTGCCACAGCTACGCGGTGCGTTTTATGGATTTTCTGAATGTAGGGTACAAACTCCTGAATCAGAAACTGCACATATCTTTCGTAATTTTTAATCCTTTGCTGGGGAGAAATTTTTTCGTCATAAAAACTCCAGCTGTCGATGGTCTGGATGTTATAAAGCTTTACTTTTCCCTGCTCAATAAACCAGTTGATACTTCCGTTAAGATGAAAATCGTGATTTTGGGTATATTGTCCCTGAGAAGTCGGAAACATGATGATCGGATGGCCATAATGTCCTGTAACTTCTACCTTAAGGCTTATTCCTAAAATATTTGAGTAATAATCTGTATGCTCTATTTGCGGCATTTTTTGTTATAAATTATGGTTGATAAATGATAATTGATTTTGAGTAATTTTCCTAACTCCTAACTCCTAACTCTTAGCTTGTCGGTTTGTCTTTCGGAGGTAAGATATTGAGCATTTCTGCATGTATTTTTTCTGCCGCCGTGTCTAATCTTTCCTGAACAATAGTAGAATCATTGGATTTATAAACAATCCCTACATGATAATCGATCGGTAAAAATTTCACCGCTTCGATACATTCGAATTCATTATAATCTGGTTCTTTATCTTTAATTAAGGCAATAATCAACCCAGAATAATATCCCGTAGACTTGGAAACTTCATACTTTTTGCCTTTCAGCAAAGCATCTTCTATTTTTGCCCATTCTCTCCAGATATTGATATTGCTGGAAGCCTCCACAAGATCAGGAATATGTGCACCACCAACCCTGGAAGATGTTTCAAGGAAATAGTATTTTCCATCTTCCTTACTTCTGATAAATTCTGTGTGTGTCGCGCCGTTCAGCAGCCCGAAACTTAATAAAACTTTTGAATTAATCTTTTCAAGGGCCTTAAATTCATCGGAATATCTTCCTAATGTCTTTGTTCTGAAAACCCCTCCTTCATGAGAAACCTGCATAGGCGGAGCCAGATATTTTGAGGCCGATGTAAAAATAATTTCTTTATTAAATGTAAGGCTGTCAACATGGTATACATCACCCGGCTTGAAGCTTTCAAGGAGGAAAAGGTGTCGTTCTTCTCCGAGGGAATTCAGGGCATCCCAAAGTTCTTCTTTGGAGCTGAGCTTTTTAATCCCAGATGCAGAAGCTTCTGAACGCGGCTTCAAAACCCATGGTGCAGGTACATTTTCAACAAAATGATTAACCTCATCATTATTAAAGACAGCCGTGAATTCCGGAACATTGATCCCTGAATCTTTTGCTTTCTGACGCATCGCCAGTTTATCCCTGAAATAACGGTGTGTTGTCTGTCCCATTCCCGGAATACGGAAAGTTTCCCGGATAAGCGCCGCTTTTTCAACATCATAATCATCCAGAGCTACTACGGCATCCACTTTTCTGGTTTGCATCAGGTGGGAAAATCCCTGAACAAGATGATCCAGATTCCATACGGACGGCTTCATTTCTGGCATATAGAATACTTCGTCTATGGCGTGCCAAGGCCAGTTTTTGTCTTTAAGGTTTTCGGATGTAACTAAGATTATTTTATTACCGAGCTTTTTCATTTCGTCCATGAAGTCATAGCCCTTGTAATAGCACGAAATACATACTATTGATTTCTCCTCCATATAATGTTTTTTTAATATTGATAAATTTTCAAAAATAAAAGAGATTTTCTATTAATTATTTAATATGAAAATCCGGAATAAAATGCGTATTTGAAAATTCTTCTATCAATTATACAGAGAATTTTTGTAATAAACTAATTTTTAGTGATAATTTTCGATTAAATCTGTCAATAATTGTACTCCAAAGCCGGTTGCAGCCTTTTCTCTGGCATAACCCACGCTTCCAAATGCTACACCTGCGATGTCAAGATGTGCCCATTTCGGATGGTTTTCAATGAATTGTTCCAGAAATTTTGCGGCAATAATACAGTCGCCAATGGGCTTCATGGAAATGTTCTTCATGTCTGCAACATCAGATTTGATATCGTCATTCCAAATATCCCATAACGGCATATTCCACATCCTTTGATTGGTTTTATCACCGGTTTTTATTAATAAATTTTTTAATTCTTCATCATTGGAAAATAGCGCCCCGCAAGTATCACCGAACATCCTTACGGAACTTCCCGTTAATGTCGCCAGATCAATCAGAAAGTCTGTTTTGAAGTTTTTTACCATATAAGAAAGCCCGTCTGCAAGGATCATTCTTCCTTCTGCATCGGTATTCAGCACTTCAATTGTTTTACCATTGTAGGCGGTAATCACGTCGCTCGGAAGAAATGCTTTTTCTGAAATGGCGTTATCCGTAATGGGCAAAATGGCGACAATATTTACCGGAAGTTGCATTTCTGCGGCATAAATCAGTGTTCCCAAAACAGCCGTTGCACCTCCCATGTCGGATTTCATGTAATGCATATTGGTATGGTCTTTCAGGGAAATTCCGCCGGTGTCGAACAACACGCATTTACCCACCAGTCCGAACGTTTTAGCGTTTTTCACATTGGTTTTATATTCTAAAATAGTAAAAGCGGCATCATAAGTACTTCCTTGATTTACAGAAAGATAAGCTCCTAATCCGAGTTCTTCACATTTTTTTCTGTTGAACGAGGTGTATTTTAAACTGTATTTTTTAGCAGTATTTTTTAAATATAAGCTGAAAATATCAGGATTTTTAAGATTGGCGGGTTTATTCAGCCAGTCCTGACAGGCGATTTGTCCGTTACATAAAGCTTCCGATTTTTGATTAATTGCATCCAGTTTTTTCTGGCTTAAATTTTCAAAATGAAGCTCAAATTTTTCATTCCAGACAGGATGAGTTTTCTCGAAAGGGTAATTGTAGGTTCCTAAGAAAAGCCCTTTTACAAATTCTTCAAATTGCTTTTCGTTCATGAAATCTGCTAAAACCAATGTAGGAACGGCCTGAAGATTTCTTTTTTGCGTTTGTGAAAATTTAACGGCCACCTGCTGAACTTCAAAATTCTGCAGTGAAGATTTTCCCAGTCCGATAAAGTAGGTAATGCCTTCTTCGTGAGCATTGATGAAAACTTCATTTTTTTTGCCGGTAAAAAAAACGGAAATGTTTTTACTGAAATTTTTACCGGTTTTGGTCCATTCTTCTTCGGTGAAAAGATGGAAAACCTGGGTGTAATTTTTATTTTTTTTGTTGATTAATTTCATAGTTAATTTTTAATCTTGATTGAACGTTTTTAACGCAAAGAACATAAAGATTTAAAATGATTTTGTAAACTTCAGTTTTCAAATTATTAAACTTACTATTTTTTTTAGTCTTTGTAGCTTTTGCGGTTAAATTTTATCAGTTAAACAGACTTTTTAATATTTTCCTGATGCGGCTTTACTTCCACAGGATTTTCCGTGTTGTTGTAAAACAGCCATTCTATGGCTCTGGGAAATTCCTGCGACCAGTAGAATTCGCTGTGCGTTCCTTCCGGATTGATATTGGTTTTAAATTCAAAATCGAAAAGATTTTTCTTTTCCCAGCGTTTTAAATATTCTTCAAAAATGTGGATTCTTTTAACCATTTTGGAACCTTCCTGTCCGCCTCCGTACAAATAAATTTTTGTTTTAAACGGTGTACGGAAATTCATCATCGGGAAATTATTGTTCGGCTCTACCCAGAGTGACGGTGAGAAAATCAATAATTTTGAATATACTTCAGGGTAAAGAAAGCCGCTGTAAATACTGATTAAAGCCCCTAAAGAGCTTCCGCCGATTCCTGTGTTTTCCCTGTCTTTTTTGGTGCGGTAATTTTCATCCACATAAGGTTTTAGGGTGTCTGTAATGAAACGGATGTATTTTTTCCCTTCCGAACCATTCGCCACATTATCATTATCGAAAATATATTCTTTAATTCTCTCTTCGCTGCCGTGTTCTATGGCAATAATAATCACATCACCACGTCCGTATTCTGCTAAAATGGACAGCTTTTTATCAATTTCCCAGTTTCCGTAACCGCTTCCTTCATTGAATAAGTTCTGTGCATCCTGGAGATACAAAACAGGATAGCTTTTTTGTGAAATATAATAATCATAAGGCAAAAGCGCCCAGACTTTCCGGTAGCGCTCAAGCTGAGGGATATAAAATTCCTCAGAAATGATTTCCGCGATCGGGAAATATTCTTTTTTGAAAGGGCCCCAGTTCAGTCTCCATTTTTCTATGGTGTCTGAAGTTTTTCCCTGAGATTTTGCAACTTTCCTGTTGGGTGTGATGCTTCCGTATTTGTCCAGCTCTACGTTTTCCCAACCGCCTTTCGTAAATTTATATTCTATAACGTCCGGCAAAATATCGCTTCCGAGCTCAATGAAATAATTGTTGGAATCTGTCTGATTAAGCTGATAGCGTGCATCTTTAGGGTTCCAGCCATTGAAATTTCCGGTGATATATATTTTCCTGTCGTCTGTTTCTGCCGTATAAAGTTCAAACCTCATCATGTGTTCTCATAAAATTTAACCGCTAAATTTATAAAAAATCTTTAATACAGATAATTTTTAAAATTCAATACGTGGTGAAAGAAAAAATGATATATTTGAAAGAAGCAAGGTGCTGAAACAACAGTGATGATGATTATTTCAACAATATTTAACGTTTTTTGTGGATAATTTTTCGTAGTTTCAAGAAAAATAAAAATTAAATTAAAAACCGTGATGAATTCGGTTAAAACTTATACACTTTTTACGGATCAGGATATTTACCTTTTTAAGGAGGGTAAACATTATAAGCTGTATGATAAATTTGGTGCACATTCTGCGGAAAAAGACGGTGTAAAAGGTGTTTATTTTTCGGTTTGGGCTCCAAATGCAAAAAAAGTTTCAGTAATTGGCAATTTTAATAATTGGAACCACAAAGACCACATTTTGTTTCCGCGCTGGGACGAATCGGGGATTTGGGAAGGTTTTATTGCAGGACTTACCTGGGGAACGTTGTACAAATATGCGGTGGAGACTGCTTTTGGAGAAATTCTCGAAAAAAGTGATCCGTATGCCCTGAGCTGGGAACAGAATATTCAGGCGGCATCGCTGGTTTCCACAACCTGGTACGAATGGAATGATAAAGACTGGCTGGCAAACCGCTGGAAAAAAAATACCCTTAATGCACCTATTTCTGTGTACGAAATGCATTTGGGCTCATGGCTCAGATATGAAAATGATCCTGAACGATTTTTAAATTACAGAGATATTGCCGAAAAATTGATTCCTTATATCAAGGAAATGGGCTTTACACATGTGGAGTTTATGCCGGTAATGGAATATCCGTATGATCCGAGCTGGGGTTACCAGATTACAGGATTTTATGCGGCTACATCAAGGTTCGGGTCTCCGCAGGATCTTATGTTTTTAATTGATGAGCTTCATAAGAACGATATTGGAGTTATTCTGGATTGGGTTCCTTCTCATTTTCCGGGTGATGCGAATGGTTTACACCGTTTTGACGGTTCTTATCTTTACGAACACGAAGATCCGAGGAAAGGCTTTCATCCCGACTGGAAATCATATATTTTTAATTACGGAAGAAATGAAGTGAAATCTTTTTTGATTTCTAATGCAATGTTCTGGCTGGAGCGTTATCATATTGACGGACTTCGTGTGGATGCTGTCACTTCCATGCTTCATCTTGATTATTCAAGAAATGAAGGGGAATGGGAACCTAATATTTACGGAGGAAATGTGAACCTTGAAGCAAAAACTTTTTTGCAGGAGTTCAATACGGCTGTTTATAAAGAATTTGGGGATAATATCATTACAATTGCAGAAGAAAGCTCAGATTTTCCTATGCTTACAAAACCTGTTCACGATGGTGGTGTGGGATTTGGTATGAAATGGATGATGGGCTGGATGCATGATACGCTGGATTATTTTAAGGTAGATCCTATCGGCAGGAAATTTCATCATCATAAGCTCACTTTTGCTTCTATGTATATGTATAATGAAAATTATATGATGCCTCTCTCTCACGATGAAGTAGTGCATGGAAAAGCGAGTTTGATTTATAAAATGAAAGGCGATGAAAGGCAGAAATTTGCCAATCTCCGGGCCTTATATGTATATATGTTTACGCATCCGGGCGCAAAACTGCTCTTCATGGGGGATGAATTCGGGCAGACCAGTGAATGGAATTTTACCCAGAGCCTGGACTGGCATTTGCTCCAATTCCCTGTTCATAAAGGTTTGCAGACTTTAGTTAAGGATTTAAATCAGATATACAGATATGAAACTGCTTTTTACGAAAATCAGTTCAATCATTACGGGTTCGAATGGGTGCAGGCGGATGATGCGGATAATTCGGTTTACATTTATTTAAGGAAAGGGAAAAGAAAGGATGATGTTTTTATGGTGGTTTTAAACCTTACTCCAAGAGTTTTAGATTATAAAATTGGGGTAGGTGCCGGAAGCCACTGGGAGGTAGTCCTCAATTCTGATGACAGGAAATATGCAGGAAGCGGAGTAGAGGCTGAAATACTTAATGAACAGTTTGAAGACTATATGGGGCATCAGAAGTCTATCACCTTAAAATTGCCGCCGCTGGCCGGAATTATTTTAAAGAAGAAAGATAAAAAATACAGACAAAACAGAATCAAGCAACACAAAAGATAAGACGAAAATGGTAATTTATCATCTAAGTACGGAATGTTATCCGGTAGCAAAAGTAGGAGGTTTGGCCGATGTAGTTGGAGCTTTACCTAAGTATCAGAATAAAATTAAAGACATTGACGCGAAAGTAGTTATGCCTTGGTACAACAAATCTTTTGTATATGATCACGAGTTTGACATAGTTTTTAATGGCTTCATTCATCAGGGGCCGAATATGCTTCAGGTACAGGTTTTAAAGGAGAAAACCAACGTTTTGGGATTTGAACTGTATATGGTAAAAATTCCCGGGCTTTTAGATCGGGATAATCCTTACGGATATCAGGATGAAAGCTTTCAGTTTCTGGCATTTCAGCACGGTGCGCTGCATTGGCTGAGTGCAATGGGAATACGGCCGGATATTCTTCACTGTCACGATTATCATACAGGATTGGTTCCTTTTATGATTGAGTATTGTCCGGAGTTTTCGTTTCTAAAAGGGGTAAAAACCATTGGAACCATTCATAACGGTGAATATCAGGGAATGATGAGCTGGGAAATGGCGAATTATATGCCGTCTTTTGATCAGTACAAATGGGGAATGATGGACTGGAACGGATTAATCAATCCTCTGGCAAGCATGATTAAATGTTCAAGTGCTTTTACAACGGTTTCGCAAGGATATCTTGAAGAGCTTTATATAAGCTTCAGGGGACTTGAAAGCCTGGTTCGGGATGAGTTTGGAAAAGCTTACGGAATTATCAACGGAATTGATACTGAAGTCTGGAACCCGGAAACGGATCCGATGCTGGATTTTAATTATACAGTTAAAAATGCCATTGCTCAAAAGAAAAAAAATAAGGAGAAGCTTTGTAAAGAATATGGTTTAAGGCCTGAGCTCCCTTTATTTGCCTTTATCGGGCGATTTGCAACGGAAAAAGGGGCGGATTTCCTTCCCGATGTTGTCTGGAGAAGCATTAAGCAGAGTTATGGCGCTTTGAATATTATGATTTTGGGTTCAGGAAATTCTTATATTGAAAATAAGCTGAAAGAATATGACTATACCTACACCAATTTTGCATTGGATTTGGGATATAAAGAACATCTTTCGCATAAAATATACGCTTCGGCTGACTTTTTGTTTATGCCTTCAAGGGTAGAGCCATGCGGACTAAACCAGATGTATTCCATGAGGTACGGGACAATCCCGATTGTGCGATATACCGGAGGTTTGAGGGATACAGTAGAAGATATATCAACCGGAGGTGCAGGGATCAATTTTACCTATCCCGGAGTGGATGATATTATTCATGCAATGAACAGGGCACTGCTGGTTTATAATCAGAAAGATGAAATGGAGAATCTGATTCAGGCGAATATGAATTTTGATTTTGCGTGGGAAAAATCGGCACAGAAGTATATAGCTTTATATCAAAACTAAATTGAATTTTAGCAAAGTTAAAATTTGTATTAAATAATAAAGAAGGCTTCGAGAACCTCAGCCTGACAGTGGCAATTAAAGTTTAATATTAGCTGTGTCACTCTGAGTTCTCGAAGGGTATAATAAAATTCTTTACACTAAAATATAATAAATAAAAACGCAAGATAATTTATGAAACGCAATGTAATTTCCATTGTTTTAGGAGGAGGTAGAGGAACGAGATTGTTTCCTTTAACATATTCAAGATCAAAACCAGCGGTTCCCATCGCCGGAAAGTACAGATTGGTGGATATTCCGATTTCAAACTGCTTAAATTCAGGATTAAATAAAATCTTAGTGTTGACGCAGTTCAATTCCGCTTCTTTGAATTCCCATATCAAAAACTCTTATCATTTCGATATTTTCAGCAAAGGTTTCGTAGACATTCTTGCTGCAGAACAGAATGTGGAAAACGACAGCTGGTATCAGGGAACTGCAGACGCCGTGCGCCAATCCATGAAGCATCTGGAAAAGTATGATTATGATTATATTTTAATCCTGTCCGGAGACCAGCTGTATCAAATGGATTTCCGAGAAATGCTGGATTTCCACATTGAAAAAGGAGGAGATGTAACGATTGCAACCATTCCGGTAAATGCTAAAGATGCCACTGGATTTGGTATTTTGAGTTCTGATGATGAAGGAAATATCACTTCATTCGTTGAGAAGCCAGGCTTTGATATGCTGGAAGGCTTAAAATCTGAAGTTTCTGAGGAAAACAAGCATGCAGGAAAAGAATATCTTGCTTCTATGGGAATTTATATTTTTACAAAAAGCATTCTTAAAAAAATGTTTGATGAAGGAGCCGGAGACGATTTCGGAAAAGATATTATCCCTAATTCCATTGGAAAATACACAACATTAAGTTATCAGTATGAAGGGTACTGGACAGACATTGGTACCATAGAATCCTTCTACGAAGCCAATCTTGATCTTTGTCAGGATTTCCCTCAGTTTAATCTTTTCTCCTCTTCACCTATTTATACAAGAGCGAGGATGCTTCCACCATCAAAAATCAACGGTTCCTACGTAAGCAAGGCGGTTTTTGGTGACGGGTGTATCATTATGGCAGATAAGATTGAGAATTCCGTAATTGGAAACAGAACAAGGATTGATAAAGGAAGCACCATTGTAAATGCTTACGTAATGGGTGCCGATTTTTATCAGGACACCAAAGAAATCGTGATGAATGACAGAGAAGGCCGTCCAAATATGGGAATCGGGAAATACTGTTATATAGAAAAAGCTATCTTGGATAAAAACTGCTACATCGGTGATAATGTAAGAATCATCGGTGGAAAGCATATCAAAGACGGTGATTACGGAACTTATTCTGTGCAGGACGGAATTATTGTAGTGAAGAAGGGGGCAGTGCTGCCTCCGGGAACGCATATTGGGTAATGATCAGAAATCTATATCCTTAAAAAATTCGCTCATTGAAATTTCAAGAGCATTAACAACTTTCATAAGATTAAGAACTGAGGTATTGATAATGCCTCGTTCTATTCTTGTGATTTGAGAAATTTCTACATCTACTAAAAAGGCAAGCTCTTTTTGTGTAAGATTCTTTTGCAGGCGCAGTTCCTGAAGCCTGTTTCCTATTTTCTTTAATTGTATTGAATCTAAATCTTCCACATGGCAAAGGTTAGATTTTGCTGTAAATTTTAAGTAGGCAAATTTGCCTACTTAAAATTTTATTCTTACGTTTGTGAAAAAATTATATATTTACAGCTTTAAAAAACAACAAAACAAATGAAGAAAAAAATATTTTCTTGGCTGTCGTTTATGGCAGTTCTTGGTCTTATGCTGCAATCCTGCAGGAACGACTATCTTAATGAACAGCATGAAGCTTATAACAACAGCAGTGCTTTCAAACTCACTTCAAGAACTATTTCTTTACAGGAAAGTAAACACTTAGACAAACTTTCAACAGAACTGCAAAAAGCAGAACAGGCTTTTAAAACATTTAAAACCAATATTTCCGGGAAAGTAGTGAACTATGGAAACGGAGTTTCAATAGACACGGATCATGTGATCTATATTGAAAACGGATCCAATTACCATACCTACACTTTTAAAATCCACAGGGAGAACGCCCCTGCAGATGCTCCGGTCGAAAACTTATTGCTTACTCCCCTTCCTGACGGAACATACAGGGAGTTTCTGGTAACCTATAAGTTTACTCAGCAGGAAAAGCAGATTTTGCTTTCCGGTGGAGATGTCAACAGGAATGGAAAAGTAGAAGTTACAGAGCTTAAAAAAGGAACCTATGGAAATCCTCTGGGTAAGCAGAACTGCGGCTATCAGGACGTGGATGTTTATTTCGCCTGCTACACAGGAGATCATCATGCGGGAAATGAAAGCACCTGGGGAGGCTGTAACTGGCAGAGTGCGGAAGGGGGTTATCCCCCGGTGCATTACACAGTTGTTGCAATGGTTTGTACAGGAGATCCTGACCCTATCGATGATTCTACAGCTCCTGTAGGAGGAGGAAGTACAGGAGGAGGCGGAATAATTCCAAATCCTGACCCGCAGCCGGAAGACCCACCTTGTATTGTGGTGCCTTCTACCTCATTGCAGACTACATTAACAGATGAGAATGGATGTGCCATAGGTACTCCCACATTGCCGAATCTAGGTGGAAATCCTAAATACACCACCCCCTGCGAGAAAACAAAAAGTATTGTAAATAATCCTAAAATGCAGGCGGGTTTTAACGAATTAAAAAATCAATCTCAACTTCCTGAAGACGATCCCAATTATGGAGAAAGGGGGATAAAATTTAAAACAGACGGAACACCTTCTGCAACAATTATAGGGGAGGATCATAGTGTAAATTTTGGCGATAAAACAGGTTATGCCGGAGGTTACCATAATCATACTGTAGCCGGAATACCAATCTTTTCACCACCGGATATAGATCAATTATTAGGATTTGCAAAAGCACAGCCAACTTCTAATCCCTCAAATGTAAATAATTCTTACTTAGGAGTAATAGCTCCTTATGGTATGCATTATGTTATTTGGTTTAGTGGAACTTATCAAGATGCAATTAAAACTTTCTCTCAGGAAGACTTGGATAATTATAAAATTAAGTGTCAGAATATTCATGATGTTATGTTATTGGATTCCCAATACTCCATTGATCATTTAAAACTTAATGCCAAAGGTCTTGAAGCATTATTTTTTTATACCTTAAAAGAGATGGGATTAGATGGAAAGGTTAATCTTCAAAGAATAGAGAATAACCAAATAAAAAATATTAATTTAGATAATAATAATCAACCAATACCAATGGATTGTCAATAAAAATATAAAGATGAAAACAATAAAATTTAAAACAATAATACTTCTTAGCTTTTTTATAAGCTTCTTATCATGTAAAGCGCAGGAATATCCATTAAATACTGATTTTAGAAATATTCCAAATTATTCATATTTAAAGGATACAAATAATGAGCTGAATCCTTATATTGGAATTTATAAAGCTAATTATAACGGAAAAGAAATTACTTTATTTATTACTAAAGAGGTTCATAAATTAATAGACTATGTTGGCCAGAAATTTTACCGAGATGTTTTATCTATCAGGTTTACTGTTAAAAATTCCTCACAAGCAATTTTACAAGATACTCAAAATATGAACTTTCAATCTAATCAGATTCAACATACAATTTATAGTACAATAATTAATCCTTATCACAATTTAGTGATGCTATCGTATGGTGGTACGAACTGTGGAGTCGGCTGGGGAAGTATACGTTTGAAAAAACTCAATACAACCCAAATTTCATGGGAATATATTCCAAATAGTACAATTATAGATAGCAGTAAATGTCCAACGGGAACAAATACAACCATTTATCTTCCTGAGACAAAGGATTTAATTTTTACTAAGCAATAAAACAAAGCCTCTGAAAAGAGGCTTTTCAAATGATGAGATATGAAACAAATATTATTTTTTTTAATTCTTTTATCCACACTTTTTAATTCTCAGGTTATCAAAGACTCAATTTTAGGACGACCTAAATATGTGAAAGAATATGTTATTTTTCTTAATGATTCGGGACCATTTACTTTCATGAAAGGAGATGATGAATATGGCCACGCGACAATTATGGAACCCGAAATTTTAAGGGAAAGTATGAGAGATACATGGTTTGAAACAGATTTTTGCCGTTATATCAATAATGAAACATATTACGATAAAAACCGGAATATTACGAAACAAATATGGTATTATAAATCAGGGAAAATTGTTGATGATTATGATTACACCTATGATAATTTGAATAGATTAGTTTTAGAAAAAGTTAAGGGATACTCAGAAAAAGCATATCGCTATTTTTACGAAGGAAATAATAAAACAGCGAAATTTGTAGAAGCTTATTTCAAAAGTAAGGATGGACCCTTGAAAAAATTTGTAAATAATTATGAAAGCTTTAAGCCTTTAATTGTTACGAAGTTTGATACAATTTCAAAAACAGACAGTATTTTTACCATTACTAATGATATTTGGAAAAAAATAGATAAAGGATATATTCAAGTTAAAGATTCAATTTATTACAAGAAATTAACGAGGGTAAAGACTTACGATAATCATTATAAAGTAATCGAAGATAAGTTTTTCAAATATGAAAGCGATTTCCAAAACAGAAAAATTTATTTAGATAGACATCTTAAATATGAGTATGATAATTTTGGAAATGTAATAAAAGAAATTAATTTTTCAGACGGAAATCTTTATTCTTATATTATTTCTAGAAATGGGAAAATTATAAAAGAAGAAAAAAAAGATAATGCTGGAAAGACTTCATATATAGTTTACACTTATTCTAAAGATCAAAAATTAGAGAGGAGAATAATGTATTACAATGAAAAAGTTTGGTATGATACAAGCTTCGAATATAAAAATAATTATATAACCAAAGTACTTTATTTAGATAAGTATGATAAAAAAGAACCTTCAATAATTAACTTCAAATATACCTTTGACAAGCAAAAAAACTGGACAGAAATTATTAAAAATGTAAATGGAAAAGATTTATATAAGTGGATTAGAAAAATTGAATATTATAAATAATTTCCCCATCATAGTGATCAACATATTGGTCACTTTTGTTATTTTCAATACATTTGTGCGATGCGTTTTATAAAGATTATTGCGGTATTTATTATTTTGCTGGTTGGGGCCTATGCGGGTTCTATGTACTATTTTGTGGATGAAAGCAAAGATTTCAAGATTGAAAAGGAGATTGATTATCCTGTTGAGAAAGTTTTCGGACAGTTTAATAACCTGCAGAATTTTACACGCTGGAATAATTTTTTTACAAGCTCCCAATCTATTGATATTGATTATTATACGCCGTACGAAGGGCAGGGAAGCTCTATCAGCTACGTAGACCCTAAAAATGATACGGACGGGGAAATGTTTATCCGATATGAAAATCCAAACAGAACGTTGAGGTATCAGCTTTTCGAAGACAGAAATGAAAGTCCTACTTTGGTGGACGTAAAGTTCAAAGCCGTTTCACCCACAAAAACGAAAATTACCTGGATTGTTCAGACTCCGAAATTATCTGTTCTGCGACGGGTTGAAAATTTCTGGACAGAAGACCGTTTTGCAGAAAATATCGATAAAAGTATGGTGAATCTTAAAAATGTTCTGGGTAATAAAGTAGAAAAAGACAACCAGATGGCCGCCATAAAATACGACAGCCTGATGGTGGAAAATGAAGAATCCAAACTATTATTGGGAATCAACGTAAGCACATCGAATAAAAAAGACGCCCTTTTCAGAAATATTGTAATGAATTATAATAAAATTTACAATTATACTACCATGGATTTAGGCAAAAGAGACGATGAATTCGGGTTCCCGACATTGATTACCGATGCCGACAATTACAAGGATAAGGAAGTATCTTATTACCTTGGAATTCCACTTTCCAAAAAGTTTGGGGTTACAGATAATAATTTCAGTTTCAGAACAATAAATGCTTCACAGGATTACGTCATGTATTACAAGGGAACCTATGAAGGAAGGGTAAAAGCAATCCAGCAGCTAATCCAGAAAGCAAAAAAAGACGAAATGCGTTTTGGAGATATCCGGCAGACTTTCCTGGAACGCCCGACGGAAGGTCAGAACGTGAATATAAAGCTATCCCTGTCGGTGTACAAGTAGATTACCGAAAATTATTTCTTTCATAGTTATTTTTAATGGTTTAGGGCTGTTCCACCTCGGTTTTTTTTATTAAATTTGAAGATTAATTCTACAAATAAATTTTAATAATAGATAAACTGTAATAATGGACAGATTTTCATTCCTAAACGCAGCTCATTCTCAGTTAATTGAGGATTTATACCAACAGTATTTAAAATTCCCGGACTCTTTAGAACCATCATGGAAAGCCTTCTTTCAAGGTTTCGATTTTGCTTTGGAGACCTATGGTGATGATGATAACGGCCAATATATTCCAACTTCGGCAGCTTCGGCTCCTGCAGTACAGCAGGCAACTCAGGCAGCATCAAACGGGGAGGTTCCTGAGCACATCAAAAAAGAATTCAAGGTAGTAAATCTTATTGAGGCTTACAGAACGAGAGGACACCTGTTTACGAAAACAAACCCGGTTAGAGAAAGAAGACATTATACACCTACTTTAGATATCGAAAATTTCGGACTGAGCAGTGCGGATTTAAATACAAAATTCAACGGGGCGGTAGAAATCGGTTTCAAAGAACCTGCAACTTTACAGGAAATTGTTAACCGTCTGCAGACGATTTACTGCGATTCTATCGGGGTTGAATACATGCATATCAACAATGTTGAAGAAAAAGATTTCATCAAAAGATGGCTTCAGGTGAACGAAAATCATCCAAGCCTTTCGGCTAATGAAAAAACGGAAATTTTATTAAAGCTGAATCAGGCTGTTGCGTTTGAAAATTATCTTCATACAAAATTTGTGGGTCAGAAAAGATTCTCATTAGAAGGTGGTGAAACGTTGATCCCTGCTTTGGATCAGCTGATTTCAAGATCTTCCCAGCTTGGTGTTGATGAAGTTGTTTTAGGAATGGCGCACAGAGGAAGGCTGAATGTTTTAACTAATATTTTCGGGAAATCTTACAAGCAGATTTTCTCAGAATTTGAAGGGAAAGAGTTTGAAGAAGATGTATTCTCTGGTGACGTGAAATATCACTTGGGTTCTTCTAAAAAGATCAAGACTGCTTCAGGAGAAGAAGTTTCAATCAACTTAACACCGAACCCGTCCCACCTGGAAACGGTTGCAGCCCTTGTAGAAGGGATCTGCCGTGCAAAAGTGGATGATAAATATAAAGGGGATTATTCTAAAATTTTACCTATCGTAATCCACGGAGACGGTGCTATCGCTGGTCAGGGTATAGCCTATGAAGTTGCTCAGATGATGACTTTAGAAGGATACAGAACGGGTGGTACAGTGCATATTGTTGTGAATAACCAGGTTTCATTTACAACAAACTATATGGATGCAAGGTCTTCCACCTATTGTACAGATATCGCAAAAGTAACGGAATCTCCTGTAATGCACGTGAATGCAGATGATGCAGAAGCGGTGGTTCATGCGATTCATTTTGCAGCTGATTTCAGAGCGAAGTTTGGAAAAGATGTTTATATCGACTTATTAGGATACAGAAAATATGGCCACAACGAAGGTGATGAACCTAGATTCACACAGCCTAATTTGTATAAATTAATTTCAAAACACCCGAATCCAAGAGAAATTTATAAAGATAAATTACTGAAGGACAGCGTTACATCAAACGATGTTATTGCTAAAATGGAGGCAGATTTCAAAGGTCTTTTGGATAAGGATTTCGATGCTTCCAAAGAAATTGAGAAAAACGTAATGGATGTTTTCATGGCAGAGGACTGGACGAATTATCCTATCGGAAAAAGAGGAGCCGTTCAGCAGCCTGTGGATACTAAATACGACTTAAATAAGCTGAAAGAGCTGGCAATTAAAATGTCAACACTTCCTGCTGATAAAAAGTTTATTAATAAAATTACAAGACTTTTCGAAAACAGAATCAAGGCTATTGAAGCAAATTCTTTAGACTGGGCTCTTGGAGAATGGCTGGCTTACGCTACACTTCTTGTAGAAGGTCACAACGTAAGAATTTCCGGTGAAGATGTGGAAAGAGGAACATTCTCACACAGACACGCTGTTGTGAAAACTGAAGATACAGAGGAAGAATATATCCCGTTAAGACATGTTTCGGAAAGCAGATTTGATGTATACAATTCTCACCTTTCGGAATATGGTGTTTTAGGGTTTGATTATGGTTACGCAATGGCTTCTCCTAATACATTGACGATTTGGGAAGCTCAGTTCGGGGATTTCGTAAATGGTGCTCAAATTATTGTTGACCAATATTTAGCGGCGGCAGAAGAAAAATGGAAAATTCAGGACGGACTGGTAATGTTATTGCCGCACGGTTCGGAAGGGCAGGGTGCAGAACACTCTTCAGCAAGACTGGAAAGATTCTTAACGCTTTGTGCTAATGAAAATATGGTAGTGGCGAATATTACTTCTCCTGCCAACTATTTCCATTTATTAAGAAGACAATTGAAATGGTCATTCAGAAAACCATTAATTGTTATGAGCCCGAAATCATTGCTAAGACATCCGAAAGTGGTTTCTCCATTAGAAGATTTTGCAACAGGAGGCTTCCAGCCTATCTTGGACGATCCTACGGCCGATCCTAAAAAAGTAGAGAAATTAGTTCTGTGTTCTGGTAAATTATACTTCGAGCTTTTAGCTAAAAAAGAGGAATTGAATGCTGAAAATATTGCTTTGGTAAGATTCGAGCAATTGTATCCGCTTCAGGCAGATGCTATTGAAGCAGTATTCAGCAAATATGAAAATAAAAAATCAATCATTTGGGCTCAGGAAGAACCTGAAAATATGGGTGCTTGGTCTTATATCTTAAGAAATTTTAGAGATACGGGAATTCAGGTAATTGCTCCGGTTCCAAGTGGTGCTCCGGCTCCCGGAAGTCACAAAATGTTTGAGAAAAACCAAAATGCAGTTATCAACAGGGTATTCGACAGAGATGATGCTCCTGTAAAAAGACCTGTAACAGCTTAAATTAAATTTAGAAATTAGAGATTAGAAGTTAGAAATTTGTCTTTTGTCTATTTTCTTAAAGTCCAAAAAAATAATAAATAAAAAAATAAAAAATACGATATGTCAGTTTTAGAAATGAAAGTTCCTTCACCGGGCGAATCAATAACAGAAGTTGAAATTGCAACCTGGCTTGTGAAAGATGGTGATTACGTAGAAAAAGATCAACCAATCGCTGAAGTAGATTCAGATAAAGCGACTCTTGAATTGCCTGCGGAAGAAAGTGGTGTTATTACTTTGAAAGCTGAGGAAGGTGACGTTGTACAGGTAGGACAGGTAGTTTGCCTTATTGATATGGATGCTGCAAAACCTGCGGGTGGTACTGCGCCGGCTGCTGAAGCTCCAAAAAAGGAAGAAGCTCCAAAAGCTGCTGAACCTGCAAAACAGGAGGCTCCAAAACCTGCTGCTCAACCGGTAGCTGCTGCAACTCAAACGTATGCAACGGGTGCTCCGTCTCCGGCAGCTAAGAAAATCCTTGACGAAAAAGGAATTGATGCTTCTCAGGTTTCAGGTTCCGGTAGAGACGGAAGAATCTCTAAATCTGATGCTGAATTAGCGGCTGTTCCTGCATTGGGAGGAAACCCTGTTTCTGCTACAGGTTCAAGATCTACAACCACTACAAAACTTTCAGTTCTTAGAAGAAAAATCGCTCAGAGATTAGTTTCTGTAAAGAATGAAACAGCGATGTTAACGACTTTCAATGAAGTTGACATGTCTGAAATCTTTAGATTAAGAAAACTATATAAGGATGAATTTGCTCAGAGACACGGAGTAGGACTTGGTTTCATGTCTTTCTTCACAAAAGCGGTTACAAGAGCATTACAGATGTATCCGGATGTAAATGCATCTATCGACGGAGATTTTAAAGTAAACTATGATTTCTGCGATATCTCAATTGCGGTTTCAGGTCCTAAAGGACTTATGGTTCCTGTATTGAGAAACGCTGAAAATATGTCTTTTGCTAGCGTTGAAGCAAATATTAAAGATCTTGCTACTAAAGTAAGAGACGGTAAAATCACTGTAGATGAGATGACTGGTGGTACTTTCACTATTACAAACGGGGGTACTTTCGGGTCTATGATGTCCACACCAATCATTAACCCTCCTCAATCTGCAATTCTTGGTATGCACAATATCATCCAGAGACCGGTAGCGGTTGACGGGCAGGTGGTAATTCGTCCAATGATGTATGTTGCAATGTCTTATGACCATAGAATTATTGATGGTAAAGAGTCTGTAGGATTCCTTGTTGCAGTAAAAGAAGGTATTGACAATCCTGTTGAAATCTTACTAGGTGGAGACGAAAGAAAAGGTCTTGGATTATAAATTTTGATAAATTATAATATAAATTTCTAATCTCGCCTTGAAAAAGGCGAGATTTTTGTATCTATTCAAGAAATACTAAGATGATGTTCTCAAAAATGACTTCTAATATCAGAGTTTCAGTAGTACCTGAATATGATAGTAAAAACAGTTATCCATCTGAAAACAGATACGTTTTCAAATACAATATAACGATCGAAAACCTTGAAAATTTTCCTATAAAAATTCTTAAAAGAAAGTGGTTGATTTTTGATGTTGGTTTTGGTTATACGGAGATAATCGGTGATGGGGTAATAGGTTTGACACCTGAGATACCTAATGGCGAAAGCTTTGCTTATTTCTCAAATGTGATGCTTCGTTCCGGAGTAGGGAATATGAGCGGAAAATACCTGGTAAAAAACATGGAAACCCAGGAAAGTTTTGAAATAGACATTCCAAAATTCAATCTACTATCAGAAGTTTTAAGTAATTGATTGAAGCCAAAGAAAAGCAAATTAGCTATAAACGAAGAATTCATAATATTTTCATAAATCTGCGTAAATCAGCAAGAAAATTATTCTTCAAAATTACAGTTTCTTAATCTTCATCTTCATATAATCAGAAACCTCTTCATTGCTGGTAAGAAACAGCTTTTCAAAAGCCAGTAAAGAAATCTTTGCACAGACTTCCGCATCATCACCCGCCCTGTGGTGATTGAACTTAATCTGATGATATTCGGCCAGATGTTTCAGCCCGTATTTTGGAAGATAATTCCATGATTTTTTTGCAAGCTGGATGCTGCACAGGTAATTTATTTTCGGGGTAAACATTCCGTAATGATTCAGGCAGCCTCTTAAAACTCCGGCATCAAACCCTGCATTGTGGGCAATCATTAATGTTCCGTACATCATTTCCTCAACTTCATACCAGATTTCATCAAACGTAGGAGAATCTTTCACATGATCCGGAAGGATACCATGAACGTCTACATTATAAGGATTAAAATAAGGAAAGCTTGGCGGTTTTATAAGCCATGTTTTAGTTTCAATAATTTTAGAGTCCTGCACAATACAAACGCCTAATTCACAAGCAGAATTTCGCTCGTGTGTGGCTGTTTCAAAGTCTATTGCACAAAAATCCATTTAAAATTGTTTAATGTTTTGGATTTAAAGTATGCCTAACCCCTAATCCCTAAATCCTATTATCTAAAAAAATGTTTAAAAATCAACCATTTCATCTGATAAAAATCATCTTTCTGATATTTCTGTCGACGTTTCCAAGTTTCTGCAGCCTGTGCATAAAACCCAAAATGTGCCCTTGCTACTGCCCACAGATGGGAAAACCCATTTTTATATGCAAAATAGAAAGAAGCAATCCCGTCAAGACAAAGTCTGAAAAAAATTATCCATATAAGTCTTGGGAATGGTAGATTTTTCAGCATCATGGAAAGGTTATTTCTTATGTTTAAATAAGTTTTTTGTGGGCTTTGTTTATTCAAAGTTCCGCCGCCTACATGATAAACTTTTGATTTTCCGGTGTAAAAAATTTTCTTCCCGGAATTAATCAATCTCCAGCAAAGATCAATTTCCTCCTGATGTGCAAAAAATCTTTCATCAAAACCCTGCTGTTCCCAAAAATCTTTTGAACGGATAAAAAAGCAGCATCCTGAAGCCCAGAAAATCTCCGTTTCATCATCATATTGGCCTTTATCTTCTTCCAGATCATCAAAAATTCTTCCTCTGCAGTAAGGATATCCTAAGTTATCAATCATACCGCCGGCAGCTCCTGCAAATTCGAAATAATTCTTTTGATGAAAAGATAAAATTTTAGGTTGAATTGCTGAAATGGAAGAATCTTTTTCAAATAAATTTAAGACTGGTTCGATCCAGTTTTCGGTAACTTCTACATCAGAGTTAAGAAGACAGTAATATTCGTTTTTTATTCCCTTTAATCCTTCATTGTAGCCTCCTGCGAAACCATAGTTTTTATCATTTCTGATAATCTTTACGGAAGGGAAATTATTCTGTAAAAATAGGATAGAATCGTCTGTAGACAGGTTGTCAATCACATAAATATCGGCATTGTGGGAGAATTCTACCACATCGGGAAGAAACTTTTCAAGCCAGTTTTTCCCGTTCCAGTTTAATATGACAACAGCTAATTTCTTCAACATGAGAACCTATATTTTTTCCGAATCAAAATTTTTAATGGAATCCTGATATTTCCATTTTCTATGTGACCAAAGATAATTGTCAGGACGTTTATTTAAAGTGTTTTCCAATAATTTATGGAATTTTTTTACCACTTCATTTTCTGTGAATTTTTCTCCGTCAGGATAAATTCTGTGATAATTTACCTGATAAAAACCACGCTTCACCTTTTTCATTTCACAATAAATAAAAATAAGGTCCATTCTGGTTGCTAATCTGTCATATCCGGTAAAAACGGGTGTTCTCTGGTTGAGGAACTCCAGACCGTAGGTAATATGGGCAAAATGCGGTGTCTGATCCGCTACAAACATATAGGCAGAGCTTCCGTCATTTTTTGATCGTACGATATTTAAAATCACTTCCTTGGCTTCTAGGGCTTCGTTTCCGAACTTATTCCGGACCTTTTTCATCTGATTTTCCCAGAAATCACTGTTTACTTTCCTGTAAACGGGATGGCAGTGATCCTGTGGAATTACTTTCGCCAGAGCATTGATCCATTCCCAGTTAAATACGTGCCCGGCCAATAAAATTATGTTTTTTCCTTCCTCTTTTGCTTCATGGAAAAGTTCCTGATTGATGTGCTGCATCCTTACCCGGGATTCGGTTTCAGAAATACTGAAGGATTTAATGGTTTCCACCAAATAATCAGAAAAATTAAGATAGAATTTTTTTCTGATCTCAGCGATTTCATTATCCGACTTTTCAGGAAAGGAGTTCTTAAGGTTCTGCGTGATTACATTTTTCCTATATCCTACAATGTAATAGTTTAAAAAAAATATAATATCTGAAAATATATACAAAATTTTCAGTGGCAGCTTGGATATTAAATATAATATTTTGATCAGGAAATTCATAAAACATGCAAATTTACGGATAATAAAATTATGGTTCTATTTTTGCTTCAAATAAGTATTATTTTTTTATTTTTATGGTATGAAAAAGTCAATTTTAGCAGCGTGTTTGGGATTAAGTTTTTTCGCTTTTTCTCAGGAGCTGAAAGATAAACCAAATGCAAAAGAAACGGATAAAGCTTTATTGGTAAAAACAGACCATGCTGAGCTGGATGCAAAGAAAAAAGCTGCCGAAGAAAAAGGCAAGCTGCCAAAGCCATACAATCCTAAAGCAGATGCGGAAAAAGATATTCAAAACCTGATTGCTAAAGCAAAAAAGGAAAAGAAAAATATCATGATTCAGGCGGGTGGTAACTGGTGTATCTGGTGTCTGAGGTTTAACCAGTTTGTACAGACAACTCCCGAGCTGAAAGCTATTGCAGATAAAAACTTCGAATATTATCATTTGAATTATTCCCCGGAAAATAAAAATGAGAAAATTTTCGGCCAGTACGGAAATCCGGGAGATAAGTTCGGGTATCCTGTTTTTATTGTTTTAGACAGTGACGGGAAGATGATCCATGTTCAGAATAGTGAAGTTTTGGAAGAAGGGAAGGGATACAGCCTTGAAAAAGTAAAGGAATTCTTTAATCAGTGGGCTCCGAAGTCGTAACCGACGAAACAATTTAATGACAATTTAAAATTAGTCAGCATAAAAAAACCACTTCAATCTGAAGTGGTTTATATTTTTGAGAAATCTCGTCTTCTTAAGCTTCTTCAGAAGGAGTTTCTTCTACTTTTGCTTTTGGAGCAGCTGGTTTAGGAGCTTCTACCGGAGCATCAGATACGATGTCAAATTCGAAGTTATATTCTACGTTTCTGTGTAATCTGATGTTTGCAGTTACTTTACCAGTTCTCTTAATAGTGTTTCCTGGGATTTTGATGTATTTCTTCTCTACAGAAACTCCAGCTTTTTCAAGAGCAGCAGAAAGGTCTGCATTGTTGATAGATCCGAATAATTTGTCACCAGAACCTACTTTTGCAGGGATTGTAACAGAAGTTTTCTTCAATTGTTCTACTACAGCGTTTGCAGCAGCAACTAATTTAGCTTCTTCTTCTTTTCTAGCTTCTAATGTAGCTTCTAAAGCAGCTTTGTTTTTAGGTGTAGCTAAAAGAGCAATTCCCTGAGGAATTAAGAAGTTTCTAGCATAACCTGGCTTTACGTTTACTGTATCAAACTCAAGTCCTAAGTTTTCTACGTCTTTTTTTAGGATAATTTCCATTGTTGTTGTCCGTTTTTTAGTTTTAGAGAAAAGAACAAAGAAAGAAGAAAAAAGACAGGAGTCTTAGAAATTATTTCTTTTCTTTAATCTAAAAATCGTTAGAATTAATTATTATTCAGCAACTTAAAAAAAGAGAAAAAGACCGGAATCTTTACTCTTTTTTCTTGTTTCTTTATTTCTTACTTTAATAAGTCAGCTACGTATGGTAGTAAAGCAAGGTGTCTTGCTCTTTTGATAGCAGCAGAAACTTTTCTTTGGTATTTTAAAGAAGTTCCAGTATATCTTCTTGGTAAAATTTTACCTTGTTCGTTCACGAATTGTAATAAGAAATCAGCATCTTTGTAATCAACGTGCTTAATTCCGTATTTTTTGAATCTACAATATTTCTTTTCAGATTTTGTATTGATATCAAGCGGAGTAAGGAATTTTACTTCAGATTCTCCTCCAGCTGAGGCTTGTTTAGCCATTTCGTCTATTGCCATGTCTTGTCTTTTTAAAAAATAGGGTTAATAATTAAGCTTTAGCTGTTTTTACTTTAGTTCTTCTAGTGATAGCATAATCAATAGCATGCTTGTCTAGTTTTGTAGTAAGGTAACGGATTACTCTCTCGTCACGTTTGAAAGCTAATTCAAGATCAGCTACTACAGAACCTTCTCCTTTAAATTCGATTAAAGTATAAAATCCGTTCTTTTTCAATTGGATTGGATAAGCTAATTTTTTTAAGCCCCAGTTTTCTTTAGCAACGATTTCGCAGTTCTTTTCTTTGATAAGATCTTCAAATTTTTTCACTGCTTCCTCCACCTGTGCGTCAGATAGAACGGGAGTTAAAATGAAAACAGTTTCGTAATTGTTCATAATGTTAAATGAATTTGTTAATTATTTCGAGGTGCAAAAGTATACATTATATTTATAATATGCAAGAATTTATTGGGAATAAACAAGATAAAAGACAGTTTTAGTCTTTATGTTCCTCACTTCTTATCTCGGTTAAGAAATTTGCTTTAATCACATCATACAAAGAATGTCTGCTCACCAGGATTGAAGCAATGGATGAAACCATCCCTGCAAGCATTAAATGAAAGATCAATGAATGCCTGTCGGTCATTTCCAGAACAATAATGGCTGATGTAAACGGCGCCCTTGTAATTCCTGTAAGAAAAGCAACCATTCCTCCAAGAACTACTACGTTGGTTTCATTCGGGGTTAAATTAATAGCACCCGAAATTACGGAGCCGATACTTGCTCCGGCCGTTAAAGCAGGCGCAAAAATACCTCCCGCACCTCCGGAAGTAAAGGAAAGAGCAGGGCCCAGCATTCTTAAAATAGGGACGTACCAGTCTTCATGCTTGTTCTCTGTAAAAAGAACCCGTTCCATAATTTCTTTTCCGGAACCCAGAATTTCCCGGTTAAGAAAAAAAGCAATAGAAGCAATAACCAAAGCACATATTACTAAAAATATAACATTGGCCTTATCTGTTTTCAGCTTTCTTTTTTTCCAGTCACTCATTTTGAGCATGATTACTGAAAGCTGGCTGGCCATGATTCCTGCAATTCCTGCAACAAGAATAATAGGGAACATTACCATGAGCGAAACATCATTGGTTTTCGGATAACCCAGGTATAAATAGGATCCTGCCAGTGTCTGAGCAGTAAGACCGGCAATGATCACCGCTGTGAATAAAGCTGTTTTAAAATAATTGATATGCGTTTTTGAAAGTTCTTCCACCGCAAAAACAATTCCTCCAAGCGGGGTGTTGAAAGCGGCTGCCAGTCCGGCTGCCGCACCCGTCATAATCATGTTTTTCTTTGAAATTTTCGGCCACCAGTCGGGAAGATATTCGTTTACCTTTCTGAAAACAGAACCTGCAATCTGGATGGTAGGACCTTCACGACCTACCGCTCCACCTCCGATAACAAGTACAACGGATGATATTATTTTAAAAACAATAATTTTTAAGCTTAAAAGACTTCTGATTTTTCTGTGTTCTTTCGGGTTTGCAAGCTCTACGGCTGCCATTACCTGTGGAATTCCGCTTCCTTTGGCATTAGGGGCAAATTTTACCAGCCACCAAGATAATACAAAGCCTATCGGTGCGATAATAAAGATCATCCACGCATGCCAGTTCATGATAAAGTGTAAAAGATTTTCTCCCCACGCAAATATTTTAGCATACATCACCGCAAAGAAGCCGGTAATCACGGATCCGATCCAGAAAGGAATGGCCTGAAGAAGATTATGCTTCAGCTGTTCGTTTCGGATATTGTCAAATGATTTTTTAAGGCTTTTTCTTGCAAGGGATAATATTTTCAACATACCCTCAAATTTAATCTAATTTTTATTAAAATGAAAAAAAATGAATTAAATATCTTTTAAAAATTTCGAAATCTGTAATTAATTTGGATAAAAGTGAGTTTGTTCATTTATACAAAGTTTATTTAGATTAATGAAATAAATTATTGTGACAACTTTGTATAAAGTTGATTAAAAGGTTATTGTAGGCAAACCTAACAGGTTTTATAAAACTGTTAGGTTTATATAGGATAATAAAAAAACCTCCGAAAAAATCGAAGGTTTATATATACTGAGACTGGCAAATTACTCATTACCAATTACTCATTACTTATACATTATATTTCCGTGTTCAAATCCCAGTTTTCAAGGTAATCGTGAACATGCTTCAGCATCATTCCGCCCAGAGATCCGTCTACCACTCTGTGATCGTACGAGTGAGACATGAACATTAAGTTTCTGATCGCAATGACATCTCCGTCCGGTGTTTCAAGAACTGCAGGTTTTTTAACGATAGCTCCGATGGCTAAGATGGCAACCTGAGGCTGGGGAATAATAGGCGTTCCCATTAAGTTTCCAAAGCTTCCTACATTTGAAATAGTGTAAGTTGCTCCCTGAGTATCTTCCGGTCTTAATTTTTTATTTCTGGCTCTGTATGCAAGGTCATTAATCGCTTTTGCTAATCCTGAAAGAGATAATTGGTCTGCATTTTTGATTACGGGAACAATAAGATTTCCGTCCGGTAAAGCTGTAGCCATACCGATATTGATGTTTTTCTTCTTGATAATATTTTCACCGTTTACAGAAACGTTGATCATTGGGAAATCTTGGATTGCTTTTACAACCGCTCTTACGAAAATAGGCATGAAAGTCAGTTTTTCTCCCTCACGTTTTTCAAAAACAGCTTTGTTTTTGTTTCTCCATTTTACAACGTTGGTAACGTCTGTTTCAATGAAAGAAGTTACATGCGGTGCAATCTGCTTGGCTTTCACCATGTTTTCCGCAATGATTTTTCTCATTCTGTCCATAGGAATGATCTCATCACCCGCCGCTACAGTGATTGTAGAAGCCGGAGCTGATGTGGCAACCGGTTGTGGAGCAGAAACATCCTGCTGTACCGGAGCTGCCTGTGGAGCCGGCTGGCTTCCTCTGTTTTTTACGTAAGCTAAAATATCTTCTTTGGTAATTCTTCCTTCCAAACCGCTTCCTTTAATGGATTTAAGTTCAGACTCTGAAATATTTTCCTGTTGTGCAATTGATTTTACAAGAGGAGATAAATAAAGGTCTCCTGAGAATTCTTGTGCGGAAGCAGCCGGCTGAAGTGGCTGTTCTATTGTTTTTAAAGTTTCTGCATCCGGAGCAGGTGCAGCTTCTGTTTTTAGTTCTTCTGAAGCCGTATTTCCGCCTTCACCTTCAATTTCTAAAATAGCAATGGCTTCACCTACTTTTGCAACTTCGTCTTTCTGCTTTAAAATCTTTACGATTTTCCCCGAAACTGGTGTCGGAACGTCTGAATCTACCTTATCTGTTGCAATTTCTACTACGGAATCATCTTCTTTTACACTATCACCTTCGTTGAACAACCAAGTGATAATTGTCGCTTCCATAACACCTTCTCCCATGGAAGGAAGCAATAATTTGTATTCTGCCATTTTTAATTTTTAGATTTTGACAAATATATAAAAAAAATCGTTTTTTTTATGAAATATTTAATTTTAGAAAAATTCGATGTAAATATTTTCGCCAACATTCAATCCGAATAAACTTTTTGCACCGTTTTTCCTGCTTCCCTTATAAATTGTAAGCTCTAAAAGCTGACTGTCATTGAAAATTGCCGCAGACTGCCCGTGGAATTCCGTCTCCCTGGACCAGTCTGAAACCACTTCCGTATGGCTGGAAAAGATTCTGGAAAGACTTAAATTCCTGAATTTTATCGTAAAATTTTCGTATCCTCTGCCTGTAGTTTCAAAAAAATCTTTGCTGATATTTGAAATAATATTTCCGAAATTATCAATGTAAGTTACTTCTCCAATGATCATTTTTTCCGGCTCATTATAAACCGGTTTCGGGAACATCAGTTCCTTGACGTGCTTTATTTTTCTGCCGATAACTTCGGGAAGTCCGCCATTGGCCAAATGTACCGCTGCCGGAACAAAAACATCCGTAGAAGTAAAGTTTACAATGTCATCAAACCTGTTATTTAAGGTAATTTCGTAAATAGCTTCAGGCTTTATATCGAAAAAAATAAGGCTCAGAAGTCCGTTATCTGCTGCCAGAAAGTAATGCCCGTCCGCCTTGTACAGGATATTTTTCCTTGATTTATGGTGAAAGCTGTCCACAGAAAGAATGTGGATGGTGCCTTTTGGGAAATATTTATAAGCGTTCCTTACAATGTAGGACGTCTGAATGAGATTAAAAGCCTGTGTGTCGTGAGAGATGTCAACAATATTCACCTCAGGCTTTAGGGACAGGATTTTGCCTTTTACAGCAGAAACTCTGTAATCTAAATTTCCGAAATCAGAAGTAAGGGTAATAATTGACATGAGTAGTTCTAGAAATGATCGTGCTGCAAATTTATTTAAAAATAAAGGAAAGCCCGAACGATTGTGGAAAAGAATTTGATATAAATTTGAAAAAAAGGTTTAAATTTAAAATCTAAAATAAATACGAATACTGCATGTTTGAATTGACATATGATCTGGAAGATGTGGATGTAAAAATCTTCTATGGCGTTAATAACCAATATTTCAACCTAATAAAATCAAGTTTTCCGACACTGAAAATCACTGGAAGAGATCATTTTATTTTTGCAATGGGCAATCAGGAAGCACTTGATATTCTCAAACAAAAACTTAATGATATAGTAAAATTTATTTCTAAAAATAATTCTATTGATCTGAAAGACGTGGAAAATATCCTTAATCTGAAGGATGAAAACGAAAAGCAATTAGTTTTTGACCAGGATATTATTGTAAAGGGTGTAAATGGTAAAGTAATTAAAGCCAAAACCACAAATCTCAAAAAACTAGTAAAAGAAACCGAGAAAAAAGATATGGTTTTTGCCATCGGTCCTGCAGGAACCGGAAAAACATACACCAGTGTTGCATTGGCGGCAAAAGCTTTAAGAGATAAGGAAGTAAAAAGGATTATCCTTACAAGACCGGCCGTGGAAGCAGGGGAGAGCCTTGGCTTTTTGCCGGGTGACCTTAAAGAGAAGCTTGATCCCTATTTGCAGCCTTTATATGATGCGCTCAGGGATATGATTCCTCATGAAAAGCTGGAAGGTTTTATTGAGAAGAAAGTCATAGAAGTGGCGCCGTTGGCTTTTATGAGAGGAAGAACGCTGGATGAGGCTTTTGTAATTTTGGACGAAGCTCAGAATACAACGCATTCGCAGATGAAAATGTTTTTAACCAGAATGGGGATGAACGCGAAATTTATTATTACCGGAGACCCAAGTCAGGTAGATTTACCGCCGAGACAACAGTCAGGCTTAAAAGAAGCAATGAGAATTTTGAAGGATGTAAAAGAGATCGGTTTTGTACACCTTACGGAAGAAGACGTAGTGAGACATCCGGTGGTAAGAAAAATCATCCTGGCATACAATGATGAAGAAAAAAGGATGAGAAACGACGACTAAGTAGGCTATAGCTATAAAATAAAAAGCAGGGTAAATTAATTTTATCCTGCTTTTTTTGATATTAAAAGAATATAAAGTACCACATTCTTTATTATCTAAAAAAAAATACTATTTTTGCCATCGAATTAATAAAAAACTATTAAACATGAAGAAATTATTACTTCTTGCAGCAGTTGCTGTTATGGGAATGAGCGTGAATGCTCAGGAGTTTAGGTTTGGTCCTAAAGCTGGTTTCGCAATGTCAACTATCAAAGTTGATGATAAACAAGATGATTTATACAAAAGAAAAATGGATCCTAAATATACTTTCTATATAGGAGGTATGGCAGAATACAAAATCAGTGATAAATTTGGATTCCAAGGAGAGGTTTTATATTCTCAACTTGGAGGAAAAGAGCAAATTGAAGAAAGTGAAGGTGGTGTTTATGTTGGGGAACAAACAAAAGTGACTTTTGGAACTTTATTAGTACCTGTTTCGGCAAAATATTTTATTACAGAAGGTTTTTCTGTTGCCGCTGGTGTAAATTTCGGGATTATTCTTTCTGCAAAACAAAAAACTGTTATCGGAACAAATCTTCCTATCGATTTTGAGATTGAAGGAGGAGAAGGTGAGCAGGATATTAAAGATGATATCAAATCATTAAACCTGGCTCCATTTGTAGGTGTAGAATATATGTTAGAAAACGGATTGTTTTTCGATGCAAGATATAATCTAGGTGTTTCTAATTTATCAAATGATGGAAGTGGAGGTAAAGTTACAAACAGCTTTGCTCAAATAGGTGTAGGATTCAAATTTGGTGGTAACTAAGATTTTATCCATAAAAATGAAGAGGCGGGACAAACTATTGTTCCGCTTTTTGTTTGAAGTAGAGAATGTTATTAGTTGAATTTGTGGTATAAAAGAAAATATTTACTATTTTTGAGCCGAAAATTTTAAAATTATTAAAATGAAAAAACTATTATTACTAGGTGCTTTTGCATTCTTAGGAGGTGCAATGCAGGCGCAGGAAGGATTCAGATTAGGTGGTCACGTTGGGGCTCCGCTAGGGGATGCTTCTGATGCGGCAAGTGTAACACTGGGTATAGATGCTGCTTATATGTGGAATATCACAAAAGGGCTGGACATCGGGGTTACTACAGGATATTCTCATTTTTTCGGGAAAGATAATATAGATGATTTCGGTTTTATTCCGATCGCGGCTTCAGGAAAATATAAATTTGATAAAATTCCTCTTTTTGTAGGACTAGATTTAGGAGCGGCAATTTCTACCAGAGATTATATCAACAGCGGCTTATATGTAGCGCCAAGAGTAGGATACCAGATGAAAAGCACAGAATTGTACATTGGGTTCCAAAATATAGGAAGCAAACGTAAAAACCATAATGGATACTGGTATAATGATGATAGATTCAACTTCGGAGCCGTTAATTTCGGGGTGAACTTCTTCCTTAAGTAAATTCTTTTACAATAAACAAATCAAGCTCCGATTGAAAGATTGGAGTTTTTTCATTCAAAATTTTGTGAAAAAGTCAAAACGGTTAATTTAGTACGGTTTATTGTTGAAAATTGCTAATATTTATCAATGATATTAATCACGTTAACAAATTTTAATATTAGGGGATACCACTGTAAATTTGCCTTCAGAAAGTATTAAAATATTTAAAAAAATGAAAAAGGTATTATTAGCTGGTGCTGTTGCACTTTTCGGTTTATCTAATGCTCAAATCGCTAAAGGAACTGCTTATCTTTCAGGATCTGTAGGGTATGCTCAAGAAGAAACAAACAACGGAAACTATAAAAAAGAAGACTTTAACGTATTACCAAGAGTTGGATATTTTGTAGGAACAAACTTAGCAGTAGGATTAGGTGTAGGTTATCAGACTTCAAAAACTACTGAAACTACTACAACTTTATTGCCAGGAACTACAGTTGTAAGCGAGGATATTACTAAAAACCCTGCTTTTGTAGTAGAGCCTTTCGTAAGAAAATACTGGACTTTATCTGACAAGTTATACATCTTCGGACAATTAGCAGTACCAATGCAGTTTGGAAAAACTGAAACTGAAAGCAATACAGTAGCTACTACTGGATCTACTACAGTTACAAACTCTACATCTTCTGAAGCTAAATACACTCAGGTAGGTGTTACTGTGAAGCCAGGTTTAGATTATTTCTTAAACAAAAACTGGTCTATCGAAGCTACAATCGGTGAGTTCGGTTATAACAATTACAAGCCAAAAGATGGTGATGCTACGAACAACTACAGCTTTGGGTTGAACTTATCATCAGTTACTTTCGGAGTAAAATATGTTTTTGCTAAATAATTAACAAAGCATAAAAAAATAAAAGTCCTGAGTCTGCTCAGGGCTTTTCTTGCATATAATACAAATTAAACATTTAACTTAAAATTAAAAAATCATGAAAAAACTATTACTTGCAGGTGCAGTAGCACTTTTCGGACTTTCAAACGCTCAGATGACTAAAGGTGACTGGGTAATCAGCGGAAACACAGGTATGGGTTTCAACAGCGTAAACACAACTGTAAAAGTAGGAAGCCAGTCTGAAGACGGCCCTAAAGTAAGCACTTTCTCTATCACACCTTCAGTAGGGTATTTCGTAATGGACGGATTGGCTGTAGGTATTGATTTAGGATACAGCAACACAACTACAAAACAGGATGGTGATAAAGTTACTGTTTCTTCATTCTCTGTAATGCCTACTGCAACTTATTATTTCCAGACAGGAAGCAAGTTTGTTCCATTCTTGGGAGCAGGTATCGGATATGCTTCAAACAAAGTGAAATACAGCTTCAATGATGCTGTAATTGATCCTATTTTTATGTCTCAGGAAACTACTTCAGACGGTCTTGCATGGAAAGTGAAAGGAGGGGGTACTTACATGGCTACTCAGTCTTTGGGTATCAACTTAGGAGTATCTTACGATCAGTTTTCAAACAAAGAAACGATTATGAATACAGATGTTAAAACTAACGTAAAAACTTTCGGTGTAAACGTTGGTTTCTCTTATTTCATTAAAGGAAAAGCTCAGAAATCTGATAAATAAAAATTAAAAACTTTGTAAAAGATTTTAAACTTTGACAAAGTGCTGAAAAAAATCCGGCTCAGTTTTGAGTCGGATTTTTATTTTTAAAATTGAATTAAATTATTTTCCAAACCTAACAGGTTTTTAAAAACCTGTTAGGTTTATTATTAGTACTAGTCAGGTTAATTTATTTTCCAAACATTCCACCCATTCCCGGCATATTTGGCATTTTGCTCATCATCTGCATCATCTGCTTTCCTTGTGGGCCCTGCATCATCTTCATCATTTTACCCATCTGGTCGAATTGTTTCATCAATTGGTTTACATCTTCAATTTTTCTTCCCGCACCCTTTGCAATTCTGTTTTTTCTCTGAGTATTGATGATTGAAGGTCTTCTTCTTTCTTCCGGCGTCATAGAATAAATAATGGCTTCAATATGTTTGAACGCATCATCGCTGATTTCCACATCCTTAATTGCTTTTCCAACGCCCGGGATCATCCCCATCAAATCTTTCATGTTACCCATTTTCTTGATTTGATTGATTTGCTTTAAGAAATCATCAAAACCGAACTCGTTTTTAGCGATTTTCTTGTGAAGTTTTTTAGCTTCCTCTTCATCAAACTGCTCCTGAGCTCTTTCTACTAAGGAAACAACGTCTCCCATTCCCAGGATTCTGTCCGCCATCCTTTCCGGATAGAAAAGGTCTAAAGCCTCCATTTTCTCACCTGTAGAAATGAATTTAATTGGCTTTTCAACTACCGAGCGGATCGTCAAGGCAGCTCCACCACGCGTATCACCGTCTAATTTGGTTAAAACAACCCCGTCAAAGTTCAAAGTATCGTTAAAGGCTTTAGCCGTATTCACAGCATCCTGACCTGTCATGGAATCAACAACGAAAAGAGTTTCATTAGGTGTAATAACAGAGTGAACCGTTTTAATCTCTTTCATCATCTGCTCATCAATCGCCAAACGACCAGCCGTATCCACGATTACAACATCATGGCCATTAGATTTAGCAAAATTGATAGCATTTTGAGAGATGCTTGAAGGATCCATCGAACCTTCTTCCGTGAAAACAGGAACCCCAATTTGTCCTCCTAAAACTTTAAGCTGATCAATCGCAGCAGGACGATAAACGTCACACGCTACCAATAGAGGTTTTTTATTTCTTTTTGTCTTTAAATAATTGGCTAATTTTCCGGAAAAAGTAGTCTTACCCGAACCCTGAAGGCCGGCAATAAGGATTACAGACGGCTTTCCTGAAAGATTAATACCTTCCTGGGAACCACCCATAAGATCTACCAGCTCATCATGAACAATTTTCGTCATCAGCTGTCCCGGAGTAAGCGATGTAAGAACGTTTTGTCCTAATGCCTTATCCTGAACTCTTTTGGTAAGATCCTTTGCAACTTTATAATTAACATCGGCATCTACCAATGCTCTACGAATTTCTTTTACGGTTTCCGCAACGTTGATCTCCGTGATTTTTCCTCTCCCGGAAATATTATGAAGCGCCTTGTCTAATTTATCCTGTAAACTATTAAACATATGTATTGTAAATTATAGGTCTGCAAAAATAAGGAATTTTTAGTATATCTAAAGACTTTGGTACGTAATATTATATATATGTAAATTAATATTGCTGGATTTTATTTGAAGCTTAATCCCGCTTTCCACTGTATCTTTTGATTACGGCTTCCGCTTCGCTCCAGCCGCAACCAAAAGGATGCCGTTTCAATCGGGGCTAGGATGGAAGTCTTTTTTCAGGATCAGTCATTGAGAGCAAAGCGAAGCAATCTCAAAATGTAATCAAAGTTGGGTTAATCGGGATGATAAAAATCAAATCATAGTATAATCCGATAGAAAAAGTCTATTTTTGCCATAAATTAAAATTAGCCTAATAAACGCTAGGGTAAAATAGATTTAAAATGAAAGCTAATCCCAATATTCTGGTTACGGTATTGTTTTTTTTAACGTTTCTCGTTCATTTTTCTCTGTGGAAATTTGTTTTTCATCTGGATGAAATCGTAATCGTGAAATTTTATTTATTCTTAAGTGTGATGTTTATGCTGATGATCACGCTTATTGTTTTAATTAACAAAGTGGCTCCTGAGTTTTTAGGGTTGTCTGTTATCGGATTGATATTATTAAAATTCGGTTTAATGTATTTAATCAGGAAAAAATTAAACTTTGAAGTGATTCCTGGCTATAAATTTCATTTTATCATGCCTTATTTTGTCCTGACAACGCTCCTTACATACTATGCGATTAAGCTAATTAATCATGACAAAAAACAGTAAAATTATTTATTGAAACTAGAAAAAATATTATATTTTTGCACAACGAAAAAAACCTATCAATGTTTAAGAAATTCGCAGTTTTATTCTACAGTATTTTTGTATTAAACTTAGTGTCTGCACAGCACGGTGAGGCTACTGCTGAGGCAGGTTCTGCTACAACAGAGCTTTCAGAGAAAGACAAAGTAAGTAAAGAAAACAAAGAGTTCATCGAACATCACTTGTTAGATGCTCACGACTTTACATTGATGGTAGACAAAGAAGGTCACCACATCGGTTTTCCTCTTCCTGTTATTTTCTATGACAACGGTATCCACGCTTTCATGAGTAATGCTAAAGAAGGTTTTATGCATGGAGAGCCAACTGAAGTTGATGGAAATTTTTACAAGCTTCACCACGAAAAGATCTATAAAACTGATGCAGCCGGAACTTTAACATTCGATGAAAAAGGACACGCTACTTCAGAAAAAGTATTAGACTTATCGATTACGAAGAGTGTTTTAATTATCTTATTAACGTCAATCTTCATGTTCTTATTATTCACAGGAATGGCAAGATCATACAAAAAATCTCAGGTTCCTACAGGCGCAGCGAAATTTTTGGAGCCGTTGGTAATCTTCGTAAGAGACGAAATCGCTATCCCGAATATCGGGCACAAGTATAAAAGATTTATCGGTTATTTATTAACGGTATTTTTCTTTATCTTATTTTTAAACGTATTAGGATTAATGCCTTTCGGAATCAATGTTACAGGTAATATTACCATGACATTCTTCTTAGCGATCCTTACTTATTTAATTACTACATTCTCTGCAAACAAAGATTACTGGAAGCATATCTTCTGGATGCCAGGAGTACCTGTGCCAATGAAATTGATCATGCTGCCAATCGAGTTATTAGGAACAATCACCAAGCCTTTCGCATTGATGATCCGTCTTTTTGCAAATATGACTGCAGGACACATTGTAGTAATGAGTTTGATCGGGTTGATCTACGTATTTAAGAATGTTATTGCAGGTGTTGCATTCCCGTTCTTAACATTAGTGATTTATTTATTGGAAGTGCTGGTTGCATTCTTACAGGCTTATATCTTTACCATGTTATCAGCTTTGTTTATCGGAATGGCAGTACAGGAGCACGAGCACGAACACCACGCTGCTCACTAATTAAAGAAATTAAATTGAAACAAATTTTTTAAAATTATATATTATGGAAATCCCTAAAATTGTAGGTGCTGGTATCGTAGTACTAGGTGTAGGTATCGGTCTTGGTAAAATCGGAGCTGCTGCTCTTGAGGCTATCGCTAGACAACCGGAACAATCTGGAAAGATCCAAACAGCTATGCTTATTGCAGCTGCACTTGTAGAAGGTGTTGCGTTTGCTGCTCTATTCGCAGTAAACTAATTAAAACTAAAGCCACTATCCGTAACGGTTGGTTACAGATAGTGGTTATTTAAGAAAAAAAGTAATAATTATTTATACATTAATATAATGGAATTAATTCACCAGTTTTCATCAGGACTATTTATTATCCAAACTATTATTTTTCTAGCATTGCTATTTTTGTTAGGTAAATTTGCTTGGAAGCCTATTTTAAAATCTATTAACGACAGAGAAACTTCTATTGTTGATGCTCTTAATCAAGCTACATTGGCTAGAAAAGAAATGGAAACTTTAAAAGAGGATAACGAAAGAATCATTCGTGAGGCTAAAGTAGAAAGAGATGCTATCCTTAAAGAAGCAAGAGAAATTAAGGAAAGGATCGTAGGTGAAGCTAAAGATGCTGCTAAAGCTGAAGGAGACAAAATGATTGAAGCTGCTAAACAAATGATCAATGCTGAGAAAAATGCTGCCATGGCAGATATCAAATCTCAGATCGGAACTTTATCAGTAAACATCGCTGAGTCTATCCTGAAACAAAAGCTTGACAACAGTGAAGCTCAAAATGAATTAGTTCAGAATTATTTAAACAAATCAAACCTTAACTAAGAATGCTTACATCTAAAGTAGCTAAAAGATACGCACAAGGTTTACTTGATTTCACAAACGAATCAGGGCAAACGGCTACTGTATTTTCTGAAATGAAAGATGTAGTGAAAATCATGAAAGAATCTCAGGATTTGAATAAATTCTTCATGACCCCTTACATTGATTCTAAAAAGAAAATAGAGGTAGCAAAAGAGATTTTCAAGAGTTTATCACCTTCTTCACAGAATTTGATTACTTTGATTATCAGACAGGGAAGAGAAAACCAGCTGAAAAATATCGCTCAGGAATTCATCAATAAAGTTGAGGATATTAACGGAATACAGAGAGTAACGCTTACAACTGCAACTCAGCTTTCAAAAGAAAACCTTGATCAGATCCTGAAATCTACAAACCTGGTAAATGTAAACTCAAACTTCGACTTAAAAGTAAATGTAAAACCTGAAATTTTAGGAGGTTACGTTTTAAGAGTTGGAGACCAGCAGGTAGATGCATCTGTAAAGTCCAAGCTTAATCAGGTTAAAAAAGATTTTAGCTTAAATTAATATGAAAAAGGTTTTATATATATCGATACTTTCTTTTTCATTTTTAGCTTTTGGTCAAAAAGTTAAGATTAAAAAAGATAAAGTTTTTATCGATGACAAAGTGACCTATCATATTGAAAAGAATGATTTTAACTTTATTTTATCAGATATAAAGGATAATGAAATTATTTCGGCCGTGGGATCTACTTATCAGGTTCGTAAAACCCCGCCAATTTATCCTAATGAATCTCCATACTGGACAAGGGTTATCTATACGGTAAGATTTTTAAAATATAATAAAGAACTTGTTACAGATTTAGATGATAAAGATATTATTAAAAATATTTATAAGTCTGGCATTTTTGATGAAAACGGTAATGCAGACGAATCAAAAATCGATCTATTCATCGCTAAATATTCTAATGAAGATCTAAAATTAAAACTTTTTAAATAAGAAAAACAACCATACAATGGCAGAAATAAATCCGGCAGAAGTATCTGCGATCTTAAAACAGCAATTGGCCAACTTCGATACTCAATCAAACGTTGAGGAAGTAGGTACAGTTTTAACCATCGGTGATGGTATTGCTCGTGTATACGGGTTAGAAAACGTACAATACGGAGAGTTGGTGAAATTTTCTAGTGATGTAGAAGGTATTGTACTTAACCTTGAAGAAGACAACGTAGGTGTTGCTCTACTTGGTGAAAGTAAATTAGTAAAAGAAGGTGATACAGTAAGAAGAACAAACAGAATCTCTTCTATCAAAGTAGGAGAAGGAATGTTAGGAAGAGTAGTGGATACTCTTGGTAACCCTATCGATGGTAAAGGTCCTATTACTGGGGATTTATACGAAATGCCATTGGAAAGAAAAGCTCCCGGAGTTATCTACAGACAGCCGGTAACTGAGCCTTTACAAACAGGTATCGTTGCGATCGACTCTATGATTCCTGTAGGAAGAGGACAGAGAGAGCTTATCATTGGTGACAGACAGACAGGTAAAACTACTGTTGCGATCGATACGATCATCAACCAAAAAGAATTTTATGATGCAGGGAAGCCTGTATATTGTATATATGTAGCTATCGGACAAAAAGCGTCTACTGTAGCACAAATCGTTAAAACACTTTCTGATAAAGGAGCTTTAGCATATACTGTAATCGTTGCTGCTAACGCATCAGATCCGGTTCCGATGCAGGTATATTCTGCAATGGCAGGAGCATCTATCGGTGAGTTTTTCAGAGACACCGGAAGACCGGCACTTATCGTTTATGATGATTTATCTAAACAGGCGGTTGCTTACCGTGAGCTTTCTCTACTATTGAGAAGACCACCGGGCCGTGAAGCTTATCCTGGAGACGTTTTCTATCTTCACTCAAGATTATTGGAAAGAGCTGCGAAAGTTATCGCTGATGATAATATCGCAAGCCAGATGAACGATTTACCAGAGTCTTTAAGACCAATCGTGAAAGGTGGTGGTTCATTGACAGCCCTTCCAATCATCGAAACTCAGGCAGGTGACGTTTCTGCGTATATCCCTACAAACGTAATCTCTATTACAGATGGACAGATCTTCTTGGAGTCTGACTTGTTCAACTCAGGGGTTCGTCCTGCGATCAACGTAGGTATCTCTGTATCAAGGGTAGGAGGTAACGCTCAGATCAAATCAATGAAAAAAGTATCTGGTACTCTTAAATTAGACCAGGCTCAGTATAAAGAATTGGAAGCGTTCGCAAAATTTGGTTCAGACCTTGATGCTTCTACTTTAGCAGTTATCTCTAAAGGGGAAAGAAACGTGGAAATTCTTAAGCAGCCGGTAAACTCTCCACTTCCTGTAGACAGCCAGGTGGCGATGATCTACGCTGGAACAGAGAACTTGTTGAGAAACGTTCCTATCAGAAAAGTAAAAGAATTCCAAATCGAGTATATCGAGTTCTTAAGATCTAAGCACCCGGATACAATGGCTGCTATCAAAGCTGGAAAAATTGATGATTCAATTACTGGCGTTCTTAAGCAGGCTGCTAACGATTTAGCTGCAAAATATAACTAAAAAATTCAATGTTTAAGGTTTAGAATCTGTGTTTTAAACCTTAAACTTTAGACCTTAAACCTTGAACCAAAATAATGGCAAACTTAAAAGAAATACGAGGTAGAATTACGTCAATTTCATCTACGATGCAGATTACACGTGCTATGAAAATGGTTTCCGCAGCGAAACTTAAAAAAGCACAGGATGCCATCGTAATGCTAAGACCTTATTCTGAGAAATTACAGGAGCTTATCCAAAATGTAAATTCTAGCTCTGATCCTGATCAGGTTTCTGTTTATGCTCAAAAAAGAGAGGTTAAAAAAGTACTTTTCATCGCTATTACTTCAAACAGAGGTTTGGCAGGTGCTTTCAACTCTTCTATTGTAAAAGAGCTTAATCTACAGTTTCAGAATAATTCTCAATATGAAATTGAGGTTCTTCCTGTTGGTAAAAAGGCTTTTGATGCTGTAAGAAGAAATCGTACAGTGTACACCAATGCAAGCTCTGTGTATGATAACCTGAACTTTGATGTGGTGGCAAACGTTACAGAAGGAGTAATGACCAGCTTCAGAGAAGGTAAGTTTGATGAAGTTTATTTAATTTATAATAAATTCGTTAATGCTGCTACTCAGGAAGTTACTACAGAACAGCTTCTTCCTATTTCAATGCCTGAAACTACGGAGCCTCAGGTAGAAACAGATTATATTTTTGAACCAAACAGAACGGAAATCTTAGATAATCTGATTCCAAAATCTATCAAAACTCAGGTTTTTAAAGCAATCCTTGATTCAGTAGCATCTGAGCACGGAGCGAGAATGACTGCAATGCACAAAGCTACAGACAATGCACAGGCTTTGAAGAATGACCTTGTAATCTTCTACAACAAAGCAAGACAGGCTGCCATTACAAACGAGATCCTTGAAATCGTTTCCGGAGCTGAAGCCTTGAAAAATTCGTAAGAATTATTTTAACATAATATTAAAGCATCGCATACCACGATGCTTTTTTTGTTATTTTTATTTTGTATATATTTGTAGTAAATAAATTTACACTTCTAAATGGACTCGGACATAGTCAGGCTTTTGCTAGCCGTATTACTTGTTTTACTTAATGGCTTTTTCGTAGCCGCAGAATTTTCAATTGTTAAAGTTCGTTACTCGCAAATACAGCTAAAAGCCGCAGAAGGAAATTCTATGGCAAAGCAGGCAGAGCACATTATTAAGCATCTTGATGAATATTTATCTGCAACACAGCTTGGTATTACATTGGCTTCCCTGGCATTAGGTTGGGTGGGAGAGAGTGCAATGCATCATGTAATTGATAATATTTTCCATTCTCTAAATCTCAGCTTTAGCGAAGCAACGGTTACTACTATTTCATTGGTTCTTAGCTTTCTGATTATTACAGTAATGCATATCGTATTCGGTGAGCTTATCCCTAAATCAATAGCGATCAGGAAATCAGAATCCACCACCATGGCAACTGCGGTTCCTCTGAGGGTTTTTTATACTGTATTCAAGCCATTTATCTGGCTCATGAATTTAATGTCAAACGGTTTTTTAAGATTAATTAAAATTCATCCGGCATCCGAGCAGGAAATCCATTCTACTGAAGAACTGCAGCTTTTGGTAAAACAAAGTGCAGACAGCGGTGAAATTGAAGAGGAAAACTATGAGATCATTAAAAATGCGTTCGATTTTACAGATCATTCTGCAAAACAGATCATGGTTCCACGTCAGAATATTACATCCATTGATTTTGAACAAGATATCAATGAAATTATCAATAAAATTATGGACAGCGGATATTCCAGAATTCCTGTTTATGTAAATTCCATTGATAATGTAATTGGTGTTTTATATACAAAAGAAATTATAAGAGAATTCGTTAAAAGAAAAGGAGAGCTTAACCATGAGGATCTTAAAGAATTGATGAGGGATACCTTTTTTGTGGTTGGAAGTAAAAAGATATCAGATTTATTGAAAACTTTCCAGCAGAAAAAACAGCATTTAGCGATTGTAATTGATGAATTTGGAGGTACAGAAGGAATTATCACGCTTGAAGATATTCTGGAAGAACTGGTGGGAGAGATACAGGATGAAGAAGATGATGAAGACAAGGTGGTAGATAAAATTGCAGAAAACACTTATTGGGTGCAGGCAACACAGCCTTTGGATGAGATTAATGAATTTCTACCTAAAAAACTGCCTCTTCCTGAAGATAGTGAATATCATACTTTAGCCGGATTCATTCTTCACGAATTGGAAGACATCCCGGAAGAAAATGATGAATTTGACCTTGAAAATTATCATTTTAAGATTTTAAAAATGAATAATAAAAGCGTTGAGCTCGTGGAATTGGTTTACGAACAGCCAAATAATATCAATGACTTAGCAGAAAAATTAGGCGAAGTTTAAAACATTTAACAATGATTTTTTATAACAATATAAAAGATTACGAAGATCCAAAACGGCAGTATGAGGAAGAAGTACTTGTCATGGATGATACTGATGAAGTTTACAAGCTGGTTTTACATAATGATGATGTCCACACCTTTGATTATGTGATCGACTGTCTGATAGAAATTTGCAAACATACGCTTGAGCAAGCGGAACAATGTACCATTTTAGTACATTTTAAAGGTAAGTGCACAGTAAAAACCGGCTCAATGGAACTTCTCAAGCCGATGCATGAAAAATTGCTTTCAAGGGAATTAACAAGCGAAATAGTATAATTTAAAGCTCTGACAATAGTTGGAGCTTTTTTATTAATATATTTTCACTTTTCACTTAATTGTATTTGAAATTATTTAATTTTTTTTGATACTTTAATATTGTTTTAATACTTTTATGTATTAAAAATAATATTGTATGAAAATTAAAATTACTTCGTTATTTCTTGGCTGCGTATTGTCATGTTCTGCGCTCATGGGTCAGGAATCTTCCTTTGAAAATCCTGCAAGAAAATGGATTACAGAAAATTCCAGAAATCTTGGAGTTCAGAATTTTACAAATCTTAAATTAAATTTTGTAAAAAAAGGAAATGCGGGGGAAACATTACGTTTTCAGCAAATGATGAAAAATGTACCTGTTTTTCAGTCTGAAATCGTAGTACATTTTAATAGAGAAGGTAAGATTACCCATACTTCCACAGAAAGCTTAAAAAGAAATATCGCAGAAATAAATACCATTCCTTCTTTTTCGTCTGCTGAAGCATTGAAAAAGGCTCATTCTGCATCAAATTCAAAAGGAGAGGTTACTTATGAAGAAAATAAACTTTTTGTTTATGTTACGGACCAGAACGAAACAAAACTGGTTTACAGAATATTGACAAGCTCTTTTGATAATCCCGGAAACTGGGAGACTATAATAGATGCACAAACCGGAAACGTAATCAGCGTAAAGGATATTGCAGTTTATCACCATAAAACAAAAGAAAATCCGAAACCTAAAAAAAAATCTGTAGAGAAAAAGGAGACTAAGAAAGTATTGGTTACAGGCTCTGGATATATTTTCAATCCGGACCCTCTTTCGAAAATGCAGGTAGCTTATTCCGGGCAGTATGTTGATAATAATGATATTAATAATGCAAGCTTTGATGCTGCGAGAACATTAGTTACCATCCCGGAAGTAGATTTTAGCGGAGGAGTTTACAAATTAAAAGGCTCTTATGCCGAGATTAAAGACTTAGAAACACCTTCTACCGGTCTTTTTACACAGGCAACTAATCAGTTCTTATTTAATAGAAATGACCAGGGATTTGAAGCTGTAAATGCTTACTGGCATATTGATAACAGCTTTAGATACATTAATCAGACATTGGGAATTGCATGTATACCATTAACAAATGCCGGAATTTTATGGTTTGATCCGCACGGATTGGATGGCGATGATAATTCTTACTACAGCAACGGCAGATTAGTTTTCGGAGAAGGAGGGGTGGATGATGCAGAAGATGCTGATGTTATTCTGCACGAATTAGGCCACGGAATTCATGACTGGCTTACAGGCGGGAATCTGTCTCAGGTTCAGGGACTGAGTGAAGGATGTGGAGATTATTGGGCTCAGTCTTATAGCAGAAGCCTTAATCAGTGGCCATCATCTGCACCGGCTTACCATTGGATGTTCAGCTGGGATGGGCATAACCAATATTGGGCCGGAAGAACTACAAATTATTCAGCAACGTATCCGGGAGGGCTTACTTCAAGCATACACTCAAACGGACAGATCTGGGCAACCGCTTTAATGAGGATTTACAACAAAATCGGTAAAGAAAAGACAGACAGAGCGTTTTTGGAAGGCTTAAGCATGACCAGCTCAGCTACCAATTAGCAGCAGGCGGCAATCGCAGTAAGACAGGCGGCAATTGATATGTTGGGAACTTTCGGTTTCAACTGTAATGACATTACACAGATTACACAGGAATTTACTGCAACAGGCTATGTTTTGCCTGCCTATAAAAAGGAAATAATTGCCATTTATCCTAACCCGGTATCTGATATTTTAAATATTTCCATGAAAATCAGCAAAGAAGAAAAAGTGGAAATCTACAATATGGAAGGACGAAAAGTAATGGAAACAACGATAGATAAAGGAAAAAATACAATCAGTGTTTCACATTTGCAGGTCGGAGATTATATCTTAAAGATAAAAGGCCTGGAACTGTCTACGAAATTCATCAAAAAATAAAAATTAAATCCGGTGTTTCTACATCGGATTTTTTTGTGAGAATAAAATCGATCTTTATATTTTATTTGCATTCATCTAAAATAGTATATTTGTAAAAACTATAAAGAAACAAAAAAAGAATGCTTGTAATAGGAATTGCAGGAGGTACCGGATCCGGCAAAACTACGGTTGTTGATAAGATTATTCAGCAGCTCGATATCGAAGGAATGAACATATTATCGCAGGATAATTATTATCATGATAATCATAACCTTACGCTTACAGAAAGAGAAGCTTTAAATTATGATCATCCAAAATCCATCGATTTTGATCTATTGATAAAACATGTAAAAGCTCTGAAAAGAAATGAGCCGATAGAACAGCCGATTTATAGCTTTGTAACCCATTCCAGAACCGGAGACCATGTCACTGTAGAACCTAAAAATGTATTGGTAGTAGAGGGGATTTTGGTGCTTACCAACAAGGAACTTTTGAAGGAATTTGATTTAAAAGTTTTTGTACACGCTGATTCAGATGAAAGACTGATCAGAAGAATTAAAAGAGATACCCAGGAAAGAGGCCGGGATCTTAACGAAGTTCTGCACCGTTACCAGACTACTCTCAAGCCGATGCATCAGGAATTTATAGAGCCTTCCAAAAACGATGCGGATCTTATCATCCCAAATATGAGGCAAAATTCCGTGGCGATTGATTTTTTAACTACTGTTATCAGAAACTCGTTGAAAAAACATTAAAATGAAAGAAAATAAGCTTATTAAAGATATCCAGCCAAAGTCTGAGACTTTAAGACTAATTCAGAAGTATGTTTTGAATAAATATACCATTACTATATGTTTATTCCTGGTTTGGATGATTTTCTTTGATAAAACTTCGTTTTTGGTGATCAATGAACTGAATGGTGAGATCAACAAATATGAAGAACAGCTTCAATATTATAAAACCGAATACGAAAAAAATGATGCGTTTTATAAAAAACTGATGAATAATAAATCTGAAAAAGAAAAATACGCCCGAGAAAATTATTTCATGAAAAAACCAAATGAAGAGATTTTCATCTTGGTAGCCGATAGCACGAATGTGGCTAAAAAATAATTTTAAAGTGAATGGGGCAATTGTAAATTTTGCTTCGCAAATGAATTTTAAATTGACAAGCAAAGCGGATTGACTATTCACAATTCACAACTCAAAATAAAACTATGTCACATACAGCCTGGGAAAATTTAGTACAGAAACAACTTAAAACAGACGATATTTACGCAATCCTTAAAAAAGAAAATCTTGAAGGAATTGAAGTAAAGCCTTTTTACAATACGGTTTTAAAACCTTTGGCCAATCTGCCGAAAGTGGAAGAGAATACGCATTTGGTGGCGAGATATCATGAAAGCCTGGAAGAAGATGTTTTTGCATTTATCTTGAATCACAATGTAGAAAACCTTGAGCAGAAAACTATTTTTGTTGACAATGTAGATTTAGCAGGGCATATCAGCCCGAAAGAAGAAGATCAATATTTTTCATTAATTGATGTTTTTGACGAAAAAGAGGCCGTAATTAATGATCAATTAGTGAAAGAATTACTGGCTAAACAGTTCAGAAGAAATATTTGTGTAGATATTTCACTTCACCAGAATGCAGGGGCGGCCATTTATCAGCAGTTGGGAATTGCTTTGGCAAAAACAAAAGAACTGGTGGAGGTTTATGGTGAAGGGATTTTGAACAAACTTATTTTCAGAATTGCTGTTGGAGGAAATTATTTCTTCGAAATGGCAAAATTGAGGGCTTTTAAAATTGTATTTAACCAGCTCTCAAAAGAATATAATTCAGACCAGATTCCATATATTTTTGCAGAAACTTCTTTAAGAAATAAAGCAATTTCTGACAATGAAAATAACCTGATTCGTTCTACTTTAGAGTTGGCTTCCGCAATGATTGGCGGTGCTGATGCGGTTTTCAGCAACAATTATCTTGTAGACAGAAGCACGGAAAATTCTGAAGAAATCTCCTTTAAACAACAGATTGTCCTGGCTTATGAAAGTATTATCAATGTTTTTGAAGATGCCTCAAACGGAAGCTATTATGTAGAAGATATTACCCAGCAGATCGCTGAAAAGTCCTGGGCATTATTTGTTGAAATTGAAGAAGCCGGAGGTTATCTTGAGCTTTTAAAAAAGGGAATTATTCAGAAAAAAATCTACGATCATGCCATTGAAGAGCAAAAATGGGTGGAAGAAGGGAGAATAAAGCTGATCGGAGTTAATTTATATCCGAAATTAGACGTTAAAAAGTCTGTCGAGGAATTATACAACGAGAAAGAAATTAAAGCGGTTCGCTGGGCTGAAATGTTTGAATAATGGAAGAAAAGCTAGTTGATTTATTTGAATATACTTATCACTTCAATAAAGAGATGATAAAGCTCATCTCTGAAAACTTAGAAAAAGTTGATGAAAAAACAATGAGTTTGATTAATCATACTTTAAACGCACAGCAAATCTGGAATGCCAGAATTTTGGGTGAAGAACCGACGTTTGAGGTGTGGCAGATTAACCCTTTTGAAGCTCTGGAAGAAATTAATAAACAAAACTTTGAGAAAAGCATTAAAATTGTTCAGGATTTTGATCTTGATCAAAGAATTGAATATCATAATTTAAGAGGGACAAAATTTGAAAACAGTATTTTTGAAATGCTGTTTCAGGCGATCAATCACTCAACCTATCACCGCGGGCAGATCAATTCGCTTTTAAAGCAAACCGGTATTAACCCAATATTGACAGATTATATTTTTTATAAAAGATAAATGAAGGATTAATATCTGTAAATCTGAGAAAATCTGTGGTCAAAAGTTAAAACCACAGATTTTCTCAGATTTACACAGATGACTGTGCTGGAACAGAGCATAATTAAATAAAAACACACTTAAGATGAAAGAAAATGAGATAAGCTTTTATGTCAGAAAATCAATATTTTCTGTTTACAATGAACTTGGACCTGGCTTATTAGAGAAGGTTTATGAGAATGTTTTAATTCACGAACTGCAAACCAACGGGCTGAATGTAAAAGCTCAGGTTCCGATGAAAGTTAAATATAAAGAAATTTTTATTGATTCAAGTTTTATTGCAGATATTATTGTGGAAAATAAAGTTATCATTGAAGTTAAAGCTGTATCAGAAATTAAAAATATTCACCATCAGCAGTTATTGACCTATCTAAAATTAACAGGTTTAAAATTAGGTATTTTGGTAAATTTTAATACTGATTATATTGATAAAAGTATTTTTAGAAAAATAAATGGATATTTATAGCTGATAAATAAAAGAAATCATCTGTGTAAATCTGAGAAAATCTGTGGTCAAAGAAATTCTAAAAGCAAAAATTCAAGAATACATCAAAGCAAATCTAAACACAGATTTGCATACTTTATTATTAAAAAAATCCCCATTTCCCGAAGTTTCCATGCAGGAAATTGTACAACAGATCAAAGGAAGGCTTATTGCACAGAAAAAATTTCCTTTTTTATTGAAGGAAGAAATTATTTTTCCTCCCCAACTCAATCTGGAGCAATCTTCATCTGAAAAAACAGCGGCTTATAAATCCGGAATTCTAAAAGGTGAAAAGTTTATCGACCTTACCAGTGGTTTCGGGATTGATGCCTATTATTTATCTCAAAATTTTAATGAAATTACTTTAATTGAGCAGAACGCTGAGCTGTTGGAAATTGTAGCGCATAATTGGAATATTTTAGGTAGAAAAGCAAGATTCATCAATGAAAAACTTGAAAATTTTCTTGACGAAAATAAAGAGACATTTGATGTAATTTACCTTGATCCGGCGAGGAGAGACCAAAATAAAAACAAAGTTTTCCTTCTCGAAGATCTTTCGCCCAATATTCTTGAAATTCAGGAAAAGCTGCTGTCCATATCGAAAGAAGTGGTGATCAAGCTTTCACCGCTGATCGATTTAAAATATCTTGTTTCGGTGGTAAAAAATATTTCAAGAATTGAGATTATTGCGATAAAAAATGATGTAAAAGAGGTAGTTGTGTTTTTATCAAACCAAAATTCGGGTGAAATTACATGCAATTGTGTGAATCTTGAAACTGAAGAACCGGCTTTTAGTTTTGCTTTTGGAGAAGAAGAAAATGCCTGTCCGGAATATTCTGAACCGGAAAAGTTCATCTATATTCCGAATAATTCGATTTTAAAGGCGGGGAGCTTTAATTTAGTTTCAGAAAAATTTGGTGTGAAAAAACTGCACCCCAATACTCATATTTACACTTCGGAAAAAAGGATGGAAAATTTTCCGGGCAGAATGTTTGAGACGGAAGTAATTGATGCTAAACAGATTAAAAAGAAAACCCAGTACAATATTATTTCAAAAAACTATCCGCTGAAACCGGATGAAATCAAAAAGAAATATGGCTTAAAAGACGGCGGAGAAAGCTATCTTATTTTTACACAATCCAAAAAAGGTAAAATAATTTTAAAATCAGTATAAAAATGTTGCCGAAAAATGTAGGATTTCTTAATTTTGGGCAATCAAAAATTTAAGCATGAGAAAATTAATTATATGTTTAGCTGTTGCTACTGTTGCTGTAAGCTGCAAAAAAATTCAGGCTGGTGGTAATAAAGGTACATTGAAGCTGGAAGAAGGAGTAGAAAGATACTCTGATGATGAGCAGACCAGCGGAGAGCAGGACAAGCTTTCTGAATACAGAGGAGATGCTCATGGAGGACATGAAGCGCCTGCAAAAACAGATACGGCTGCTGCTGCAAAACATGAAGCTGCACATGCAGAAGGTGAAGTAAAACCGGCGGAAGCTCAGACTCCAAAAGCTGAACACTAATTATCTGAACAATATAAAAATGCCCTGCAAACGCTGTAGGGCATTTTTTTATGGAATAAACCGGATAAAGAATTAATTTTCAGTTGATAATAAACCTGAGGAAAATTATATGTTTTTGTTTGTTCCTGCAGGTCATTTTTTTTACTTTTAACGAAACAAAATTTATAATGCAAGAGACATTAAACTACATTAACGAAAACAAACAGCGTTTCGTGGATGAATTATTCGAATTATTGAGAATTCCTTCTATTTCTGCCGATCCGGCCTATAAAGATGACGTATTGAAGTGTGCGGATGTGGTAGCGGGCTTCCTTAAAAATGCAGGAGCTGATAATGTGGAAATCTGCCAGACAAAAGGATATCCTATTGTTTTCGGGGAAAAGTTTTTAGATAAAAGCCTGCCGACGGTATTGGTATATGGCCATTATGATGTTCAGCCTGCCGATCCTTTGGAATTATGGACAAAACCTCCTTTCGAGCCTTATATTGAAAAAACTGAGCTTCATCCGGACGGAGCTATCTTTGCAAGAGGTTCTGCAGATGATAAAGGACAGTTTTTTATGCATTTGAAGGCATTTGAAGCAATGATGAAAACGAATTCCCTGCCTTGTAATGTAAAATTTATTCTGGAAGGAGAAGAAGAGGTAGGTTCCGTGAGCCTTGGGGATTTTGTTAATGAAAATAAAGAAAAATTATCTTGCGATTGCATTTTAATTTCAGATACTCATATTTACAGCAATGAGCAGCCTACTGTTACAACAGGTTTGAGAGGCTTAAGCTATGTGGAAGTAGAGGTGGAGGGCCCAAACAGAGACTTGCATTCCGGGCTTTACGGAGGAGCTGTTCCAAACCCGATCCACGTACTTTCAAGAATGATCGCCAAGCTTATTGATGAAGACGGGCAGATCACTATTGATGGTTTCTATGACAATGTAGAAGATGTTTCAGACGAAGAAAGAGCTGAAATGAACAAGCTAAAGGACAATCCTGAAGAATTTAAAAAATCAATCGGGCTGAGTGGAGTGGAAGGTGAAGAAGGCTATACGACTCTTGAAAGAACATCTATTCGTCCAACTCTTGACTGTAACGGAATCTGGGGTGGATATACAGGGGAAGGCGCAAAAACGGTAATTCCTTCAAAAGCTTTTGCTAAAATTTCTATGCGTCTGGTTCCATATCAGACTCCTGAGGAAATTACTGAGAAATTCACAGCCTATTTTAAGAAAATTGCTCCACAGAATGTAAAAGTAAAAGTTACGCCTCACCATGGAGGTATGCCTTATGTTTTGCCAACGGATACAAAAGAGTTTCTGGCTGCAAAAAAAGCAATGGAAACAGCATTCGGGAAGGAGGTTCTTCCGTACAGAGGCGGTGGAAGCATTCCTATTACAGCCATGTTTGAGCAAGTTTTGGGGGCGAAATCTGTTTTAATAGGGTTCGGGTTAGATTCTGACGCTATTCACTCACCGAATGAACATTACGGATTATTCAATTTCTATAAAGGGATTGAGAGTATACCTTTGTTTTTTGAGAATTACAGTAAATTAATGTAAAAAAATATTCAAATTATATAAAGTCCTTAAGAATTTTTTTCTTGAGGACTTTTTTAATGGTTAAAATTTTTTAGTAATCTAAAACTTTATTATATTTATATCATTATAATAATTAAATTTTATGAAAAAAGTTTTATTTTCTATTTTATTGGGATTGTCTCAATTAGCCTTTTCTCAACAGCTAATTTCTTTTGAGACAAGCGAGGGATATACAGCTGCGAATATTGACGGGCAGCAAGGATGGACAACAACAGGAACTGCGACAGGCCAGCCTAATATTGCAAACCAAGTGGTGTCTACAGAACAGGCAGTGGGTGGAACACGATCTCTTAAAATAACGAGGGAGACAGCTTTTCCAGGCCAGGCTAATCCAATTGTAGGAGCGTTTAAGCAAATAGGCTCTTCAATTCCGTATAATAATTTTACTTTATCTTTTGATATTAAAATCACGGAGCAGACTGCCAATTCTTCCCTTTATGAATTCCAAACTGTAGGAACAGGTCCTACCGGAGGGGTGTATGTGATACGTCTTAGATTTACAGAAACGGGTACTATTTTAGCTGCACAAACTACAGGAGCTACATCTAATTTTGCCACTACTACCGGGACTTGGAGTCCAAATACGTGGTACAGAGTTAAAATCGTAGGTTCAGCAACGGGATTAACTTATTATCTAAATGGAACCCAGATATACACAGGGAATTTCTTCCAAAATTATCCATTCACTGAATTACGTTTTGTTCATGATAATTTCTCAGGAAGTGCATATATTGACAGAATAGCGATAAACAATGAGACTGTATTAGCTGTTCAAGAAAATGTAGAATTAACAAATAAAGAAATCACGATCTATCCAAACCCTACAACAGAAGTTATCAACATTAAATCTTCTTCTAAAATCAAAGGTATTGAAGTATTTGATATCTCAGGAAGAAAAATGAATGCTGAGCTGAAAGGAGATAAAGTAGACGTACGTGATCTTCCTGTCGGTTCTTATTTATTAAATGTATTGACTGAAGGAAGAAATTATTCGGAAAAATTCATTAAGAAATAAATATATCATTTTACAATAATTTAAACGCTCCAACCGGGGCGTTTTTTTTATATACTATTTTCCAAAGTATTTAATTCCATAAATCTGATTAAATAAAAGTTCTTTTAAAAGATATGGAATTGTAAACAATTAGGATACAGACTGCTCTGTTTATTTTTTAATTAAAATAAAATAAAATGAAAGGGTTAAAATAAGCCTACACTATTTTGTGAAAACTGAAGATTCAAAAAAATTCTCCTTTTTCTTGAATTAAAAAACGGCATCTGAAATAATAAGTATCGAAATTTATGATATAATGGAAGAAAGGTAGGAAGCCAGCAAAAAGGTAATACAGTAAATATTAGAAGCTTGCAGTCCGGAAACTATATTCTGAATATAAATACTAAGCAAGGTAAAACCTTTGGAAAATCATTAAAAAATAGACAATCCTATGAAAAGCGCTCCAAAAAATAGAGCGCTTTTTATTTATTTTTTCAATTAAAAGAAAAAGGAAAGGTTAAAAAAAAACTACATATTTTTTGTATAATAACGGATTTACAATAATGTCACTTTTTTTTGAATTAAAAATTTGTTTTTACATTGTCCTAAAATAAATTTGCATTGCGAATTAAATAATAGAAGTAGGAATTTATTAAAGTCAAAGACTTTTATTTTCTGTTTTTTATGAATTATTAATTTACTTAATCTTTTAATCAATACATTATGATGAAATCATTTTTACTTTTGGGAGCATTAGCAGCTGCAGCTGTTAACATGAATGCTCAGACTACACTTTTAAACGAAACATTTACTATAGCAGCAGATGATCAAAGCCTGCCAGCTGGATGGTCATCTCCTGATACAGATCAGAAATGGTATACTAGCATGACTAATGCAAATGATCTTACTCTATCTATGGGATTTTCGGGTCAGGTGGCTGTATCTTTTTTAGATTCCTCAAATCCTGCGGACTTGCTTATTTCTCCTGCTATCAGCTTGCCATCAGGCGGGGCATCCGTTTTATCATTTAAAATAGGAACATTTACAGGAGGAAGTATGTCTCCTGGTAACGCTCACTATGCAGTATATGCACTTCCCTCAACAAGTACTTTCACAGGAACTGAAACTCCGATACTTGAAGAAACAACTGCTACAGATGATACTGCACTAGCTAAAACAATTAGCCTTACTGCTTATCAGGGACAAAACATTAAACTTTATTTTAGGCATTTTAACAGTACAGCCGTAATTGTACTCTTAGATGACGTAAAAGTAATGGCTCCTACTGTATTAGGAACTGCTGAAACGCTTACAAAAGAACAGGTTGGTATTTATCCTAATCCTGCTACAGAATCCTTGACGGTGAAATCAAAATCAGATGTCATTAGTACAGAAATTTATGATCTTTCCGGAAGAAAACTAGACAATCAGCAGGGGAAAAATGTAAACGTAAGAAATCTTAAGCCGGGTAATTATATTTTGAATGTAAATACAAAAGAAGGCAAGACTTCCACTAAGTTTATAAAGAAATAATAAAATAAAAATATACTGGATTAATATTTTTTAGGCGCTCCCATTTGGGAGTGCTTATTTCTTATTAAATGATTAATTGAAAATCAGGCTATGTAAAACATAAATAAAATTTGCGATATAGGTTAAAAATTATTGTTAAAAGTTTAATTATAAGCATATTTTAAGGTTTAAAATGTTTTTTCATCAATTAATTTTTGATTTAATTAGATTTAGTAAGAAATTTGTTATCCCAGTTTGTTGAATTATTTTTTAATATTCAATATCATCAGCAAGTTAAATTTAAATTTTTTTAGCGTTCTCTTTTTTGGGAACGCTTTTTTTATTGTCCGGAATGATAAATCTTAGCTTATAAATAAAAAATATAACAGGGCTTTTTGTTATCTTTAAAGCTTTAATTCTAAAGCTATGATTGATAATAAAGTTGCCTATATTACAGGAGGAACAAAAGGAATAGGATTCGGAATTGCGAAAATTTTACTTCAAAATAATATTTCGGTAGCATTTTCGGGAAGAAAAAGAGATGATGTGGAAAAAGCTGAACAGGAATTAAAGCAGTATTCTCAAAATGTACTGGGAATTGTTTCTGATGTAAGAAGCCTGGAAAGCGAAGAAGAAGCCGTAAAGTACATCATCCAGAAATTCGGGAGGCTGGATTTTGTAATTGCTAATGCAGGTCTGGGGATTTTCAAACCTGTAGATCAGCTTTCAGCCGAAGAGTGGAATGATATGATTGAAACTAATTTAACCGGCGTTTTCTATACTTTAAAAGCCTCAGTAGAAGAATTAAAAAAGACGGAAGGGTATTATATCACCATTTCAAGCCTTGCAGGAGCCAATTTCTTTGAAAACGGGACAGGATACAATGCATCAAAATTCGGGGTAGTAGTCTTCACTCAGGCCGCTATGATTGACCTGAGAAAATATAATATTAAGTCCACTGTGATCATGCCGGGTTCGGTAGCGACAAACTTCAACGGAAATATACCTTCGGAAAAAGACGCATGGAAGATTCAGCCGGAGGATATGGGGAATCTCGTTTTGGATATTTTAAAAATGAATCCCCGTGTTTTACCAAGCAAGATTGAGTTTAGGGCATCACAACCAGGCAAATAAACACATCTAATGCGCTGAATAGTAAATTAATAAGTATTATGCATGCATAATATATTTTTTAATTATATTAGCAAAAATTAATTAAACAAAATCTCCGTATAAAATAACCCTAATTTTATACAAAACGAATAATAAATAGTACACATGTAACCGAAAGGTTGCGTATGACCATTAAAACAATAAGAACAACATATGAAAATATTAGTTTGTATCAGTAGTGTTCCGGATACTACTTCCAAAATTAACTTTACGGCAGATAAATCTGCTTTCGACAAAAACGGAATTCAGTGGGTAATCAACCCGTTAGATGAATTTGCGTTAACAAAAGCGATTAAACTTCAGGAATCTCAGGGTGCTACTGTAACGGTAATCAATGTAGGTGATGCTGTAACAGAGCCTGTGATCAGAAAAGCATTGGCAATAGGAGCAAATGACGCGGTAAGAGTAAATCTTGACCCGAAAGACAGCTATTCTACAGCAAAAGAAATTGCTGCTGTGGCTCAAAACGGAGGATATGATTTAATACTTTGTGGTAAAGAATCTATCGATTATAATGGAGGATCTGTTCCGGGAATGGTGGCTCAGCTGCTGAACCAGCCTTTCGTAAACGCATCCGTAGGTCTTGACGTGAATGGAAGCGAGGCTACTGCGGTAAGAGAAATTGAAGGTGGTAAAGAAACCATTTCTGTAAAATTACCTGCTGTAATCGCTGGTCAGAAAGGGTTGGTGGACGAAAAAGATCTTATTATTCCAAATATGAGAGGGATTATGTCTGCAAGAACAAAACCTTTGCAGGTAGTAGAACCTTCATCTTCTGAAGTGAAAGTTCAGGGAGTTTCTTACGACAGTGTACCTCCAAGAGCAGCTGTTAAGCTAGTTTCTCCTGATAATCTGGATGAATTGGTAAGATTACTTCACGAAGAAGCAAAAGTAATTTAAAAGCTGGAGTTGGAGGTCAGAAAACGGAAGTTTAATCCGACATCTAAATCCACTTTAATCTTTTAATCATTAAATCTTTTAATTTTTAAATTTAAAACAAATGGCAGTATTCGTATACGCAGAAAATATAAACGGAGTTTACAAAAAAGCGGCTTTTGAAGCAGTTTCTTATGCTAAAGCTGTGGCAGATCAGGCTGGTGAAACAGTAACTGCAATTGCGGTAAACCCTACAGATTCTTCAGATTTATTATATAAATATGGAGCATCCAATGTAATCAATATTAAAGATGAAGGTCTTAAAAATTTCTCGGCTAAGGCATTCGCTCAGGCTGTAAATGAAGTGGCAGACGGAAACATCATCGTTTTCCCTCACACTACAGACGCTTCATCCATTGCTCCCATGTTGGCAGTAATGAAAAACTATTCATTAATCACCAATGTATTGGCGGCACCGGAAAGCCTTTCTCCGATTCAGATCAAAAGAAAAGCGTTCTCCGGAAAAGGTTTTATGCTTGCAAAAGCAGAAGGAAACGGCGTGATCATCACAGTTTCTCAAAATGCTTTCGGTGTTAAAGAAAATACGGTTTCAGGTTCAGAAGAAGTGAAAAATCTATCTGTGGCCAATGAAGATACTAAGGTGATTTCTCATGAGCAAAGCTCAGGAAAATTAGATTTAAAAGAGGCTGAGATTGTAGTTTCTGCAGGAAGAGGGATGAAAGGTCCTGAAAACTGGGGTATGATCGAAGAGCTGGCAAACGTATTAGGCGCTGCAACAGCTTGTTCTAAGCCGGTTTCGGATATAGGATGGAGACCTCACACAGAGCACGTAGGGCAGACTGGTAAAGCAATTTCACCAAACCTTTACATCGCGGTAGGTATTTCCGGAGCTATTCAGCATCTGGCTGGGGTAAACTCTTCTAAAACGATTGTTGTGATCAATAATGACCCGGAATCTCCATTCTTCAAGTCTGCAGATTATGGGGTAGTAGGAGATGCTTTCCAGATTATTCCTGCGCTTACAGAGAAAATCAAAGCAATTAAAGGATAAGAAAAGTAAATTGTGAATGGTTAATCCGCTTCGCTTGTTAATTAATTTATCTAAAAATTCACTTGCAAAGCAAAAATCACTTATGAAATATATTCACAATTCACAAATCATACAATTCACATATAAAAGCCCCATTTCGGGCTTTTATTTTTGTCTAAAAAAGTGAAAACACAACAAAAATTTAATCTATATTTGTAGCTATGGATTATAAACAGCTAATCATTCGAGGGATATCGTACAGCCAAACACAATCAGGAGCGTACGCATTATTATTGGAACATGAAGAGACACATATTAAATTGCCTGTTGTTATAGGAAACTTCGAGGCTCAATCCATTTCTCTGGGGCTTGAGAAAGATATTCATCCGCCCCGTCCTCTTACCCACGATTTATTCACAAAATTTATAGTTTCTGCCAATTATGAGCTGGTCTCTGTGATCATCTATCAGATTGTAGACGGCGTTTTCTTTTCTAATATCAATTTTAAAAATAAAAGTAACGACGAAGAGCTGATTCTTGATGCAAGAACTTCAGATGCTGTCGCTATGGCAGTAAGATTTGATGCACCTATTTTCACTACCCAGCAGGTACTGAATGAAGCAGGGATCTTACTAGAGCTGGAAGATGTTTCAAAAGAGGAAGAGCCGTTTTCAGAATCTGTTCCTGCAGAAGATAATCTGAAATCTGTTTCTATGGAAGAGCTTCAGAAATTACTTGAAGAAGCCGTAAAAGAAGAAGATTACGACACTGCTCTGGAGATTCAGGAGGAAATCAAAAGAAGGAAAAAAAGAATTGATTAAAGTAGAGATATTTAATAATAACTATGAATTTAAAATTACGACTTACCATCCTCAGTTTTCTCCAGTTTTTCGTCTGGGGAGCATGGCTGATTACGATGGCTAATTTTTGGTTCGGGACAAAACACTGGGACAGTGCACAGTTTGGTGCTGTTTTTGGAACAATGGGGATTGCTTCCATTTTTATGCCGACCATTACGGGAATTATTGCGGACCGATGGGTGAATGCTGAAAGGATTTTTGCGGTTTTGCATATTCTTTACGGAATCGTACTTTTTGTTTTACCGAATTCCGCAGATCCTAATTCCTTCTTTTATGTAATGCTCATTGCCATGTGCTGTTACATGCCTACTATTGCCCTGTGTAATTCTATTTCTTATACCATTCTTAAAAACAGCAATCTGGATGTGATAAAAGATTTTCCTCCGATTCGTGTTTGGGGAACGGTAGGTTTTATTGTAGCCATGTGGATTACCAATCTTACAGGTAGCAAGGCCACGGAAGGGCAGTTTTATATTGCAGGAGCAATGGCTGTTTTCTTGGGTATTTATGCTTTGACGCTGCCAAAATGCCCTCCGCAAAAATTAATTGATAAACAGGCTCCTTTATCTGAGCAATTGGGCTTAAATGCTTTTAAACTTTTTAAAAGTTATAAGACTGCCTTATTTTTCTTATTCTCAATGTTGCTGGGTGCGGCTTTACAGCTTACGAATGCATACGGAGATGTTTTCTTAAGCGAATTTGAGCATTTTCCTAAATACGCAGATTCTTTTGTGGTGCAGAGATCTACAATAATCATGTCTATCTCACAGGTTTCCGAGACATTATTCATCTTGGCCATTCCATTCTTTTTAAAGAAGTTTGGGATTAAAAAAGTAATGTTGATATCCATGCTGGCCTGGGTATTAAGGTTCGGATTTTTTGCCTATGGAGTTCCGGATGGTTGGGGATTAAGCCTTATTATCCTGTCTTGTATCGTTTACGGAATGGCATTCGATTTCTTCAATATTTCCGGGTCTCTTTTTGTGGAAACTACTACAGATAAGAAGATTCGTTCTTCAGCTCAGGGCTTATTTATGATGATGACGAACGGTTTCGGAGCGGTTTTCGGTAGTTATATTGCAGGTTGGGCAATTGATAAATTCTTCACGCATCAGTTTACAACAGCTTCATCCTTATCTACATATCTTGAAACTACGCCAGATAATCCTATATTTTTGAAAATTCTTAAAAAGAGTTTCAATGCTGCGGTAAATCCAGACGGAACGCTTTCATCCATTGTAATGGTAAAAGACTGGCCGAATATCTGGCTTTCTTTTGCAGCCTATGCTTTGGTTCTGGCTGTACTTTTTGCTATTCTGTTTCAGCATAAGCATGACCCTAACGAAGTTTCGGATGTAAAACATTAATATTATTTAATGATTTTTAAAATATTAAATTGCACTTTCAAAAAAAAGTGCAATTTTTTTGTTTTCCAGGCAACCATTTGAAAATTATTCCGTCTTATAGATAGAAACTGATACATGAGGCATTTAGAAGAGTATTTTAAATTAGCAAAAAGGCAGGATCGGAAAGGGCAAAAGGCTCTTTACGATATGTTTTCGGCAAAAATGCTCGCGATTGCAAATTCTTATACAAACAATCTTCAGGATGCGGAAGATATTTTAATGAATTCATTCATGAAATGTTTCACAAAGATTGATGAATGCAGGGAGTGGAAAAGCTTTCCTTTCTGGCTCAGAAAAATAGTGGTGAACGATGCGATAAACTTTATCCGGAAGAATAAAAACCTGCTGTATGTGGATGTGGAAATTGCAGATTATTCAGATGATGATTTTAATGCGAATTTTGATGAGGTTAATATCGAAGAAATTTTTTCTCAAATGCCGATTGGCTATAGGTTGATTTTTAATCTGTATGTATTTGAAGAGAAAAAGCATCAGGAAATTGCGGAAATTCTTAACATTTCTGAAGGCACGAGTAAAAGCCAGCTCAGTAAAGCTAAAAAATGGATCGCGGACTATTTAAAAACGAAAGAAAATGAAAAAAGAAATACTGAATCAGTTAAAATCTGATTATGATAAGCTTGAAATAAAGCCCTCCGCCGATCTGTGGGACAGAATGGAGCTTGAGCTTAATAATAAGCCTGTTTTGAGCTCTAAAAAGTCTTTTGAGTGGATGAAATATGCTGCGGTCGTATTGCTGTTAATTTCTTTTGGAGCTGTTTTTTATTTTAGTTCAAATGAAAATTTTGATAAAAAAAATGCAATTGCAGTAAACAAAACAGGCGCAATTAAAAATATAAAGAAAACTGTCCGGAAAATAGAAATTATTAATTCAAATATAAATCAGCCCGAAAATAATACAATTTCTTCCACCGAAATCAGTGAAGAAAAGCGGGAGAGGAAAATAGAAATAATCCAATATCATCCTTTGCAGGTAACTATTAATCAGTTAATTATGAATGAAGAGGAAAAAGTAGCTGAAATTAATAAAAATCCTGAAATTCAGGAAGTAATTACTCAGCATACTGAAAAACCGGCAATAACTGAAAAGAAAAGATCAAGCTACATCAAAGCGGACGATTTGCTGCTGGGAAGGGAGTTCGAAAAGACCCGTGAAGAAAGCCGGAATCATGGCAGAAGCTTTGGTGTTTTGGATATGGATAAAATCAAAATTAAAAGTCCCAATTCTTTCAAAATTCTTGGAATGACGGTGTTTTCCGATTCTTTGGATTCAAAATAAATCTTAATTCTTTAACGTAAATAAGACTGTTCTGAAAACGGACAGAGGTAAAATATTGTCTAAAATTTAAATCTAAAATATGAAAAAGAAAATTACTTTAATAACCGCTGTAATGGCTTTTTCCTACACTTTTGCACAGGAAAATCCACATCTGGAAACCTATTCCAAAAGGATCGACAGCATTGTGGTTTCAGAAAAATTAAAAATGAATGCTGAGCTGGATGAAGTAGACCGGAATTTTAAGGATAAAAAAATAACTGCACAAGAGAAACAGCAAAAAAGATCCGAAATTGCTTCTAAATATGAGCAAATTATTAATGAAAAGGTAGACGGGCAGCAGTCTGAGCTTGAAGATGCTACAAAAGTAATGGTGAAAAATGCAGTTCTGGGAGCAAATGATTCTATAAAAGAAAAAGGAAAAAACCAATTGCAGCTGGGATTAGGCGGCGTAAAAATGAAACTTAATGCCGATAAAAAAACTCCAAAAGATTACCTTACCGTTCGGGATTTAACCATCAGCTTTATTGGTGCCAACCTCACTTCCAAAAATGAACCTTTCAGGTTTTACAGCAAAGATTCTGATGTAAGAACTACGGTTTATAATTCCTATAGCTTTGCTTTTACTTATGAATATCAGTTGGGGGGCTTCAGAAGTCCGGTTTTTTATAAAATAGGACTTGGTGTACGCTCAGATAACTTCAGACCAAAATATAATAAAGTTTTTACTCAGGAAAACAACAAGCTGGAGGTAACAGATTTTACCCGGGGAAATCTCCGCGATACCCGTCTGAATAACACTTACATTTACATTCCTGTAGATCTCAGATTTGTATTAAATCCTAAATATACTGACTATGAAGGTGTGAAATATTTAGACAACAGGAAAAGCCAGCTGAGTATTATTGCAGGTATTTACGGTGGTGTAAGAGCTGGAAGTGTGATATATAATAAGTATTCTACTGAGTTTACAAAAAGAATTACAGAACGCCAAAGGCTGATGCATGGAGTAAATGATCTTATTTTCGGTGCTAAGCTGGGAATCGGGTACGGAGGGCTCAATTTATTCATCCAAAAAGATTTTACTCCCGCTTTCAATGATAATGCCATGCTGAAGAAGAAATACGGACTCCAGATAGGTATCGAAATAGCAAATGTCAATTTTTAATTTAGTAATAATGTTAATGATATCTTACGAAATTTTTAAAATTATTATTGATTTTTTAATATAAATAATTGATTGTCTATAAAATTCAATTTTTAAAACACACTGATTTTAAGTGTGTTTTTTTTTGTATTTTGGTACTTTAGAAATATGAAAAATATTCAGTTATTAGGTTTATTATTAGTGGTTGTAGGAAGTTTCCTGCCATTGGTTCATGTTCCTGTTATCGGAAACTGGAACTACTGGAAGCTTGACCATTATCTGGCCATTACCTGCTGGATCTTTTCTGCAGGCGCTCTTACCGGAATTGTGAATAACAGTGCAAAAACAGCAAAAATTTTTGGAATTCTTTTAGTTCTGCTGTTTATCTTTACCTTATTTGCTGTGAAGGTTCAGGCTTTTCAGTACTTCAGCTTTTTACCATTTAAATCATGGCAGGAAAAGCTGGCCGGAATTGTAAAGCTGAAATGGGGCTGGATTGTAGAATTTCTGGGTGCTTTCATTATTATCTTTGTAAAAAATAACAATAAATAAATCAACACAGATATGAACTTTTTTAAACTATTTTCAGTAGCGGTATTATTTTTAGGAGCTTCCCAATTCAATGCTCAAAAAAAGACAGAGACTGTTCAAAAGAAAACAGTTCCTCAACAAAAGGCTGTAGATAATCCTACAAAATGCAGCAATATTAAAGAAGGGACATTTTTACGCACCAATTATCCTAAAAACCTTTGGTATATGACCGTAAAGGATAATGTGCAGACGGAATTTTACAATGATGGTAAAGGTTATGTAAAATCAAACATGATTTTCCTTGATGATTGTAATTATAAAGCCATTGTTCTTGAAGTAAAAGGAAATGACCGTATAAAAGTGGATGACGTTTTTACAAATAAAATTGTTGCCACTCAAGACAATTATATTAAATTACAAACAAAGGTAAAAGGAGATAACTACGATTTGATTTTAGTTAAAGCAAAAGAAAACAAAAAATAGAAATATAAGGTAAAGCCGGAAGGCTTTCAAATTAAAATTAAAGTATAACATGAAAGAAGTATTCATAGTTTCCGCAGTAAGAACTCCGATGGGAAGTTTTATGGGAAGTTTATCAACGGTTCCTGCGACTAAGTTGGGTTCTGTTGCCGTAAAGGGAGCATTAGATAAAATCGGTCTTGATCCGAAATTGGTTCAGGAAATCTATATGGGGAACGTTTTACAGGCGGGAGAAGGACAGGCTCCGGCCCGTCAGGTAGCTTTGGGGGCGGGGCTTTCCAATGAAACGCCTTCCACTACGGTAAATAAAGTTTGTGCTTCAGGGATGAAGGCTGTTACGATGGCTGCACAGGCTATTAAAGCTGGTGATGCAGATGTAATCGTTGCTGGAGGTATGGAAAATATGTCTTCCGTTCCTCACTATTATAATGCAAGAAATGCTACCAAATTAGGTGACATAAAAATGCAGGATGGAATGGTTTTAGACGGTCTTACAGACGTTTACAACAAAGTTCACATGGGAGTTTGTGCTGAGAAATGTGCCACTGACTACAGCATTTCAAGAGAAGAGCAGGATAATTTCGCTATTGAATCTTATAAAAGAGCCGCAAAAGCCTGGAGTGAAGGGAAATTTGCTGAAGAAGTTGTTCCTGTATCTATTCCTCAGAGAAAAGGGGATCCGGTAGTTTTCGCTGAAGATGAAGAATATAAAGCGGTAAATTTCGACAGAATCCCGACTCTTCCTACAGTTTTCAAAAAAGAAGAAGGAACGGTAACAGCAGCAAATGCTTCTACCTTGAATGACGGAGCTTCTGCGTTGATCCTTGTTTCTAAAGAAAAAATGGAAGAATTAGGGCTTAAGCCATTAGCAAAAATCATTTCTTATGCTGATGCTGCTCAGGCACCGGAAGATTTCACGACAGCGCCTTCAAAAGCATTGCCGATCGCCCTTAAAAAAGCAGGATTGGAACTTACAGATATAGATTTCTTCGAGTTTAATGAAGCTTTCTCTGTTGTAGGATTAGCAAATAATAAAATCTTAGGATTAGACGCTTCTAAAGTGAATGTAAACGGTGGAGCAGTGGCTATTGGCCACCCGCTGGGAAGTTCTGGTTCGAGAATTATCGTTACTTTAATCAATGTTTTGAAACAAAATAACGGAAAATTAGGAGCTGCAGCCATCTGTAACGGTGGTGGCGGTGCTTCAGCCATTGTTATTGAAAATATGCAATAATATTTTTTAAATAAATATCAAAATCCGGAAGTTCTGCTTTCGGATTTTTTAGTAATTTTCACGCTAGAAACCTAACAGGTTTGATTCAAGCCGCCTCTTGTCTTAAAAAGATTTTAAAATTAACAAAACAATAAAATTTCATCGAAAGAAAATAAAAACAGCCGAATATTCAATGGTTTTTTTATTTTTGTGCTACTAATATTTATTTGAAATGTCTGAAATTGAGAATCAACAACCTCAAAATATAAAGAACAATCCAAAGATCATGAAAGCCTGGGCGGTTTATGACTGGGCAAATTCTGTATATTCTCTGGTAATTACATCTACCATTTTCCCGATTTATTATTCCATTCTTACAACGGCCTACGAAAAGAAGGAATATGTCGCGGAAACAAAATCCTGGATAGATGTTCCTGTACGTCACATGATTAAGATTTTCGGAAAAGAATACCAGCCCGATGCGGTTTACGGATATTCTTTAACGATCTCCTTTTTTATAGTGGTTTTATTGTCTCCCTTTTTATCTTCTCTTGCGGATACTATTGGAAACAAAAAATCTTTCCTGCAGTTTTTCTGCTACTTGGGAGCTACTTCGTGTATGGGATTGGCCATGTTTACGGGAATGCACAATGTTTTTCTGGGCCTTTTATTTAGCATTACGGCCAGTGTCGGGTTCTGGGGCAGCTTGGTGTTTTATAACTCATTTTTACCGGATATTGCGACGCGTGATAAGCAGGATGCACTTTCTGCAAGAGGATATGTTTACGGATATATTGGTTCTGTAGTTTTAGTGGTAATTTGTTTATTATTAATTCAGGTATTTGCAAAAGGGGCGGCACAGCAGCTTTTATTTACGAGAATAAGCTTTTTACTTACCGGAGCATGGTGGTTTGGCTTTTCACAATATACCTTTAAACACCTCCCTCAGTTTGGGGATGTAAAAGAAAAACTTCCAAAAGATTTGGTATTATTAAATTATAAGAACATCTTCAAAAGACATGAAGAGCAGGGCGGTTTTTTCGAGGTTTTAAAAGATAATCTAAGCTTTTATAAAGATATCGCGAAAGAAAGCTTCCATGAATTATTTAAAGTAGGAAATGAACTGTTTAAGGACAAAAACCTTAAGTTTTTCCTGTCCAGTTTCTTCTTTTACAGTGTGGGGATGCAGACCATTTTCCTGATGGCTACTTTATTCGGAAAGAGTGAGATCAATCTTGCTCAGGATAAATTAATAGGAACACTTCTGGTAATACAGATTGAGGCTATTATCGGGGCTGTAATCTTCTCAAAACTCTCCAAAAGAATCGGGAATAAAAATGTAATTTCCATTGCTATTGTTTTATGGATTGTAGCGTGTATCTGGGCGTATTTCTTAAACAAAGAGAATCCTACCGTAGAATATCAGTTTTATGGTGTGGCGGCAGTAGTAGGACTGGTAATGGGAGGTCTTCAGGCGATGTCGAGGTCTACTTATTCCAAACTTTTACCGGAAGATTCCATGGAAAATACTACTTTTTTCAGTTTTTATGATGTTTTGGAAAAGATTGCCATTATCATAGGGACGTTCATTTTTGCTACGTTAATCGAACATTTTAACAATATGAGAATCGCTGCATTATCTATGACGATCTTCTTCGGAGCCGGACTTTTGATGATAAGGTTTGTGAAAATAAGTATTCTTAAAGACAACAAATAATCAAAATTGATTTCATAAAGCAATAAGTTTTAAATATATGTTAAAAAAAGCCTGGGAATCTCAGGCTTTTTTAGTATCTTTAATACGGTAAACACAGATTTTTTAACATTGTTAAAAGTGAAAATTATTCTGCTGTAAAATTATTCCGGAATTCGGCTTGAATTTTGCTTATATTCAGCGAAATAATTTTTAAATTTGCAAAAAAATTTATTTAAATAAATGACAAACCCACTATTTTACGCAAAAATTCTTTTGTTTGGAGAATACGGAATCATAGAAGATTCCCAAGGTTTGACATTACCTTATAGTTTTTATAAAGGTACCCTCAAGTTTTCATCATTGGATTCCGAATTTGAAAAAAAGTCTAATGATCATCTTATTAAATACTCAGATTACCTTCAAGATCTGGAGCTTCCGGAAGGTTTTGAACTTAATGTATCAAAATTCAGGGAAGAAATATCAAAAGGATTATTTTTCGACAGCAATATTCCACAAGGATATGGAGTGGGCAGCTCAGGCGCTTTGGTAGCGGCTATTTTTGAGCGTTATTCAATTTCCAGGCATGAACCAGAAAATATTTCTAAAGATGAATTAAAAAGCCTTAGAAAGGTTTTTGGTTTAATGGAAAGCTATTTTCACGGTAAAAGTTCAGGAATTGATCCTCTGATCTGCTACATGAATCTTCCTATTCTTATTGAAAGTAAAGAAAGTGTAGACAAGGTTGCTATCCCGGCAAGTGAAGCCGGAAAAGGAGCCATTTTCTTAATTGACTCAGGAATGACGGGCGAAACAGGACCGATGATTCAGATTTTCTTTGAAAAAATGAAAACAGAAGGTTTCAGAAAAACGCTGAAAGAAGAATTTATCCGTTATAATAATGCATGTATTGATTCTTTCTTAAAAAAAGACATGAATCCATTCTTCAGAAATCTCAAAAAACTTTCCCATTGGGCTTACGAACATTTCCGTCCGATGATCCCGGAAAGTTTGTTTAAGGTCTGGAAAAAAGGACTTGATTCTAATGCCTATTACCTAAAACTTTGCGGAAGTGGCGGAGGAGGCTATATTTTAGGCTTTACCAAAGACTATGCAAAAGCAGAAAAAATGCTTGACGGCTTCCATAAAGAGGTGATTTACAGATTTTAATTAAGTTGGAATGAATTCTGAAAAAGAAAATTTCCAACAGAAAAACTATATCCAAAAATCTTTTTTTTACAGATTTTCACAATTTGTGGGCTTTCTTCTGGGGGCTCGCTTTTTTGTTGCTATTCTGCTCACTTTTGCATTGTATGTTTCTACGTTTTTCCTTTTTAATCAGGATGAAACTTTCAGGAAATTTGTTTTTGATTTTAAAGTTCACGGCATTATTTTTTGTACGGTTCTTACCATTCTGGCGGGAGGAATCATCAATCAATTTTATGATTTTGAAAAAGATCATATTGTAAAGCCTTTCAGAACGAGGATTCAGAGCTTTATCAAGCAAAGGTATTTTTTATATGTTTATTTATTTTTTTCAATTATTTCTTTAGGAACTGCGTGGCTGATTTCTTACCGTGTATTGATTTTTTTTCTTGTTTATCAGTTTTTTATGTGGTTTTACAGCCATAAATTAAGCCGAATTCTGATATTAAATAACCTTACATTTGTAAGCCTTACTTTATATCCATTCTTTGGGATGATGGTCTATTATGAAACTTTTTCCAAAAAAGTGCTGTTGATGGCAATTTTCCTTTTCTTAATTCTGTTATGTATTGATATTGTGAAAGATACATTAACGAAAAGTGTTGATAAAGCTTTCGGTTATATTACCATCCCGAATTATTTTAAAAGTAAAAAAACCAAGATCATTATAACTTCTTTGCTCGCTATCACGATGGCTGTTTCTATGAAGCTGATCCTAAGAACCGGAATTTCAGGATTTATGGCTTATTATTTTGCAGGCGGATTATTTGTAATGATTCTTTGTATTTATCTGATTCTGAACAACTCCAGAAAAAGTAATTTTGTGACACTTAATATTTTAAGATTCTGGGTTTTTGTAGGAATCATCGCAATGCTTTTAAACGGGCTGGAAGGGAAATTATAGAAAATTTTCTAGAAAAAACCTTACATTTTCTTATCTTCGCAAAACCTTAAATTTATATAAGTAATGCCCATTTTTAACGATACAAAAGTCGCGTTTGCAGACAAATCTGATGCACAGCTTAGGAAAGCGTATTGGATGTTCAAGATGATAGAGCAGCCGGCCCTTACAAAAGTTGGAACTTCGGTTCTCAATTTCTCGGTTCATAATAATTTTCCTTTCGTTACCGGAATTGTAAAAAATACTTTATTTGAGCAGTTTTGCGGTGGCGAAACGCGTGAAGAAAGCATGAAAGTGGTGAAGCAGCTTTTCAAAAGCGGAGTTGGAAGTATCTTCGATTATTCTATTGAAGGTAAGGAAGATGAGGCTACATTTGATGCCGTTTGTAATGAAATTAAGGATATTGTGAAATTTTCAGTGGGAAATCCTGCAATTCCGTTTATCGTTTTTAAGCCTACTGCTTTCGGTAGAATCGATTTATATGAAGCTGTAGGGAAAAATGCAGAACTGACTTCTAGCCAGAAAGAAGAATGGGAAAGAGTGATAAAAAGATTTGACGAAGTATGTAAACTATGCCATGAGCATGATAAAAAAGTAATGGTAGATGCGGAAGAAACCTGGATGCAGGACGCAGCAGATCATCTTTGTGAAGAAATGATGGAAAAATATAATCAGGAAAAACCTATTGTATGGAATACCATCCAGATGTACAGAACCGGCAGGCTGGAATATATGGAAGAGCATCTGCAGAGAGCTAAAGAAAAGGGGTATTTCATTGGCTATAAGATTGTTCGTGGTGCTTATATGGAAAAAGAAAGAGCAAGAGCCGCAGAAAAAGGCTATCCGGATCCTATCCAGCCAACGAAAGATGCTTCAGATAAAAATTATAATGCAGGAATTGATTTTGTAATGAATCATCTTGATAAAGTTTCCGCTTTTTTCGGAACCCACAATGAAATTTCATCTGAGCTTGTTATGGACAAAATGAAAGCTGCAGGACTGCAAAATGATAATCCTCATGTATATTTCGGACAGCTTTACGGAATGAGTGATAATATTACGTTCTATCTGTCTGATAAAGGCTATAATGCAGCAAAATACCTGCCGTATGGCCCAGTAAAAGATGTAGTGCCCTATCTTACAAGAAGAGCCCAGGAAAACACTTCTGTAGCAGGACAAACCGGGCGTGAGCTTGGTCTTATTAAAAAAGAATTGGAAAGAAGAAGAAAGAATTAAAAAAGTTCTTCATAATAATAACGAGCCTCACATTTGTGGGGCTTTTACTTTTAAAAATGTGGTATGTTAAATTGGTGAAAATTATTTTATTTATCGATTATATTAATATAATAATAAAAAATAGTCTTTTTATTTGCTAAATTAATTCAAATTATTATATTTGATTGAATTAACAAAAAAAACTAAATACTCATGAAAAAAATTCTACTTGCTGCTGTTGCTTTGGTAGCAAACATTACATTAGCACAAACCTACAATAATGGAGGTTTAAGTACTGGAGCCACTTCCAAGAGTGGAGTTGCCGCACCTGCAGGCTACACGTGGTCTGAAGTTCAGAATAACACAGGAAATACAACGGAATCCAATACAAATGCCGGATATGGAGGAACTTACAGTTCCACAACTGCAAGCTTTTTTATTGCAGATGATTTTACGATCCCGGCAGGGCAGACCTGGAATATTACCTCCATCGATTTTTTTGCTTATCAAACGGGTTATGCGGGTACTACATCTCCTTTTAACACTGTGAGGGTGAATATTTTCAGTTCTGATCCTTCCGTAACCGGAGCTGCAAGTGTTTTCGGAAATGATACTACCAACAGGTTCTTATCAAGCATAGACTCCAATATGTACAGAGTTTTCAACACTCAGGTTCCTACCGCTTCTACACCCGGAACTACCAGAAAAATCTGGAAAGTTACAGCTTCTACACCTGTTTCACTTACGGCTGGAACGTATTGGGTTAAGTATCAGCTTCAGAACGTGGTTACAGCCAGTGCCGGATTTTTACCTCCAGTTACAATTGCAGGAACAAGAGGGCTTCCTGGCTGGAATGCAAAGCAAAATGATGCGATTACTGGTAATTGGACTTCTTTAATTGATGACGGAAATCCAGCCACCGCCACAGACTATCCAATGGATATGCCGTTTATCGTGAATTTCACAACTACAGGTTTAGGAACAAGCGAGGTAATGCAATATGACAACAGAGTGCAGGTCTATCCAAATCCTGTGAAAGATATGTTTAAAATTAATAATCCGGAAAAAATCAAGATTTCTAATGTTGAAATTATAGACATATCCGGGAAGATTATTAAAAACTTAAAAGCTTCTGAAGAATATAATGTTTCGGATTTACCTAAAGGAAATTATATCCTTAAAATTAAAAGTAGTGAAGCTACAAAAATTACAAAACTTATAAAGCAATAGCTTTAGTTTTCTTCTTCAAATATTTTTGGCCTGATCAATATGCGATCAGGTTTTTTTTATGGCTCAAAACTTTCAAATTTTCCATTTTCATAGAACAAAACAATACGTTTTATCTTACCATTTTGATTTCCAACAACTTGGCGAATGGCATCAGACTGATTATTTTCTAATCGCTGAGAATCGGATATATTTTCCGTTACTTTATATTGGTCCGGTATAACGGATTCTCGGGAACTTATTTTTGGAGCTTCAAATTCTTTTTCCTCTATCCCAAAATCTTCGTCCTCATTCATCATGGTAAAAAGATCGGGTAGAGAAGTTGGCTTTAGCTTCTCCTCTTCTGAATTTTCTGAAGTTTCTTCAGTCTTTTTAACAGTTTCAGAAAGATCAGATTTTAACATCTCTCCATCGCCGTTTACAAGCCAGTCCCATAAAATCTCAGGAAAGCGGGATTTGATTTTTATAATGAATTCCAGTGACGGCTTATTCCTGCCGGAAGTTATATGTGAAATGGAAGAGCGTTGCACATCAACCTCATCTGCAAATTCAGACGGTGTTAACCCTGAGTATTCAATAACCTTGGAAATTCTTTCATTTAGACTCATAAAAATAAGCTTTAAATCACTTTACAAATGTAAAGATATAATTTACAAATGCAAAATACAAAAGTAAGTCATAAATAATTTATTTAATATACAATTGTAAACATTATAAAATATTAACAATCAATTAATTACTCATTATTCTGTAAAAAGCAAGATTTATTATTTAACAATTTTTCCCCAAGAAGCTTATTTAAAATGTTTACTTCAAGTAAAACATGAAGTAAGCCGTTTATTTAAATTTTATTTATGAAATCTATTATGATCCCTTTATTGATCGACTCTATAGCATGTTTTAACTACTAAATTAACTTAAAATAGAGTGGTAGTATTCTAAATACCTGATTTAGATTATTAAACGGTACATGTATCGTCTTAAAACGTCTGAATTGTGTTTATTGGAAGTGATCTTACATTTATTTAAGAATAATTCTTATAGCTAAAATTCTTGTTTTTATTGTTAAGTTAGAGTTTTCATGTAAATCTCAATTTGTAAAGATTCATTGATTAATATTCTAAATTATCAATAATTTACAATTGTATATTAATTATATTAAATCATTTTCCACATTAATTCTTGTTTAATGAAATTACGCGCAAATGTAGATAAGTACTGCATAATGCGCTTAAAGTAAATCTAAACTACGGGTTTATATAAATGTTTTAAATATCTCATAATGAATAATTTAACTATAAGTAATTGAATTATAATTAATCCACAATTTTATCCACAGACATTTTGTCAATTTACATTGTTTAATTGCGTTACAAATGTTAATTTTATTTTCTTATTAAAAATGGTTAAATTTGACTCTTGTAAACTATTACACAATGAATTTTGAACAGATTTATCAACCAAATCCCGAATTCCCAAATCGCTATATTTCCCCTGAAAAATTATTTTCTTACCTACAGACCAATCTCAGCGATTATATTCAGGAGATCGGAAAATCTTATTTAGATAAACCTATTTATAAACTGACAGTTGGAACAGGTAATATTCAAGTTCTTGCCTGGTCGCAGATGCACGGTAATGAATCCAATGCAACCCATGCAATGCTCGACCTGCTGATTACTCTGGATAAAGTTCCGGAGCTTAAAGACGAGCTATTCAGTAAAGTAAAGCTGGATTTTATTTTTATGCTAAACCCTGACGGTTCGGAAAGATGGACCAGGCTGAATGCTGCAGATATCGATTTAAACAGGGACTTTCACAATGAATCCAGCAGAGAGATCAAATATCTTAAGAATGCGGTCGCTTCAAATAAATATGATTATGCGCTGAATCTGCATGAGCAAAGAACTATTTTTACAACAGACGGCATCCATCCTGCAACACTTTCTTTCCTTGCCCCTTCTGAAAACGTCGAGCGGACGGTTACGGAAAACCGGAAAAAATGTATGGCTGTTATTGCCAATGTTTATCATCATCTTAAAGAAATGATCCCCAACCAGATCGGCCGGTATTCTGATGAATTTTACCCGACTTCCACTGGTGACAACTTTATAAAAGCAGGAATGCCTACTATTTTATTTGAAGGCGGACATTTTATAGATGATTATACCCGAAAAGGAACCAGAAAATACTATACAATTGCTTTATATTATGCTTTAAAAGCAATTTCGGAGCTAAATTCAGGTATTGAAGGTTGGGAAGCTTATCTTGATATTCCTGAAAACAGGGAAACGCACTATGACATTGTTTACAGGAATGTAAAACTGAACACGGAACATGAATGTATTCTGGATGTAGCCGTTCAGTACAGAGAAATTATGGAGGAAGGGAAAGATGAAATATCATTTATTCCTTTTGTAATGGAAGTGGGCGATGTAAAACAGCGAAAAGGCTGGCTGGAAATAGACTGTACCGGGAAGAGATTTGTCTCTGCCACAAAATATCCAAAACTGGATGCAGAAGTAAATTTTACTATAGAAGACTAAAAAAGCGGAACAATTTGTTCCGCTTTTGTTTTATACTAAATGTCATTGCGAACCGAAGGTGAAGCAATCTCAATAAAGTTACACATTCTTAACTCCACTTTGTTCCGCTGAATGACAACGAAAAATTAAAATTTTAGAATTTTTAGTTCACCACTTTAATCCCGTTTGCTACAAATCTGATTTCTTCTTTTGGACTTGTGATGGCATCAATTTCAGCCTGAGGTTTTTTTGCGTCTTCTGCGTAATGCTTTTGCTCGTCGACAGAAGTTACTTTTCTTTCTGCAGTTCCGTCTAAAACAACTGTTTTACCCTTCAGAGCAGTTGGAACAAAGAATGCATAATCCTTCATTTTTACGAAAAACTGGGAGTTATCTTCAGTCTGGATGGTTAACCAACAGCCTTTTTTCTCGCAAACATCTGTAACTTTTCCTTTTACAGCTACATTTTCTACTTTTTTATTCTCTTTTTTAAGCTTTTTGCTTAATTTTTCAACAGTAATTGCTTTAGATTCTGCGTTAGCAGCTACACCGCCTCCGTATACGTCACCAACAACGGCATTTCCAGCCGGCGGCCCGAATTTTTTTGTCTCCTGTGCAAAAGCTAAAGTAGAAACACTTACAGCTACAGCGAATAATATTGCTTTGAATTTCATTTTTAATATTTTTCTCAAAAGTACTAATAAAATTTGAATCATAAATTGCGAAAAAATTGATAAAAAACAGGTTATGTTTTTGTGTTTAATTATTTGAAGCTATTCCCGCTTTCCATTACAATCTTTTTTTAGCAAAAAAGGATTTTCATTACAATCGGGGCTAGGGCTGAAGTCATTCATTTAAGCATTAGGTATTCACAGAGCTTGTCATTCCGTAGGAATCTGGCCGCGAATCTTTCATACTGTTTTCTAATATGATGCTTAGATCCTTTCAGGATGACAAACATTGTGTGAAAATCAATAAAAATATTTTATTATCATCAATTTTTCAATTAAAATATTGCTATCATTTGCTGAACGAAGTGCCCTTGCGATCAAAACTGTTTTCAAGATTAATTCAAATAGCCTTGCGAGCATAGCGTAAATATATTAATACACTTTTCTTAATTTCACAACAAAATTTAAATTCAATGCTATATTTATTTATATTTGACATCTATACTCAACTATGCAAAAAAAACTAAAACTTTGGGACGCCATCATGCTCGTAATGGGTTCGATGATCGGAAGCGGAATCTTCATTGTAAGCGCAGATATGATGCGGAATTTAGGCTCAGGATTCTGGCTGATCGTGGTTTGGGTAATTACCGGTATCATGACAGTTGCTGCAGCTATAAGCTATGGAGAGCTTTCAGCATTATACCCGAAAGCTGGAGGGCAATACACATATCTTAAGGAAATTTTCGGAAAAAGAATGGGTTTTCTCTATGGTTGGGGATTGTTTACGGTTATTCAGACCGGGACTATTGCGGCAGTAGCAATGGCATTCGGAAAATTTACTGCGTACCTTGTTCCGGCGCTTAATGATGCTGCTCCTATTATCCAGAGTGGAGAATTTAAAATTACATGGATTCAGATTCTGGCCATTGGAGTCATTCTTTTGCTTACCTATATCAACACAAGAGGGGTAGAAAGCGGAAAATTATTACAAAATATTTTTACAGGGTCAAAAATTATTGCGTTGTTGGGCTTAATAGCTGTTGGATTTATTTTAGTGGATGTTTCCCACATGGCAGAAAACTTCAGCTTCGGGATGGATTCTTTTAATAATCTTAAAAAAGACACCTTCGGGAATTTTCTTAAAGAAGGCTGGGAACCTATTGGCGGGATGACTTTACTTGGCGGAATTGCAGCCGCAATGGTAGGCTCCGTGTTCAGCTCGGTAGCTTGGGAAAGTGTGACCTTCGTTTCCGGAGAGATTGAAAACCCTAAGAAAAATGTAGTAAAATCAATGATTTATGGTACTACAGCCGTCATGATTTTATATATCGCAGTCAATTATGTTTATCTTAATGCTCTGGACCGCGATGCTATTGCTTTTGCTGAAAATGACAGGGTAGCGGTTTCTGCTTCTCATTTTATTTTTGGAAGTGCCGGGACAATCATCATTGCTTTACTGGTGATGGTTTCTACATTTGGATGTGATAACGGGCTTATTCTGGCCGGAGCAAGAGTTTTTCAGACAATGGCAAAAGACGGAATGTTCTTTAAATCAGCGGAAAAAAACAATGCAAATGATGTTCCTGCTAATGCACTCTGGATGCAGGGAATCTGGGCTTCTCTGCTTTGTTTAAGCGGACAGTATGGCAACCTTCTGGATATGATTTCTTTTGTAATCGTGTTATTTTATATGATTACGGTTTTTGGAGTTATTTATTTAAGAATTAAGCAGCCGAACCTCGAAAGACCCTACAAAACATGGCTGTATCCTGTAACACCAATTATTTATTTAGTGATAGGAGCGGGATTCTGTATTTTGCTGTTGATCTATAAGCAGCAGTATACCTGGCCGGGCTTCCTGATGGTATTGCTTGGACTTCCGGTGTATTATTTTATCAATAGAAATAACAATAAAATTAAAGAATAAATTCAAAAGCTGTTTAATTAATTTAGACAGCTTTTTTATTGTTATTTAATACTCATTACCTATTTTTAAAGGAGCTTTTTCCCGCTCTCCGCACTCGAAGCCACCAGCCCCGAAACCTTGCTAAATAATTGCTGAAGGCCCTAAAGCTAACAGCCTAAATATTATACATCAAATTTAAATCTTATAATATTTTATTTCGCTAAAAATACTTAATTTGGTATTTATTTTCGATTAAACAAGACTATGAAGTAAAAAATAAAGAAGTTGAGATCATGGACACACCAAATTACAGAATGCCTTTCGTTCCGTCAACCTTAATGACAGAAGGAGGAAGTATCGACACCTGCGACATGGGAGAAAGCATTGCCCATAACATCATGCTGTTGATCACCACAAAGAAAGGCGAAAACAGATATGATGAAAATTACGGAAACGACGTCTGGAACCTGGAATTCGATAACGGAGTTACAAGTGCAGTATGGGAAAGCGTATTCATAAAAAGCCTGAAAAGACAGATCAGGGATTATGAGCCGAGGATTGTGCAGCCACAGATCGATGCACATATCCTCATTGTAGAACACAGCTACGATACAAAAGAGCATACTGAAATCAAAAAGAAAGTAAAAATTGCCATCAATGCAAAAATGGAAGAAACGGGAGAGCGGTTCAGCTTTTCTACGGAATTATTCCTGAGCCCGATGTCGATTGATTAATTATTGTAAACTTGTAACCAGAACCTATGAATTTAGACCAAAATATATATTCCAAAGAATCTGTAAAAGCAAGAATGCTTCAGAATGCTACCAAAGTTTGGGGATTAAAAAGTCCACAGTCACTGGATCCTTTCGTAAAGTTATTGATAGACGCATTCAGCACAGAAGTTTTCAAAGCAAATAACGAAATACAGACGGTAAATGCCAGAATTTTAGAAAAGCTGGCAAAATTATTAACGCCGTCCATTTATACACATCCCATTCCGGCCCATGCCATTGCTTTTACGCAGCCTTATGAATCTTCGGAAATCCTGTTGGAGCATACAGAATTTTTCTTCAGGAAACAGATGACCTCTACGGTAAAATCAGAGTCAGATAAGCAGATTAATATTCCGTTTACGCCCGTAGGAAATATCAGGATCAATAAAGCGCAGACCGCTGTTATGTTCGTAGGGAATACCTGCTACAGTGTGGACGACCGCTTAAATAAAATCCCGATTGCAAGATTCCAGGGAAAGCCGGAAGATTACAGGAAGGTTACCATCGGAATTAATGTTTCAAAATATGAAAGTGAAAGTTTTCCTAAGTATCTCAGCATTTATTGCTCAAATCCGGCCTTTGAACATCTTGATTTTGTCTATAAATTATTACCGTACATTACGGTTTCCAGTAATGGAAACCCTTTGTTTGTAAAAGAAGGACTTACTTATATCAAAAATAATCAGACGGACGGATATGAACAGATGTTCCGCGAACAGTCTATCCAGAATAAACTTTTTGAAGATGTGAAAAGCATTTACCGCCACAAATTCATTGAGATTACCGGACTTTCGGATTCTTTGTTTTCCGAACCTGGAAAATTGCCTGAAAATTTAGAATATGTAGATTATAAAGAAGAAATCACAAAACATATTGACGGAAAACGCTATCTGTGGCTTACTTTGGAGTTTCCTCCACAGTTTTCGGCAGAGATTTTAGATAATTTTTCATTTGTATTAAACGCATTCCCTATTTACAACCGTGGCTGGAAAAAAACAGAATACAGCCTGGATATTATGGGAAATAATATTCCGCTGGTTACAGATGAAGGCGAACATTTTTTATATGTTGATGAAGTTCAGGATGGAGACGGAAGACGGTATACGGAAATACCTTTTACGCCCAACGATGATCTTAAAAAAGGCTTATACACGGTAAGAAAAGGCGGTATGGAACGTTTTACAAACAGAAATGCAGTGGATATGATCGCCAATGTTCTGGAACTTACCAGAGACGAAATTGCCGCGTTTTCTCTTTTAAACAGGGATAATGTAAAGGGTGTCTTAAGCGAGATGGCCGATAAGATGAAATCTATGGTTCAGAAAGTGAATAATGCGAAAAGAACCATCAAGCAGGAGCTGAATTACATCATTATGGAGCCTGTAGAAAAAACGGATCATACCTACGCATCATTTTGGGTTACCCACTGCACGCTTGCGAACCACATGCGTCCCGGGACTGAGCTTTCCAACCAGTTAAAATCCCAGATGCTTATTCTTTTAACGGAAACCATCGGCGGGGCGGAAGAACAGAAAGGAACAGACAGCATTCAGGCGTATAAATATGCTTTGACCACGAGAGATAAAATTATTTCTTTGGAAGATGTTAAAAACTATTGCAGAATGGTTCTGAAAGACGAATTAAAAGACGTAAGGGTAAAACGCGGAACCATGATCAGCAACAAGCCTAAAGAGGGCTTTGTAAGAACGGTTGAGGTAGAAATCATTCCACAGAATTATTCTTTTTACGGAAGAGTATATTGGGAAAACATGGCGAATATTCTGAGAAATCAGATCATTTCAAAAGCAATTGACGGAATAGAATATGTTGTGAAAGTAACAAATGAAGATTCTGATTTTTTTGATAATTAAATTAAAGATTCTTCGACAGGCTCAGGATGACAGTGCTCTAATACTGACTGTTTCATTTTATTTTAATTAAAATATGCAGGAGATTTTCACAGTGTCATCCTGAGCCTGTCGAAGGATCAAACAATTATAAAAAAGTTACGGGCAAACCATAGGTTTGCCCGTAACTCATTAAAACACATCATTAAAATAACAGATTCATAAGAATCACCTCTCTTTCCTCCAATAAAGGAACAACCTGTTCCAGTACAATGCTTTTAAAATGCTCAGAATTACGATGGATTTCCACAGCATCGGCACTTATATACCCTTCATATAAAATAATTGTATTCTGATCTTCCTGACTCTGATGCAGTTTATAAAACAAATTTCCTTCTTCCCGGGTACTTTTTTCTCCGGCTTCTTTCATTAATTGAAGAACGGCATCCAGTTTTCCTTCTTTCACCTGCCATTTGGCGTGAACAAATACAGCGTTTTGATCCATTTTTTTATTTTGAATTAAATTATGATTTTTTAGCCTCCAGCAGAGCAACCATTTTTTCACCAACACCTTTTGCAGAAGCTGGGTTTTGACCTGTTACAAGATTTCCGTCTGCGATACTGTTGGCAGACCAGGGTTCAGCGGCGTGGAAAATCGCTCCCTGTTCAGTTAAGGCCGTTTGCAAATCGAAAGGAACATCCGGTCTTGCATAGTTATCTTCTTCTTCAGTCGTAAATGATGTGATATTTTTACCATCCACCAGATAACTTCCGTCACTCAATTTTACATTTAAGAGTGAAACAGGACCGTGGCAAACGGCTCCTACAACGCGATTGTTTTCATAAAATTCAGCAATTACTTTTTTAAGTTCGGCGGCTTCCGGCATATCTACCATCGGTGCCAGACCTCCCGGAACAAAAACAGCATCATAAGAACTGATATCCAGATTAGAAAGTTTTATTGCACTGTGCATTCCTTCCCAACCTTTTCCGGTTAAGAATTTTAAGTTATCAGGATCACCGGCTAAATTTAAAGCATCTAAAAACGGAGATTCACCAGTAAGGCTTGCAAAATCAACTTCATAGCCTGCTTTTTCAAATTCTGCGTAAGGATGCGCTACTTCAGATAAGAAAGTTCCGGTTCTTCGGTGATTAGGTCCGATTGAGCTGGCATTGGATACAATGATTAATACTTTTGGATTCATGACTTAAATTTTTTTAGTTAATTATTATTTTTGAATGATCTTTTGAAATTGTTTTAAATTTCTATAGCAAATGTAGGTTGATCCAATGCCTCAACAGAAGGAGTGAAGTCACAAAAAAAGTGTGATCGAAATCACACTTGAATATTTGATTTTTAAATTAGAATTTTATGTAAAACTATTATTAAACATAAAAAATATACATAATGTTTGTCATCCTGGAAGGATCTAAGCATAGTTTAGAGGTATAATATATTCCAGTGTTATTTGTGAAAAATTAGTGCTATTAGTATTTAAAAAAGAGATTGCTTCATCGCTTCGCTCCTCGCAATGACATAAAATTATTTAATATTAGAATACAGCCTGCTAAGTGTTTCGCGGCTTACTCCAAGATATTCTGCAACATATTTTTTAGTAATTTCGGAGATAAGATCCGGATATAATCTTACAAATTCTTCATATCGCTGTTGCGGTGTACTCGATAATAAAAGCATAATTCTCTGCTGTAAAGCAATATAGCCGTTCATCAGCTTTACTCTGAAGAAATGCTCCATCTTATGAAGTTCTGAAGACAGTTTTTCACGGCCTTCCAGTGTAAGGCATACTATAGCTCCGTCCTGCAGGCATTCTACAAACATGGTAGCATTCTTTTGTTTAAAAAATCCGATATAATCCGTCATCCACCAGTTTTTTTTCGCAAACTGGAGGATATGTTCTTTACCGTTTTCATCAATATAGAAAACTTTATAAATACCGTCTAAAGCCAGAAATTCATATTTTACTTCGTCTCCCTCATGAACTAAAAACTGGTTTTTGCGAACATTTTTAAGAACGAAAAAGTCTTTGACGTAATCAAACTCCTCATCTGTAAGCGGAGTTATGGCTTCAATATGTTCCCGGAGTCTGTTCATGGCTGGGTTTTAAGTGATGTAAATTTAATTAAAAAATAGTTAATTTTTGAATGGATATTCTTGCTTGGTATTGTTAGAGATCTTTTGACTGTTCTCACTTAGGATGACACCGCGAAATTTTTTCTGCATTTAATTTGAAATAAAACAATTAGTATTAGACTTCTGTCATGCTGAACGTGAGCAGTCGAAGAATTCCACAAAGTTAATTTCATTTAAAATAAAAAATGGATAGATTCACGGCTAATAATCTAACAATTTTAACACAAAAAATTCCTAAAATTTCCGTAATTTTGCACATCGTGATTTTCAGGTAAAATCACACCAAATTATGAGTAAATCAACAGAATATATAGAAGTTTACGGAGCCCGTGAACATAATCTTAAAAATATTAACGTAAAAATTCCGCGCAACGAATTGGTAGTAATTACCGGGCTTTCGGGAAGCGGAAAATCATCATTGGCTTTTGATACTATTTTTGCAGAAGGCCAGCGCCGTTATATCGAAACGTTTTCTGCTTATGCCAGACAGTTTTTGGGCGGACTGGAGCGTCCTGATGTAGACAAAATAGAAGGATTATCTCCCGTAATTGCCATAGAACAGAAAACAACCAATAAAAATCCCCGTTCTACCGTAGGAACGGTTACGGAATTATATGATTTTCTCCGTCTTCTATACGCAAGAGTTTCAGATGCGTATTCTCAGACAACAGGCAAGAGGCTGGTAAGCTATACCGAAGATCAGATTCTTGATACAATTAAAGAAAATTATAAAGGCGAAAAAATCATGCTGATGGCTCCAGTGGTACGTTCCAGAAAAGGTCATTATCATGAACTTTTCGTGCAGATGGCTAAGAAAGGGTACGGGCAGGCAAGAATTGACGGTGAACTGCAGGATATTGAATATGATTTAAAGCTTGACCGTTACAAAACCCACGATATCGACATTGTAATCGACCGTTGGATTATCGGGGAAAGTGCTTCCGAAGCCAGAATGGAAAAATCATTGCGGACGGCGATGGAAATGGGAGAAGGCTTAATCGGGATTCAAAAACTGGGAAGTACGGAAATTGAATATTTTTCAAAGAATTTAATGGATGCGGAAACCGGTCATTCATTGGCTTTGCCGGAACCGAATACATTCTCTTTTAACTCTCCGAAAGGAAGCTGCCCGGAATGTAAAGGCTTGGGAACTATTAAAAAAATAAACACCGATTATTTTGTTGAAAATCCAAAATTATCAATAAATCAGGGAGGCTTACTGCCTTTGGAAGATATTAAATCTAATAAATGGATTCTGGCTCAGATTAAAAATATCCTTGAAATTTTCGGATTGGGCTTAACTACTCCTTTTCAGGATATCCCGGAAGAAGCGTTGGATTATATGTACAACGGATGCCACAAAGAATTCAATAAAGATTTAAAATACGCCGGAATTACCAAGAAAATTAAAATCAGCTTTGATGGTTTAATTCCTTTTATGGAAGAGATCATTGAGGAAAGGGAATCTTACGAGGCTATTTTGCTGGAAAGACATTTCACAACGGAAGAAACGTGTCCGGAATGTAAGGGAACACGTCTTCAGCCTTCAAGCCTGAGCTTTAAAATCGATGGAAAAAATATTGCTGAGGTTAATGCATTGAGTTTAATAGATTTAAAAGACTGGTTAGCTGACGTTAAAGATAAATTCTCAGAAAAGCATGCCATTATTGCTCATGAAATTTTAAAAGAAATCGAAACAAGGCTTCAGTTTTTGCTGGATGTAGGTTTGGATTATTTAAGCCTGAGCAGGAGTTCAAAAACTCTTTCAGGAGGGGAGTCTCAAAGGATTCGCCTGGCTACGCAGATAGGGTCTCAATTGGTAAATGTTCTTTATATTTTGGATGAACCGAGTATAGGTTTACACCAGAGAGACAATGAGAGATTGATTAATTCACTGAAAAATCTCCGTGATATCGGAAACTCTGTTTTGGTGGTAGAACACGACAAAGATATGATTCTGGAGGCCGATGAGGTACTGGATATTGGCCCCAGAGCCGGGAAGTTCGGGGGAGAAATCCTTTGGCAGGGAAAACCGAAAGATTTGTTGAAAGCGGATACGATTACAGCTCAGTATATTAATGGAAAAAGAAAAATCGAAATTCCTGCGGAAAGACGTAAAGGAAACGGTAAAAATATCGTATTAAAAGGGGCTACAGGAAATAATCTTAAAAATGTAACACTGGATATTCCTTTAGGTAAGCTGGTTGTAGTTTCAGGAATTTCAGGAAGCGGAAAATCTTCTTTGATTAACGGAACCTTGTACCCGATTTTAAACAAGCATTTTTACAGAGCCGTTCAGGAACCTTTACCATACAAAAAAATTGATGGTCTCGAAAACATCGATAAAATTGTAGATGTAGACCAGACCCCGATCGGGAGAACGCCACGTTCAAACCCGGCAACCTACACAGGAATGTTTACGGATATCCGAAATCTTTTTGCTGAATTGCCGGAAAGTAAAATCCGTGGTTATAAGCCGGGAAGATTCTCTTTCAACGTAAAAGGCGGAAGATGCGAAACCTGTCAGGGAGGCGGGTTGAAGGTTATTGAAATGAATTTCTTACCGGATGTCTATGTACATTGCGAAACCTGCAACGGAAAACGTTTCAACAGGGAAACGCTGGAAGTACGTTACAAAGGAAAATCTATTTCAGATGTATTGGATATGACGATTGATGAAGCCGTAGAATTTTTCCAGCCGATTCCAAAGATTTTTGCAAGAGTAAAAACATTACAGGATGTAGGTTTGGGGTATATTACTTTGGGACAGCAATCGACCACGCTTTCAGGAGGAGAGGCTCAGCGTATCAAGCTGGCAACTGAACTGGCAAAAAGACAGACCGGAAATACATTATATATCCTTGATGAACCTACCACCGGACTTCACTTTGAAGACGTGAAAATACTTATGGATGCTATTAATAAATTAGTGGAATTAGGAAACTCATTTATTATTATTGAACATAATATGGACGTTATAAAATTAGCAGATCATATTATAGATGTTGGTCCTGAAGGTGGAAAGCACGGCGGGCAGATTGTAGCACAGGGAACTCCGGAAGAAATCGTAAAATCGAAGAAAAGTTTGACAGGTAAGTTTTTGAAAAGAGAACTAGAGTAATACTTTGTTAAAGTTTATAAATTACAGGTCAAAACAACTAATGTTTTGGCCTTTTTTATGCTTAATATTAACTTCCAATATTAAATTTTTAATTATTTTTAAAATTTATATAGTTGAAAATCAGTTAATTAAATTTCAATGTTAACCCAATGTTAACTGAATGTAAATTTATTGTAAATTATTTTTTATAACTTTGATAGTAGATATAAAATTAAATAAGTATAATATTTAAAACCAATTAGTTATGAAAAATAATATTCAAATATTTATAGCTTCATTTATGGTGTGCGGACTTGCAGCTGTGGTAAATACAGCTAAAGCACAAAATACGAACAGCAATGTTATCCAGGAGGTTCAATTAAATAAAAAAGATGCTCTAAGCGATGTAAGAAAAGAATTAATAAACAATTTTGACTTTACAAACTATGAATATAAACAGGGAATAGTAAATTCTGAGGTAAAATTTGATATTTTGGAAGATGGAAAGGTTGCTAATGTTCATTCCACTGGCGACTGTAAAAATGTTAGTAAAGAAATTGAAAATGTTTTGAGTAATTTCAGAATTAAGCCTAAAAAGCTGAACGGAAAAATGATGGCCTATACTTATGTTATGCCTGTTACAATAGAGATAGATCAGAGATAGAATTATAAATTATTATACATTAATATAATAATTATGAAATTTTTAAATAAAAAGTTATAATAATTCGTAATATTTTTTTCGTTTATATTTAATACGCAAAAATTAAACGATATGAAAAATCTAAAGAAACTATCAAAAGAAGAACTAAAAGCAGTAAACGGAGGTGCTCCTAAAAAATACTGCGTGTACTGCGAATGGATGAATGCTGTAGTATGCAGCGAAGTTCCTATTTCACAATGCCCTTAAAAACTAAAGCCGCTCATCGAGCGGCTTTAGTTTTTAATTTGTTTTGGCACCTTCTATAAAGCTTGCTAAACTTTTTTTGAGATCGGAAGTGTTTCCTAATTTATCATCAAAATCAATATTATCAATTTTCCATCCGTCTCCGGGGTTAATTAAATTGATTTTATCAACCCACGTAATTTTTGGATTTTCATTGGAGTTTTCAAATTCTACATTTACTTCAGCCTTAGCTTCTCCGGAATCGTTAAGCATTTTTACAGAAACGATTTTATAATTAGTATATCCTTCATAAAGACTTGTAAATAGAGAGCCTTCAAAAATCTGAGGCTTATCACCTTTTTTTTCTTTTTCAGTTCTTTCAATGCTTGCGTTAGAAGCTTTTACAGCCTCATCCAGATTTTTTTTAAGTCCTGGTGAGAAAATAGAATCGGCAAAAGGTACTTTATAAAGTGATTCTGTGGACTTACCGTAGATACTGTACAATTCATTAACCTTTAGTGTGATTTCAGCATCATTATTTACTGTTTTCGGCAAATTGTCATTTTTATTGCAAGATGCAAATGTCAGGAGAACTCCCAAGTATAGAAATAATTGTTTCATAATTTGTGTAAATTAATTTAATATTAACAACTTATTAGCAAAGTTTATGCCGTGTTTTTAAATTTTATGTATTGTTTTTTATAATTTAATAATTGTAATCAGGTATGTAAAAAATGTATACATTTGAGTTAAAATAAACTGTTGTGAATCCCATCCTTGATGTTGTCGTCCGGTCTCTCTGCGTCTATCTTTTTATGGTAATTGCGATCCGAATTTTTGGTAAAAACCAGCTTTCCCAGCTCAATGCAGGGGATGTTGTCCTGTTGCTGCTTATTTCAAATGCTGTTCAGAATGCAATGGTGGGCCCGGATACATCTCTTACTGGGGGCCTTGTAGCTGCTTTGGTTCTTTTTGCGGCTAATTTTATTGTTAAAAGATTGATGTTTTCCAACAAAAAATTTGAAGCATTTTTTGAAGATGAACCTGTGATTCTTATAAGGGATGGTAAAATTAATCAGGATGCTTTATTTAAGGTTAAAATAAACAAGCAGGAGCTGGAAGAAGCAATCAGGGAACATGGCGTGGACGGAATTGAAAATGTAAAATTATCTATTTTGGAAGTAGACGGAAACATCAGTGTAATCTCTGAAGACGAGCAAAACAAACAGACCCATTATTCCAGGATTAAAAGAAAAAACAAACGAAAATACCATTAATAATGAACTACGAGCTTAGAGAAATGCTTTCCAGTGATAGCGTAAGGGTTTTGGAAATATTCAGGCAGGGTGTTGAAGGCGGAATTTCCACATTTGAAACAAACATTCCAACTCCGGAGGCCTGGAATATGGAATATTTCAACGACTGCCGCTGGGTTTTGGAAAATGAAAATAATGAAGTTGTAGGCTGGTGTGCCCTGAAGCTTGTCAGCAAAAGGGAGTGTTATCACGGAGTGGCAGAAGTAAGCATTTATTTCGATAATAATTATCAGGGTAAGGGTTTGGGTTCGGTTTTACTTAAAAAGATGATTTTGGATAGCGAAAGCCACGGATTCTGGACTTTACAGGCAAATATATTCTACGAAAATGAAGCATCCATTAAATTCCATCAGAAAAATGGTTTTCGAACGGTAGGAATCAGAAAAAAAATAGCAAAGCTGAACGGAGACTGGAAAGATGTTGTCTTGCTTGAAAAAAGAAGTGATTTATTTTAAGATAATAATAAAAGAAACGAGTAAAAAGTTGAATTAAAGTTTAGATGTAAATTTATTTTAAGTTCAAAAAAGTCTTATAAACACAAAAAAAATAACTATAACACCATCATTCATTCAAACTCATCAATTAATTTTGGCATTAACATTGATATTTTTCACATCGGAATTTGAAAAAGTGAAAAAATGAGAAGTTTGATTAAAGTTGCCGGTGCCGCAACAATTGCAATGTTGATGTTAACTTCATGCATCGTTCATGAGCATCACGGAAGAAGAGGATTGCCTCCCGGACAGGCAAAAAAAGTGTACATCTATAAAAATCCCGGACATGGTCATGGGCATTACAAACATAGAGGTCACGGCCACGGCCGCCACAGATGAGATTAAGAAAAATAGAAGCACTGGAAATTCCGGTGCTTTTGCTTTTTATAAATTAATTGCTGATAATCTTGAAATTGGCATTCAGCTTGATTGTTAAATTCAAAATAAAAAATATGAAAACTTTACCTAAAATTTTCGGAATATTTGTGTTGGCTTACGCTACCAGCGCCTGCCATCCGCCTCCAAGACCGCCGAGACCACCGAAACCTCCAAGACCACACGGAATGTTGGAAAAAAGTCAGGAGCAGTCTAAAACAGATTTAATTTTTACAAGAAAATCTACAGAAAACACATAGAAGTTTAATACAAAAGAGCCCCGAGAAACTCAGGGCTCTTATTTTTTTAATAAAATATTAGTTTAAATCTCAACCTTAACCTTAAACTCAATTTACATCCTTGACTTCTTCTGATTAAGCAAAGTATTAAAAATCATCACTTCCGTCCCGAATCTTTTCTCGATTCTTTCGGCAATATTTACCATTTCGCTTTTTATAAAATCATCTCTCAGATCATCATTATCAAAAATCAAAAGAAGATTATAATTTTTACCCTCCTCAATATAATCACTGTGAACTTCAGAAAGGATATATTTGCTTACATCCATTAAGTTTTCCGTCATTAAAATCAGGGTTTCATCAATATAATTTTCCCAGGCTTCCAGATTATTTTTCGTGGAGTGAAAAGTTATGCTTAATATGCTCATATTTTATGATTTTTTAAGAGTTTGTGGATAAATTCTACCGCAAAAATCGGCAAATTTTTCGTAAATTAGCCCGTTAATAAAAATTCAAAAAAAAATATTTTCAGACATACAGCTAAGGGTCTGACTATCATTATAATAAAATTTGTTTATGCAAAAAGAAGGAGAAAGACTGATTCCTATCAACATTGTTGATGAAATGAAGTCGTCTTATATCGATTATTCGATGTCGGTTATCGTTTCAAGAGCGTTGCCTGATGTAAGAGACGGCTTAAAGCCCGTTCATAGAAGAGTACTTTACGGTATGTATGGACTAGGGGTTTTTTCTAATAGAAAATATTTAAAATCTGCGAGAATTGTTGGGGACGTTTTGGGTAAATACCACCCGCATGGAGACTCTTCTGTATACGATGCAATGGTGAGAATGGCTCAGGACTGGAGCTTGCGTTATCCTCAGGTAGACGGCCAGGGTAACTTCGGATCTATGGACGGTGACCCGCCTGCAGCAATGCGTTACACGGAAGCAAGATTGAAAAAAATCTCCGATGAGGTGCTTTCAGACTTAGACAAAGAAACGGTAGATTTCCAGAATAACTTCGATGATAGTTTAACGGAACCAACGGTTTTACCTTCAAAAATTCCGAATCTTCTTGTAAACGGAACCTCAGGTATTGCGGTAGGGATGGCAACAAACATGGCGCCACATAACTTATCGGAAGCTGTAGATGCTATCTGCGCTTATATTGATAACAGAGAAATCACCATTGATGAGCTCATGCAGCACATCATTGCTCCGGATTTCCCTACAGGTGGGATTATCTATGGATATGACGGGGTAAGGGATGCTTTCCATACCGGAAGAGGAAGGGTGGTTCTTAGAGCTAAAGTTGCCTTTGAAGAAATCGGGAACAGAAACGCAATTATCGTAAACGAAGTTCCTTACCAGGTGAACAAAGCGGAAATGATTGCCAGAACTGCCGAATTGGTAAAAGAGGAAAAAATCCCGGGAATCTACGAAATCAGAGATGAATCCGACAGAAGGGGGCTTCGTATTGTTTATGAATTAAAAAATGATGCGATTCCGAATGTTGTTTTAAACTTATTATATAAATATACATCGCTTCAGACATCTTTCAGCGTTAATAATATTGCTTTGGTTCATGGAAGACCGGAACAGTTAAACCTAAAAGATATCATCCATCATTTTGTGGAGCACAGACATGAGGTAATAGTAAGAAGAACTCAGTTTGAGCTTAAAAAAGCAAAAGAAAGAGCTCACATTCTTGAAGGTTTCATGAAGGTGATCGGAACTCAGGACGCTTTAGATAAAGCCATTTCTATTATCCGTCACTCTGCCAATCCACAGGCTGCGAAAGAAGGATTAATAACAGAATTTGATCTTTCTGAAATTCAGGCTCAGGCCATTCTTGATTTACGTCTTGCACGTCTTACAGGAATGGAGCTTGATAAGATCCGCGACGAGTACGATGCAATTATGAAAGAAATTGCTAATTTGGAAGATATTTTGGCTAATGAACCAAGAAGATTCCAGATTATCAAAGATGAATTAATTGAAGTTAAAGAAAAATACGGTGACGAAAGAAGAACTGAAATAGACTATTCAGGTGGTGAAATGTCAATAGAAGACATCATCCCGAATGAATCTGTAGTTCTTACCATTTCTCATGCAGGATATGTGAAGAGAACGTTGCTTTCAGAATATAAAATCCAAAGTAGAGGCGGTGTAGGAAATAAAGCGGCAACTACAAGAGACTCCGATTTCTTAGAGTATATTGTTTCCGCAACCAATCACCAGTATATGCTGTTCTTTACAGAAAAAGGAAGATGTTACTGGCTAAGAGTATTCGAAATTCCTGAAGGTTCAAAAACTGCGAAGGGAAGAGCGGTACAAAACTTAATTAACATTGAGCCGGACGATAAGATCAAAGCTTATATCAGAACCAATAACTTAAAAGATTCTGAATACATAAATCAAATGAGCGTAGTGATGGTAACTAAAAACGGTACCATTAAGAAAACTTCATTGGAAGCTTATTCAAGACCAAGGGTAAACGGGGTAAATGCTATTGAGATTAGGGATAATGACCAGTTGTTAGGAGCTTATTTAACCAATGGGAATTCACAGATCATGATCGCTACCAAAAACGGTAAATGTATCCGTTTCCCAGAAGAAAAAGTAAGAGAAGTAGGTAGAGGTTCTATCGGGGTTCGTGGTATCGCGATGGAGGATAATGATGAGGTTATTGGTATGATTGTTGTGAATGATGTGGAGAAAGAAACGGTTCTTGTGGTATCCGAAAAAGGATATGGTAAGAGAACCGCCGTGGAAGACTACAGAATTACCAACAGAGGAGGAAAAGGAGTTATCACGCTTAATATTACTGAGAAAACAGGTAATCTGATCGCTATTCAGAACGTGACGGATGAAGACGGATTGATGATTATCAACAAATCCGGAGTTGCAATCCGTATGAATATGGATGAGATGAGAGTAATGGGTAGAAATACTCAGGGAGTAAGAATGATCAACCTTAAGAAAAATGACGAAATTGCAGCCATTGCAAAAGTAGAAATGGATAAGGATGTGGCAGATGAAGAAGAAAATGAAGAGGCGGCAGAAAACATAGCTGATAACCAGGAAAACAATATGGAAGAACCTCAGGCAGAAAACCAAAACCCTACTGAGGAAACAGAGAATTCTGATTCGGAAGAATAGTATTGTACAATTAATATAAAATAGTGATTATGAGAAAGCTAATTTTAGGGATGGCTATCGTGGCATCAGCTTTTGCTTTTGGGCAGAAAGAAGATGCAAACGCTAAGCTGCAAGAAGCTAACAAAGCGGCAATGGATGCATATAATGCTAAAAACTATGCTGTGGCGGCTCCTAAGTTTATGGAAGTTTATAACTTACTGAAAACAAACGGGCAGGATAATAAAGTATATATGTATTACTCAGGACTTAATTATGCTTTGGCAAACGATATTCCTCAGGCTACTAAAATATATACAGATTTAATTAATTCCGGATATACAGGAGTAGAAACAAATTATACTGCTAAAGACAAAAAAACAGGTCAGGTTGCTACTTATGACAAAGCGACTTGGGAATTGCTGAAAAAATCAGGAGGAGATTATACAGATTTCAAAACTGAGCAGACTCCAAGTGTTGAGCAGGATTTGTACGAAACTTTATCAACCTTATTGTTAAATGCTAAGAAAAATGACGAAGCATTGGCGATTATTGAAAAAGGTCTTGCAAAATTCCCGAACAGTGCTAAACTAAAAGAATATCAGGGATCAGCATTATATGCATCAGGAAATACCGATAAATTCATGCAGAACCTGAAAGAGCAGTTAGCGAAAAACCCTAATGATGCTACCAACTGGTATAATTTAGGAGTTCTTCAGGCAAAAAACCCTGAAACAGCTAATGACGCAATGACTTCCTTCCAGAAGGCAATCGAGCTTAAGCCGGACTTCTCTAATGCTTATCAAAATTTAGTGTATACAGCTATCGGAGATGATGAAAAAGCGGTAAGCGAAATCAATACGCTTAGAAAAACTAAGCCGGATGATGCTACAAAACTGATTGATGCAAGAAAGGAAAGATTCAACAAAGCTTTACCTTATGCTGAAAAATGGTATCAGGCTGTACCGAATGACATTAATGCTGTCCAGATGCTGAAAGAAATCTACAGTATCACAAAAAATACAGCAAAATACAATGAAATGAAAGCTAAAGAAACTGAGTTAGCAAAACAGCCCGCTAAATAATTTTCAAACATTGAATACATATAAACCGGAACATTTTGTTTCGGTTTTTTTGTTTGATTTTGGAGCTTTTTCCCGCTTTCCGCACTCGCTATTTTCAGGATTTCGGCGGCGGCTTTGCCGCCGCCGAAATCCTGAAAATGAGCTTAAACAATGCTACAATCGGGGCTAGGATGGCAGGACTGGTGGCTTCGAGAGCCTCAGCCACCAGTCACTAGTAGTCTTTTTTTATAACTTATATCCATTCTATTTGTCATCCCGCGATATTTAAGCAAAATTTTAACAGAAAGGTGGTATCTGAGTATATACAGAATGACAAATGCTGTATTTTTTCTTTGCTGAGTTAAATGTCTTTGCGAAAAATATTCACAAACATTAAAAAAGAAAGCTTAGTGTTCTTTGCATAAAATCAATTAAATTTTAAACCAAAAACTTTCACAAATTTCCCAACGATTATCATCAAAAATCAATGTTAAAATTCTATGTAATTCCGTATCTTTGAGAAAAATTTTTACAAAAATGATCGAGTGGAAAACCGTCAAAGAATACGAAGATATTACATATAAAAAATGTAATGGTGTAGCGAGAATCGCTTTCAACAGACCGGAAATTCGCAATGCTTTCAGACCAAAAACTACCTCAGAACTATACGATGCTTTTTATGACGCTTATGAAGATTCTTCCATAGGTGTTGTACTGCTTTCAGGAGAAGGGCCAAGTCCGAAAGACGGAGGTTGGGCATTCTGCAGCGGAGGAGATCAGAAGGCGAGAGGGCATCAGGGATACGTAGGTGAAGACGGAAGACATCGTTTGAATATTCTTGAAGTTCAGCGTCTGATTCGTTTTATGCCGAAAGTAGTCATTGCGGTGGTTCCGGGATGGGCTGTTGGTGGAGGTCATTCTCTTCATGTCGTTTGCGATCTTACTCTGGCGAGTAAAGAGCACGCTATTTTCAAGCAGACAGATGCCGATGTTACCAGCTTTGATGGTGGTTACGGATCAGCATATCTTGCAAAAATGGTCGGACAGAAAAAAGCTCGTGAAATTTTCTTTTTAGGCAGAAATTATTCTGCGCAGGAAGCTCTGGATATGGGAATGGTAAACGCAGTAATTCCTCACGACGAATTGGAAGATACAGCTTATGAATGGGCTCAGGAAATTTTAGCTAAATCTCCTACATCCATCAGAATGCTGAAATTCGCAATGAACCTTACAGACGACGGAATGGTTGGTCAGCAGGTTTTCGCGGGAGAAGCAACCCGTTTGGCTTATATGACGGAAGAAGCAAAAGAAGGAAGAAACGCCTTCCTGGAAAAGAGAAAGCCTGATTTCGGAGAAAATCAATGGATATCATAAAATAAGAAGTTAGAGGTTAGAAATTAGATATTAGCTTTTGCAGCTTTAAGAATCTAACTTCTAACTTCTAATATCTAACATCTAAATATATGACGGATTGGATAAAAGCCGCAAGGCTTAGAACATTACCGCTTTCCTTGAGCGGAATTATAATGGGAGCTTTCATCGCAAAATGGAGGCTTTATGGTGAAGGCGGATTTTGGGATTGGAGAATTTTTGCACTGGCACTTTTAGTGACATTGCTGTATCAGATCCTTTCAAATTACGCTAATGATTACGGAGACGGAATCAAAGGAACCGATGCAAAAAGAGCCACGGAAGCAGAATCCAGAGCGGTAGCATCAGGAAGGATTACAGCAAAACAGATGAGAAATGCAGTCATTCTTTTCTCAGTTTTATCCTTTGTCGCGACAGTTGCGCTTCTGTACGTTGCTTTCATTCCAAAATATATGAATGAATTTTACATTTTCATTGGATTGGGAGTGGCAAGTATCTTAGCGGCAATTGGGTATACAGTAGGTAAAAAACCTTATGGATACATGGGATTGGGAGACATTTTTGTTTTTATCTTTTTCGGTCTGGTTTCTGTTTGCGGGAGCTATTTTTTATTTACTAAAACGTTCAGCTGGGATATGCTTTTGCCGGGAACAGCAGTGGGAATGATGAGTATGGCAGTCTTGAATCTTAATAATATGAGAGACATTGAAAGCGACAGATTATCAGGAAAAAACAGCTTTGCATTAAGAATAGGATTCAAAAATGCCATGATTTATGAAATGATCTTGCTGCAGCTTCCTCTGATTTTGATTTTGATGTTTTTAGGAATTAATGGCTTCTTCCAGACACAGAATTATTATGTTTTCATCGTAATGATTTTATTACTGCCTTTAATGAAGCTGAGAAGAAAAATAATGGCTGTAAAAGAACCGCGAGAGCTTGATCCGTTTTTGAAGCAAGTCGGGATTATGACTTTTGTGATGGCGGTTCTTACTGCTTTCGGGCTTAATTTTTTTAACTAAAATATTTCAATATGAGTTCAAATATCTATGTTGAAGCTCAAATGCTGATAAGAAAACCGATTGAAGACGTTTTCGAAGCATTTATCACTCCGGAAATAACAACCAATTTTTGGTTTACAAAGTCAACAGGAAAACTCGAAGAAGGCAAAACAGTTACCTGGGAATGGGAAATGTACGGCGCAAAATCTGATGTTAAAGTTCTCCAAATTGTTCAAAATCAATTGATAAAAACGATTTGGGGAGAACCTTCAACAAATGTAGATTATGAATTCAAAAGAATGGAAAAAGGAACTCTGGTAATTATTAAAAGTTACGGATTTTCTCAGAAAGGAGAAGATTTGTTAAAAATAATCAATGACAATACAGGAGGTTTCACAACGGTTTTAGACGGTTGTAAAGCTTACTTAGAGCACGGAATTAATCTAGGGTTGATTGAAGATAAGTTTCCATCTAATTGAGAAATGAACAATTCTAATATTTTAATCGTGTCATTCGTGAAATATTAGAATTATTTGTATTTAAAAATAAAGATGCTTCTACAGGCTCAGCATGGCAGTGTTATAACTTAGGTTAGGTTAAAACAGTTAGTTGAGCGCGCTGTCATGCTGAGCGGGGTCGAAGCATCTCATTCGCAGGTTTTTTCGAATTTCAATTTGAGTTATTCGTGAAAAATATTTGTGCCATTCGGGTTAAAAACTTAAAAAAATAAATAAAATGAAAATACAGTATCTGGGACAAAACTGTTTTTTGTTCACTTATAAAGACAAAACAATTCTTTGTGACCCTTTCTACAACTACAAAAAAGCAGAATCAGGGTTTGATATTGCCGCTCAGAAAATTGATTATATTTTACTGACTCACGCGCATGGAGATCATATTGCAGATGTGGAGGAAGTATTACAGTATCATCCGGAAGCAACTATTATTGCGGTTCCGGAAATTTGCGGTCACTTCAAAATGGCTAAAAATACGGATGATGTAAATCTTGGAGGCTCAGCAAAAATCGATGATCTTAAAATTTCCATGGTTCCGGCTCATCATACAAGTTCGTTTCCTGACGGAAGCTACGGAGGTGTTCCTGTAGGATATATTTTCAGATTGCCGGAAGGTAAAAACCTTTATTTGGCTGGTGATACGGGCGTAATGGCTGATATGGAACTTTTCCCGAGACTATACGGACATTTGGATTTATCCATTCTTCCAATTGGAAGCCACTATACAATGTGTGCTAGAAAAGCGGCTTTTGCAGCAGCGGAATTGTTGAAAACTCCGAAAGTAATCGGATGTCATTTCGATACTTTCCCTGCCATTGAAATTAATCACGAAAGTGCATTGAAACATTTTGCAGACAAAAATGTAGAGCTTGTTTTACCAAAGCTGGGTGAGGAGTTCGAATTTTAAATAAATGAAAGGTAATTTGAAAATCAGAATGGAATTGTTGAAAAGTTTAGAAACAAAAAAAGATAATTTTCAAATTACCTCTCTTCAACTAAAACCAATAAAAAATGGCAAGCTACCTAAATCACACCGCTACGACCAATTACCTTTGCTGCGTTCCCACCCTGGAGGATTCTCAGGAGCTGGTTGTTTAGGACTTGCCGGTGCAAAGATAGGAATATTTTATAAAATTGAAAACTTATTAAAGAAAATTAGTTGAAAAAAATGCAGCAATACAACTAAGATATTGAATGCTAGAACAATAATTTTTCAACTTTTTTCTAAAAAATTAGATATGACGAAAAGCCCTTCCACATTAGGAATTATACTGTTTGGAGCTACGATGATTGTTTTTTTCGTGGTGTATTACTTCTTTTCAGGAGTTAATTATTTTGATATTTCATTGAAAGCCAATGCTTTTGTATTACCGATCTTGTACGCCGGAGCAGCGTTCTGGTCAGTAAAAACATATTGGAATAATAATAGAGTAGTGAGTTTCAAAGAAGCCTTTAAAAGAGCTTTTGTTCCGATGTTTGTCGGAGGAATTCTCTCTATTTTCAGCATTTTTGCGTATCTCAATTTTGTAGATACGGATGCAAAAAAATTGTTGAATTACCAATATGTAACCAGACAAAAAGCTGAATTGGATAAAGAATATACTTCAGCGAGAAAGGTTTTGAAACATCAAAAAGATATAGACGAGCTGGATCAGAAATACAAGGAAAGACTTCAAAGTTTTACTCCTGAAGCTGTTAAAGGAAAAGATATGCTTACGGCAAGTCATTTTTCAGGATATTTTGCGGCAATTCTTATATTTTACGTAGTTTTGTCAGTGTTTTTCGGGGCGTTTTTCAGAACGAAAACTATTTACCAAGAAGAACAAAATCAAGAATAATTTTATTAAAATTACATGAATTTATCTATAGTTATTCCGTTGCTCAATGAAGAAGACTCTCTGGAAGAGCTTTTTTCGAGGATTGATAATGTTTGCAGGTCAAACAATTTATCATATGAAATCTGGTTTGTGGATGACGGAAGTACAGATCTATCCTGGAGCATTATTGAAAATCTAAAGATTCAGAATCCACAGGTTCACGCCATCAAATTCTCTAAAAATTACGGGAAATCACAAGCGCTTCATGCAGCTTTTGAAAGAACAAATGGTGATGTAATTATTACAATGGATGCTGATTTACAGGATTTTCCTGAAGAAATTCCAGAGCTGTATGCAATGGTGGTGAATGAAAATTACGATATTGTTTCCGGATGGAAAAAGAAGCGTTTTGATAATGTCATGACGAAAAATGTTCCGTCAAAATTATTCAATGCGGCGGCCAGAAAAGTTTCCGGCGTTTATCTTCATGATTTCAATTGCGGATTAAAAGCATATAAAAAGCAGGTTGTAAAAACCATAGATGTTTACGGAGACATGCACCGATACATTCCGGTTTTGGCTGCCAATGCGGGTTTCAGAAGAATTACGGAAAAAGAGGTTCAGCATCAGGCAAGACCTTATGGGACATCAAAATTCGGGACAGAAAGATTTATCAGAGGTTTTCTGGACTTGGTAACACTTTGGTTTGTAAGCCGTTTCGGAGGAAGGCCAATGCACTTTTTCGGGGCTGTGGGTACACTGATGTTTATTTTTGGTTTTCTTTCTGCGCTTTGGCTGGGAGTTTCAAAGTTAATTGATGTTTCCAGAGGTATTTACGGTCATTTAATTACCAGCAACCCTTGGTTTTACATCGCTTTAACGATGATGATTATGGGAACACTGCTATTCGTGGCAGGATTTTTAGGTGAAATGATTATCAGAACGAATAGGGAACATAAAAATTACAATATTGACGAAGTAATTTAATTAATGAATGAATAAAAAAAGTTGTTTGAACTGTGGTCATTCAATCTCCGATGAGTTTTGCCCTCATTGCGGACAGAAAGCGGACACAGCAAGAATAACTCCAAAATCTCTCATTAAAAATGATATCCTCGGATCAATCTGGCATGTAGAAGCGAGATTTTTCAACACTTTAAAAGATATTATCATCAGGCCGGGCAAAACGGCAATGGATTATATTTCAGGAAAAAGAATCAGATACAATAATTTTATATCATTGTTGCTGGTTCTTTTTGGTTTTAATGTGCTTGGGCTGCATTTTTATGGAAAATTTGCTCCACCGGAAACTTTGGCAGATGATTCTGAAATAAGAATGTTTTTTTCAAAATATTCTAAAACCATTTTATTCATTATTATTCCTATGCTTGCGGTTCATGCTTATTTTCTTTTTAGAAGGGTAAAATTGAATATTGCTGAGCATTTTATTATAGCAACAGTAAGCTTATTAGGAATTTTAATCATATTTTTGTTCGACGATATTGTAAGTCTGATTGGTTTGTGGAAACCTGTTTCAAAGATTTTCGATATTTTCGACAATATTATATTCGGTCTTTTTATTCTCTTCCCTGCACTCACTTACTGGAATGCTTTTAAAAATATATACTCTACACCAGGTTTATTCTGGAGGGTATTGGTTCTGTATGTTTTGATGGGAATAGAAAGTTCTGTATTGATTTTAGCTTTATATAAGGTAGTTTAAATTAAAATATGAAAAATATACTATACACATTCTTATTTGTTAGCCTTGTTTCCTGTGGTAAAGTTTCACCAAAAGGCAATATTGAAAGGAAGAATGTGGATGTTTCTGAGTTTGTAAATCTGGATCTGGAAGGAAAATTCCGTGTATTTTATGCAAGGGGTCCAAAAAACTTCATGGAAATAGAAACATACCCCAATGTGGCTGATAATCTGGATGTGGATGTAGATGATAAGACACTTTCCATCAAAGAAAAACGCGGAACAAAAGGCGTCGATTTTTATAATATCACCATTTATTCAAAATATAATCTGGAAAAAGTATCGATTTCCGATTCTGTGGAAATGAATATATCAAGTGAAATTAAGACCGACAATTTTAAGCTTAATTTAAAAAATAATGCTACTTTTATGGGTTCGGTGAACACAAGAAGAGCGGAGGTTGAAATGCTGAACAGAAGCAGGGCAAATTTTCTTGGACAAACCAGGGATGCAGTGATAAAGATCTCTGATACAGCAAGTTTAATAGCTCCGTACTGGAAAATCGAGAACCTTAAAATTGATTCGAAGAACGGAAATTATGCAGAAGTTAATGTAAAAGATTCATTAAAAGGACATATCCAGAACACGGCGAAATTTGTTTATTATAATGACCCGATCAGAGCATTTAAGATAGACAAAGAAACACGGGTGGAGAATAAAAAACTGGATTAGAAAAGGCTGGAAGAAGGAAGCTGGATGATGGAAGAACTATACACACAAATTAAATGATGGGAAAAATTTTAACTGATGAGTTTCAAATTTGAAAAGTTAATTATTTGGCAGAAATCTATGGATTATGGTGAAAATATTTTTAAATTATCACAGAATTTTCCAAAAGAAGAGGCCTTTAACTTAACATCACAAATAAGAAGAGCTTCAGATTCGATTGCACTTAATATATCCGAAGGCAGTATTCTACAATCAAAATTAGAATTTAAAAAATTTTTAGGATACTCAATTTGCTCCTTAGCTGAAGTTGTAACCTGTTTGTATAAAACGAAAAACAAGAAATATATTTCAGAGCAGGATTTTAATAAAATGTATAATGAAAGTTATAATCTTATGAATCAGATTATAGCATTTAGGAATCAAATAAAAGAATAAAGGGCGGGAAGCCTGAAGCGGGGATGATGGAAGACCTCCCGCTCCCTTACTTCCAGCTTCCACCAAATAAAAAAAATTACAAATATGACAACACTAGAAAAAGCAAAACTTTGGTTGCATGAATCATTTGATAAGGAAACAAGAGATGCTGTTCAGCTTTTAATTGAAGGAAATTCTCCGGATCTGGAGGACTCTTTTTACAGGGAGCTGGAATTCGGTACCGGAGGAATGAGAGGGATTATGGGGGTTGGAACCAATCGTTTAAATAAATACACGTTAGGTCAAGCTACACAGGGACTTGCGAATTATATGCTAAAGCAGTTTCAAGGTGAAGAAATCAAAGTTGCGATTGCGTATGACGTAAGAAATAATTCAAAAGAATTCGGAAAGCTGGTGGCAGATGTTTTGACGGCAAACGGGATTAAAGTATTGCTTTTCAAAGATCACAGGCCGACTCCGGAATTGTCTTTCACGGTAAGAAACAGAAACTGTCACGGAGGAATTGTACTGACGGCTTCTCACAATCCACCGGAATACAACGGATATAAAGTGTATTGGAATGACGGGGCACAAATTGTTCCGCCGCACGACGAAGCGATTATCAAAGAGGTGTATTCTGTAAAATTTGATGAAATTAAATTTAACGGAAATGATGATCTTATTGAATGGATCGGAGAGGAGCAGGATGATGTTTATATTGATGCCTGTATAGAAAACTCTACCTATCAGAACGTTGGGAAAGAAAATTTAAATATTGTTTTCACATCCATCCACGGAACTACTTATACAACGGTTCCGAAAGCACTGGAAAAAGCAGGCTTTAAAAAGATAGATTTAGTAAGAGAGCAGATGATCCCAAGCGGAAATTTCCCGACAGTAGATTCTCCGAACCCGGAAGAGCCTGCAGCATTGGAGATGGCGATGGATCTTGCAAAAATTACCAATGCAGATATTGTTATCGGGACGGATCCGGATGGCGACAGATTAGGAATTGCAGTAAGAAATCTGGATGGTGAAATTCAGTTATTGAATGGAAATCAGTGTAATACGATCTTAACGTATTATATTTTAAATGAATGGAGAAAACAGGGAAAAATCACTGGTTCAGAATTTATTGGTTCTACGATTGTGACTTCAGATATTTTCTTTGACATTGCTCAGAAATTCGGCGTTCAGTGTAAAGCAGGGCTTACCGGATTCAAATGGATCGGGAAAATGATCCGTGATGTGGAAGGAAAAGAGAAATTCATTTGCGGTGGAGAAGAAAGCTTCGGATTTATGACGGGAGATTTCGTTCGTGATAAAGACTCTTGCGGAAGTATCGTCCTTGCCTGCGAAATTGCAGCATGGTGCAAAGCAAACGGAAGAACAATGTATCAATACCTTATCGAGATCTATCAGGAAACAGGAATGTATTATGAAGGCCTGGTAAACCTGGTAAGAAAAGGGAAAGACGGTGCAGAGGAAATAGAAAATATGATGAAAAACTTCCGTGAAAATCCACCTAAGCAATTAGCGGGTTCACCGGTTGAAGAAGTGAAGGATTTTAAAGAACAGACCAATCTTGTTGTTTCTAAAAATGAAAAATTGGTAATGAATGACATTCCAAAATCAAATGTACTGATTTATTACACTCAGGACGGAACAAAAGTTTGCGTAAGACCTTCAGGGACAGAACCAAAAATTAAATTTTATATCTCAGTAAAAGATTCTGTTACTTCTGAAGCAGATTTCAGGGACAAATTAAAATCTTTGGATGAGAAGATTAATCAGGTAAAAAACGATTTACAACTAACATAAAAATAGGGTTTAGGATTTAGGAAAAAGGAATTAGGTAAATTTTTTGTACGCAGAAATTTAGACCTAAAACCTAATTCCTAAGCCCTCAAAACGAATTCTAATTAAATAAAAATAAAGTGAAAGTTTCAAAATTAGCTGCGAACCTGATCGGTTCTGAGATTGTAAAAATTGGTAATGAAGTAAATGATTTAAAAGCGAAAGGAGCGGAAATTGCGAATCTTACGATTGGTGATTTAAATTCTAATATTTATCCGATTCCTGCAAAATTGAAGGAAGAAATTCAGAAGGCTTATCAGAATAACCTGACAAATTATCCGCCTGCTAACGGACTTTTATCTTTAAGAAAAGAGGTTTCTAAAGACTTGAAAACAAGATGGAATCTGGATTATTCACCTAATGATATTTTGATTACGGCTGGTTCAAGACCCTTGATCTATGCAGTGTACAAAACAATTGTAGACGAGGGTGATAAAGTAGTTTATCCAACACCATCATGGAATAACAACCATTATGCTTACCTTACTTCAGCTGATGCTGTGGAAGTAAAAACGACTCCTGAAAATAATTTCCTTCCGACTGCGGATGATGTAAGACCTCATTTGGATGGAGCGGTTTTATTGGCTCTTTGTTCACCGTTAAACCCTACAGGAACGATGTTCACAAAAGAACAGCTTTCAGAAATCTGCGAACTGGTATTAGCTGAAAACAAAAAAAGAGGCGAAGATGAGAAGCCATTGTACCTGATGTATGATCAAATCTATTCAAACCTTACTTTTGGAGCAAAACACGTGGATCCTGTGTCTCTTTTCCCTGAAATGAGAGACTATACCATCTATATCGACGGAATTTCAAAATGCCTTGCTGCTACTGGAGTTCGTGTAGGCTGGGGATTCGGTCCTACTCATATTTTAGATAAAATGAAGGCTCTTTTGACGCACGTGGGAGCTTGGGCTCCAAAACCGGAGCAGGAAGCCACTGCAAAATATTATGAAAATCCGGAGGAAGTAAACGCTTTCGTTGAAGATTTCAAGGATAAGCTGGAGGCAAGCCTGAAAGTTCTTCACGCAGGGATTCAGGATTTAAAAGCAAAAGGCCTTTCTGTAGACAGCATTGAACCGATGGGAGCACTTTACCTTACCATTAAATTAGACTATATCGGAAAAACAAAACCGGACGGATCCAAAATTGAAAATTCTTCTGACCTGGTATTTTATTTAATCAATGAAGCTGGAGTGGCTTTGGTTCCTTTCTCTGCTTTCGGGGAAGAAAAATCTGAGCCCTGGTTCAGAGCATCTGTAGGTGGTTTAGCTACGGAAGAAATTTCATCAATGATGCCGAAATTGGAAACAGCATTAAATGCTTTAAAATAATTTAATATAATAGATGCTTCGGCTCCCTCAGCATGACGATTCTAATACTAACTGCTTTATTAGCAGTATATTTTTAACGATGTCATGCTGAGCCTGTCGAAGCTTTTTTCAAATTTATAATAAAGTGAAACTATCCCGGAAGTTTTTTCTTGAAACCAAATTCTTAAGTTATGCGACAATAGGGATTATTGTTTTAGTAATTGTAAGTGTCTGGATTTCAGGATTAAATTCTCACAGATCTTTATTTCAAAATTCTATTCTCTCAACTTCGATTTTAGCCATTTCCTTTTTTCTGTTTATCAGTTTAGGATTGTATTATGGTTTAAAATTAAAAGAAAATGTGGGGCATGTTTTAACAAGAGACAGGATTAAAAAATATTCGGATAGAACGCCTCAAATCAGCAACTTAGATTTTGATATTCCTGCTGTTGGTGATAGTATAGGTGGTATTATACTTTCCATTGTTTTATGGATATTATTTACTATTGTTCTGGTTTTTCTTTTATATTTTCTTGGAGTCTTTTTTTGGGCGGTAATTTTATTATTTGCAGCAATGTTATATTGGATTTTTTTCCGAGCTTTACGTTTGGTATTTAAAAATTCAAAGCATTGTAAAGGGGATTTGCTGAGAAGTTTGGCTTTCGGATTTTTTTATTCATTTTTGTATATTTCATGGATATATGGAATTATCTTTTTAGTTAATTATTTAGGTTAAAACTCATAATTAATAACTTATAATTATTTACGTATGAAAATCATCGCAGTTATTCCTGCCCGTTACGAAGCAAGCCGATTTCCTGCTAAGCTGATGCAGATGCTGGGAGAGAAAACCGTTATCACTACCACGTATCAGAATGTGGTGGAAACAGGTTTGTTTGATGAAGTTTTTGTGGCTACAGACTCGGAAATTATCTTTGATGAAATTAGTAAGAACGACGGGAAAGCGGTAATGACAGGTCAGCATGAAACCGGAAGCGATCGTATTGCGGAAGCTGTACAAAATATTGACTGTGATATTGTTATCAATGTTCAGGGGGACGAACCTTTCTTAAAATTAGAACCGTTACAACAATTGATCGATGTTTTTCATAACGATGAAAACCAGGAAATTTCTTTAGCCTCATTAAAAATAAAGCTTACAGAAAAAGAAGAGATTGAAAACCCCAATAATGTAAAAGTAATTACGGATAATAACGGTTTTGCATTATATTTCAGTCGTTCTGTGATCCCTTTTCACAGGGAAATTTCTTATGATATCAGCTATTTTAAGCACATTGGGGTCTATGCTTTCAGGAAACATGCTTTAATTCAATTTTCAAAGCTGGAAATGAAGCCTTTGGAGATTTCAGAAAAAATAGAATGCATCCGTTACCTTGAATATGGTATGAAAATCAAGCTGATAGAAACCAATTTTATAGGGGTAGGTATCGACACGCCTGAAGATCTTGAAAAAGCAAGAAAGCTTATCTAGGCTAATCAGCAAAATAGCTTATTGCCTTTTGCCCTTTTACAAATTCGCCTTATATTTGAATTTATAAAAAGAATTAATGAAGAAAATATTTGTAGTATTCGTCCTGATCTTTTCTCAGATTTTCTATGCACAGACTGCAAAGGAAATTATAGATAAAAATATCGAAATGTCCGGAGGATTAACGAATTGGAAGCTGTTAAATTCAGTATTGCTTCAGGGGAAAGTAATTTTGGGAGTGAAAGATGAATATCCTATAAAAATCTACCAGCAGCGCCCGAATCTTACCAAGACAATCATTACAATTAATGGAAAAGATACAGCTATTGAAGGATTTGACGGTACAAAAGGCTATGCAATGAATTATGCAACGAATAAACTTCAGGTTTATCCGGAATATGTATCAGAAAGTTTTGATAATGACTTTATTGATTGGGAAAGCAAAGGTTTCGATGCTAAATATTTAGGAAAGGAAAAGATCGGAAATATTTATTGTCATAAGGTAGAATTAACGAAAAATGTAAATAAAAACATCTATTATTTCGATACCAAAACTTATATGCTTTTGAGAGAAATTAAAAAAGATGAAACCCTGGATTATTCCGAATACAAAAAGATAGGAAACTTATCAATGCCTTTCAGGATAGAATCTTCAAGCACCAAAAAGGATGGGGATTACGTAATGCTGATGAATAGGATAGATATCAATAAAGTATTTCCGGCTAATATTTTTAAATTTTAATTAAATAATCAATTTAATATGAAAAAATTATTTTTAGTGCTGCTTTCTTTTGTAGCGTTTTTTAACAGCTGTGCCCAGAAAAAAAGTGATGCCTCTAAATCTAAAACCAAAGAACTTATGGGAAAATCAATTTACGATTTTAAGGTAGATGCCTTGGAAGAAGGAAAACAAATCAATTTTGCTGATTTCAAAGGGAAGAAAATTCTTATTGTAAACACAGCATCAGAATGTGGTTTTACTCCGCAATATGCTGATCTTGAGAAAGTTTCACAAGAGTATAAAGATAAATTGGTAGTTGTAGGATTTCCTGCCAACAATTTTGGCGGTCAGGAGCCCGGAACCAATGCAGAAATAGGAGCTTTTTGCCAGAAGAATTATGGAGTAACTTTTCCGTTAGCATCTAAAGTTTCAGTAAAAGGAGATGACACAGCACCAATCTTCAAATATTTAACTGAAAAAGAACTAAACGGAGTAAAAAATACAAAGATCCTTTGGAACTTTACAAAATTCTTAATCGATGAAAACGGAAAGCTTATCGATTCTTTTGTAAGTACTACCAAACCAACGGATGAAGCGATTACAAAATATTTGAAATAAAATAAAATAAACGCTTCGACTTCGCTCAGCGTGACACTCTGCTAAATAAACAGTAGTATTAGAAATGTCACGCTGAGCGAAGTCGAAACGTTTATAACTTATGATTCATAACTCATAACTTTATTAATTACCTTTCTCCGCAAAACAAAAAATATTTCCAAGCTTAATGCTTGAATAGCCATTACTTTTAATTTTAGAAGAATTAATCATGGCTTTGGCCAAAACATCGGTCGGCAGCGGTTTTTGGCTTTCCAGCAAGCCTATTTTATTGGCAAATTTTATAATACGGCTTCCCAATACTTCACCTGCACGGTCAGAATCTTTTCTTTCGAGCATTCCGGGTTTGAAGATGGTAATTTTATTGAAATGCAGCTGTTTTACAGCTTCCTCAAGCTCACCTTTCATTTTAGAGTAGAAAATTTTTGACTTCGGATTGGCCCCGTAAGCGGAAACTAAGACATAATCTTCCACCTCATTTTCTTTAGCTGCTTTTGCAAATTCGTACTGATAATCAAAATCTACTTTTTTCTGAGCTTCTTTACTTCCTGCACTTTTCAAGGTGGTTCCAAGGCATGAAAAAGCTACATCGCCTTTTACCAGGTACTTCCACTCATCAGGCTTATCAAAATTAACAATATGGGTTTTTAATTTGTCGTTTTGAATATCAACAGGTTTTCTGACAAAAATATTGACCTGTTCAAAATCCTTATCGTTAAGAAGCTGATTAACCAGATCTTTTCCCGTAGCGCCTGTAGCACCGATTACCAAAGCTTTCATAATATATTGTTTGTGTGATGATGTTTCTTTCTTAAATTTACTAAATTTGGTGGAAAGTTTTATATTAAAATAAAGAAAATTCAGATGCTGAGCCGTAGAAGCATCAATGAATCATAAAAATTACTCATTACTAATTACCAATTACTTATAACAATGGATGCCAACGAAATTCTGGATTATTGTCTTTCCAAAAAAGGTGTTACGGAAAGCTTTCCCTTTGATAATGAAACGCTTGTGATGAAAGTAGGTACAAAAATGTTCTTATTGATGAGCCTTGAAAGACAGCCACTATCAGTCAATGTAAAAACCGATCCGGAGTGGAGCGCAGAGCTTAGAGAGCAGCATCCACAGATCACCGGGGCATATCACATGAACAAAACCCATTGGAATTCCGTTCTTACAGATGGTTTAAAGAAAGATTTGATTTTAAAACTTATCGACCAGTCGTATGAATTGGTATTTAAATCTTTAACAAAAAAAGCTCAAAATGAAATCAACGGTTCTGAAAAGGATTAAATCTTAAAAATGAACTGAGGTATGGAATTTGTATAAATCAAGACTAATTTTATTAATTACAAAAAATGATACAAATGAGAAATTATTTTTTACTAGCAGCAGCAGGAGCCATGTCTCTATTAAGCTGTACAGCAATGGATCAAAAAAAACAAACAGCTCAAAAAACAATAAAACTTCAGTTTAACGGTTCGGAAAATACGGTGATTACAAACCCTAAATTTACAGTGAGCTTACATGGTCACGATAAGTTTCTTGTTGTTGCACCGGCTACATTAATTTCTGAAAAAGAATATGAACAGAAATCTGTTCCGTTTACTATTGATTTGCCAATTCCTGATGATGCCCAAAACCGTATAAATCCTAAGCCTGCGGGACCGGTAAATTATTATATAACATTAAAATGGGATTCAAATGGAGACGGACAAGTAAACAAAAAAGGAGATTTGTTTATTGATTTTGACAAAAAGTTCCCCAATGTAAGCTTATCCGGGCAAACCCAGGAAATATACTTGAAAGTTTTGAAATAAATAATGGCAGTTTCACATCGTGAAGCTGTCTTTTATTAAAAGATGAATTCTTGCGTTAGCCTTTTATCTTCATCCAGTCTTTCAATTAATTTTTCAAGCCCTTCGAATTTTATTTCGTCATGAAGGAAATCCCTGAATTTCACAGTGATTTTTTGATCATAAATATCACCTTCAAAATCAAGAATATACACTTCAACGGTCAATTTCTCTCCGTTCACTGTAGGATTTGTTCCAACGCTCAGCATTCCCTTATATTGCTGATCATTTACAAAAACTTCAACAATGTAAGCGCCTTTTTTAGGTAAAAGTTTAATGGAATCTGTTTCGATATTGGCTGTAGGATAACCAATAGTTCTGCCTATTTTTTTTCCATGAGCTACCGTTCCGGAAACAGAGTAGGAATACCCCAGCATTTCATTGGCTTCCTTGATATGACCAGCCAGAAGGGCATTACGCACTTTCGTGGAACTGATATTATTTTCGTGAATATTGATGGCTTCCATTTGTTCCACTTCAAAATCAAGCTCTTTGGATAATTTTTGAAGCAGTTCAAAGTTTCCGCTTTTATTTTTTCCGAAAGAATGGTCGTAGCCTATAATGAGATATTTTACGTTCAGCTTTTCGATTAAAATCTGGCGGACAAATTCTTCACCCGTAAGGTTTCTGAAATCCTCGTCAAATTCTTTTAAAAATAAATTTTCGATACCATATTTTTCCATTAAAAATTTCTTTTCTTCCAGGGTATTCAGAAGTTTTAAATCTTCATCAGGATTAAAAACAAACCTCGGATGCGGCCAGAAAGTAAGCACAGCGGTCTCAAGATTGTTCCCGGAACCAATTTTTATTAATTCATCAATAATACTTTTATGGCCGAGATGTACCCCGTCAAACATACCTAAAGACAGTGCCAAAGGCTTTTGAGAAGAATAATCTGTAAAATTTTTGAAAACTTTCAAAATGAAAAAAATTTGACTGCAAATATAGGAAATAATGTACTAAATTAATGTAACAATATAACAATGTAGCAATTTAACAACGTGTAATACAAACTAAATTCTGCTATCAATAATTTGATTAGTAAACTGCTAAATTGGTATATTGCTACATTGACCCAAAAGTATGATAAAAATCTGTTTTTTACCAATTGCGGGTTAATCAAGAATCATTATATTTGCACCAAGAAAAAATTTAGCAATGGCAAACCAAATTAAAGGTAAAATTTCTCAAATTATTGGTCCGGTAATCGACGTTGTCTTTACTGATGTGGAAGCAGTTCCCAGCATTTATGACGCGTTAGAAATTACAAAAGATAACGGTGAAAAAGTAGTTTTAGAGGTAGAACAGCATATTGGAGAGGATACAGTAAGATGTATCGCAATGGACGCTACTGATGGTCTTAAAAGAGGGCAGGATGTAATCGGATACGGAAATCCTATTACAATGCCAATCGGTGAGGCTGTGAACGGAAGACTATTCAACGTTGTTGGTGATGCTATCGACGGGCTTCAAAATATTTCTAAGGAAGGAGGTCTTCCTATCCACAGAGAAGCTCCAAAATTTGATCAACTTTCAACTTCTGCGGAAGTTTTATTTACAGGTATTAAAGTAATCGACCTTATCGAGCCTTACGCAAAAGGGGGGAAAATTGGTTTGTTCGGTGGTGCCGGTGTAGGTAAAACAGTATTGATTCAGGAGTTAATTAATAATATTGCAAAAGGACACGGAGGTCTTTCAGTTTTCGCCGGAGTAGGTGAAAGAACGAGAGAAGGAAATGACCTTTTAAGAGAGATGCTAGAATCAGGAATCATCAAGTATGGTGAAGATTTCATGCACTCTATGGAAAACGGAGGCTGGGATCTTTCTAAAGTAGATTTAGAAGTAATGAAAGATTCTAAAGCTGCATTCGTTTTCGGACAGATGAACGAGCCGCCAGGTGCAAGAGCGAGAGTAGCGCTTTCTGGTCTTACATTAGCTGAGTACTACAGAGACGGTGGAGAAAGCGGACAGGGTAGAGACGTACTTTTCTTCGTAGACAACATCTTCCGTTTTACACAGGCTGGTTCTGAGGTATCTGCACTTCTTGGTCGTATGCCGTCTGCGGTAGGTTACCAACCAACGCTTGCTTCTGAAATGGGTGCGATGCAGGAAAGAATTACTTCTACTAAAAATGGTTCAATTACTTCAGTACAGGCAGTTTATGTACCTGCGGATGACTTAACTGACCCGGCTCCTGCAACTACGTTTGCTCACTTGGATGCAACTACAGTACTAGATAGAAAAATTGCTTCATTAGGTATTTATCCGGCGGTAGATCCATTGGCTTCTACTTCAAGAATTCTTGCTCCGGAAATCATCGGTGAAGAACATTATAACTGTGCTCAGAGAGTAAAAGAAATTCTTCAGAGATACAAAGCACTTCAGGATATCATCGCAATCCTTGGTATGGAAGAACTTTCTGAAGAAGATAAATCTGTGGTTTACCGTGCAAGAAAAGTTCAGAGGTTCTTATCTCAGCCTTTCCACGTAGCAGAACAGTTTACAGGTATTCCGGGATCATTGGTAGACATCAAAGATACCATCAAAGGATTCAACATGATCATAGATGGTGAATTGGATCACTTACCGGAAGCTGCTTTCAACCTGAAAGGAACTATCGAAGAAGCTATCGAGGCAGGACAAAAAATGTTAGCTGATAACGCTTAATTAGAAAAATAGAATAAAGAAAAAAGAGTAAAGACACTCTCTTTTTTCTCTTCTCTTTACTCTTTAATCTAAAAAGAAATGAATATAAAAATTTTAACACCAGAATACGTAGTTTTTGAAGGGGAGGTAGACTCTGTATTACTGCCTGGGAAAAATGGTGAATTCCACATCATGACCAACCACGCGGGAATTGTTTCTTCTTTAATCGGCGGTAATGTAAAATTGTATACAAAGTCTGTAGACGAAGCTTATGCAAAATATTTTACCAAAGAAAATGAAAAAGACTCAGTTTTTTCTTATCCTATCAAGAGCGGTGTTGTAGAATTTAATCATAATAAAGGGATTATCCTTTGTGAATAATTAAATGAAAAGCTAAATATATTTTCAAGAAAGTGTAACTTTGGTTACACTTTTTTTATTTCATGTAAGAATCTGATTTTATGAAGAGAAGTTTAATCATTTTATTTACAGTTTTGGGAATCCTGCTTAATGCCCAAATTATTAAAACTAAAAGAGGTATTGTAACCCTGGACGGAACGCATGTCGCAAAAATTTCTAATAAATCCAATATTTACACTTTTATGGATTTAAAAGAAACACCCATTTATACAATAGAGTTTGTAGATAAAAGTATAGTGGATTCTGTACGGGACAGCTATATTAAATTAAAAAGGATTTACAATCAGGAAAAAGTACTGGAATTGGATTATATTTCTCCGTCAGCATTTTCGGGTGATGAAAAATCTGCAGTATATACTTGTGTTAAAGGATTGAAAATTATTGATAATAAAGGAATTAATATCAAAAATTTGGATGATCTTTTTTCTAAACCCCCCAAAAGAAATTTAGATGCGAAAACCAAAGAAGCTTATTCTATCAGAAGCAAAATTGATAAGCTGAATATTACAGTCAATAATGTCGGTGAAATTTTAAGTAATGGAAGACCAGTAGGTTATTTTACAAATTTACCGGTAAGTTTCGGTTCGGAAGATACCATTATGGATAAAACTTTTGTGGATATTGAAATTTATGATGCAAAAAGTAAATTTATTGGACGGTATATCACTACCACGAAACAATTGAAATCAGCCGGAGGAAAAACTTTTACAATTTACAGAGAAATGTCCGGCCGTGCATCTATTTTAAAGTTTCCGACTTACAAAGCTATTGCAGAACGAATGGCTATCATGGATCCCAATTTTATTAAAGTTCAGGGTAAAGTGGAAGCCGGACAATTAATGAAAGACGGTATTGAAAAATAAATTATCAGTAGGAACGGGCTTTAGCCCGTTTTAGAATATATAAATCCAATTGGCTTTAGCCAAAATTATAAAAATTAAATTTTTTCAACTTAGTTTGTCATCCCGTAGGAATCTCAACATCGCGTTTTGCTAAAATCGGAAGCTAGATTCTTAAGGAATGACAAACCACCAGATGGATAATATTTTTTGATAATTAAAATATAAAAATCTACAGACTCAAAATCACACCATTTTCCTTTAACTGCTGCATCGGTTTTGAGAACCAAAATAATTCAAAATCTTCAAAATTTTCCTCAAAATTTATTTTAAGTTGCTGAAGATTAATCTTTTTCGGATTTTCAATTGAGTTTTCTTTTAGTACTTTTATAAACCATTCTGCAATTTCCTGTTGCATTTCAACCTTTACAATATTGGTTTTTAAGTGGAATGTAAGTTCAGTATACGTCCCGGAATATTTCTTTTTTGTTTTTATGCGATTCTCAGCGATTACGTTTTTTGTTAGAAATATAATTTTTGAATTGGCCTTAAATTTAAAATCCTCATCTTCCAGTAAACAGTCGTGAATATAATCCGGGTGAATTGTAGTTCTCGGAATTTTAAAATCAAACCATTCCTGAAGGGGAAGCTCAAAATTAATTCCGTGCATATAATTGAACAAAGATTTTTTCAAACCGAAACTAAACTTTCCATGATCAATTCCTGTTTTGTCTGTAAAATCCACATCGTTATTGGCAAATAAAATTTCCTGCCTTATCGGGGTTACTCCAAATTCTTCCGGATTGATCCCGACTGGCGAATGAGCAGTCATTGCAAACTGATGCCAAAATCCACTTTGCAAAATTCCCATTTCAAAAAGCTGCCGTACCATTTCCAAAGAATCTACTGTTTCCTGAACATTCTGAGTAGGATAGCCATACATCAGGTAAGCATGAATCATGATTCCGGCTTCCGTAAAATTTCTTGTTACCTGTGCAACCTGTTCTACGGAAATCCCTTTATCAATTAATTTCAATAATCGGTCGCTCGCCACTTCAAGGCCGCCTGAAACAGCAACGCAGCCAGAAAGTTTCAACAAAAAACATAAGTCTTTAGTAAAACTTTTTTCAAATCGAATATTAGTCCACCAGGTTACTACAAGATTTCTGCGTAAAATTTCTAACGCAACTTCTCGCATCAAAGCCGGTGGAGCAGCTTCATCCACAAAATGAAACCCGGTTTCTCCGGTTGTTGCAATTAATTCTTCCATTCTGTCGACCAGAATCTTTGCAGAAATGGGTTCGTAAATTTTAATGTAGTCTAAAGAGATATCACAAAAAGTGCATTTTCCCCAGTAGCAGCCGTGTGCCATCGTCAGTTTATTCCACCTGCCGTCGCTCCATAGGCTGTGCATCGGGTTAGCAATTTCAATGACAGAAATGTATTTATCTAACTGTAAATCAGTATAATCCGGTGTTCCGATGTCTGACTGTTTATAATCAGCTATTTTAGAATTATTTTTATAAACTACTTCTTGATTTTCAATTAAAAATGTCCTTTTGGCTTCGACAGGCCCAGCCACCTCAGTAGTTATATTTTGATAAAGAAGTTCAATGGGAAGCTCGCCATCATCTAAAGTGATGAAATCAAAAAATTCAAAAACCCTTTTGTCTTTTACTTCTCTCAGTTCTGTGTTGGGAAAGCCGCCTCCCATGGCTGTTTTAATATGAGGATAATTCTCTTTGATAAATTTCGCACACCGAAATCCCGCATATAAATTTCCGGGAAAAGGAACAGAAAAACAAACTAACTTTGGTTGGACTAATTCTATTTTTTCCTTTAAAATTTTTAAAGTAAAATCATCAATAAAAGTCTCATTTGCTAATAATTTTGAATATAATTCATCAAAAGAATTGGCACTTTTGCCTAATCTTTCGGCATACCTGCTGAAGCCAAAATCGGGATCAATGTTTTCAACAATATAATCAGATAAATCTTCTAAATATAAGGTAGCCAAATGTTTAGCTTTATCCTGTAATCCCATATTCCCGAAAGCAAATTCCATGTCATCAAGCTGATTGAATCTTGAAGCTTCCGGTAAAAGATTCATGGAACAGATTTGTCTTGCCAGTGTAGGATTTTTACCCTGAAGAAAAGAAATTACCTGATCAATTGTTTTTAAATATTCTTCTCTCAGTGCAAATATCCGCTGTGAATTTTCTGAAATATCCTGTAAATCAATTTCTTTATTGAAGATTTTCTGAATTCCGTCTCTGGAAAATAATTCCAGGATAACCTCAATTCCTAAATCAATCTGGTAGCTTGAAATATTTTTTGTATTCAAAAAACCTTTAATATAAGCTGTTGCAGGATAAGGAGTATTGAGCTGGGTAAAAGGCGGAGTGATAAGAAGCAGATCTTTCAACAGTAAAATTTTTGCAAAGTTATTTTAATTTTTAAGAATGAACAATTTTTTTACTTCCGGCCAAAACATTTAAAATTACTCCGAAAAGTATTAGAGTAATCCCGATCAATAAATTAAAAGTAAATTCTTCATGAAAAATTAACACACTTACCAATACAGCAACTACCGGTTCCAATGCACCCAAAATTGCTGCTGCGGTAGAGCCGATACTTTTTATGGCAAAAACAAGACATAATGTTGAAATTACTGTGGTAAGAAAAGCAAAAATGATAAAGTTTAAAAATAATGTTGTAGAAGGAATTACAAATGATTCTTTTCCTATAAATGCTTTAATCATAAAAAATATTGAAGTAAAAAGCATGGAATAAAATGAAAGTTTAAATCCGGAAACTTTAATATTCGATTTATTTACGATGATCATATAGAGAGCATAGAAAAGTGAGCTTAGCATCACAATTCCAAGTCCCAAATAATTGATCTCCATACTATTTTCTTTTAAGCATAAAATGATTACACCTGCAAAAGCAAATACCAGTGAGAGTATGGAGAACCTGTTTAATTTTTCTTTAAAAAAGAAAAACATGATCAACGCTACTATGACCGGGTAAATGAAAAGTACAGTAGAGGCAATTCCGGGGGTGAGATAATCATATCCTAAAAATAAAAATTCTGAGGAAAATGCATAGCACAAACCGAGGATGACCAAAATTAACCCTTCCTTTTTATTGATAGAAAATTTTTCTTTTGAATAAAGTAAATAGCCACCAATCATCAATGCCGAAAATAAAAATCTATAAAATAAAGTAATGTCCAGCGGAAAATGGGCCTGCTTTATAGGTATGATGAAGATAGGTATCAGTCCATATGACACGGCTGAAGTAATTCCTAAAGCATAACCTTTAAATTTCATTAATATTATTCTATAAAATTTTAAAAATATATAATAAAAAACCACTGAATTTTCAGTGGTTTTTTATTATTATTAAATTTCTTTGAAACTTAAGCCTTTTTCTGCGAGCAGTTTCTGTTCCTGCTCCTTATAGTAACCACTTACTAATTTATCATGAATTGCTTCAAAAGCAGCAAGCGTTTCATTAATTTCTGAATCTGTGTGAGACGCGGTAGGAATTAATCTCAGTAGAATCATTCCTTTAGGTATCACGGGGTAAACTACTACAGATGTGAAGATTCCGTAGATTTCTCTCAAGTCTTTTACTAATAGAGTGGCCTCTACCGGGGTTCCCTGCATCATCACCGGAGTTACACAGGTATTGGTGTCACCGATGTTGAAACCTCTTTCTTTTAGTCCGTTTTGCAGCTTATTGGTATTTTCCCAAAGTTTTGCTTTGATTTCAGGTCTTGTTCTCAGCAATTCCAATCTTTTTAAACCTCCGATTACCATTGGCATTGTTAAAGATTTAGCAAAAATCTGAGATCTTAAGTTGAATTTTAAATACCTGATAATCTCCTTATCACCCGCAATGAATGCTCCAAAACCAGCCATGGATTTAGCAAAAGTAGAGAAGTAAACATCAATCTGATCCTGGCATTCCTGCTCTTCACCGGCACCGGCTCCTGTTTTTCCAAGAGTTCCGAATCCGTGGGCATCGTCTACTAAAAGTCTAAACTGATATTTTGATTTTAGCTCACAGATTTCTTTTAATTTTCCCTGCTGGCCTCTCATCCCGAAAACTCCTTCAGTAATCACAAGAATACCACCTCCGGTTTCCTGAGCTACTTTTGTTGCTCTCTGAAGATTTTTTTCAAGGCTTTCAATATTGTTGTGCTTGTAAGTAAATCTTTTTCCGGCATGAAGTCTTACACCATCTACGATACATGCATGAGAATCAACATCATATACAATAACATCATTTCTGCTAACCAAAGCATCGATGGTAGAAACCATTCCCTGGTAACCGAAATTTAAAAGATATGCAGATTCCTTTTGAACAAAATCAGCAAGCTCTCTTTCTAATTGAAGGTGCTGTTCAGTTTCTCCGGACATTGCTCTTGCTCCCATAGGGTAAAACATTCCGAATTCTGCAGCTGCTTTAGCATCAGCTTCCAAAACTTCAGGATGATTACACATTCCCAAATAGTCATTTGCGCTCCAGAAAATCACTTCTCTTCCCTGAAATCTCATTCTCGGGCCGATAGGTCCTTCTAATCTTGGGAAAATAAAATATCCTTCTCCGTAATCTGCAAACTGTCCAAGAGGTCCTGGATTGTCTTTTATTCTTTCAAAAATATCCAACATTATATAGTAATTTTTAAGTAAAAAGCCTTTTAAGATCTACAAAAAAGGCTTTATTTGTATCGTGATTTATTTCTGTTTATTTAATGATCTCTGTTTTGAAAACTTCGTCGTAGTTGTGAACACAGTTGTTTATAAATCCCTGTTCTGCCATCCATTTGTCACTGTATACTTTTGTAATGTATCTTGAACCGTGATCCGGATAGATTAATACTACAACATCACTTTCAGAAAACTGATGAGACTGGGCATACTGTATAAGAGCCTGTGTAACGGCGCCGGTAGTATAACCTCCCATGATAGCTTCCTTAAGAGCAACTTCACGGGTTCTGTAAGCGGACATTTCATCATTTACCCTTACAAACTCATCTACCTTATCGAACAGAAGAGCAGAAGGGATCAGGTTTTTTCCCATACCTTCAATCTGGTAAGGATGTACATCTTCCTTATTAATTTCTCCAGTTTCGTGATAGCTTTTCAGGATAGAGCCGTCTGCATCCACACCGATAATTTTAATATCAGGATTTTTTTCTTTCAGAAATTTTGCAGATCCGGATAATGTTCCTCCGGTTCCCGTACATGCAAAAAGATGAGTTACCTTACCTTGTGTCTGTTCCCAGATTTCAGGGCCGGTGGTCTGATAATGCGCATCGATATTCAGCTCATTAAAATACTGGTTGATATACACCGAATTAGGTGTTTCTGAAGCGATTCTTTTGGCAACTTCATAATAAGATCTCGGATCATCTGCAGGTACATTTGCAGGACATACATAGACGGTGGCACCCAGGGCTTTCAGATAAGCAATTTTTTCGGGCTTTGTCTTATCGCTCACGGCAAGGATACATTTATATCCTTTGATGATGCAAACCATTGCAAGAGAAAAACCGGTATTTCCGGAAGTAGTTTCCACAACTACGGAATTTTCATTTAATAAACCTTTTTTCTCAGCGTTTTCTATAATATGAAGTGCAATTCTATCTTTAGTGGAATGTCCAGGATTATATGATTCTAACTTGGCATAAACAGTTGCAGGAATTTCTTTCGTCACAGTATTAAGCTTCACCATAGGAGTATTTCCTATCAGGCCAAGTATATTATCGTAAACATTACTCATTATTTGTTATTTTTCAATAAAAATCTGTCGGCAAAAATACAAAAAAATAAATTATTTCTAAACTTTTGTTTGAATTCTCACCTCTAAAATAGCTAAATTTTATTTTTCTACCGCTATCTAAGACCAAACTTTTCAAAAAGTGAGCCAAAATTTTTAAATTTTGTTAAAAACCATCTTAAATCATATAAAAGCCTTATTTTCGCGTAATTGATTTAATACTATGAAAAATTGGACTTTTAAGCAATGGAACACCGTTCTTGGATGGGTGATTTTCGTCATTGCATTTTTTACGTACTTGTCCACCATAGAACCCAATTTCAGTTTTTGGGATTGTGGCGAGTATATTTCCTCTGCTGTAAAACTTGAAGTAACGCACGCTCCCGGAGCGGCATTATTCCAGATTGTGGGTGCTGTGGCAGCCATTTTTGCTTTAGGAAAGGGCGAAAATTATTCTATCGTGATCAACGGGATGTCTGCATTGTTTAGTGCTTTTACGATTTTGTTCTTATTCTGGACAATTACTCATTTCGTAAGAAGACTTTTGAACAAAGATTTTACTGAAATTACAACGCATCAGGAAATTTCTATTCTTTTTGCAGGCGTAGTGGGTGCTTTAAGCTTTACATTCTCGGATACCTTCTGGTTTTCTGCGGTGGAAGGCGAGGTATATTCCATGGCGTCTATGTTCATTGCACTTTTAGTCTGGTTAATCACAAAATGGGAAAATGAATATCTGGCTCCGGATAATGAGAGATGGATTATTTTAATTTTCTTTGTTTTGGGCCTTTCTGTAGGGGTTCACATGATGTGTATGCTGGCGATTCCTGCGGTTTGTTTTGTGTATTATGCAAGAAAATATACTTTCAGCTGGAAAAATTTCCTTTGGGCAAATGTGGTTACGCTGATAATTTTAGCCATCGTTTTTAAAGGAATTTTCCCTTTTATTATGACGATGTTCGGGAAGCTGGAGATTTTCTTTGTTAATGGTTTAAATCTTCCTTTCCATTCAGGAACAATTGCTGCCTTTGTTATCATGATCGCGATCTGCTATTTCCTGATCAGATATGCGGGAAAAATGAAGAAGAATTTGTACCAGACCATAGCTTTATCCATAGTTTTCATGATGATTGGTTTTTCATGCTGGATGGTAATTCCTATCAGGGCGAATGCTAATCCTCCAATGAACCTTAATGATCCTGACAACGCCATCGGAATGCTGGATTATTATAACAGGGAGCAATATGGTGACTGGCCTACAATTTACGGTCAGAATTATACCTACCATCTTGATGCAAATGGAATTGAAAAAAATGAAGACGGCAGTTTTAAAACAACAAAAACCGGAGAAATCTACGAAAAAGATGAGAAAACGGGGACCTACAGAAAAACAGGTGACCGATTCAATTATGTTTTCAATAAGGCTCATGTAGGTTTTATGCCGAGAATGTTCAGTGATGATGATGATGTGATTTCGAACTACATTTCGATGTACGGAGCACCGGATTTTTCATTTAATTATGGAAATGAAGAAATAGCTGATAACCCGGAAGCAAAACAGATTTTCGACGAATTAAGAAAAAAATATGAAGACGGTACCATTACGGCTGCCGACTATATGAAGGTAAAGCCTTATAATTTAATCAATGTTCAAAGGCCTTCTTTAAGCCAGAATTTAGATTATTTCATAACATTCCAGAATGGATATTATTTTGTAAGATATCTGATGTGGAACTTCGTAGGCCGCCAGAACGACCTTGAAGGGAATATGGAAAGCACAAGAGGAAACTGGATTTCCGGGATTTCCTTTATAGATAATGCTCTGGTTGGTAATCAGGACAAGATGCCGGCTAAGTTTAAAAATGAAAGCACGGTGAAGTTTTTCTTCCTGCCTTTGTTATTGGGATTAATTGGATTCTTTTTCCAGTTAAATAGAGATTTCGGGAGATTTTATGCTGTTTTATCATTATTTGTAATTACAAGTGTAGGTATTATTTTCTACACCGGGGTAAAACCTTTTGAACCGAGAGAAAGAGATTATGCAATGGTAGGCTCTTTCTACGCTTTTGCGATCTGGATTGGTCTGGGAGCCGGGGCCATTCTTTGGTTTTTACAGTCTAAAATAAAATCAAATGTGGCAAATATTGTTGCAGGAGTAGTTTTATTGGGAGTTCCTTTTATGATGGGCTTCCAGAATTATAATGTTCACAACAGACATAATAGATATACTTCTTATGACTACGGATATTCTGTATTAAAATCTTTGCCTAAAAACGACATTTTATTTGTTTATGGTGACAATGATACATATCCGGTTTGGGCGATTCAGGAAACGGAAAGATTCCGTGATGATGTAAAGGTGGTCAACTTTACTCTGGCTTCAACGCCGTGGAATATTGATCAGATCAAAAGAAGAACTTACAATGCTGCGGCAGTTCCGGGAGTTTTGACACATGATGATTACAAAGACGGGGTAAATGACCAGATCTACATGATGAAGAAAAGCGACTGGGAGGGACTTTTCTCTATGCTGAAAGAGCAGGGAGCACCCGAAACTGAGTTTGCGGAATTCAGAAAATATCTTACCCAGGATTCTATCACGCTGAAGGAAGCCGTGAATTTCCTTAAGCATAAATCTGCTGCAAAAGATGAATTGCTTAAAATGTATTTCGGAGAAGAAAAATATGAAAAGTATAATATCTTACCGGTAAACAAATTCATATTACCTGTAAATAAAGCCAATGCTTTACAAGCCGGAATCATCACTCAGGCTGATCTTCTAAGTACGGTAAATCAAATAATGATTACTTACAAAGGGAACACTCTCTTTAAAAATAATCTGATCATGCTTGATATTCTTGCTAATTTTGACTGGAAAAGGCCGCTTAACTTTTCTTCCGGAGGTATCTATGACAGCGAAAATGTTTTCTATCTTGATGAATATCTTCAGTTTGACGGATTCAGCTACAGATTAGTTCCTATTCATACACCGCAAACTCCGGATGGAGATTTGGGAAGAGTAGACGGTAATTCTTTATATAATATCGTTAAAAATTTCAGATGGGGTAATTTCAAAGATCTTAATACGCATTTTGATGAAACGGCAACCTCGAACATCATGAGTTACAGAGCATCAGCGAGCAGAGCGGCAGCGTCTTTGGCAACTATGGGACAAAAAGGCAAGGCTATTGAGTTATTAGATTTAGCTTCCAAAGAAATCCCTGCAGAAAAATACAATGATCCTCGTTCTTTAAGCTCAATGGTTTACGGATACATCGTTTCAGGACAGGAGCAGAAAGGATTAAAACTGGCCGAAGTTCTTAAAAAAGGAATTTTTGAAGAATATGATTATTATATGAGTCTTAGCAAGGCAGATCAAAGCTACCTGAGAAGGCAGATCAGAACAAAACCAATGGAGTATTCTCTTGTAATTTCTGCCGTTACGGATGCCTACACAAGAATCGGACAGAAAGAAAAAGCCTACGATTATCTTGTAAAATCCATCGAGCCGATTGATAAAAAATTCAATACTTTTGTTGAAAACCTTAAGGAAATGGGCAAGGAAAAAGCAATGAGCGAATCTGAACAGGTGCAGAAGATCACCCCATTCTATCAGTATTTATTTGATGTTATGGAGCCTTTTGATTCCACTTATTCGAAAGAAAAGGAAACTCAGATCACCAATGCGATTATAAAAGCAACGCAATAAAAACAAAATTTAAAACGGAACTTCGGTTCCGTTTTTTTATTATTGTACTTCAGAAATTTTAAGATTATCTTTGCCCAGAATAATGAAGCACAATGACAGAGACGAAAAATAATAAGATCCCAATTTATGCTGTACTATTTACAGTCGTTTTCAAACTCCTATTTTTATTAACACATTATATCCAGGAAGATGCATTCATCACCTGGAGAGTGGCGCAAAACCTCTTGGATTACGGAGTGATCGGCTTTAACGGCGATACCAAAATCTCAGCATCTACTACACACCTGTATGTTTTTGTCTCTTATTTTTTTAACCTTATTTTCGGGAAAGAAAACTTCATTGAGCCTATTCTTATTTTTAATTCCATACTTTTTACCATTGGGAGCTTACTGCTTTCTCATTTGGTTTTAAAGAAGGTCTGGCATAAAGCGGTCTTTATATTTTTAATCGGAATCTTGCCTCCTGCTATAAAAATTTCTATCCTCGGAATGGAATACGGAATTCTCTTCCTGCTGGAAATGTCTTTGCTGTATTATGGTTTTCATAAAGGCAAAAAATGGGCATTCATCGTATTACCAATACTTATTTTATTCACCAGAATTGATACTGTCATTTTCCTCGGAATTGTATTTCTGGTAGACGTATTCTGGAATAAAAAAATCAGATGGACTTACATTTTAGGTGGAGTTTTGGGGGTGTCTGCAGCGCTGGCTTTTAACTGGTTTTATTTTAATGAAATTGTTAATAATACCATTGTCGCTAAAAAACTGGCTTACGATAAACACTTTACTTTTGCCCAGAATTTAGAATATTTCAGGCTTAATTTCGGGAATTTCTGGGGAATGCTGAAGCTTCCGGGAGATTTCAATCCATTGACGATCTTACTTCTTATTTTTGAATTACTTTGCTTTATTTATTTAATCAGGCAAAGAGAAAGAAGGAATTATTTTCTTTGGATGATTTTTATTTTCGGATGGGTAAAGCAGGTTATTTTCCTGTCACAAAAAAGTCTTTTCGACTGGTATTACTGGGTTCCGCAGATTTTATTATTTGTTCCGGTACTGATTTTTGTTCTGGAGCAAAAAGTGAAAAGAAACCTTTGGCTGTCATTATTAATCATTGTGTATATCTTACCAATGCTGGCTTTCCAAACCGTTCATGCCATCGCAACAGGAAACGGGGAATGGAATTACAGAAGAACCATCGGTTTATTTTTAAATCAATATGAAAAAGATAAAAAACAATGGATTTTACTGGAGCCTGCCGGCTATGTTCCTTATTTTTCGGGATTAAAAACAATTGATGAAGTAGGATTGGTAGATAAAAAAGTTCAGGAAGAAATTAAAAAAGATAAACCCAATTTCTGGATCAATACCGTCAAAAAAAGAAAACCGAAATATCTTCTTTCTTACGACGATTTATATCAAAGAAAAGATGCAGAATATTTTAAGCTTCATTATAAACTGATCAAAGAATTCCGTGTGAAAGATCACCTGAAAAGTGACAACAAAATCCTGGAGAAAATCTATATTCTGAAGCCATCCGGAACAGATTATAATTTGTACGAAAGGATTGATTGATTTAAAGTTTAATGTTTCTAGTTTCTGGTTTCTGGTTTTTAGTTTCTTGTTTTAATTTATAATTGCATATATTTTAAATTAGAAATAACTTTGCCTAAACCCTAAACCCTAAACCCTAAACCCTAAAAAATGAAATACTGTGCATTTCTTCGCGGTGTCAATGTAAAAGGAACCAATATGAAAATGGCAGAAGTCTGTCAGGTTTTTAAAGATGCGGGGATGGAAGATGTGGTGTCGGTTCTGGCGTCGGGAAATATTGTTTTTTCGTCTGATAAAAAGCCACAGGATTTAAAGAAAATCCTTGAGAAAGCTATGTCTGAGCACTTTTCTTATGAAGCATTTCTATTTATAAAATCTCAGGAAGAAACGGAAAATATCTGGAAGAATAATCCTTTTGAAAAAAACGAAAACCTGCATTCTTATGCTTTTGTCGGCAATGACGGAGTGGAGAAAACTTTGATGCAGGAATTTGAAAAAGCTTCCAAAACTGAACATTAAGAAGCAAAAATTGTAGACAATATTTTTTACTGGCAGGTTCCGAAAGGGAATACTTTAGATTCTACATTCGGTAAGATTTTGGGAAGAAAAAACCTTAAAGACCAGTTTACAAGCAGAAATATCAATACGTTTGAAAAAAACCTTAATAAGATTGGCTGATTATAATTGCAGTAATTTTTTTCTAAAATTTCGCGTTAACACAAGCAATGAAGTAATAGTGCCGTACTATTTTTCTTTTATTTCCGTTTAGTCTTAGTTATATTTGTCATCAAATTATAAACTATTATGAAAGGCAACTATATATAAATTTACACTTAATAAATTTGTATTGTAATTAACTTCTTGTATTTGTACTATAAATATAAGAAGTCATGATTGGAGTTGCTAACTTTGTTAGGACACAATTCTTATACTCTTTATCTTTAAGAGTATGAAAAAGATCAGAAAAAATTACAGTCTAGAGTTTAAGATCCAAGCAGTATCTTTAAGTGAGCAGCGAGGCAATGTATCCTCGGTAGCTGAAGAATTTGGGATCTGTAAAGAAAGTCTCGTTAATTGGCGAAAACTTCACAAAGAAGGTAAACTTAGCAAGGAAAAACAAATATCCTCTGATCCAATAAGGGAAGAGTTATTGAGACTTCGCAAAGAACTGGAAGAAACAAAGCTTGAACGTGATATCTTAAAAAAGGCGGTAGGCATCTTCTCCAAGAG